>JBDTOO010000081.1:0-12521 GCA_039933215.1 Acidobacteriota bacterium
CCTCTTCGCGGCGCTCTTCGCCGCGCTGCTCGTCTACTCGTTTCGCCCCGGACGACGGCCAGCGGCCGGGAAGTCGGGCCGGGAGACCCTTCCGGCGGCGCCCGCGGGATCCGAGGCCGGCGAGGCCACGACAGTCCTCAAGGGCTTCAATTACACGGAGACGGTGGGAGGCAAGCCGCTCTTCCACATCCAGTCGGAGCGCACGGTGGGCTTCGGACCGGCGGCGGGGCTTCTCCCGAACCTGTATGCGCTGGAGAAGGTGACGCTCACCGTTTATCCGGAGAAGGGCGACCCGGTGACCGTCCACGCCGACCGCGCGACCTACGACCACCGGACCAATGAAGCGCATCTGACCGGCAACGTCCGGTGGGTCGACGGACGGGGAGCGCTCGGCGAGACCGAGAAGATCGACTTCCAGCCGGCGGCCCGCCGTCTCCTCGCGCCCGAAAAGATCCGGCTGTCGCGAGGGAGCTTCGCGCTCGAGGCCAGCTCCGGCGAATACGACGTCGCGAAGCGGGAAGCGCGCCTCGTCGGACCGGTGCGCGGGAACGGGAGCGGCGACGAGATGGGCGGCCTCTCGGCGCTCTCGGCGGACGGCGCGGTCTACCGCCGGGATGAATCGCTCGTCGAGCTCGCCGGGTCCGTTTCGGCCGCCTCGAAATCGGGCAGCCGGCTGCAGACCGACCGCCTCCTCCTCAAGATGGTGGAAGAGGGCAGCCGGCTCGACTGGGCGCGCGCCGAAGGACGCGTCCGCGGCCGGATCGCGGGCGACGCCCTGCCTGGACAGGCTGCGGGCGGCGCGCCGCGTCCTCCGCAGGATTACGCGGGAGACCACGGCGGCATGACGTTCTCGCCCGACGGATCCGTCCGGTCCCTTTCGCTCGCCGGCGCGCCGGCGACCCTGAACGAGCCGGCGCGCCGCCTGCGAGCGAACTCGATCGAGGTCGCGTTCGACGGAGGGCGCGCGCGGACCGCGAAGGCGCAGGGGAGCGTGCGCATCGAGTCCGAGGGCCGGCAGGGAGAGGCCGACGCGGCGTCGATGGCCCTCACTCCGGCAGGGACCGTCGAATCGCTGGACCTCTCGGGCTCCGTGCGCATGATCTCGGAAGGACGCTCCGCGACGGCGGACCACGCCGTGGAGATCGCCGACCGCTCCGTGTGGATCCTGACGGGCGCCCCCGGGCGTTCCGCCACCGCGGAGGGGGACGGCTCGAAGGTCTCGGCGGCGCGGATCGAGATCGACCAGAAGCGCAAGAACCTCCGCGCCGAAGGGGGTGCGCGGGCCGTGCTCACGTCCCGCCAGAACGGGAGCCCGCTCGCGACGCCCGTGGGGGATCGGTCGAAGCCTGTCTTCGCCAGGGCGGACCGGATGACCTTCGACGACACGAGCCGCGTCGCGACCCTCTCGGGCAACGCGACGCTCTGGCAGGACGCGTCCTCGGTCTTCGGCAACGACGTCACGTTGAACGACGCGGAACGAACTCTCGTCGCCGTCGGAAACACGCGGACCGTCTTCGCGGGATCCGCGGCGGCCGCCGTACGCCCGACGCCCGCGGCGTCGGCTTCCCGGCGCGGGTCGCCGGCCGCCGACCGCCGCCCCTCCGTCGTGACCGCGCACCGGTTGACCTATCGGGAAGCGCCTTCCGGGCCTCCCTCTCCGGCCGCGCGCCCCTCGGGCGCCCCGGCGGCCGGCAGGCCCGCCACCGCCGTCTTCGATGGAACCGTGGTCGTGACGAGCGCGGACTGGCGCGCCTCTTCCAACCAGGCGGTCGCGGAGATCGGAGCGGAACGGCGCCTCGAGAAGGTGACTCTGACGGGCGAGGTGGTCATGACGGACGCGCGCGAGGGACGGAGCGGCCGCGCCGATCGCGCCGTCGACTGGCCGGCGGAAGGGAAGACGGTGCTGGAGGGCGCCCCCGCTTCCGTCGTCGACCGCGAGGGCAACCGCGTCACGGGCGCGACCTTGACGATCACCAAGCGGGGGGGTAGCGTCGAGGTCACCGCGCCGGAAGGGGGCCGTACGGAAACGATCCACAAGACCCGCAGCTCATGAACAGCCCGGAGGCGGCCGCCGGCGAGCACGCGACGCTTTCGGCGACGGGCCTGATCAAGACGTATGCCGGACGCGCGGTCGTCCGCGGGGTCTCGCTCGAAGTCGGCAGCGGCGAGATCGTGGGCCTTCTGGGACCGAACGGAGCGGGGAAGACGACGACCTTCTCGATCGTGGTCGGTCTCGTGCGCCCCGACGCCGGGGAGGTCCGGCTCGGGGGGCGCGACGTGACCGATCTCCCGATGTACCGGAGGGCTCGCGCGGGGATCTCCTACCTGCCGCAGGAGCCGTCGGTCTTCCGGAAAATGACCGTCGAGCAAAACCTTCTCGCGATCCTGGAGACCCTGGACCTGACCCATTCGGAGCGGCAGGAGCGCGCGGATCGCCTCCTCGCCGAGTTCGGCCTCGACCGGCTGCGAGGTCACCGGGCCTACAGCCTGTCCGGTGGCGAGCGCCGGCGGGTCGAGATCGCGCGCAGCCTGGTGATTTCCCCCTATTTCCTCCTTCTGGACGAGCCCTTCGCGGGAATCGATCCGATCGCCGTCCTCGACATCCAGGCCATTGCTCGGCGGCTCGCCTCCTCCGGGATCGGCGTGCTCATCACGGATCACAATGTTCGCGAGACTTTGTCCATCGTCGACCGCGCTTATATAATTCACGGGGGCGAGATCCTCAGGGCTGGCACGCCGCTTGCCCTGTCGAGCGATGCCGTCGTAAAAAAGATCTATCTCGGGGAGGCCTTTCAGCTGAACTGACCTCATGAACCTGCACCAGTCTTCCAGACCCCGGCCGAAGCGTCCGACCAGCGTTCCGCGCTGACATCAAGAGCGAGCACCCACATGGCCCTCGAACAGAAACTCAACATGCGGCTCTCGCAGCGACTGGTGATGACACCGTCGCTGCAGCAGGCGATCAAGCTTCTCCAGATGTCGAAGCTCGAGCTCGAGGAGGTCCTCAACCAGGAAATGGTCGAGAATCCGATCCTCGAGGAAGAGCAAGAGGACGCCGCGCAGACCGAAGCGGCGGAGGCCGCCGAGCGCGCGGAGCCCCCGAAGGAAGGCGAGGCCGCCGCGGCCGCCGAGGCGCCCGGCGAGGCGCCCGAAAAGGAGCGGGATTCTTTCGACGAGATCGACTTCGACTCCTACTTCGAGGATTACCTGGACAGCTCCTACAACCCCAGGCAGTACGAGGAGACCGAGCAGGTTCCGCTCGAAAACATCCTCTCGAGGCCTCCGGGCCTCCAGGAGTACCTGACCTGGCAGATTTCGATGTCCGATGCCCTTCCGGAAATCCGGGACATCGCGACCTATCTGATCGGGAACATCGACGAAGACGGTTACCTGCGCGTGACCCGGCAGGAGATCCGCGAGGGAGGCTACGAGAACGACGCCGACGTCGACAGGGCGCTCGCCCTCGTCCGATCCTTCGATCCGCCGGGGATCTGCGCCTTCGATCTCCCGGACTGCCTGCGGCTCCAGATCCAGGCGCTCGACATCGAAAATCCCCTGATCGAAAAGGTCATCACCGAGCACTGGCAGGAGTTCCTGAACCGCCAGTTCGCGCAGTTGAGCCGCACGCTCGGCGTCGACATGTCCGAGATGCAGGCCGTGGTGGAGGTCATCAAGCACCTCGAGCCGAAGCCCGGCCGGAAGTACTCGAACGAGCGCACGATCTACGTGGAGCCCGACGTCGCCGTCCGGAAGATCGGCGACGAGTACGTGATCCAGCTGAACGAAGACGGGCTTCCGAAGCTGCGGATCTCGTCCTCCTATCGGAAGATGCTCCGCGGCGGAAACGGGGCGATCGGCGAAGAGGCGGCGACGTACCTCAAAGACAAGATGCGCTCGGCCGTCTGGCTGATCAAGAGCCTCGACCAGCGGCAGCGCACCATCTACAAGGTGGCGGATTCCATCGTGCGTCACCAGCGCGGATTCCTCGACCATGGAATCGAGCACCTGCGTCCGCTCGTGCTCCGCGACGTCGCCAACGACATCGGCATGCATGAATCGACGGTCTCGCGCGTGGTCTCCAACAAGTACATCCACACGCCGCGCGGGCTGTTCCCGATGAAGTATTTCTTCCACAGCGGGATCGATTCCACGACGGGAAACGACGTGTCTTCCGTCTCGATCAAGAACAAGATCTCCCGCCTGATCGCCGACGAAGACACAAAACGCCCCCACTCGGACGCGCGGATCATGCAGAGACTCCGCGCCGAAGGGATCCAGATCGCCCGGCGCACGGTCGCCAAGTACCGGGAGGAGCTGCGGATCCCATCTTCGTCGCAGAGAAAGCAGTCGTTCTAGCTTCCGCCTCGAAGACCGGAGGAATCATGTCGGTCGAATGCACCGGCCGCAACGTCGAAGTCACGGCCCCGCTCCGCGGCCTCGCCGAGGAGCGAGCGGCCCGCCTCGAGCGCCATGTCGGCGAGCCGGCGGACGTCCGGGTGATCCTGTCGCGGGAGAAGCGCCGGTACGTCGCGGAAGTCATCGCGGCGCACCGCAACCAGCACTGGACGGCGAAGGAAGAGAACGCCAATCTCCGCGGGGCGCTGACGGGGGCCTTCGAGAAGATCGACGCTCAGGCGCTCAAGTCCTCGGAACGCCGCCGGGACCGAAAGCACCGCGGGGCCGGCGGCTCGATTTCTCCACGCGTGACGGGCGCAAACGGGGGAGAGCCGGCGCGGCGGAGAAGTTCTTCTCCCGAGTCTCCGCGCGTGATCCGGGTCGGGCGCCGGGGGGCCACCAAGCCGATGACCGTCGAGGAAGCCGTGATGCGGATCGAAGCGTCGCCCGAGAACGTGTTCGTCTTCCGCGACTCCGGGTCGGAGAAGATCTCGGTGCTGTACAAGCGGCGTGACGGCGACTTCGGTCTCATCGTGCCGGAATGCTGATCGGGTCCGCCGCCCTCCGGCGGTCGGGGAGCGCCGCATGGTGACGGCGGACGCCCCGGGGTTCCTGCAGGGACTGCTCGATCCGAAGCTCGTTTTCACCGGTCTCACCCCCTCCTCGCTCGAAGACGCTCTGACGCAGCTCGCGACCCGCGTCGCCGACGCCGGCGAGGTCTCGGACGCCGCGGACCTCACACGGCGGCTCCTCGAAAGAGAGAAGCTCGGCTGCACGGGGCTCGGCGAGGGCGTCGCGATCCCGCACTGCAAGTTGAACGGCGTCTCGGAGATCGTGCTCGCGATCGCCACGAGCCCCGGGGGCGTCGACTTCCACGCCCCGGACGGCGTGCCGGTGACGCTCATCTTCCTCATCCTTTCGCCCGCGCAGGCTCCCGCTCTCCACCTCCAGGCGCTCGCCCGGATCTCCCGGCTCCTGAAGACCCCGGGCGTCGCCGACGCGCTGCGGCGGGCGGCGACACCCGAGTCCCTCGTCGCCGCGCTGCGGGACGCGGAAAGCGGCGTCTTCGTCGAGGGGCGCGTTTGAGCATTCAGGCGGCGCGGCAGCCCTTGACCGCCGAGGTGCTGCGCTCCGCGCCCCTCGCGGACCTGGGGCTTCGCACCGTGGCCGGCGAGGAGGGCTTCTCCCGCGTGATCTCCTGGGGCCGCATCCAGCGGCCGGGACTCGCCCTCGCGGGCTACGAGGCCTTCATCAAGCCCGGACGGATCCAGATCCTGGGCGAGAGCGAGCTGAACTACCTCGACACCATGCCTCCGATCCTCCGGGCCGACCGCATCGCCGCGATCTGCGCGCTCCCGGTCGCCGCGTTCGTCGTGACCAAGGGTCAGGACGTTCCCGAGGACCTCATCCGGGAATGCCGCGGCCGCGGGGTGCCGCTGCTCGTCTCCGACCAGACGACGTCCGTCGTCATCCAATCGATCACGCGCATCCTCGAGGACGAGCTGGCGCCTTCGACCACCGTCCACGGGGTTCTGGTCGACGTGTACGGGATGGGCGTTCTGTTGCTCGGAGAATCGGGCATCGGAAAGAGCGAATGCGCCCTGGACCTGATCCAGCGGGGCCACCGCCTGGTCGCGGACGACGTCGTCGAGATCCGGAAGTACCCGAACGGCTCGCTCGTCGGCAGAGCCGCCGAGATGATCCGGTACCACATGGAGCTCCGGGGGATCGGCATCATCAACATCAAGCATCTCTTCGGCGTCTCCGCCGTGCGCGCTTCCAAGTCGATCGAGATGGTCATCGAGCTCGAGCGGTGGGATCCCGCCAAGAAGTACGACCGGCTCGGCCTCGACGGGGAAACCTATTCCATCCTCGAGCGGCCTCGGCCGTTTTTGCGCCTTCCGGTCGCGTCGGGCCGCAACATCGCCCTCTTGATCGAGATCGCCGCGCGCAACGAGCTCCTGAAGACGCAGGGCTACGACGCCGCCAAGGAGTTCGCCCTCAAGGTGGACGAGCAGATCGCGAAGAATATGCACGCGTCCCGGCAGCCGTCATGAGTCAGCCGACGCCGACGCTCGCGCCCGGCGCGGCCGGAGTCCCCGAGAGCCTGGTCATCGTTACGGGCCTGTCGGGCTCCGGCAAGAGCTACGTGAACAACTGCCTTCAGGACATCGGCTACTTCTGCGTGGACAACCTCCCGCTCGAGCTCGTCGAGCCTCTTCTGTCGCAGGTCACCTCTCCGCGCGTTGGCATCATCCTGGACGTCCGCAACCCCGAGTTCGCGTCCCGGTTCCCCGAAATCCTGGAGCGCGTCAAGAAACGCGCGCCCGGCACGCGGCTCCTCTTCCTGGACGCTTCGGAGGAGTCGCTCATCCGCCGGTTCTCGGAGACGAGGCGCCCGCATCCGCTCTCCGGAAATCGCTCGCTGCTCCAGTCGCTGCGCAACGAGCGTCAGATGCTCGAAGAGGTCCGCTCCGTGGCGGACGTCGTCGTCGACACCTCGGACATGACGGTCCACGAGCTGCGCTCGTTCATCCAGAAGACGTTCGCCGTCAACCCCGACGAGGCGCGCATGGTCGTCTCGGCGACCTCGTTCGGCTTCAAGTTCGGCGTTCCGCACGACGTCGATCTCATGTTCGACGTCCGATTTCTCGTCAACCCGCATTTCGTCCCCGAGCTGAAGGGGAAGACGGGATCGGATCCCGCGGTGGCCGCCTACATCGAGAAAGATCCCGAGACGACCGCGTTCCTCGGGAAGCTGACGGAATTCTTCGACTACCTCCTTCCGCTGTACGAGCGCGAGCACAAGAGCTATCTCTCGATCGGCATCGGTTGCACGGGCGGCAAACACCGGTCGGTCTACATCGCCGAACGGCTCGCCGACCTCCTGAAGGAGCGGGGCTATCCGGTCCGGGTGTCGCACCGCGACGCCACCCGTTGACGCCTCGACGCCGGGGCGCCGGCCGGCGCCCCTTCGGAGCCGCCCCCAAGCCGGCGGAGATGAGACAATTCCCTCCGCCCCTATGATCGGCGTTCTTCTCGTCACGCACGGAAGGCTCGCGGAGGAGCTGCGCGACGCCGCGCGGACCATCCAGCCCGAGATCACCCGCATCGTGGCGGTCGCGCTCGAATGGAACCAGACGGGCGAGGACGCGCGAGAACGGATCTCCCGGGGACTCGCCGAGGCGGATGAGGGGGAGGGAGCGGTCATCCTCACCGACATGTTCGGAGGGACGCCCACGAATCTGACCCTCTCGTTCCTCGACAAGAACCGCGTCGAGATCGTGACCGGCGTCAACCTCCCGATGGTGCTGAAGTGCGCGGCGCTGCAACGCAGCGGCAAATCGGTCGTCGAAGTCGCCCACATCGCGAAGGACCGCGGCCAGCGGTCGATCTGCGTCGCGTCGGACCTGCTCGCCGACGAGGAAGGGAACACCGTCGCGATCGGTGAGGGGAGCGACCGATGATCGAGCGGGAGCTCGCGATCCGCAACCGCCTCGGCCTGCACGCGCGCGCCGCCGCGAAGTTCGTCCAGACCGCGAGCCGGTTCCGCTCGGCGGTCAAGATCCGGAAGAACGGCGAGGAAGTGGACGGAAAGAGCATCCTCGGCATCCTCCTGCTCGCCGCGTCCCAGGGCACCCGGATCACGCTCGCGGTCACGGGAGAGGACGAGGCGGAGGCCTTCGCCGCGGTCGAGGACCTGGTCGCCCGAAGCTTCGACGAGGAAGAATGACGATCGTCCGGTGATCGGCCGTCGGGCGCGGGCGATCGGCCCGCGAGCCCGCACCGCACTGGAACACCCCATGCCCATTCTCCAGGGACTTCCGGTCTCTCCCGGCGTCGCGGTCGGCCGAGCCGTGATCGTGCGATTCGGCGGGCTGCCCGCGTATCGCCGGTCGATCGGCCCGGAAGAATTCGAGGCCGACGAACGCCGGCTACGCCGCGCCGCGCGAAAAGCGTCGGAAGACTTTCTCCACCATTCGAGCGAGGCGAAGGGTGAGATGGGCAGCGAGCTCGCGGCCATCCTCGAGGCGCACGGGATGATCGCGACGGACGAGACGTTTCTCGGCGCCATCGTCGAGCGCATGCGTCGAGACCGCGTCAACGTGGAGTGGGCGCTCGCGTCGATCGCGGGGGAGTTCGGGCAGCGTCTCGAGCGCGCGGACGCCGCCGCCATGCGCGAGCGCGCCGCCGACGTCACGGACGTCGCGCGGGAGGTCGCACGCCATCTCTCCGGCGCCGGGCGCGGCGTTCCCGAGGAGCTCCCGCGAGGATCCATCCTCGTCGCGGACGAGCTCTCCCCGGTCAACGCCGCGCGCCTCGATCCCCGCCGCGTGCGGGCGCTCGCCCTGGAGCGCGGCGGGCCGACCTCGCACGCCAGCATCATCGCCCGCTCCTTCGGGCTCCCGGCCGTCGTCGGAATCCCCGGCCTCTGCGACCTCGTTTCACCCGACCGGCCGATCGTCGTCGACGGCGACCGGGGGTCGATCGAGCCCGATCCCTCGAAGGACCGCCTGCGCCGGACTCTCCTGCGCGTCCGCGACGCGCGCGAGCGCTCGAGGCGCCTGAGGACGAAGACGTCCCGGCCCGCCGAGACGAGCGATGGCGTGCGGATCGTGGTCCGCGCCAACCTGGAGCTTCCGGAGGAGATGGGCGCGCTCGACCGCTTCCACGCGGAAGGCGTGGGGCTCTTCCGGTCGGAGTTTCTCTACCTGAAGGCGGCGCCGCGGACCCCGGGCATCGAAGAGCAGAGGGCCGCTTACGAGGAGCTTCTCGAGGCGGCCGGAGATCACCCGGTCGTCGTCCGCACGTACGACCTCGGGGGCGAGAAGGGAATCGCCCCGGCCGCCGGCGAGAATCCGGCGCTCGGCCTGCGCGGGTTGCGCTACTGCCTCGCGAACCCCGCACTCTTCGAGGACCAGCTCTCGGCGCTCTGCCTCGCTGCGCCGCGCGGAGAGCTGAGAATTCTCCTTCCGATGGTGACCTCGGTCGGCGAGTTCCGCGCGGCGCGCGCGCATCTGGCGGCGGTGGCTTCGCGGCTCGGCGTTCGCAAGGCGCCGCCGCTCGGCGTCATGATCGAGGTGCCGTCCGCCGCGCTCCTCGCGGATCGCTTCGCCGAGGAGGTCGATTTCTTCTCCGTCGGCACCAACGACCTCACCCAGTACGCCCTCGCCGTCGATCGCGCCAACCCCGAGGTGTCGTCGCTCTATCGCGCCCTCCATCCGGCGATTCTCCGGATGATAGGTTTGGTCGTCGCCGCGGGAGCCGCCCGGGACCGCCCGGTCGCGGTGTGCGGCGAGATGGCTTCGGAGACGCTCGGGATCGCCGCCATAATCGGCCTCGGGATCCGCGAGATCTCGGTCACGCCGGTCGCGATTCCCGGCGTGAAGCAGAACATCGGCGCGGTCGACGCCGCCCGAGCGGCCGAGCAGGCTTCCCGCGCGCTCGAGTGCGACGATCCCGCAGAAGTCGAGCGGATCTTTCGCGGCAGAGAGGAAGCGGAAGCGAGGCATGAGGCGCCGGCGAAGGCGCGGGAGAACCGGGAGGGGAGCGGATGAGGAGAATCGCCAAGCCGTGGGGTCACGAGCTCGTGTTCGCCGAGAACGAGCGATATGCGGGCAAGATCCTGCACCTCGACGGCGGCCACAGCCTGTCGCTGCAGTACCATGAAAGAAAAGACGAGACCCTCTACGTTCTCTCGGGTGAGGTGACGTTGCTCGTCGAAATCGAGGGCGCGATGAAAGAGGTCTTGCTCGCAACAGGGGAATCGTTCCGCATCCGGCCCGGGCAGCGGCACCGCCTGAAGGCGGAGTGGGCCTGCGAAATCGTGGAAGTCTCGTCCCCGGAGCTCGACGACGTCGTGCGCCTCGAGGACGCCTACGGGCGCGCCGGGACGACCGCGCCATGAAACGGCTCGCCGCCGCCGCCGCTCTTCTCCTTCTCTCGCAGGCGGGCCTCGCGGCACTGCCGACTCCGACTCCCACTCCCCGGCCCAAGCTCTCGGGGGGCTTCGGGAGGACCCCCGTCGCCGCTCGGGAGGGCGAGGGTCAGTCGCTGGCGGACGTCGTCCGCGCGGCGGGCTCCGCGCACGGCCGCAAGGAAAAGCCGGTCGCGATCACGAACGACAGCCTCGTCAAGGATCCCAGGAAGGGGCGACTCTCGACGTCCCAGGTCGCGGCTCCGGTCCGCGCGACGCCTCCTCCCGCGAAGGCGGGCGCAGCCCCGGCCTCACCGGCCGCGGTGAGACCGGCCGAGCCGGGGGCCCTCCCGGACACGGTGCCCACCGCGGCCTCGCCGGTCGCGGATGAGACCGCCTGGCGCCAGCGCGCCCACGACGCGCGCCAGCGCGTGATCGACCTGACGAACGAGATCGCCCAGCTCGATACGGAGACGAAGCAGCTCGAGACGGACTTCTACCGGTGGGACGACGGACAGTATCGGGATCGTGTGATCAAGCCCGCGTGGGACCGGAAGAGGGAAGACCTCGAGACGCGTCGGCGCCAGCTCGCCGAAGCCGAGAAGGCTCTGGCGGATCTTCCGGAAGAGGCCCGTAAGGCGGGCGCGCTGCCGGGGTGGCTCCGGGAATGACCGCTCTTCCGACTCTTGGCGTAAGCGCCTCGAAACAGGAAGGTTACGTAGGATCCTACGTCGTCGAGACCTGGGGCTGCCAGATGAACGTCTTGGACGGCGAGCGGATGGCGGGGCAGCTCGACAACCGGGGGTATCGGCCCGCCCGAGCGGGGGAAGACGCCGACGTGGTGCTCCTGAACACCTGCGCCGTCCGCGAGAAAGCCGAGGCGAAGGTCTACAGCGCGCTCGGCGTGCTCGGCCGCCGCAAGCGGGAGCGCCCGGAAATGGTCATCGGGGTCACCGGCTGCGTCGCGCAGGTCGAGGCCGACGAGATCCTCGAGAGGGCGCCGTTCGTCGATTTCGTCCTCGGAACGGGCCAGGTCGAGCGGACGGGAGAGATCGTCGAAGAGATCCGGAGTGAGCGCCGCCGCGTCCTGGCGGTCGACCTGCCGAGGGATTCTCCCATCTATCAATTCGAGCAGATCACCCGAAGCTCGGCCTTCCAGGCCTACGTCACGGTGATCGAAGGGTGCGACCAGTTCTGCACGTTCTGCATCGTGCCCTTCACACGGGGAAGGGAGCGCAGCCGCCGCTTCGCCGAGATCCGCGACGAGGTCGAAAGCCTGGTCGCGCGCGGCTACACGGAGGTCATGCTCCTCGGACAGACGGTCAACGCCTATCGGGATCCCGGGGAGGGGTTCGGCCTGGGCGAGCTCCTGCGGCGCGTTGCCCGAGTGGCCGGGCTGCGCCGGCTGCGCTTCATCACCTCGCATCCGGCGTTCGTCGATGACGCCCTGATCGGCGCCCTCGGCTCGGGCGGGATCATTGCCCCGTACCTCCATCTGCCCGCCCAGTCCGGCTCGGATCGGATCCTTTTCCGGATGAAACGGCGGTACGACCGCGCCGGGTACCTGGACACCGTCGCCCGCCTCCGCGCCGCCGTCCCGTCGCTCGCCCTCTCCTCCGATTTCATCGTCGGCTTCCCGGGTGAGACGGACGAGGATTTCGAGCAGACTCTCTCGCTCATGCGGGAGCTCCGCTTCGCCCACGTCTTCGCGTTCTGCTATTCGCCGCGGCCCGGCACGGCCTCGGCGCGGTGGGGGAGAGACACGGAGATTCCCGCAGCCACCGCAGCCGCGCGCCTCGCCCGAGTCCTCGCCCTCCAGGAGGAGATCCAGTCGGAGATCAATCGGGACCTCGTTGGACAGGAGTTCGAGGTCTTGATCGAGAACCTGGACCGCCGGGGCCAGAGCCGCGGGCGAACCGCCTGCAACCGCGTGGTCCACATCGAAGGCGATCCCGCCCCCTTCACGTCGGGCCAGTACGCCCGAGTCCGGATCGTGCGCGGACTGCCCAATTCCCTGGTCGCCCGAGGGGTCGCTCCGCTCCCCGAGCCCGGAAGGAGCGCGTCATGGTGAAGATGGAGATCAAGGGGCTCCTGATGGACCCGGTCAGCAACATGCCGGTCGTTATCCTGCGGGACGAGGAGGACGGGGTTTTCCTGCCGATCTGGGTCGGCATCTTCGAGGCGAACGCGATCGCGATCGAGATGGAGA
>JBDTOO010000082.1:0-12506 GCA_039933215.1 Acidobacteriota bacterium
TGGATCGCCGACTACGACGACCCCGACAACTTCACGTTCACCCTCATGAACTCGCACAACGGGCGGCTGCGGAGCTATTTTTCATCGCCGGAAGCCGACGCGATCCTGGAAGAGGCGCGAGCGGAGGCCCGCCCGGCGGCGCGCGAGAGCCTCTATCGGAAGTTCGAGCACCTGCTCGTCGATTCGGCGGCCCTCGTGCCGCTCTTCCACGACGTGGACTACCGGATCGGCGGCCCGGCCGTGCGCGGCCTGCAGCTCCACAGCTCGGCTCCGTACGTCAACTACACGGAGGTCGGCAAGCAGGAGGGGCTCGCTTCCGCCGAAAGGGCCGACACGGGACGACAGGCCGGCGGGGGAATCCTGCACGTGCCGGTTGCCGGGGTCGTCCGCGAGCTGGATCCTTCCGTGGCGGGTACGCTGGAGCAGGGAGAGGTTCTTTCTCAGATCTTTCACACGCTGACCTACGCGGTCGACGGGACGCGGGTCGTGCCCTGGCTCGTGTCCAGCTTTTCCGCGGAGAACGAGGGCACGCGCTTCCGGTTCAAACTTCGTCCGGGCGTGCGTTTCCACGACGGACGCCGGCTGACCGCGCGGGACGTTCGCTACTCCTTCGAGCGGCTCCTCGGCAACACCCTGAGCGACTGCCGGTGGCAGCTGTCCTCCATCCGCGGCGCCCGGCGGATTCTCGAGGGCGCCGGCGCGGTCACGGATCTCGACGGCTTCCACATCGTCTCGCCGATGGAGTTCTACATCGACCTCGAGCAGCCGGTGTCGTTCTTTCCGGCCCTGGTCTCCTACATCGGCACGGGGATCGTTCCCGAGGGGACGGCGACGGTCGGAGCGAGCTGGCGCGACAACGCGGTCGGGACCGGGCCGTTCCGGGTCGTGAGCTTCGACCCCGGCCGGCGGCTCGAGCTCGAGCGCAATCCCCACTACTGGCGCGAGGGTTACCCGAAGAGCGAAGGCATCGTCTTCCGGTTCGGCACGCCGTCGGAAGAAGTCCGCGAGGAGTTCGAGGCCGGGCGGCTGTCCGTCGCCGTCGACCTGTTGCCGGCGGACGTCGAGGCGCTCCGGCATGATCCGCGGTTTGCCTCGGGGTTCCGCGAGGGCCCCAAGCTTCAGACGTATTTCATCGCGTTCAACGGCCATCGGGGTCCGATGCGGGACGCGGACGTGCGGCGGAGCCTGGTCGAATCCGTGGACGTTCCCGCGCTCGTGAGGCGGACACTCGGGCGCCTGGCGGTCCCGGCGCAAGGGTTGATCCCCCCGGGACTGCTCGGTTATTCCGCCAACAGGAAGAGTGCGCCGCCCTCTTCGGCCGGCGCCCCCTCGGACACCTCCATCCAGGCGACGGTCTCGCGCGAAACCGTGGAGCTCACCGTCGCCATGCATCCGATCTTCGCCGGGGAGCTCTCCGCGTTCTATAAGGGCCTGACGGAAACGTTTCGCGAGATGGGTTTCGTGCTGCGGACCCTCAACAAGACGATGGCCGAATACCTGGACATGAATCGGAAGGCGGAGACCGATCTCGCGATCGGCCGCTGGGGGGCGGACTATCCCGACGCGGACACGTTCGTCTACGGCATCCTCCACTCGACGGCGGGAATCCTCGGCCGGTTCGTCGCGAACGCCGAAATAGACCGGCTCGCCGACGAGGGGAGGGCGGAGACCGACCCCCGCGCGCGCCACGCGCTCTACCGGAGAGTCGAAGAGATCGCCGCGCGGGAAGCGCTGATCCTGCCCCTCTTCCACGATCAGGTCTATGCCTTCGTGCGCCCGGAGGTCGAAGGCTTCGACCACGTGGGCCAGGCGAGTCCGACGATCAACTACGAAGAGCTCTGGATTCGTAAATAGAACGTCGAAGGGATCGGCGAAAGAGTCCGCCATGGAAGGAAGGATTGCCGGTCCGCCAGCGGCGCCCGGGCATATGCTGCGCGCCGTGCCGCCGCGACAGACCCGTGCCCGTTTCGACGCCGCGAGGACCTGGCGGCTCGTCGCGCTGCTCGTGGCGATCGCCGCGGCGGCCGTCGCCGCCGGCGGCGAGGAGCGGCCGCGCATACGGGATCTCGGCGTCAAGCCCGGGATCCTTCCCGCGGGGAAGTGGAACGCGATCACCGACGTCGCGGGTGTGCGCGTCGGCCACGCGACCCTGATAGAGGGAGATTCCATCCGGACGGGTGTGACCGCGATCGTGCCGCACGGCGGCAACGTGTTCCAGTCGAAGGTCCCGGCCGCGGTCTACGTCGGCAACGGCTTCGGAAAGGCCGCCGGATTCCTCCAGATCCGCGAGCTCGGAAATCTCGAGACGCCGATCGTCCTGACGAACACGCTCTCGGTCGGGACCGCGGTCGAGGCGGTCGTCGCCTGGACGCTCGAGCAGGCCGGCAACGAGGAGGTCCGCTCCGTCAACGCGGTGGTCGGCGAAACCAACGACGGGCACTTGAATGACATCCGCGCCCGGCGCGTCTCCGCGCGGGAGGTTCGTGCCGCGATCGCCGCCGCGCGCTCCGGCGCCGTCGCGGAGGGATCGATCGGCGCGGGAACGGGAACCGAAGCGCTCGGCTGGAAGGGCGGCATCGGAACGTCGTCCCGCGTGCTGCCGCCCGTCGGCGGCCGTGCGTACACGGTCGGAGCGCTCGTCCAGTCGAACTTCGGCGGGGTCCTGACGATCGACGGGGCGCGGGTGGGGGAGAGACTCGGCCGATACGACTTCCAGAAGGATCTGGCCGGCTCAGGCGGCTCGTGCATGATCGTCCTCGCGACGGACGCTCCTCTCTCCTCGCGCAACCTCGAGCGGCTCGCCCGGCGGGCGGTGCTCGGCCTCGCGCGAACGGGCTCCTACATGGCCAACGGCTCCGGAGACTTCGTGATCGCCTTCTCGACCTCGAACCTCGTGCCCTACGAATCCCCTCGGCCCGTGCTCGCGACCGAGGAGCTCGAGAACGACGCCGTCAGCCCTCTCTTTCTCGCCGCCGTGGAATCCGTCGAAGAGGCCGTCTACAACTCGCTGACCCGCGCGACGGCGATCACCGGCTACCGGGGGGCAAAGGCGGAGGCTCTGCCGATCGAGCGGTTGAAGGCGATTCTCGAGAACCGCCGCTAGGTCTGAAAACGAGCCCTTCCTCCCGGATGGGAGGGCGGAGGGCGCGGAAGGTCGTTCCAGCCGCAGGAAAGCTCTGAAACCGGGTTTCTGGCCTGACCTCCGCCGCGAATCTACAATCCCCTGTCGTGACCACACTTCCCAACGATTCCGTGTTCGGCCGATATCGGATCCTCGGCCTCGTCGGGGCGGGAGGGATGGGCGAGGTCTACCAGGCTCTCGACACCCGGCTCGATCGCACCGTCGCTGTCAAGGTTCTGCCGCGGTCGCTCGCTTCGTCGGCCGAAGCGCGACAGCGGTTCGAGAGGGAGGCGAAGTCGATCGCCGCCCTTTCCCATCCGCATATCTGCGCGCTGTACGACTTCGGTAGAGAAGGCGAGACCGAGTACCTGGTCATGGAGTACCTGGAAGGAGAGACCCTCGCAAACCGGCTGGGGAAGGGCGCACTCTCTCTCGAGCAGACTCTCCGCTTTGGAGTCGAGATCGCCGACGCTCTGGACAAGGCGCATCGGCAGGGAATCGTCCACCGCGATTTGAAGCCGGGCAACGTCATGCTGACGAAGTCGGGCGTGAAGCTGCTCGATTTCGGACTGGCGAAGGCTTTTGCGCCGGCCGCGTCGGAGTCATCGACCGAATTTCCGACGAAGGCCGCGCTGACCCAGGAAGGAACGATCCTCGGGACGTTCCAGTACATGGCGCCCGAGCAGCTCGAGGGGAAGAGCGTCGACGCGAGAACGGACATCTTCGCGCTCGGCGCCGTGCTCTACGAGATCGCGACCGGAAGGAAGGCGTTTGCGGGATCGAGCCAGGCGTCGTTGATTTCCGCGATCATGACGCGGGAACCGGAGAAGATCTCGTCGATCCAGCCCATGACGCCGCCGGCGTTGGATCGCATCGTGCACACCTGTCTCGCGAAGGATCCGGAGGAGCGCTGGCAGTCCGCGGGCGACGTGGCGAAGGAATTGAAGTGGGTCGCGGAGGCCGGATCCCAGGCCGGCGCGCCGGCCGTGGTCGTCACGCGACGCAGGAACCGGGAGCGACTCGCCTGGTTCGCGGCGGCCGCCGCGACGCTGGCGGCCGTGGCGCTCGCGATCGCTCTTCTCCGAATCTCGCGCGCCTCCGCGCCGCGAACATGGTCCTTTCTGCCGCCTCCGAAAAATGCAGCCTTCGAGGTGACTGGCGACAGTTGTGCGTCCCTCACGGTTTCGCCGAATGGACACTGGGTCACGTTTGCGGCCAAAACCGCCGATGGCAAGACCAGTCTCTGGCTTCGCTCACTCGACGAGCCCACGGCCCATCCGATCGCGGGCACCGAAGGGGCGACGTTTCCCTTCTGGTCGCCGGACAGCGAGCACCTCGCGTTCTTCGCGGCCGAAAAGCTCCAGCGCGTGGACCTCAAGGGTGCGCCCCCCCTGACGATCGCCAATGCCCCGAAGGGCCGAAGCGGATCCTGGAACCGGGACGGCATCATCCTGTTCTCTCCCGACACGAACACGGAGATCTTCCAGGTCCCCGCTTCGGGCGGCCCTGCGAAGCCCGCGACGAAGCTCGACCTGAAGCATGGCGAAACGACGCACCGCTGGGCGACGTTCCTTCCGGACGGAAGACACTTCCTCTACATGGCCGGATCGCACGGTGCGGGATCATCCAGCGAAATCAACGCGGTCTATCACGCTTCCCTCGATTCCACGGATACGAAGCGCATCCTGGAAGCCCGGTCGAACGTCGCGTACGCGTCCGGCTACCTCTTCTCCATGAGCAAGCAGATTCTTCTCGTACAGCGTTTCGACCCGAAACAAGGACGTCTTTCGGGAGAGTCGATCTCTCTCGTGGACGGTGTTCAGTACGACGCGGCCTACTTCCGGGGAAGCTTCTCGGTGTCGGAGACGGGCGTTCTCGTGTACTCCACGGGAAAGGGAGGCCCCTCGACGCGCTTGCAGTGGTACGACGTCGACGCGGGCAAGCCCCTCGGAGCCTCCTTCGGTGATCCTGCCGACTACGTGGGGGCCTCCGTGGCTCCGGACGGAAGCCGCATCGCCGCGACGATCCTCGATCCGGTCTCCGGACGATCCGACCTGTGGCTCATGGATGGCTCGGGTACGCGAACGCGCCTGACCTCCGGCACCTCCATCACGTCTCCCATCTACGCTCCGGACGGAACGCGCGTCGCCTACTCCAGGTACGACCCACACGGAACGACGATCTTCGTCAAGCCGACGATCGGCGGCCGTCCGGAGCAGGCGGTCTACCAGTCCGAGGCGCAAGTTGTCGCGACCGACTGGTCGCGCGACGGTCGATATCTCCTGCTCAACTACTCGAAAGTTGGAAACCGGACCAAACAGGACATCTGGATCCTGCCCCTGTTCGGAGACCGCAAGGCCGTTCCCTTTGCCGCCACCGAGTTCTCCGAACAGGGTGGCGCGTTTTCGCCGGACGGCCGGTGGATCTCGTACATTTCCGACGAATCGGGCAGGTCGGAGCTGTACGCGGCAGCCTTCCCGGCGACCGGGCAGAAACTTCAGATCTCATCCGACGGATCGCTCGGGGGAACCTGGATCGGCGGGGATCGAATCATTTACGGAGTCCCGGACGGCCATGCGGCGGTCGTCGTTGGCGTCCGCGCGACGCCCCAGGGCCTCGATGTCGGGGGCTCGAGGTCTTTCCCATTGCTCCCCATGGCCATGAACCCGTCGTTCACGGCCGACGGCCGCCGCGCTCTTTTCGGAATCCAGCAGGAGAGCGCGGAGGCCGTCAGCGTCGCGCTCGTGACGAACTGGGCGGCGGCGCTGCCGGGGGACTGAGGCGCCGCGCTTCGAGGACCAGACGCCGTTCCTGCTCCGACGAGAGGAAGCTGGCGGGAAGGTTGATCCAGAATCAGGCGAACCAGCCTGAGTCAGAACCTCAGGACGAATCCGCACTTTTCCAGAATCTTCCGTCATATGAACTCCCTCCCCACTCCACCAACCCAACGCAAGACCGAGCCATGACGCGCACCGAGATCGAGGCCGAGCTGGAAGGGCAACACGCGGCCGGTTTTGCCTGGGCGCTGTCGTGTTGCGGCCGGCGCAGAGAGGAGGCGGAGGACGTGCTGCAGGCGGCTTATCTGAAGATCCTCGACGGACGCGCGTCCTTCGAGAGCCGTTCGAGCTTTCGCACGTTTCTCTTCGCCGTCATCCGCCGCACGGCCGCGGAGGAGCGTCGCAGGACGGCCGTCTCCCGGCTTCTGTTCGGGAGCGGGAGAGAAGAGGAGGCAGCGGCGGCGGGGGAGTCGGAGCCCGCCGGCCGGATAGCGGTGCGCGCGGCTCTCGTCCGGTTGTCCCGAAGGCAGCGCGAAGTCCTCGAGCTCGTCTTCGCGATGGGCATGACGGTCAGGGAGGCCGCAGATACGCTCTCGATCTCCACCGGCTCTGCCCGCGTCCATTACGACCGCGGCAAGAAACGCCTCGCGGCGCTCCTGGCGAGGAAGACGTCATGACTCCGAGAGACGAAGACCGCGAGATCGCCCGGCTCTTCGAGGAGCAGCGCCAGGCCGACGAGGCGTCCGCGCCCGGCTTCCGCGCGCTCCTCGCACGCCCGCGCGCGGGCAGGACGGCTCCAGCGCGGCGGATCCTGCGGCCGGCACTGGCGGCGGCATCGATCCTCGTCGCGGCGGCCGCCATTCTCATCAACCGTCCCAATCCACGCGAGCCCGAGCTGCTCGCAGCCGGCGCGGCCCTCGCCGCGTGGAAGTCGCCGACCGATGCCTTTCTGGACACGCCGGGATCCGAGCTGACGAGCCAGGTTCCCGTTCTCGTGTCCCCTGCCTTCGAGACGAATCTCGACGCTCTTCACCAACAAAAGGAGCCTCCCCGATGAAGCTGCTCACCGCTCTCCTGCTAACCACTCTCCTCTCGGCATCGGCCTCCGCTGAAATGGCCGGCGACGATCCTTTCGCCCGGTACCTTTTTCCGCCCGACCGGGTGATGGCCCACAGCCTCGACATCGGACTCGAAGACGCGCAAAAGACCGCCATCAAGAACGAAATCCAGAAGGTCCAGGGCAAGTTCCTGGACAGGCAGTTCGAGCTCAAGACCGAGTCGGAAAAGATGGTCCGCCTGCTTCAGGAACCGTCGGTCGACGAGGCCAGGGTGCTGGCCCAGGTCGATCGAATCCTCGCCCTCGAGAAGGACATCAAGAAGAGCCAGGTCTCCCTGCTCGTGAGGATCAAGAACATCCTGACGCCCGCCCAGCAGTCAAAGCTCGCCGAAATGCCGAGGTGAACTCAGTGTTCTCGGTGAGCTGCGGAAAGAGTCCCTTCCGTCGCTGCTAGGATTTGGCCAACACTTCCACTCAATGCGAAACGCTGCCGCATGAAACGACGCGAATTCCTGACGAGTCTCGCCGTCCTCGGCGCAGCGCGCTTCCTTCCGGCCACCCCCGCCATCCCCGCCCCCACCCCCGGCCCGTCGTGCCTCCCCGACGGCACCGGGGGCGAGCTCTGCGAAGCCAGAGCCTGCACCTTCCTCGCCTCGGTCGCCCCTCACGCACAGGAAGAAACGAACTGGTGCTGGGCCGCGTGCCTCGAGATGGCCTTCTCATGCCTGAACAACCGCGTGACCCAGGAGAACATCGTCAAGGCAACCTGGGGAGACATCCGAAACGCGCCGCTCTCACCCGCGAACATCGTCAGGATCGTCAACCGCGAATACGTCAACATCCTGGGCGGGCATTTCCGGCCGAAGGCGAAGCTCCTCGATCGCACATTCACGATCTTCACCGACATGGGAGCCATCACCGAGACGTTCGATCACGTCGCAGCGGGCAAGCCGGCGATCGTCGGCACGTTGAACCCCGACGGAACGGGGCACGCCACGATGCTGACCCATCTCACCGTGCGCCGGGCGAGCCGGAACACTCTTCCAACGCTCCATTCCGCCAGCGTCTACGATCCCTGGTACGCCCGCGGAAACCAGCCGTTCACTGCCGAGGACTGGGATCGGAGCCCGTTCATCGTCCTGATCGGCCTCTGATCAATGGCTCCCCCGCGCTGTCATTTCCTTGCTCGGGATGAACGACGAAACTCGTCTCAGCTTGAGCTGTCGCCCCGTCCGCGCAGGGTGCCATGAAGTCGGTCCGGACACCTTCCTGACCGACCACAGCCGGTCCGCGCAACTTCTCACGGCGCTCCTCGTAAGGCTCTTCGTCCGCCGCTCGAGGTCTCCGAACGACGAAGGGAGTGGCCATGCTTTCGGTTCGACTGCTCAGCTTGCTATCAATTCCTTGCTCGCTCGTTGACGGTTCAGGGCTCGCTGAACGGCGCGTGGCGGCGAAGAGGTTTCTGCTCCGGCCAGTGAGGTCGAGGTCCGGAGCCTGGAGCCTCGCTCTCGGGATTTGCGTCGTCGCTCAGATGGGAATGTCCGGAGCCGCGAGGGCGAACCCGTTCGAATACACCTGGAAGAACCTCGCTCCCGGCGTGTGGGCGGCGATCCGATCGGATCCCTTCGAGCTTCCGCAGGAAGGCAACGCCGTCGTCATCGTCACGGAACAGGGGGTCGTTCTCTACGACGCAGGAGGAAGCCCGGCGATGGGAGAGGCGATCGTCGCCAGGGTCCGCTCGGTCACGAGTCAGCCGATCACGCACGTCGTCCTGAGCCACTGGCACGGGGACCACATGCGCGGCTTGCAGGCGATTCGGGCGGCCTTCCCCTCGGTCCAGATCCTCGCGCATCCACACGCCCGTGACGAAATCGTGGCGACGCAGGACCGGTGGCTGAAGCGGCGCGTGACGATGGTGCCGAACATCCGCAGGGCGGTTCAGGGCGCCATCGCGAGCGGTCAGGACTTGAGCGGCCGGCCGCTGATCCCGCAGGAGAAGGCGTGGCTGGAAAACGGACTGGCGGCGACCGAGCAGCTTGATCGCGAGAACAAGCTCACGAGCTATGTCGTCCCCAACGCGACGTTCGAGGAACGTCTCACGCTCCATCTCGGCGGAAGGGAGATTCAGTTCCTGCGCCTCGGGAACGCCCACACGGCGGGCGACGTGATTCTCTGGCTACCCCGGGAGAAGATCGTGGCCACCGGAGACATCGTCACGGCGCCCATTCCGCTGATGCCGAGCGCCGACACAGGCGACTATCCGGCCGTGCTCGCGCAGATCCAGGCTCTGGGATTCCGGGCGCTCGTCCCCGGCCATGGCGCGGTTCAGTCCGACGCGGCATATATCGATCTGTTGAGCGAGACGATCCGGCTCGTCACGGTGCAGATGGAACAACTGGTCGCCCGAGGCGCCTCCCGCGAGGACGCCGTGACAAAGATCGATCTCCGCGCCGTCGAGACGCGTTTCACGCACGGCGATCCGTTCCTCGCGAATCGGTTTCACGATTACCTCTCGGATCTTCCGGACGCCGCGTACTCGGTGGCAACCCAGAAAGCACCGGAGGAGAAGTTCTGACGGTCTCCCCGCCCGGTTCTCAGCTCATGAGCGGGGCCTGAAAACATGGCGTCAGCCTGAGTCTCTGCTTCACTTTCCGTTTCGGAAAGCGAAGCTCGAACCGCGAAATGGTCCTTCTATTTGGACGTCGAGGCCGCCTTTCCCGCCGGGGCTGGCTCCGCCTTCAAAAACCGGTCGAACCACGCGATCGATCGCTGGAGCGAATCGAGCTGATTCGGATAAGACCACGCTCCCTCCCAGTGGTTCTCCCCCTGGTAGCGCGCGTAGGTGACGGTCTTGCCGAGCCGTCGCAGGCCCGTGAACACTTCGTCGGCGAGGTTGGATTGCACGGCGTCGTCCTCATTGCCGTGGATGATGAGCATCGGCGTCTTCACGCGATCGAGGTAGAAGATCGGCGAGTTCTCGAGATAGCGCGAGCGGAACTCCCACGGGCTGCCCCCCATGCGGCCCTGGCCGCTTTCGGCCCACGCGAGCCCGTAGTTCGTGCCGTCGGGGGAGAGCTGGCCATAGGCGCCGACGAGGTCTCCCATACCCGCCCGCATGACGGCCGCCTTGAATCGCGGAGACTGCGTGACCAGGCACAGGGTGCTGTAGCCCCCGTAGCTGTGGCCCGTGACGCCGATTCGATCCGGGTCGGCGAGCCCCACCTGGACGGCCTTGTCGATCCCGGGCATGACGCTCTTCATCAGGTCGACCATCGGGCTCCCGACGTTCAGCTTCGAGTCGGAGAGCAGAAGCGCGTACCCGCGGGTCGCATAGAGCTGGAGGTTCTCGAAGGAAGCGCTGGCGTAGCCGAAGCGGTTCAGGTCGTTGGAGATCGAGCTGCCGCCGTAGACCTTCACGATCAGGGGGTAGCGCTTGCCCGGCTCGTAGCCGGCGGGATAGACGAGCGCGCCCCGGAGGGTGTTGCCGTCCAGGTCGCGCCACTCGATGGCCTCGGCGCGTCCGAACGGGCGATTGGCGAGCGCCGGAGCGACTTCACTCACCTGCACCGCCCTCGAGAGGTCGCCGCCGCGAACGAAGATATCCGCGGGGTGCTGCGCGTCTTCGGCGATGTACGCGACGGTCGAGCCGTCGGGGGAGATCGCGGGCTCCGTCCCGTATCCTCCGTACCGCCTGGCTTCCGAGAAGATCGAAACCACGGAGCCCGACTGAAGATCGACGCGCGCGAAACCGATCTTCTTCGTCCCGGAATCGAGCGCCACGACGACGCCAGACTTCCGGTCCGGCGAAAACAGGACTTGCCGGCGCGGCGCGAGGATCTCGAGCTCTCCGCCGGGAAGGCTCGCAAACTCCGCGGCCGGGCGTGAACCATCCGCTGGCGCGCGCCAGATTTTGCCGTTTCGCGTGAAGTAGACGGCTGCGCCCGACGGATCCCAGACGGGAACGTCCCCCTCCCCGCCGCTGTCCGGCTCGTAGTGGGGGTTGTGCGCGACGCGCTTCGAAGAGCCGCCCGTGACGGGCGCGACCTGGACGTCGTCGTCCGCGAGAGGCCCGGTCAGCCGCCACGCGACCCGGTCGGCAGAGGGAGCGAAGCTCATGGAGTTGGCGAAGAGAGAGAGCCGCTGCTCCGTGGCCAGGACGCGCGGCGATGCGCCGGCGAAATCCTGCACGACGACGTCGAACAAATACTGCCCGGCGCCCGGCTTCTCCGACTTCGTAAGCCGGGAGTACGCGACGCGCCGCCGATCCGGCGAAGCGACGTAGGATCCGATCCGAACGCCTTTCGCGATGCGCCGAACCTCTCCCGTCTCCGCGTCGACGAGGCCGAGGTCCCGTCTCCAGACGTTCGTATTGATCTGGTCGGTCATCGGAGCCCCGCCCGCCGCCCCCGGATCGGATTCGAAGACCTTCGGCGTCGCTCCGGGGACGCCTGGTTTGGAGGCGGAAGAGGCCGGCGCCGCCCCGTCGATCACGGCGGAGAAGCCCTCGCGGCCGAGCTCTTCGGGGAAGAGAGTGACGAGAATGGACTTACCGTCCGCGCTCCAGACGATCGGCGAGAAGCCTTCGCGGATATCCGCCATGCCGACCTGGCGGAGCTTGTCCGTCTCGCTCTCCCAGATCCAGAGCCTTGCGGGTCCGAGCCCGGGCCCCGCGCTCCGGTCCGCCAGAAACGCCAGGCGCCGTCCGTCCGGGGACCACGCGGGCGACCAATTGTTGCCGGTCCCGCCGGTGATCCGTCGCCGGTTGTTCGTGGCGAGTTCGCTCACCCAGATATCGGCATTGACGCCGTACCAGCCAAGCCCGTGGCGAAGGGTTTCCTTCTGATCCACGGCGGCCTGGCGGCGCCCGTTGTCCGTCACGACGAACGCCAGCCGCCGGCCGTCCGGCGAGAACGCGGGAGGCGAGTACGCCGCGAGCGTCGGCGCTCTGAGGACGTCCTCGATGGCCAGCGGCTGGGCCGCGACCGGGGGGGAGACGGGGCTCGCGGCGCGCGCGGGCCGGCAGAGGGCGGCTGCCGCGAGAGCGAGGAGGGCAATCGGGCGGCCGGCGGACAGGGGTCGGCACATGTTCATCGGGGGCCTCTCGGATGAAATTGCCAGCGAAGCACCCCGCCGGCGCATGGAATCGTCACGCGATGCTCAGGACGGCGATCGGGAACGGGAAATGATACACGCGGAAGCGTCCATCATGACGCCGCGACTCGCGGACCAGATGTCTGACTCAATCTCGATCAGACGGCACCTGGCGCAAGCCGCTAGAATCTCTCTCGTCCCGGAAAAAAAGGAGCGCTCATGATCGCAGCGGTAGCCTTGATCGGTCTCGTCCTCGCCGACGCGGCTCCCATTGCTTCCGCCCCGCCGGCCATTCCTGCCTCCTCCTTCGCGGCGCATCGCGATCGGTTCCTGGCGAAGCTGCCCGCGGGGTCGATCGCCGTCTTCCACGCGGCCGCCGAGACCTCGGTCGAGACGAGCACGGATCCCTACCGGCAGAGCTCCGACTTCTGGTACCTGACGGGACTGTCGGAGCCGGAGT
>JBDTOO010000083.1:0-12211 GCA_039933215.1 Acidobacteriota bacterium
TCTTCCATCCGCTCGCATCGGGAGGAGTCTCCCGACCGAAGGGAGGGAGGAGCCTTCCGATGCGGGAGCCGGAGCGATCGCGCAGCGAACGCGGAGGCGACGGACGGAGGAGCCTTCCGATGCGGGAGCCGGAGCGATCGCGCAGCGAACGCGGAGGCGACGGACGGAGGAGCCTTCCGATGCGGGAGCCGGAGCGATCGCGCAGCGAGCGCGGAGGCGACGATTTGGCCTGCGTCGTGCACTTTCCAGTACAACGGCCGTTCCCGGCCGGGCGAAGGAGGTCAAGATGGAAGCACCGAAGCCGAGCGCTGAGCACCGGAAGCTCGAACAGCTCGTCGGAACCTGGGCGGGCGAGGAAAGCCTGAGCGCCGCCGCCGGATGGAAGCCCGCCGGCGACAAGGCGCAAGGGCAGTTCGACTTCCGCGAGGCCGCGGACGGATTCTTCCTCCTCGCGGATTACGAGGAGCGGCTCGAGGGAGGAAAACCGGGCATTCGCGGGCACGGCGTGCTCGGATGGGATCCCAAGGGAAAAACGTACACGCTGCACTGGTTCGACAACTCGGGGACGCCTCCCGCCGAGCCCGGGCGCGGCCAGTGGGAGGACGGGACTCTCGCCTTCGAGCACGACATGGGCAAGCACAAAGGACGCACCGTCTTCGCGGTCGACGGGAAGGACTCGTTGAATTTCCGGGTCGAGATGAGCGAGGACGGAAAGAAGTGGACGCGCGCCGTGGACGGCCGCTACCGGCGGCAGTCGTAGCGCGAGGTCACGGGGCGGGACGTTCGGCGAGACGAGCGAGAACCGCCTGAACCACCGGTCGCAGCTGGAACCGAGGAAGGCAACGCCTGTGAGACGGCGGGGCCGACCCTCGCGGTGAGATCTCGCCGGACCATCGCCCGCGCGCGGTGGAGCCGGATCTTCACCGCGTTGGCGGTGAGGCCGAGAGCCGACGCAGATGAAACCGTGCGGAGAGATACGGAGCGCGTTGCTGATTCGCGGCGCCAGATATTTTTCCCAGTTCGTCGGAACATGCGTGAACTTGTCGAGCCCGGCCACGATCGGCGCGACCGTGAAGCCGAACGGGAGAAGAAACGCCTGGCGACTCTCCATGCTCATGCTCGCCTCCTTTTTCGTTCCCCGGCCGTCTGCCCCGCGGATCGGATCCGGCGGAGCTTCGGCCTCCCGGGTATAGAGCCTCGAGCCCGTGAAAGGTTTCGGGCGGAGAGGAACGGGAGCGGCGCGCCGGGCTAGACTGCCTCCATGATCGGCCGCCGGTGAGGGGTCTCGTCGTTCCGTTTCACGTCGGCGACCCGGTCGACGGACTGGAGACTCCGGCCGGCTGCGAGGCGGTGCGGCCCGCCTTGCCGCCCGGAACCCCGCAGGAGCGGATGGTCGTGCTGTTCGAGACGCTCGCGGCGCGCGTCGCGGAGGACGCGATCCGGCTCGTCTACGCGGGAGACTGCATGGCGCCGCTCGGAGTGCTGGCCGGCCTCGAACGGAGGGGTCTCTCCCCTTCGATCGTCTGGTTCGACGCCCACGGCGACTTCAACACCTGGGAAACGACCCCTTCCGGGTACATCGGGGGGATGCCCATGGCCATGATGGTGGGGCTCGGGGAGCAGTCGATCGTCCAGGGGATCGGACTCGGCCAGATCGAGCCCCGCCGGATCGTGCTCGCCGGCGCGAGAGACATCGACACCCAGGAGGGTGCGGCGCTCGCGACCTCCGGAATCCAGATCTCGTCGGTCGAAGACGCTCCGGACGCCGTGCCCGACGACGGCTCCTCCATCCACGTCCATCTCGACGTCGACGTCGTCACGCCCGGCGAAATGCCGGGCCTCCGCTTTCCCGCCGCCGGAGGTCCCTCGCTCGGCGCGGTCGAGAGGGCGCTGCGCTCGCTCGCCGCGTCGGGCCGGGTGGCGTGCGTGACGGTCGCGTGCACCTGGGATCCCGCAAGAGGGCGCGCCGGGGAAGCTGTCGCCGCCACGGAACGCCTGGTCGCCGCGATCCTGCCGACGGCGGGATCGTAGGCGCTCGAAGCGACCCGGAAGAGCCTTCCGCCCTCCAAGGCGGACGGCAATGCTGCCCGCGCTCTCGCTAGGGGGTCAGCTGCAGATCCCGGTTGGCGACCGCGTCCCCGGGCCGGATCCCGTCGGCGGTCAGGGACGCGCGGACCGTCACGGTCTGCGCCGCCGAGCCCGCGGGCAGCGTCCCCGTCGCGTGGACGTGAAGGCGGGACTGCGAGTTGGAATCGAGGGAGTTCAGGTTCCAAGTCACGACGCCGCCGGAGCCGTTCAAGAACGTGGCGGACGTGCCGGAAGACGCCTCGACGGAGTTCACGACCAGCGGAGCCGGCAGCGTCACGTCGACGCGTCCGTTCTTCACGCTGTTGATTCCGATGTTCAACGCCGCGACCTCGATCGTGAAGACCTGCCCCGATTTCGTGGAGGACGGACCGTCGAGCGTGACGTTCGCGACCGCTCCGGGCGCGGTCGTGGTGTCCCCATCCTTGCAGGCGAGGACGGCGAGAAGAAACCCGAGAGGGAGGGCGAGGCGAAGGAGCCTGTGTTCACGCATGCGCAGGGCGAGAGCAAGCGGGGTGCCATTCTCTGCCGGCGCGGCGGCTTTTTCGGGCCCCGGACAAGTGGATTCCGCGTTCCATCCAAGCGGCGCGACCCTGCCGGCTTCCCGGGCTCCGGCCGCCTCCCCGGCGCCGGCGGGAGCCCCGACTCCGGTCGACTCCCTAGCGCCGGCCGGGTTTCCTCTTCCGGGCGCCCCCGCGAGCCGCCGCCTTCTTCTTCTTCCCGGATGACCCTTTCCCGGTCGGCTTCTTCCCGGAAAGCGGGATCCGCGCGGAAGGAGCCGGCGTCTGGCGGGCGGTCGCCCTCAATTCCTGGAGAAAGGAGATCAGGATCGGAGACGAATCCCCCCGCCGGTAGATGACTCCCGTCTCGGTGAAAACGCCCCGGCCGGCGAGCGGCCGGAAGATGACTCCCGGCGCGGCGACATGCTGCAGGGCCGGATCGACGAGCGCGATCGCGAGGCCGGCCGCCGTCATGCCGAGAACCGTTCGAGTCGAGGGAATCCCCCCCTCCATCGTGATGGGAGGACCGAACCCCGCCGCTCGAAAGACGGCGAGCAGGTGGTCGTAGCTGCCCGGCGACAGGTGCCGGGGCCACAGCATGTACGCCTCATTCGCCAGTTCTTCGAGGTACAGGGGACTGAGGCGCGCCATGGGGTGTTTTTCGGGTAAGGCCACCATCAGCCGGACGCGCGCCGCCTTTTCGGTGACGAGGCCCTCCGCCTCGAGGGGAAGGCCGACGAACCCGACGTCGATCCGGCCGTCCCGGAGAGCCTCGATCTGCGCTTCTGGGGTCAGATTCTGGAACACGACCTCGACGAACGGCACATGCTCGGCGAAGAGTCGAAGGACGCGGCCGAGGAAGAGCCAGTCGGTGTCGGGGGAAATTCCCAGGACGACCTTGCGGGATTCGCTCCGCGCCGCCTCTCTCGCCAGGGCGGCGGCGCGCTCGGCCGCCGAAAGGATGCCCCGGGCCTCCTGCAGAAACCGATCTCCGGCGGGCGTCAGCTTGACGCTCCGCTGCGTGCGGTGGAGAAGCTCCACCTTGATCTCGCGCTCGAGGTTGCGGATCTGCTGACTCAGCGAGGGCTGGGACGTGCTCAGCCGCTTTGCGGCGTGACCGAAATGGAGCTCTTCCGCGACCGCGACGAAATAACGGAGATGGCGAAGCTCCACCGGCTACCTCTCTGATCGTTGAAGTGTCTCAATCTTATCGAAACAAACGATTGGACCCGCCCGGCCGGCCGCCTTATGCTGCGTATCCGGGACCTCCCACCAGATCAATCAGACTTCTGCTTGCCATCGCGGAGCTCGGCGGATGCACCCGGGGACGAGGACGCCATGGAGACCAGAACGCGGATCCGGCCGGACGGGCGAGTCTCCCCGACCGACCGCGTGCGAGGTTCCCCTCTCGCCAGGGTCACTCTGATCGGCTACGGCGACTTCGCGAACCCCGACTGCTCGGACACCTACCGGACGGTCCAGGCCATCGAAAAGAAGCTGGGAAGCCGGCTCCGGTACGTCTTTCGGTGCTTTCCGGAGGCCGCGAAGTTCGCCGGCGCGGAGAGAGCCGCCGAGGCCGCCGAGGCCGCGGGCTCCCAGGGACGATTTTGGGAGATGCACGACCGCCTCTTCGAAAGTGTGGGGGGCGACGACGCCCGCCTGGAGAAGCACGCGCAGGACCTCGATCTCGATGTCGATCGATTTCTGCGCGAGATGCGGGCTCACGTGCACCTCGCCCGGATCCGGGCCCGCCGGAGCGCCGCCGTCCGCCGTGGCGTCTGCCGGACGCCGGCGTTCTTCATCAACGCAATCCGGTACGAGAGCTCGTTCGGTCTCACGACTCTTCTTCCCGCCGTCCAGGCGGCGGCGGGAGAGCTGCAGCGGGGGGAGCGCCGGGATTCGTCCGGCGCCGTCGCCGCGCGGCGTCTCGAGCGAAGACGGATTTCCCGACAGGAGCGGCCATCGCCACCATACTGATCGTCGACGATCTCTCGGCCAACCGGAAGTTCCTTTCGATTCTGTTGGCTCACCAGGGACATCGAATCTTCGAGGCCACGAATGGCAGCGAGGGTCTCGCTTCCGTCGTCGCTCATCCACCCGATCTGGTGATCACGGACGTCCTGATGCCGGTGATGGACGGGTACGAGCTCGTCCGGCAAATGCGGCTCGACCCCGCGACCCGGCAGATTCCGGTGCTGTTCTACACGGCGCACTACGGAGAACGCGAGGCGAGGTCGCTCGCCCTGACGAACGGAGTCGCGGACGTCCTGACGAAGCCCTCGGACTCCAAAGAGGTGCTGAGGGTCGTCGACAGCGTTCTCTCGGGAAAGAAGAACACGAGCACGGTTCGGAGCGGCCTGCCTCGCGACGCCGCGTTCGACCGCGAGCACCTCCGCCTCGTCACGGACAAGCTCTCCGAGAAAGTCGGAGACTTGAGAGTCGCCAATGGAAGGCTGCGGGCGCTCATCAACATCGGACTGGAGCTCGCGTCCGAAAAGGATCAGAAGCACCTTCTGCAGAAGGCCTGCGAAGCGGCGCGCGACCTCTTCGGCGCGACTTACGTCACCCTCGGCATCGTGGAGGAGAAGGATCGGACTCTGAAGGATCTCTTCGGCCACGGGACCGACTCCCTCGACTGGATTCGCGCGGGCTACGCCGTCCCGGGAATCCTCGCGAAGGTCGTCGAAGAGCGCCGCGTCATGCGAGGCGACAACCCCGACGGGAACCCCGCGAAGATCCGGCTTTCCGCAGGTCATCCCGAAATCCAGTCCTTCCTGGCCGTTCCTGTCGCCTCCCCGTCGCGTGTTTACGGCTGGTTCTGCCTCGTGAGAAACGAGGGGATTCCCTTCACGGACGAGGACGAGAACCTGGTCGCCGCGCTCTCGGGACAGATCGGACGGATCTACGAGAGCGTGCTTCTCGAGGCGCTCTCCCGAAGCCGGGCCGCCGAGCTCGAGGTGCAGATCGCCGGGCGCCAGCGGGTCGAGGCGGATCTCGGGCGGGAGCGCGACCGGTCGCAGCGATACCTCGACGCGGCCGCGATCATCCTCCTCGCTCTCGATACCGAGGGCCGGGTGACCCTGGTCAACCGCTACGGTTCCTCGCTCCTCGGATGGACGTCGGAGGAGCTCGTCGGCCGGAACTTCATCGAGACCTGTCTTCCGCCGCGGGAGCACGCGCTCTCGAACCAGCGGTTCCGCGAAGTGATCGCGGGCGACCTCACTCTCGTCGTGAAACCGGTGATCACACGCTCGGGCGAAGAGCGGCTGATCGAGTGGCGCAACACCATCCTCCGCGATGACTCCGGGTCTGTCATCGGGACTCTGAGCTCCGGGACCGACATCACCGACCGGGATCGGGCGGCGGAGGCTCTGCGGACGGCCGAAGAGCGAATGAGGTTCGCGCTCGAATCGGCCGCGGTGGGCATCTGGGACATCGACTACGCGGCGGGCGTCCTGCGGTGGTCTCCAATTCTCGAGGCGCAGTTCGGACTCGAACCGGGCACCTTCGCGGGGACGTTCGAGGCCTTCGTCGAGAGAGTCCATCCCGACGATCGCGAGATCGTCCTCGACGCCATGTCCCACGCCATGCGGTCGGGGACCGACTTCTCGGTTCAGTTCCGCGCGATCTGGACGAATGGCACCGTCCGCCGGCTGAGCGGCTCCGGCCGCATCCATCTGGGCGAGAACGGCGAGCCCGTGCGGGGCGTCGGCATTTCTCTCGACGTGACCGAACGGAGGAACCTGGAGGAGCAGTTCCAACAGGCCCAGAAAATGGAGGCGATCGGGCGCCTCGCCGCCGGAGTCGCGCACGATTTCAACAATCTCCTTACCGTCATCCTGGGAAACTGCGAGCTCCTTCTGGGCGACCTGACGCCCGACCATCCGAGCCAGCCGGACGTGTCGGAGATCCAGAAAGCCGCGGTACGCGCTACCGACCTCACGCGCCAGCTTCTTTCGTTCAGTCGCAAGCAAACGATCGAGCCGAAGCGGCTCGACCTGAACGCGGTCGTCACGGAGATGCACGCCATGCTCCGACGGCTGCTGGCGGGCGTCGAGATCGTCCTCCGCACCGGCTCCGAGCTCGACCCGGTGACGGCCGACCCCGGCCAGATCGAGCAGGTCGTCATGAATCTCGCCGTGAACGCCCGTGACGCGATGTCCGGAGGCGGAATCCTGACGATCGAAACGGCCAACGTGGTGCTCGACGAGCGATATGCGAAGACGCATCTCGGCGTCCCTCCCGGCCCCTACGTCATGCTGCGAGTGGCCGACACGGGTTGCGGGATGACGGCGGAGGTGCAGACCCGCCTGTTCGAGCCGTTCTTCACGACGAAGGAGGTCGGTAAAGGCACGGGACTGGGTCTGGCGACCGTGCATGGGATCGTCCGGCGGAGCGGCGGCAGCATCCGGGTGTCGAGTGAAGAGGGCGTCGGCACGGAGTTCGCGATCTATCTCCCCAGGGCGCCGCTCACGGAGGCGTCCGCCGCGGCCGTCGTGCCCGTCCTTTCTCCGGCGACGGGAGTGGAGACGGTGCTCGTCATGGACGACGCCAGAGAGCGCCGGGAGCTGACGCGCAGACTGCTCGAGCGGCAGGGCTACACCGTCCACGTCGCGGCCGACGAGGAGGAAGCCCTCCGCGCGTTCGAGCTCCATCCAGGGATCGAGGTCCTCCTGACCGACATCGTCATGACGGGCCCCAGCGGACCGGCCTTCACGCGGCGTCTGACCAGCCGCCGGCCGGCGCTGAAGGTGATCTACGTGTCCGGGTACACCGAGGCCGAGGAAGCCCTCGTCCATCGCGCACCCCTCGATTCCCGGGTCGGGTTCCTGCACAAGCCGTTCACCTCCGAGATCCTCGGACGAACCGTCCGCGAAGTGCTGGACCGGCCAAAATCCACCACGGAGGCGGACGAATCCCTGACCATCCACTGACCACGAAGTGAGTCGACGCGGCTCCAGAACCGCTCATCAGAAGAGGAAGGCATGACATCAGCCGAAATCACCCGGGACGTCCAGGACGAGAGCGGAGAATTCCGGCGGTCCGAGGCTCTCATGGCGGCCGGCGCGCTCCAAAAAGCGATCTTCAACAGCGCCAACTTCTCGAGCATCGCCACCGACGCCAGGGGGGTCATCCAGATCTTCAACGTCGGCGCCGAGAAGATGCTCGGCTACAGCGCGGCGGACGTCGTCAACAAGGTCACGCCGGCGGAGATCTCGGATCCTCAAGAGGTGATCGCCCGGGCGACGGCCCTGAGCGTCGAGCTCGGCACGACCATCACACCGGGCTTCGAGGCGCTCATCTTCAAGGCCTCCCGGGGCATCGAGGACATTTACGAGCTCACCTACTTCCGCAAGGACGGCAGCCGCTTCCCGGCCGTCGTCTCCGTCACCGCGCTCCGCGACGCCCACGACGCCATCATCGGGTACCTGCTCATCGGCACGGACAACACCGCACGGAAGCGGGCCGAAGAGGCCCTGCTCAAGGCGGGCGCCCTCCAGAGCGCGATCTTCAACAGCGCCAATTTCTCGAGCATCGCGACCGACGCCAAGGGCGTCATCCAGATCTTCAACGTCGGAGCCGAGAAGATGCTCGGCTACGCCGCGGCCGAAGTCATGAACAAGATCACGCCCGCCGACATCTCCGACCCTCAGGAGGTCGTCGCCCGGGCCAGGGCGTTGAGCGTGGAGCTCCGGACGAAGATCACGCCCGGTTTCGAGGCGCTCGTCTTCAAGGCCTCCCGCGGCATCGAGGACATCTACGAGCTGACGTACATCCGAAAGGACGGAAGCCGGTTCCCCGCCGTCGTCTCCGTCACAGCGCTTCGCGACGCTCACGACGCCATCATCGGATACCTGCTCATCGGGACCGACAACACCGCCCGCAAGCACGCCGAAGAGGCCCTCTCGAAGGCGGGCGCCCTGCAGCGGGCGATCTTCAACAGCGCCAATTTCTCGAGCATCGCCACCGACGCCAAGGGCGTCATCCAGATCTTCAACGTCGGCGCCGAACGCATGCTCGGATACAAGGCCGCCGACGTCGTGAACAGGATCACGCCCGCCGACATCTCCGACCCTCAGGAAGTGGTCGCGCGGGCGAAAGCATTGAGCGTGGAGCTGGGAACGCCGATCACGCCGGGTTTCGAAGCCCTCGTCTTCAAGGCGTCCCGCGGCATCGAGGACATCTACGAGCTGACCTACTTTCGAAAGGACGGCAGCCGCTTTCCCGCCGTCGTCTCGGTCACAGCGCTTCGCGACGCACAGGACGCCATCATCGGATACCTGCTCATCGGCACCGACAACACCGCCCGCAAGCACGCGGAGGAAGCTCTGCTGAAGGTCGGGGCCCTGCAGAGCGCGATATTCAACAGCGCCAACTTCTCGAGCATCGCCACCGACGCCAAAGGCGTCATCCAGATCTTCAACGTCGGTGCCGAGAAGATGCTCGGCTACACGGCCGCCGACGTGATGAACAAGATCACCCCCGCCGACATCTCCGACCCTCAGGAACTGATCGCCCGCGCCAGAGCCCTGAGCACCGAGCTCGGCACGCCCATCACGCCCGGCTTCGAAGCGCTGGTCTTCAAGGCCTCGCGCGGCATCGAGGACATCTACGAGCTCACCTATTTCCGGAAGGACGGGAGCCGGTTCCCGGCCGTCGTCTCGGTCACGGCCCTGAGAGACGTCCAGGGCGAGATCATCGGGTACCTCCTGATCGGAACGGACAACACCGCCCGCAAATCCGTCGAAGAGGCGAGGCAGAAGCTCGACCAGCGGCTGCGCGATCAGCGCTTCTACACCCGTTCCCTCATCGAGTCGAACATCGACGCGCTGATCACGACCGATCCGCAGGGCATCATCACCGACGTGAACAAGCAGACGGAGGCCCTGACGGGGTGCACGCGCGACGAGCTGATCGGCGCGCCCTTCAAGAACTACTTCACGGACCCCGACCGGGCCGAGGCCGGCATCAACCGCGTCTTGAACGAGGGCAAGGTCACGAACTACGAGCTGACCACGCGCGCGCGCGACGGCACGCTGACGGTAGTCTCCTACAACGCGACCACGTTTCATGACCGCGACCGGATCCTGCAGGGCGTGTTCGCTTCGGCGCGGGACGTGACGGAACTCAAGGAGTTCGAACAGGCTCTGCAGCAGAAGAACGTCGAGCTCGAGGCCGCGAGCCGGATGAAATCGGAGTTCCTGGCGAACATGTCGCATGAGCTCCGGACGCCGTTGAACGCCATCATCGGTTTCTCCGAAGTCCTGCGGGACGGCCTCATCGGAGAGCTGTCCGATCCACAGCGCGGCTTCGTCGGAGACATCTTCAGCAGCGGAAAACACCTGCTGTCCCTGATCAACGACATCCTCGACCTCTCCAAGGTGGAGGCGGGCAAGATGACCCTCGACCTCGAGCCTCTCCAGATCGACTCCCTCTTTGCGAACAGTCTGGCGATCATCCGGGAGAAGGCGGCGATGCGGCACATCCGCCTGGAGCTCGACATGGCCGACGACCTGGGGGTCGTGTTCGCGGATGGGCGGAAGGTCAAGCAGATCGTCTACAACCTCCTCTCCAATGCGGTCAAGTTCGCCGTCGACGGCGGACAGGTCAGCCTGCGAGTCCACCGCGTGGACCGCGCCGACGTGGGTCAGGTGACCGGCTCCTGGTCGGGCCGGAGCTTTCCGCTGGCCGAGAACGATTTCTCGGACTTTCTGCGGATCAGCATCACGGACAGCGGGATCGGCATGTCGAAGGAGTCTCTCGATCGGCTGTTCCTCCCTTTCAGTCAGATCGACAGCGGGCTGGCGCGGAAGTTCGAGGGGACGGGCCTCGGACTCGCCATGGTCAAGCTGCTCGCCGAGCTCCACGGCGGCACGGTGGCCGTCAAGAGCGCCGTCGGCCAGGGGTCGACCTTTCTGGTCTGGCTACCTTTGCGAACGACGGACGACGGGACGCAGTCCCCGGTCCGATCGCAGGCTTCGCGCGGCGCCGAGGGGTCCGCCGGAGCCCCGACCGCGCTGGTCATCGAAGACGACGAGAAATCCGCCGAGCTCATCAAGCTGCAGCTCGAGGCGGAAGGCTTCGAGGTGCTGCACGCATGTGACGGCGAGGAGGCTCTGGTCCTCGCGACGAGTCAACCGATCGCGCTGATCACGCTCGACATCATGCTCCCGAAGATGGATGGCTGGGAGGTGATCGAGCGCATCAAGCGGATCCCATCGCTCGAGCGCGTTCCGGTCGTGATCATCTCGATCGTGGCCGACCGCAACAAGGGGTTCGCTCTCGGAGCGGCCGCGGTCATGCAGAAACCGATCTCGCGGCAGGAGCTCTACGAGTCTCTCCTGGACATCGGCCTGCTCCCGCTGGCCGAAGGCCGGGTCCTCAAGGTTCTCGTCGTCGATGACGACCCCAGGGCCGTCGAGCTCGTCGCCGTCCGGATCATGGGGCTCGCCGGGACGATTCTGCGCGCCTACGGCGGACGGGAGGCGATCGAAATGGCGCGACAGGAAGTGCCGGACCTGATCATTCTCGACCTGATGATGCCGGAGGTGAACGGGTTCGACGTCGTGGAGGCATTGACCGGCGACCCGGTCACCGCCCGCATCCCGATCCTGATCGTCACCGCGAAGGAGATCACCGCGGAAGACCGGGAGAAGCTGAGCGGCTACGTCCACGCGATCATGGAGAAGGCGAACTTCGATGGCGACCGGTTCACCGCCGAAATTCGCCGGGCGATGTCCGGACGCCTCGTGACGGCCTGACATGGCGAAAGTACTCGTCGTGGAGGACAACGCGGCCAACATGACGCTCGCGGTCTTTCTGCTCCATTCGGCGGGTCATTCCGTCCTGAGCGCTCCGGACGCCGAGGCCGGGCTGACTCTGGCGAGAGACGAGCAGCCCAACCTCATCCTGATGGACATCCAGCTGCCCGGAATGGACGGCCTGGAGGCCACGGCTCTTCTCAAAGGGGACGCCGCGACGCGAGGCATCCCCGTCATCGCCCTGACGGCCCTCGCGATGAAGGGCGACGAGGAACGCATCCGGGCCGCGGGGTGCGACGGATACATCGCCAAGCCCATACGTTATCGGGAGTTTCTGGCGACCGTCGCCGCTCAGCTGGGTTCCGCGTGAACCGGCTGCTCCCCAGGATCGCCGACCGCCCCGCCCGGATCCTCATCGTGGACGACGAGAGACACAACCGGCAGCTGCTCGAAGTCATGCTGGCGCCCGAGGGCTTCGTTTTGCAAACGGCCGCGAACGGCGAAGACGCCCTCGCGAGCGTGGCGAACGATCCCCCCGATCTCATCCTTCTGGACATCATGATGCCGGGAATGAACGGCTACGAGGTGGCGACACGGATCAAGTCGAACGAGGGGACCAACAACATCCCCATCATCATGGTCACCGCGCTCGACGACCGCGATGCGCGGATGCTGGGGCTGAACGCCGGGGCCGAAGACTTCCTCAGCAAACCGGTCGACCGGGCCGAGCTGACCGTCCGCGTCCGAAACCTGTTGCGCCTGAAGGCATACGGCGATTACCTCGACAAGTACAGCCAGATGCTGGAAGGCGAGGTCGGCTCGTCCGCCGCCAACCTCGTAGAGAGCGAGCGCCTTTACCGTTCA
>JBDTOO010000084.1:0-12107 GCA_039933215.1 Acidobacteriota bacterium
ACCTGCCGCACCTTGTCCGCGATGTCCGGGTCGAGGCTCGCCGTCGGCTCGTCCAGGAAGAGGACCTCCGGATCGTTCAGGAAAGACTTGCAGAGGTTGACCCGTGTGAGCTGTCCCGACGAGAGGCCGCCGGTCGCCCGGTCCGCCGCCTCCGAGACCTCGAAGAGCTCGAGGAGCTCGTCGATGCGCGCCGCGGGCCTCCGGACCCCGTAGAGGCCCGCGAAGACCCGGAGATTCTGGCGGACGGTCAGATTCGAGGGCAGGGAGATGTAGGCCGAAGAGAAGTTCACGCGCTGCAGGATTCGGAACCGGTCCTCGGGCATCGCGAGGCCGAGAATCCGTATCGAGCCCGCGCCCGGCGTCGTCAATCCCAGGAGAAGCTGGATCGTGGTCGTCTTGCCGGCGCCGTTCGGGCCGAGAAGGCCGAAGAGCTCTCCTCGCGGGACCGTGAACGACAGGCCGTCCACGGCGGCGACTTCGCCGAAGCGCTTCGTCAGGTCCCGCACCTCGATCGCCGGCGAATGCGGTGGGGGCTCGGAGCCGTTCGTCATTCTTCCGCCGGCGGCGGCCCCGCCGCGCGGGCGATCTGCTCCGGCTTGACCGAGTCCGGGCGGAACTTCCGCGCGGACGCGAGCATGCGGTCGAGCGCCGCGTCGAACTCGGGCGGCGGGCCCTTCAGGAAGCGGACGGGATTGACTCGGGCGATGACGAAGGGCCGCAGATAGGGGCTCTGGAATCCTTTCTCGGAGAGGGCCGCCATCGCGGCCGCGACCGCCTCATCGATCTCGAGGAGGCGCCCGGCCCGGCGCTCCCGTTCGGCGAGAGCCGCGGCGAGGGGCTCCGCGGAAAACGCGTCGAGACGCTTCAGCAGCGGATGGTACGCCCCGCCCGCGAAGCGGCCGTTTCTTTCGTAGGCGGCGCCCAGGGTCAGGAACGCCGGCTCCTCGAACTCCAGCGCGAAGTCGGCTTCCGACCGCGATTCCCGGGCCGCGAGGTCGCGCGCCATTCGGATCACCTCGAGCGATTTCTCACGGAGGTTGTGCGCCTTCTCGGTGTTGAGAGCCAGGATCTTGTAGGCCACCCGCGGGTCGGGCAGGATCAGGGCGATCACCGTGCGCGCGCCCAGCCGCCGGAGGGCGGACAGGCGATGGTTGCCGTTCGGCGTCCAGTAGGCGCCCTCCGCGTCCCGGACGGCGATGATCGGATCGAGGAACCGGTCGAGGCTGTCGATGACTCGGGCGAGCCGCGTCACGTGCGCCTCGGAGAGGTCCCGCTGGAAGGGAGTGGGCGCGACGCGCTCGATCGGCAGGGCGGCCAGGATCTGCCAGCGGCCCCCCAGGGGCTCCCGGAAGGCGCCGATCACCGATCCTCCGTCCCGGGCGACGGCCTCCTCGAGGGCCGCGATCTCGACGGGACGCGCCGCGGACAGCGTTTCGGAAGGCTGGAGCCCCCGGGAGGAGGGGTCGGCGGCTCTTTTGCGCCTCGGCATGACGGGGATTCTCTCCCAGGACGCCAACCTGGCACGCCGTCTGCTCGTCGAACGGAGGTAATGAAAGGGGGACAGACCATGACACGCAGCCTTCGAGGAATTCTGCTCACGGCCGCGACCTTCGCGTCGGTATGGGCGATGGCCGCTCCGGCGGCTCCCGCGAGCGCCGCGCCCCGCGTCTACGTCCGCGTCGCTCCGCCACGGCCCCCCGTCGCGGTGGAAGTCCGTCCCGTGGCGCCCTCGCGGCGGCACGTCTGGGTGGGCGGATACCAGCGGTGGGACGGCCGGTCCTACGTGTGGGTCCCTGGCACCTGGAACCTTCCGCCCCGGCGTCACGCGCACTGGTCCGCCGGACACTGGCGCCACGGCCGGAGCGGCTGGTACTGGTCCGACGGGCGCTGGCGTTGAGAGGGAGAAGCGAGATGAGAGGCTCGAAAATTCTCGGAGCCATCCTCGTCGGGGCGGCGCTGCCCCTGCTGGTCGCGTGTCCGCCGCCGGCCGCCGTGGGCGTCTACGCGTCGATCGCGCCGCCCGCCGTCCGCACAGAATACGTGGGCGCCGCGCCGGGTCCCGACTACCTCTGGGTCCGCGGCTACTGGCGCTGGGACGGCGCCGCGTACGGCTGGGTCCCCGGACACTTCGACCGCCGGCCCCGCGAACGCGCGCGCTGGGTCGACGGGCGCTGGAAGCACACGCGTCAGGGCTGGCTGTGGATCGACGGCCACTGGCGCTGATCTCTCGTCGGCCGCTCGGATAGTCCTCGCCCGGGCGAGGCCGTGCTCGCGATCCGGATCAGGAGATCGTGAGCACGGCGAGCGTCCGGTCGTCGTCCAGAGGCGCGCCGCTTCCGTGCCGCGCTACCGCGGCGAGGATCGACGATTCGATTCGCTCGGCGTCGGAGGCCGCTTCGGCGTGGAGGAGAGCTTCGAGGCGCTCGAATCCGAAGGGCTCCCCCTCGGCGTTGGTCGTCTCGACGATCCCGTCGGTCAGAAAAACGAGCCGGTCACCGGAGGAGAGCTCCCACGTCCGCGTCGGAAAATCCGTCCTCGCGGAGACTCCGAGCGGAAACGAGGGGAGAGAAAGGCTCTCGACGGCGCCCGCCGAGGTAAGCCGGTACGGCGCGAGCTGGCCCGCGTTGGTCAGCGTTCCCGTGTGCGCCGCCGGGTCGTACGCGAAGAGCGCGAGCGTCATGTAATTGCGGGAGTCCGTCGACCGGAAGATGAGCTCGTTCAACTTCACGAAGAGCGGCGTTCCCTCGACCCCCGACTCGAGCAGCGTCATCCATCCCGCCTTGGCCATGGCCACGAGAAGTCCGGTCGGGAGTCCGTGACCCGAAACGTCTCCGATCGCGAAGGCGCTCCGATCGCCGTCGAGCCGCACGTAATCGTAGTAGTCGCCGCCGATCTCGGCGAGCGGTTCGAATCGCGCCCGGATCTCGAGGCCGGGGAGCTCGGCGGCCGGCGGAGGGAGCAGCTTCTGCTGGATCGTCCGCGCGACCGCGATCTCGGCTTCGAGCCGCTCCCTGCGCGCCGTATCCGCGAGGAGGCCCTGGATCGACGACGCCATGCCGTCGAAGCCCCGGGCGAGGTCGCCAATCTGATCGCGCGACCTGGAGTTCACCCGGACCGAGAAGTCGCCCTTCGCCACCGCGCGCGAGGCGCGGGTGAGGCGGTTGACGTTGCGCGCGAGCGATCCGACGAGGGTGAAGGCGATGGCGAGCGCCACGAGATAGACGATGAGAAGGGTCACGGCGATCCCCATGAAGATCACCCAGAAGATGCGGCCGATCTCGGGGACACCCTGCGCGAAGAGCTGGCGGAAGAGGGCGCGAGGGGAAGTCTGCGCCGCGTAGATCACCACGTTGCGCGCGGTCGGAGCGGGCGCGAGCGACGCGGCGGGCTTGTCGATGTAGACGCCGGCGACCCACTTCGAGTCGAGCCAGTCTCGCCGGCCGCTGGCCGCGAGCCGGGGCGCGGGCCGCGGCGGCGAGATGGTCATGCGTGGAGATTTCGCGCGGTCCTCCGGAAAGCTGACGTTGAAGCCGCCGCCCCGGGTCCTCGACGTGCCTCCCTTGATCTCGACGTCGTATCCCGTCCGCGAGCCGATCCGGGCCGCGACGCGGCCGTCCGGATCGGTCAGGAGGAGGAGCACGAATCGGCCGGGCGACGAGGGGACCGGCGCGACGAGCCAGGCGTCGTCGCCGACGACGGCGGGCCGGGGCTCGGAGAGCGCGAGCGCCCACGGCGCCGCGGCACCGCGCGGGAGCCACGCGACGTCCGAGGACGTGACGCGCCCGTCGGCGCCGACGCGGAGCTCGGGCAGTCCCTCCGGGGACGAGGCCGATTCGACGCCGAGCGCCGTCACTTCGCGCCGCACGGTCGTCGCGATGATCTGGTGCGCGACGAGATAGGCGCCCGCGAAAAGGAGAGCCGCGAGGAGCGGGATCGGCACGATCCCGATCAGGAAATAGGAGAACGCGAGACGCAGCGTCAGGCGCCGAACCACCGCGCGAAACGCCGACACGACGAAGATGCCGACCAGAACCGCGCCGGCCACGCACGCCGTGAGCAGGGCGATCCCGCCCGCGCACCCGAGCTCGCCCACGGCGGCGCGGACCGTGATTGCCGTCACGACCGCCACGATGAAGACGACGAGCCAGATCGCCGTCGATTTCCGGGGTCTCACGGCCCGGGATTGTACGGGCCCCGCGGCGCGGGAGGCTGTCGGGCGTTTCCGCTAAGATGGTCGCGCCCGTGAGCTTCTTCCGACAGGCGGCGCTGCTTCTGCCCTGTGGATTCCTCCTGGGCGTCCTGCTGTTCCTCCTCACCCACGGCCGCCAGGACCCCGGATTCGGCGCCTACCCTTTCTTTTCCCAGTGGACGGGCGGGGCCCTGGCCGCCACCGCTCCGGAGGCCCGGTTCGTCGAGCAGTCGATCCTCTTCTTCCTGCCGGCCTATCTCATGACGTTGCTCTTCATCCTCTTCGTCGTCGTCGCGGAGAGAGGTTTGCTGGGCCGCCCGGAACCCGCGCGCCGGGGAGAGCCCTATCGCTCCGCTTTCGGCGCCCTCTTCGCGGGGCTGTTCCTCCTGGCGACCGCGATCGTGGTCTGGGCGGGTGACCGTCTGCTGGCGCGGCTCGCGCCGGGCTCTCTGGTCGCGCCCCTGCTCGTCGCGTTCGCACCCTACGCCGGCGCGGGAATCTGCGTCCTGCCTGCCGCCGTCCTCGCCGCTCCGTTCGCGCTCCTCCGGAAGGTCGATCCCACGTGACGCGGCCCGCGAGCGCGATCGTCGTCCTCGACTTCGGTGGGCAGTACACGCAGCTGATCGCGCGGCGCATCCGCGACGCCCGCGTCTTCTCCGTCGTCCTGCCCCCGTCCGCCCCGCTCGACGAGATCCGGCGGTGGAACCCGCTCGGGATCGTCCTCTCCGGGGGGCCGCAGAGCGTCTACGAGGAGGGCGCGCCCGTTCCGGCGCCCGGCCTGCTCGACCTCGAGGTCCCCGTTCTCGGCCTCTGCTACGGGATGCAATGGATCGCGCACGTTGAAGGGGGAGAAGTCCTGGGAGGTCAGGGCCGGGAGTACGGCCGCGCCACGGCACGCGTCGCGCCCGACTCGGCCCTCTTCCACGGCCTGGAGGAGAAGCAGACCGTGTGGATGAGCCATGGCGACTCCGTCACCCGGCCGCCGTCCGGCGCGCGCGTCATCGCGGGGACGGACGACACGGCGATCGCGGGGTTCGAGGACGCCGGGCGGCGCCACTACGGCCTCCAGTTCCACCCGGAGGTCCGCCACACGGACAACGGCGACGCTGTCATCCAGAACTTTCTGTTCCGCGTCTGCGGAGCGCGCCCGGACTGGAGCATGGCGTCCTTCCGGCAGGAGAAGGTCGCGGAGATCCGCCGCCAGGCGCCGGACGGAGCCGTGATCTGCGCCCTCTCCGGGGGCGTCGATTCCTCGGTCACGGCGCTGCTGCTGCGGGAAGCCCTCGGCGATCGGGTCCATCCCATTCTCGTCGACCACGGCCTCATGCGGGCCCACGAAGCCGCGCAGGTCGTCGAAGCGTTCGGGCGCTTCGGCATCGCCATCCACGCCGTCGACGCCTCGGAGCTCTTCCTCTCGCGGCTCACCGGCATCACCGACCCGGAGGAGAAGAGGAAGATCATCGGACGCAGCTTCATCGAGGTCTTCGAGCGGGAGGCGCGGTCGATCCCCGGCGCCCGCTATCTCGCACAGGGCACGCTCTATCCCGACGTGATCGAGTCGGTCTCCATCAAGGGACCCTCGGCGGTCATCAAGACGCACCACAACGTCGGCGGTCTTCCCGAGAAGCTCGGCCTGACCCTGATCGAGCCCGTGCGCGAGCTCTTCAAGGACGAGGTGCGTCTCCTCGGAGCGGAGCTCGGCCTTCCAAAGGAGTTTCTGGCGCGGCATCCGTTCCCCGGCCCGGGCCTCGCGGTGCGGATCCCGGGAGAAGTGTCGAAGGAGAAGGTGGCGATCCTCCAGCAGGCCGACGAGATCGTCCTCGACGAGATCCGGGCGGCAGGCCTCTACGACGCGATCTCGCAGGCGTTCGCGGTGCTTCTCCCGGTCCGCTCGGTCGGCGTGATGGGCGACAACCGGACGCACGACTTCGTCCTCGCGGTCCGCGCGGTCCAGACCACCGACTTCATGACGGCCGACTGGTTCCGGATGCCGCACGACGTCCTCGACTCCATCGCTTCCCGCGTCGTCCGGCAGGTTCGGGGCGTGAACAGGGTCGTCTACGACATCACGTCGAAGCCTCCCGCGACCATCGAGTGGGAGTGATGGCCGCCGGGAGAGGAGCGGGAGAGCCCCTCTTCTCGCGCGCCTGGTGGTTCATCCGCTCCCGACCGACGATCCTGCGGCGGATCGTCCAGCGGGCCCTGGCGGATCTGCCGCTCGGCATCAACCGGCGCCGCGTCGAGAAGCACTGGGGTCCTGCGGGGTCCGCCGCGCTCGCGCCGCGGGTCTGGACGAACTCGCGCGTCATCCGGGAGTACCTGCACCGGCGGGTATCGGGCGACCCGCGATGCGACTGGGTGACGTGGATGCTCCACCGGCACGCGCCGAACCGGCCGGGCCTGCGGGTCCTGGTCCTGGGCTGCGGCGACGGATGGCTCGAGCGGGTCCTGGCCCGCGATGCGCGGATCGCCTTCGTGACGGGCGTGGACGTGTCGCCCGAAATCATCGAAGAGGCGGAGCGACGCTCGTCGGCCGAGGGCCTCTCCGAGCGCATCTCCCACGCGGTCGCGGATCTCGACCGCGATCCACTTCCGGCGGGAACGTGGGACCTCGTCCTCTCGCACGACGTGATCCACCACGTCCGCAATCTCGAGGGCCTCTACGCCCGCACGGCCGCGGCGCTCGCTCCCGACGGCGCCCTCCTCTTCTGCGAGTACGTCGGTCCGCGCCGCTTCGACTACGGCCGCGCGCGCGAGATCATCCTGGACGACGCGCTGCGGTCCCTCCCGCAGAAGTACCGCCGCCTTCCGGACGGCCGCGGCTTCGCCACGCGGGGCCATCGCACCGATCCCGGCGAGCTCGCGCTGCGCGATCCGTCCGAGGCGGTCCGATCCGACGACATCCTGCCGGTCCTGCGCGCCTCGATGGACGTCCTCGAGGAGATTCCGTACGGGGGAAGCCTTCTGTCTCCTCTCCTCTACGAGCTCGTCGCGAACTTCGACGAGGAACGTCCCGAGGACGAGGCACTCCTTCGAGGCCTGTGCGAGCGGGAGAGCGCGTTGATGGCCGAGGGACGTCTCCCGTCGGACTACGTGGTCGCCGCGGCCCGCGCCCGTGCCGTGGAACAGGGGCCGGGCTCGCTAGCTCGTTAGCTCGCCGGCCGGCCGAGCCGTCGCGCGATCGCCGCCAGTCCCTCTTCGAGCCGCGCGGTGTCTCCGCCGATCGCCACGCGGAAGTGCGCGGGCGAGCCGAAGAAGGCGCCCGGCGCCACGGCGACGCCGTCTTCCTCCAGAAGCCGCCGCGCGAACGCGGCGCCGTCGCTTCCGTCCGGAAGCCGCGGGAAGGCCACGGTCCCGGCGGGCTCGATGACCGCGAGCCCCGTGCGCCCGACGAAGGCGCGCCAGAGAGCGCGGTTGGCCGTGAGGATCCGCGCCGCTCGCGCGCGCAGCGCGGGCAGGCGGCGCAAGGCGAGCTCCGAGAGCCGCTCCGCAGGGATCGAGCCCGAACCGTCGACGATGTCGCGGGCCCGCCGGAGCCGTTCGGCGACGGGGGGCGACGCGAGCGCCCACCCGCAGCGCAGCGCCGAGAGCCCGTAGGCCTTCGTGAGGCTGCTGGTCGACACGAAAGCGGGGGAGCGCGCGGCGGCCGGAGGCGGCGACGGGCCCGGGAGTCCGACGGTTTCGAGATAGACCTCGTCGACGAGGACCATCGCGCCCGCGCGGGCGGCGGCGCGGGCGACTTCGTCGAGCGCGTCCGGCGCGGCGAGGACGCCCGTCGGGTTGTGAGGGTCGGAGACGATCACCATTTTCGTTCGCGGCGTCATCGCCGCGGCGACGCGATCGGGCTCGATCGCCCACGACGCCTCGAAACGCCGCTCGAAAAATCGGACCTCCGCGCCGAGCATCCGCGCGGCCCCGACGAGCGGGTCGTATCCCGGCCACTCGGCGGCGACCGAGTCTCCCGGCTCGAGGAGCGCGGCGCAGGCGAGGAAGTTCGCCCCGGCGGCTCCGGTCGCCGTGGCGACGCCTTCGGGCGAAAAGCCCGCATGCGCCGCGATCGCCGCGAGGAGGGGTGGATAGCCGTTCGGGTTGTCGCCGGCGAAGTCGAGCGCTTCCCGCGCCCCGGGAAGGTCTTCGACGGAACAGGCGAGGAGATTGCTTCCCGCGAGGTCGATGCGGGGCGCCGGGCGGTTCTTCGCCCATTCCAGGTAGGGCGCCCGCGCGCGCGTCATCGTTCCGCCGCCCCGGCCGGGCGCCTCCGGAAATAGAAGTAGACGGGAACTCCCGCGGCGAGGAGCGCGGTCCCGACGGCGGACCGCCCCGGGCTCGAGCGCACGGCGCTCACGACCGCGAGCGCCGCGGCGGCGACGAAGAGGGCCGGCAGGACGGGATAAAAGGGCGCCCGGAAGCGCCCCGGCGCCGCGAGTCCCCGCCGCCGGAAGACGAAGATGGCGGCGGCGGCGAGCCCGAAGAAGATCCAGTCCGCGAACACGACCGAGTCGACGAGCCCGCCGTAGTTCCCGTACGCCACGAGCGCGCAGGACCACGCCGCCTGGAGGACGATGGCGAGCGCCGGCGTCTGGAACCGCGGATGGAGGCGGGCGAGGGCCGGGAAGAAGACCCCGTCCCGAGCCATGGCGAACGAGATCCGCGTCGGAGCGAGAAAACAGAGGTCGAGGAACCCGAAGGTGGAGACGGCGATCGCGGCGGCGAGAAAGCGGTCGGCGTCGGATCCGAAGAGGCGCCGGACGGCGTCCGCGGCCGGAGTCAGAGTCGCCGCCAGCCCTTCCCGCCCGAGCGCGCGCAGGTACACGACGTTCGCGGCGATGTACACGAGCACGACGAGGAGGGTGCCCGCGACGAGCGCCCGCGGCAGCGTGCGGCGCGGGTCGCGCGTCTCTTCGGCCACGAGGTTGGCGCTCTGCCAGCCACCGTATGAGAAGAGGATGGGCACCAGGGCCGTGCCGAAGGCCGCGAGGCCTCCGAGAGGCAGGACCGTCCCCTGCAGCGGCGCCGCCGTGCGGGGAGGCGGAACGAGCAGCCCGCCGACGATGAGAACGCCCAGGGCGGCGACCTTGAGGGCCACGAGGACGTTCAGCAGGCGGCTTCCCGGCTTGACGCCGAGGACGTTGACGCCCGCCAGCAGCACGATCGCCGCAATCGCGAGGGGCGCCGGTCCGGCGCCGGTCCGCCCGGCGAGGCGGAGCGCGTATTGCGAGAACGTGATCGCCACGGCGGCGATGCCACCGCCCTGGATCAGGAGGAGCGAAGCCCATCCGAACAGGAATCCGACGATCGGGTGATACGCCTCGGCGAGGTACGCGTACTCGCCGCCGGCGCGGGGGAGAACGGCCGCCAGCTCCGCGAAGACGAACGCTCCCGCGAGGGCGATGGCGCCGCCGGTCACCCACGCCGCGAGAACCAGCGCCGACGACGGAAGCCGCGACGCGACGACCGAGGGATTGATGAAGATTCCGGCGCCGATGATCCCTCCGACGACGACCATCGTCGCGTCGAACGCCCCGAGGTCGCGCCGGAGGGACATGCCAAGAGAATAGCGGAGCGCCGACTCTCCCGAGTGGAGGTGAGAGGAGAGAGGGGAGAGGGAGAGGGTGAGAGGGTGAGAGGAGAGGGGCCGGGTCTGAATCCCCTCTGACCTCTGACCTCTCTCCTCTCACCTTCCTGCCACCCTTTTTCTTCGCCACCGATCTACAATCGGCACTTCACATGCCCGGCGACTTCGTCCACCTCCATCTGCACAGCCAGTACTCGCTTCTCGACGGCGCCAACCGGCTGCCGGAGCTCTGCAAGCGGGTCGGGGAGCTGGGCATGCCTGCGGTCGCGGTCACCGACCACGGCAACATGTTCGGGGCGTTCGCCTTCTACCACGAGGCGATCAAGCAGGGCGTGCGGCCCATCATCGGCGTCGAGGCCTACATTGCGCCGGCGGACCGGCGGGATCGCGAAGCGAAGGCGGCGAGCGAATCCGGAGACGGATACGCGTACCACCTGACGATCCTGGCGGCGACCCAGGCCGGATACAAGAACCTGGTCCGCCTCGTCTCCGAGGCGTACATGACGGGCTTCTACCACCGGCCTCGCATGGACAAGGCCCTCCTGCGGCAGTACTCCGAGGGCCTCATCGGACTCTCCGGCTGCCTCAAGGGAGAGGTCGCGGGCGCGCTCTCCCGGGGCAATTTCGAGGCCGCCCGGAGGGCGTTTCTCGAATACGAGGAGATCTTCGGCAAGGGAAATTTCTACGTCGAGCTGATGGATCACGGCCTGCCGCAGCAGACGGCGATCATGCCGGAGCTCCTGCGGCTCTCCACGGCGGTGGGAGCACCGGCCGTCGCGACGAACGACAGCCACTACCTGCGCCGCGACGACGCGTTCGCGCACGAGGTCCTGCTCTGCATCGGGATGGGCAAGACGCTCGAGGACGAACGCCGGATGCGGTTCTACAACGACGAGTTCTACGTCAAGAATCCGGACGAGATGAAGTCGCGCTTCGCGTCGTGGTCCGCCGAATCGGTGACCAATTCCGTGGCGATCGCGGAGCGCTGCGCCGTCACCTTCGACACCGAAGGGCTCCATCTTCCGACCTTCACGGCGCCGGAGGGTCAGACTCCCGCGGAGCATTTCGGCGAGCTCGCCCGCGAAGGCCTCGAGCGGCGCCTTCACGAAATGGAGACCGAGGGGCCGCCGAGCGGCATCGCGCCGGAGAAGTATCGCGATCGCCTGGCTTACGAGATCGGCGTGATCGAGAAGATGGGATTTCCCTCGTACTTTCTGATCGTCGCCGACTTCATCCGTTATGCGCGCGAGAAGGGCATCTCCGTGGGCCCCGGCCGGGGCAGCGCCGCCGGCTCGATCGTGTCGTGGGCCCTCCGGATCACCGAGATCGATCCGCTGCGCTACGACCTCCTCTTCGAGCGGTTCCTGAACCCGGAGCGCATCTCGATGCCCGACATAGACATCGACTTCTGCCAGGCGCGCCGCGGCGAGGTGATCGAGTACGTGACCCAGAAATACGGCCGCGAGAACGTGGCGCAGATCGTCACGTTCTCGCAGCTGAAGCCGAAGCTCGCCGTCCGCGACGTCGCGCGCGTGCTGTCGCTGCCGGTGGCGCTCGGAGACCGCATCGCGAAGCTCGTCCCGGACGGGCCCGACGTGAATTTCGAGCGGGCTCTCAAGGAATCGCCCGGCCTGAAGGAGCTCATCGCCTCCGACGAGTCGGTCGCCAAAGTCGTTCAGATCGCCGAACGGCTCGAGGGTCTCTCCCGCCACGCGGGGATGCACGCGGCCGGCGTCGTGATCGCCCCGAAGCCGATCACCGAGTACCTCCCGCTCTACCGGACGAACAAGGACGAAATCACCACACAGTTCGACATGAACGCCGTCGAGAAGATGGGTCTCCTGAAGATCGACTTTCTCGGCCTCATCACGCTCGACGTCATCGACGCGGCTCTGGACGCCATCCGGGCCCGCGGGGAAGGCGCTCCCGACCTCGATCACCTGACGCTCGACGACGAGAAGACCTATGAGCTCTTCCGGTCGGGCCGAACCGCGTGCGTCTTCCAGTTCGACTCCTCCGGGATGCGCGATCTGCTGCGCCGGGCCAAGCCGCGGGTCTTCGCGGACCTCGCGGCCTTGAACGCCCTGTACCGGCCGGGCGCGCTCGACGCGGGCACCGTCGAGGACTATGTCCGGAGGCGCAGCGGGACGAGCAAAGTGACCTACCCGCTTCCGGAGATCGCCGACGTACTCGAGGAGACGCTCGGGATCCTCGTGTACCAGGAACAGGTCATGCGGATCGCGTCGATCGTGGCCGGCTACTCCCTCGCGGAAGCGGATCTTCTCCGGAAGGCCATCGGCAAGAAGAAGCGCGAGATCATGGTCGCGGAGGGGGAGAAGTTCA
>JBDTOO010000085.1:0-11863 GCA_039933215.1 Acidobacteriota bacterium
CGGGAGGCTCCTCCCTCCCTTCGGTCGGGAGACTCCTCCCGATGCGAGCGGATGGTTCGTTTCGCCTGAAATGATCCCCCTCCTTCGGGTGGGAGAGGGCTGGGGTGAGGGGAGCCCCCTCTCCGCTGCGGCAGAAACGGTCGAATGCACGACGGAGACCCGCGGCTTCTGATTCGCTGCCGGGGGCCGAGGCCCGTCGCGAGCCGCATTCCCAGATGGCCCGATGACCCGATGGCCCGATGACCCGATCGCCGACAAATGGCCCGATTCCCTGGATACCCATCGGCCTTCCCGCGGCGGAAAGGCTTCGATGCTGCGGTAAACCTTTTCGCCGCACCGCGCGTCCGTTCTTGCAGTTAGGGGAGGTTTCTCCATGGTCCTTCGTCGCCTGGCGTTCGCTCTGGCTTTCTTGTGTCTCTGGGGCGGAAAAGCGGCGCTGGCGGCTTATTCGCCGGCGGCGACGGGTGGGTGGTTTCCCGTTGCGGGACGGCAGACGATCGCCGGCAACGCGCAGATCCGGACGGACCTCTGGCTGTTCAATCCGGATCCGGCGTCGAGCGCCACCGTGACGCTCGTCTTCCATCCTGCGGAGCCGAGCGGCCAGCCGGCGGGCACCGCGGTGACCTCCGCTCCCGTCGCCCTGTTCCCGCGCGAGACGAAGTTCTTCGCGGACGTCACGCTGTCGACCCTTCCGGTCGGAGACGGCGTGTTCGGCGCGATTGAGTGGAGCTCTTCGATCCCGGTCATGGCGACCGTTCACAAGTACGTCTCCAGCGTTTCCGGCACGGCGGGCGGCTTCTACGCCGGCACTCCGGTCTCCGAATCGATGGGGCCGCGCAGCTCGGCCACGGACGCGGTCAATGTGCTCCAGCTGTTCGGGCTCCATTCGGGCGATCCGAATTTCCAGACCCAGCTCGACCTCGCGAACACGTCCGCGGTTTCGCTTCCGGTCGAGGTGAAGGTGGTGCAGTCGCCCGGCAACGCCGTCCTCTCGACGACGGCGTACACGATCGCGGCGAAGTCCGCGCTGCGCGCGGGGAATCCGTTTCTCGGCATGCCTCTCGACGACGGCCTGAGAGTGACGGTCGGCGTGCGGGAAGGGACCTCGATTCCTTCCGGCGGCGCGCTCGCGGCGGCGACGGTGACCGATCTCCGCACGAGCGATGGCAACGTCGTGCTCGGCCAGCGGCAAAGCTCCGGATTCCAGGGGTCGGGTCTCTGCACGCCGGACGTGCAGAGCCTCTGCTTGAACAACGGGCGGTTTCGAGTCACCGCCGCGTGGCAGACGTCGACGGGAAGCGGAGCGGGGACGGCGATCCCGGGCACCGCGGACACCGGCCAGTTCTGGTTCTTCAGCGCGGACAACGTGGAAATGGTCGTCAAAGTCTTAAACGGGTGCGGATTCAACCAGCGCTACTGGGTCTTCGCCGGCGGCCTGACGAACGTGAAGGTGACCCTGACCGTGACCGACATGTCGAACGGGACGGCGAAGGTCTACACGAACCCGATCAATACCGCTTTCCAGCCGATCCAGGACACGGGAGCGTTCGCCATGTGCCCTTAGGGAGGTGAGAGGTGAGAGGTGAGAGGTGAAAGGTGACAGGTGACAGGTGACTGGTGAGAGGTGACAGGTGACTGGTGACAGGTGACTGGTGACTGGTGACCGGTGACTGGTGACTGGTGACTGGTGACCGGTGAGAGGTGACTGGTGAGAGGTGACTGGTGAGAGGTGACTGGTGAGAGGTCAGAGGTCAGAGGTCAGAGGGAATTCAGGCCTGAGCCCTCACTCCTCTCACCTCTCACCTCTCTCCTCTCACTCACTCCTCTGACCTCTCTCCTCTCACCTACGGCGGTACCGGGTCGTCTCCCCCGCGCGACCAGGGATTGCACCGCGCGATGCGGATGGCCGTCAGGGCGGCGCCCTTCGGCCAGCCGAACCGCTCGATCGCCTCACGCCCGTAGGCGGAGCACGTCGGGGAATAGCGGCACCGCACGAGGTGCGACCGCCCGAGAAGCGGAGAAAGGTTCGCGCGGTAGCCGTCGATCGCGGCGATCGCGATCCGCGCCCCCGCCTGCTGGTCGGCCGGGCGCAGGGCGTCGCCCGCCGCGAGGCCGATCAGCGCGGAGAGAACGACGGGGACGAGGCTGCGGCGTCGGGCGGTTCCGACCCGTTGCGGCGGCGGATGCTCACCGGCGGTTGGCATACCGGGAGAGACCGGGGATGATGAGGCGCTCGCCCTGGAGGGCCTTCACGATCGCGAGGATGACCACGATCACGTACACGACTCCCGCGAAGAACATCACAAACCCGTAGAAGCAGGTAAAGGACGGAAAGAAGAATCCCGGAAGGGTGGCGAGAACGCCGATCGCGATCATCGCTCCGAAGAGGAGAAGCCCGTTGCGCGCATGCCACCGCACCTCGCGGGATGTCTTCTTGAACAGGAGCGGAATGACTCCGAAGAGGGGCAGGTAACAGATCACGAGCTGCCAGGAGGGCCGCGACGCTCTGTCTGTCATTCGCAGACGCTATCAGGGGATGGGCCGGTCCGGGGACCCGGCGGGCGCGAATCCCGTCAGTTGGTCTTCAGCCGGATCGATCCGTTGACGGTTTCGCACCGCAGCGTCTCGGTCCCGCCGTTGTAGGAGCCGCGCGCTTCCTTGGGACCATGCCGTCCCTCGACGGCGAGCTCGATGTCCCCTTCGATGCGGCCGTTGACCGTCTCGAGGTCATAGCGGATCGAGGAGCCGCGGTCGAACGCCACCTCGACGGAGCCGTTCACCGTCTCGAGCTGGGTCTTGTGGAGGGGGCCGCGGAAGGCGATCCGGAGCGACCCGTTGACGGTGGTCGCCTTCACGGGCCCCACCATGTCCTTGACCTCGATGTTGCCGTTGACGGCGTCGGCGGAGACGGCGGCTCCCAGGCCGCTCGCGTTGACCTGACCGTTGCAGGTCTGGAGGCGCGCCTCGGCCGTGCCGGGGAGGAACACCTGGTAGTCCACGCGGGCGTGATGGCTGCCGAAATCCAGGATCCCGAAGAGCTTGTGCCGGTTCGGGTTGATCGTCTCGACCCGCAGCTCGTCGCCGGCCTTGCGGACCCGGATTTCGGTCAGCCGGAGGGTTTCCTCCGCCCCACCGCCGGTGGCGGTCTTGACGGCCCGCACCTTGAAGTAGGGCTTGTCCCAGGCGATGGCGTCCACGCGGCCATTCACGTTCTCGACGGAAATCCGCGCAATCCCTTCCATCGAATAGCTTTTCTCGAAGATCTCTTCCTGGCCCGCCCGCAGCACGGTCGCCGCGGCGAGAAGGCAGAGCGTCAGCAGGGTTTTCCTCATCAGGTTCTCCGATTCCATTAACGGATCATAGGCGGAAAGGTTCTCGGGAGGGGGCTCGGCCTGGCGGGGTCATTCCGAGTGCCGGATGACGATGCCAAGCCGCCGGTCCGCCGGCCGGGTGGTGTCCCCGTCGCGCAGGACCGGCCACGCCTCGACGATGTTCCAGAGCGGGATGAGCAGGGGAAGGTTCCGTCGGACGGAGGCCCGCCGCCCCGGCGGCGTGCCCCCCCGCCCGACCGCCTCGAGCCCCAGCCACCGGCGCGCCCGGCCCCCCGCGGCGTCCCGCAACAGGAAGGCGGCGACCGCCGATGCCCCCACCGCGGCCCAGATCACGGGGACGGCGGCCGGGAGCGCTCCGGGCAGCCACCACCAGAAGGCGGCCGTCGCCGCGAGGCCCGCCGCGTCCGCGCAGGCCGCGCAGACCAGCAGGTCCAGGAAGAAGGCGAAGATCCGGGCCAGACGCATGGGTGGATTCCTCGGGCGATATCGGTTATGTCTACTCCTCGGACTGGAAACGAGGGCTCAAACCTTACCGTGGCTCCACTCCTCGCGGACTGCCATCTCCATTTCGAGGGATCTCTTCCTCTCGACGTCGTCCAGTCCCTGGCCGGCCGCGCCCGGCACCCGTTCGCCGAGCCCGGGGCGTTTCCCGCGGCCCGGGACGCCGTGCGCGACTCCGGCGGGTTCCTCGCTCTCTTTGCCGAGATCTGCCGCCTGTTTCGCACGCCCGAAGACTACCGGGACGCCGCGTCGCGCCTCGCGCGATCGCTCGCGGCCGGCGGCGTCGCCTACGCCGAGGTCTACGTGTCTCCCGAGATCTGCGGCCGGATCGGGCTCGATCCCGGCGCCTGCCTCGCGGCGGTCGACGCGGGCTTCGGCGAGAAGGATCCCTCCGACGATTTCGCGGACTGCCGCATCCTGCTCGACACGGTCCGCCATTGGGGAGCGGAAGCCGCGGAGAGGGTCCTGGACGTCCACGAACGCCGCCCCCTTCCGAGGGTCGTCGGATTCGGAATGGGCGGCGACGAAGCGTCGCACCCGGCCTCCGAGTTCGCCGGCGCGTACGCGAGAGCCCGCTCGATCGGATTGAAGACATCCGTGCACGCCGGAGAATGGCAGGGCGCGCACTCCGTCCGGTCCGCCCTGGACGCTCTGCGGCCCGACCGGATCGACCACGGCATCGCCGCAGCTTCCGACGCCTCGCTTCTGGAACGCCTCGCGGACGAGACGGTTCCCCTTTTCGTCGCGCCGACGGGAAATGTTCGTACGGGCGCCGTCGCGGGATTCGCCGATCACCCCTTCCGCCGTCTTCTGGCCGCCGGCGTGGCGGTCGCGATCTCCGCCGACGATCCGCTGCTGTTCTCGACGACGACGGCCGGCGAGTACTCGGCCGCCGCAACGGCCTTCGGCCTGGACGACGAAGCGCTGCGCGAGACCGCGGCGCGGTCGTGGCGGGGCGCGTTCGGTCTGAGCGCTCAAGCCCGCGCCGCGGGAGCTTCGGCTCTTTCGTCCTGGAGCCCGGGTCAGGCCCCGCCTTCCGGCTCCAGCACGTAGTCGAGCCGGACCTCGTCGAGCGCCGCGATCAGCGCTTCGACTTTCGAACGATGGACCGCGACGCGGAGCACGGCGTCCTCGCCGAACGCCTCCGCGTCCGGAACCACCTCGGGAGGCCGCAGGAGGCGGCGGACTTCGCCGACTCGCGAGTAGGGACACCGGATCGTCACAATCCTCGTGTCGGCGCGGACGGCCCGTCCCGCCGCCGCGAGGGCCCCGGCGGCCGCGTCCCGATAGGCGCGTGCGAGCCCGCCCGTGCCGAGCTTCGTGCCTCCGAACCATCGGACGACGGCGACCAGCACGTCGGACAGCGCCGCCGACTCGATCGCCGAGGCGATCGGTTTTCCGGCCGTCCCCGCGGGCTCGCCGGCGTCCGAGGAACGACCCTCGACCGCGCGGGCGGGACCGATTCGCCAGGCGTACGCGACATGCGTCGCGTCGTGGAATTCGCGCCGGATCCTTTCGAGCGCATCCCGGGCCTGTGCCGGATCCTCGCAGGGAACGACGATGGCGAGAAACCGGGAGGCGCGCACGCGTTGCTCCCATCGCGCCTCGTGCGCGGGAACGCTTCGCTCGTCACCGGCGGCGGGCCCGCCGGCTGCCGTCACCGCCCGCCGAGAACGTTCTCGTAGAGCGCGCGGTACCGCGCGACGATGGCGTCCCTCGGAAAGTCGTCGACGGCGCGCCGCCGGGCCGCTTCGGAGAACGCGGTCCACCGGACTGGCTCGGCGAGGAGGGCCGCCGCGGCCTCCGCCATCCCGTCGATGTCGCCCACCGGGAAGAGGAATCCGTTGCGCCCCGTCTCGACGACCTCCGGCAGCCCCCCGGCCGCGGTGCCGACCACTGGAACGCCGCACGCCATCGCTTCGAGCGCGGCGAGGCCGAAAGACTCCGAGTCGGACGGAAGAAGGAAGATCTTCGCGATCGGAAGGATCGTCTCGATCGAAGCGACGTTGCCGAGAAACGTCGTCTGGTCGGAGAAGCCGCCCTCCGCCGCCATCCTCTCCGCGAGAGATCTCTCGGGCCCGTCGCCGACGAGGATGAGCCTCGCGGGGATCGTGCGGCGGACGCGCTCGAAGACGCCGAGCACGTCCGCGATCCGCTTGACCGGGCGGAAATTCGAGACGTGCATCAGAACGACCTCGCCCTCTCGGACCAGGCTCCGCGCGAACGCCGAGGCGCCGTCGGGGCGGTAGAGGGCCGCGTCCACGAAGTTCGGGATCACTTCGACGTCCCGCCGGACGCCGAGCTCGCGGATCGTCACGTCGCGGAGATACTGCGACACCGCCGTGACCCCGTCGCTCTGCTCGATGCCGTAGCGCGTGATCGGGAGGTAGGAGCGGTCCTGTCCAACCAGCGTGATGTCGGTTCCGTGAAGGGTCGTGACGACCTTGAGAGGCACGTTCTCGACGGCGAGGAGATCCCGCGCCAGGATGCCGGAGATCGCGTGCGGAAGGGCGTAGTGGACGTGGAGCAGATCGAGCGCGGAGTTCGCCGCCACTTCCGCCATCTTCGTGGCGAGCGCCAGTGTGTAGGGCGGGGAAACGAAGAGGGGGTAGGTGGGCGCGACGACCTCGTGAAAGAAGACGCGAGGCCGGGGTAGCGCCAGCCGCGAAGGCAGCGCGTACGAGACGAAATGGACCTCGTCCCCCGCGTCGGCGAGCGCGATGCCGAGCTCGGTCGCGACGACGCCGCTTCCGCCGACGGTCGGATAACAGGTGATGCCGATGCGCATACGGTCTCCGCTCAGAATCCGGGCTCGGAGCCTTCGAACGCTTCGACGGGATTCTCCAGACGGGGCGGCCTGAAAGAAACGAAGCCCTCGCCGAACTCGACGCCGGCCATGAAACCGTAGTAACGCGCCCGCGCGTCGATCATCTCGAGGAACGACGACTGCGTGAGGATCGTCTCCGGCGCGGTCGAGGTCGGGTCGTGGAACTGGCTCGCGAACGCGCGGATCGCGGCGCGCCGCGTCTCGATCGCCGGCGTGATGTCCACGATGAAGCTCGGCGGATGGACGTACGCCAGCGAAAAATACACGGTCTGCTGCGGACGGTGAGCGGGATGCGCCGTCTCGATCTTCCGCAGTCCGGCGTAGAAGGCCGCGTCTGTGACGAGCCGGCCGGCGCGGCGATGGTCGGGATGCCGGTCCTCCGGGTAAGACGTCAGGATGAGCCGCGGCTTCTCTCTCCGGATCAGGTCGATGAGGGCGAGCTCGCTCTCGCGGTCGACGCGCAGCCCTCCGTCGCCGAAGTCGAGATGCTGCCGGAACTCCGCGCCGAGGATCTCGGCGGCGTGCGCGGCTTCCCGCTTGCGAGTGTCCGGGTCGCCCCGCGTCCCCATTTCGCCGTGCGTCAGGTCGACGACGCCGAACCGCCCTCCGCGGCGCTTCCACATCGCGAGGGTGCCCGCGCAGCCGAGCTCGATGTCGTCCGCGTGCGCGGCGATGGCGAGCAGCTCAACGGCCATCGGTTCCGTCCTCTCCGAGATCCGCCACGACCGCCCCGTCCGTCGATCCGCGCGCCGCCTCGCGCACCGCGTCGAGCGCCTTCGGCCCGTAGGCCAGGAGGGAAACGAGGGGAGGATAGAGGCGCTCGGCGGGCGCGCCCTGCGGCAGGAGCATCGTGTCGAGCCGGCGCCGGCGGCTCACCGCCACTTCGTCCTTCTTTCCGGCCGCCTTTTTCATCTTCTCCCCGAGCTGCTCGAACTGATACGCGACTTTCCGCCGTGTGTTTTCGAGCGCCCCCACGAGGCTCGCGTCGAGGGCGGCGAGGGCGGGCTCCAGCGCGGCGAGTCCCCGCTCGGCCTCCTCGGCGCGGGCGAGCACGTCGGAGACGGCGGCCACCTCGACCGGTGCGCTCCCGGCGAGAGGAAGGAGAAGAGACTCGCGCGGGATGCCGAGAGCCTCCATCGCCCGGCGCTCCGGCGACCCCAGGGGGATCACGAACGAGCGGGGGAGCAGGACCGGCGGCTCGAGATCGAAGACCGGAAAGAGCGCCAGAGCCTGCGCGTGGTACGCGATCTCGGCGGGGCCGAGGACGGCGGCCGCGGCCGGCATCAGCCAGGATTTCAAGACCGGCCGTGTCAGGACGTCCGTCGACGGCCACGCTTCGCCGCGCGCCACGCGCCCCGCCGCCTCCGGCACGCCGTCGACGCGCCGCCGCTCGCCATCCTCGATCGTGAAGAAAGGGAAGACGTCCGGCTTGAACGGGACGGGCACCGGCAGCCCCGCCGCCTCCAGCCGGCCCGCCGCGCCCGCGAGGGCGTCGCGGATCGCGTCGCGTTTTTCGACGGCGCGGGCGAAGAACTCCGCGGTCGCCGCCCGGAGGCTCTCATGAAGAGGATCGAGCACGAGGAGCTCCTCCCCGGCGAGGTCGAGCAGGGTCTCGATGAATGCGTCTCCGTAGGTCGCGCCGGGCGCGTAGCGCCGCCGGAACGATTCGAGGACCTCTTCCGCCCCGGGCGCGCGGGCGTCGGCGGCGTAGGCGTCCAGGATTTCGCCGACGCGCTCGGGAATCCGGAGCCGGCCGACGGGACGCCGGTTGGCGCGATCCGCGCCTTCCAGGATCAGGACCTCCGCTCCGTCGCGTCCGGGCTTTCCGGCGCGCGCCACTTCCTCGAGATCGTGGTCGTCGGTCAGCGCCCAGAAGACCGGCACGGCCGGAACGCCGCGTTTCGAGATCTCGCGTGCGACCCGGATCGTGTCGAAGGCCTTCGTCACCGTGAAGAGGGGGCCCGTGAACAGGCCGACCTGGTGCCCGGCCACGACGGCGACGGCCCGTCCGGCGGCGAGCTCCGCCGCGGATCGCGCCGCCGCCTCTCCGCGGAAGCGGAACGCCTCGGGCGGAGTTCGCGCGGCCCGCCCGATGAGCCGTCGCGCCCGTTCGGCGGCCGCCTCGATCGTCGGCGGATCGGCGTAGAACGCGGGAAGCCCGGCGAGAAACCGCGTGAAGAGCGGAGAGAGGCCCGGGTATCTCTCGAAGGGAACCGTCGTCTCGGCGCTCATGGCTTGCGCGCGAGGACGATCAGCCGCGGCGCGTCGCCTCCCGCTCCGTTTCCGTCGAAGTCTCCCCACGTCGCCTCGATCACGAGTCCGGCTCGCTCGAACATCCCCGTCAGCTCCCCGGCCGTGTAGGCCCGCACGCTCTCGCGAAACGTCTCCGTCGAAGCGCCCCGGCGCACCTCGATCTCCTTTTCGATCCGACGCGTGTCTTCGTTCCACCAGCGGCGGATGCGATATTCGCGCCCGCCGCTCTCCCGGCTCTCCTCCGGAACCAGGCGGGAGAGCACGTGGTCGAGGCCGAAGGTATCGCACAGCACCCGGCCGCCCGCGGTGAGCGCCCGCCTCATCTCGGCGACGACGGCGAAGTTGTCTTCCTCGGAACGAAAGTACCCGAAGCTCGTGAAGAAGTTCACGATCGACCGGAAGCTCGCGTCGCCGAACGGAAGCGAGCGCATGTCGCCCCGGACGAGCTTGACGACGCGAGTCCGCGCGTGCGCGAGCTCGAGAAGCGGGGCGGAGTAGTCGAGCCCCACGGGAAGGAGGCCCTTCTCCGCGAACCGGAGAGAATGGCGGCCGGATCCGCAGCAGAGATCCAGGATCGGTTCCGGACGCTCCCCGAGCCGTTCGAGGGCGAAAGCGACCTCCCGGCGGGCCGAGGCGAGGTCGCGATGGGGGTACAGCTCGAGGTACTCCTCGCCGAACCACGATTCCCACCACGCCATGTGACGGCGATTATTTCACCGGCAGTTCCGGGAGGCGGGGGCCGGAGGTCGATTAGAGTTCGCTGGCGTTCTTCGCGGGAGGTTCCCATGACCCGGCGCCCGGCCCGAAGCCTTCTTGTCGCCCTCTTTACGGCCGCGGCCGCCGCCGCGCTCCTCCCCGCGGGATGCGGAGGCATCCGCACGGTCTCGAAGGACGGTTATCGAGCCACGCTCCTCTTTTCGAAGGGTGAGAGGTACGAGCTCGCGGTCCGCGGCGAGATGAGAAGGGTGGAGGGAGCGATGGACGGCGCGCCCCTCGTCAAGATCATGCGGCCCGACCTCCGTGCGACCTGGCAGTTCCGGCCGGGCTCCAAAACGATCCTCGAAGAGACCTGGTCTCCGACCGACGAGATCGTGCCCGGCTATCCGCTCGACCCCCACTTCGATTCGAGCGCCTACGCCGGACGGTTCCACGGAGAGATTCTGAAGATCGCCGACGGGGTCCACGCCGGCCACCCGTGCGACCGGTATCAGATGGACCTCCCTTCGGGCGACCGCGTCACGATCTGGGCCGCCCGCGATCTCGAGAGGCTTCCCGTCCGCGTCGAGCACTTCCACAAGAGCGGCGAGGACGAGTTCCAGCCTTTCTCCGAAGTGCAGCTCGTCGACGTCCGCGTCGGAGCTCCCGAGAAGTTGTTTCAGAAGCCGGCCGGATACCGGGCGGTGAAGTCCTATGAGGAGCTGCGCGGCCGCAAGTGAGCCGCGCGGCCGGCGAGGCCAGGCTCCTCCCCCGGGGCGAACTCGCGGAACAGGATGTGGTCGTAGAAGTAGTGGATCAGCAGAAATGACAGGACTACGACGTAGTAGCTGCGGTCCTGCGGCATCCCGACGCCCTTCCAGAGGATGAAGTAGACGACTCCCGCGATCAGCGTCGCGGTGATCGTCGCCGCGTAGAAGCGGCCGGTGTGTTTCTTTCCGGCGAGGCCCTGGACGAAGCCGCTGCCGATCTCGCCGCGCTCCGCTTTCCGCGTCAGGATGAACCAGGTCAGCGCGAGGTACTGGAGCGAGTGCCACGTGTTGAACCCCTGGAATGCAATGTCCAGGTTGTCGAACACCGGGACGACGAACGCGAGGGCAACTGTCGTGGCCATGAAGACGAGCCGCGGCCAGCTCGACTCGCCGCGCCGGATCTCCCGGACCGTCCGGACGATGTAGAAGACAAAGAGGGCGGCGAAGCCGGCGGCGAAGGCGTGCGCGACCCAGATGTGCTTCAAGAACGCCGGGAACAGGAGCGCCGAAGTTCCGAGCGTGAACCGGCCGTCGATGAACTTGTACATCGCGACGGTGTAAAGCGCGCCGAGGATGACGGCGCCGTCGAGCCATCGATCGAGGGGGTCGATGCGCCGCACGGTTTTGCGCCGGTAGGTCTCCGAAATGTACTGGGCCTGGTGCGTCACGTGGATCGACGCCCAGAAGAAGAACCCCGTGAGCAGGAGGAGGAACGCGTAGATCGACCCCAGGATCACGAGAGCCGGGATGATCACCAGCGGCAGGTACGTGAGCAGGCCGAAGCGCTGGCGAAACCGCGGCTCGAGCGCGGTGCGGAGATACGTCGAGTACATGTGCGGCCCGCCGACGAGCAGCGTCACCGCGAGCCCGATGATCAGGCTCGCCGTCTGCTGCGACGCTCCGACGGCCTTCAGGAACCCGTACGAAAGATAGGGAAGAAACACGAGCGCCCCGGAGGCGGTCAGGAAGATCAGGTCGAACCGTCGGCTGCGGATCCAGAGACCGGAGGATGAAGGCGGGGCCGCGTGCGCGATGGAAGACATCGAACTCTCCATGGAAAATACTAACCTCGGGGGCCCTCTGTCTACGTGCGCCCGCACACGACCTGCGGTTAAAATTACAGGGTCCATGCCGATTTTCGGAACCCTCCCCGTCGACCCGCCATTGATCCTCGCCCCGATGGCCGGGATCACGGACCACCTGTACCGGCTCATGCTCCGCCGGATCGGGGGGGTCGGCCTCGTCACGATGGAGTTCATCTCCTCGGAAGCGATCACCCGGGGCCAGGCGCGGCAGATCCGCAAGATGATCTTTTCGGAGGAGGAGCGCCCCCTCTCGATCCAGATCTACGGCTCGGACGCCGCGCGCATGGCCGCGGCGGCGGACATCGTCGAGGAGCTCGCCCCGGACGTCTGCGACATCAACATGGGTTGTCCGGCGAACAAGGTCCTCAAGGGGTGCGCGGGCGCCGCCCTGATGGGCGA
>JBDTOO010000086.1:0-11771 GCA_039933215.1 Acidobacteriota bacterium
ACCTCGTCCGGGTTTTCGAGCCTCTTCACGATCGCGTCCTTATCCCGGCTCATGCGTCCTCCTCGCTCCTGCCGTCAGGCCCCCGACGCCGGCGGCGGAGCCGCGACGACCGGCGCGCCCTTCGGCCCGATCGGCCCCCGGCTCCGGTCCCGGCCCCGCCAGCGCTCCCACCGCAGGTGCATGCGGTCGAGGTAGAGATACACGACCGGAGTCGTGAAGAGCGTCAGCATCTGGCTGAAGATCAGGCCGCCGACGATCGCGATGCCGAGCGGCTTGCGCAGCTCCGAGCCCGTCCCGCCGCCGATCGCGAGCGGCAGCCCGCCGAGGAGCGCGGCCATCGTCGTCATCGTGATCGGCCGGAAGCGCAGGAGGCACGCCTGGAAGATCGCCTCCTCGGGGCTCTTCCCCTGTTTTCGCTCCGCCTCGATCGCGAAGTCGATCATCAGGATCGCGTTCTTCTTCACGATGCCGATCAGCAGGATGATTCCTATGAGCGCGATGACCGACAGCTCCGTGCGGCAGACGAGCAGCGCGATCAGGGCGCCCACTCCGGCGGACGGGAGCGTCGAGAGGATCGTGAGCGGATGGATGAGGCTCTCGTAGAGGATGCCCAGGACGAGATAGACCGTGAGAAGCGCGGCCGCAATCAGGATCGGCTCGTTGGCTAAGGAAGCCTGGAAGGCCTGCGCCGTCCCCTGGAAGCTGCCTCGGATCGTCGAAGGAAGCCGGATCTCCGACTCGGCCCGGTTGATCGCGTCGACGGCGGTGCCGAGCGCGATGCCCGCGGGCAGGTTGAACGAGATCGTCACGGACGGGAACTGGCCCTGGTGGTTGACGGTGAGCGGCGCGGTGTCGGCCGCGTACCGGGTGAACGCCGCGAGAGGCACCATGTCTCCGCCGCTCGCCCGGACGTAGATCGCCTTCAGCCCCTCCGGGTTCTCCCAGAACGCCGGCTCCACCTCCATGACGACGTGGTACTGGTTCAACTGCGTGTACATCGTCGATACGGGCCTCTGCCCGAACGCGTCGTAGAGCGTGTTGTCGATCGACTGAGGTGTGACTCCTAGCCGCGCCGCGGTGGCGCGGTCGATCGTCAGGGAGGCCTGCAGGCCCTTGTTCTGCTGGTCGCTGTTGACGTCCGCGAGCTCGCGCACCCGGCGCAGCCTCTCGAGCACCCGGGGAGCCCACTGGAAGAGCTCCGCGGGATCGTCCCCCTGCAGCGTGTACTGGTACTGCGCGCCGCCGCCGCGCCCGCCGATGCGCAGGTCCTGCACGGGCTGGAGGAAGAGGCTGGCGCCGGGCACGTGCGAGAGCTTTCCGCGCAGCCGCGCGATGACCTGGTCGGCCGTCACGTCGCGGTCCTCGCGGGGCTTGAGGGCCACGAACATGCGGCCCGAGTTCGACGTGCCGCCGAGGAACCCGTTCGCGCTCTCGACGGCCGGGTCCTTCATGACCGTGTCGACGAACTGCGCGAGCTTCTTCTGCATCGCCTGGAACGACGTGCTCTGGTCCGCCTGGATCGATCCGTTCAGCCGGCCCGTGTCCTGCTGCGGGAAGAACCCCTTCGGCACCCTGGCATAGAGGAAGACCGTGGCCGCCATCGTGGCAAGCGTCACGGCGAGCGTGACGGGCTGGTGCCGCAGCACCCATCCGAGCGCGTTCTCGTAGCGCTTCAGGATCCAGTCGAAAGCCCGCTCGCTCGCGCGGTAGAAGCGCCCGTGCGATTCCGCGTCGTGGGCGCGGAGCAGCTTCGCGCACATCATCGGCGTCGTCGTCAGGGAAACGACGAGGGAGACGGCGATCGCCACGGAGAGGGTCACCGCGAACTCGCGGAAGAGACGGCCGACGATCCCGCCCATGAGCAGGATCGGGATGAAGACCGCCACGAGCGAGATGCTGATCGACACGACCGTGAACCCGATCTCCTTCGCGCCCAGGAGCGCGGCCTCGAGCGGCTGCATGCCGTCCTCGAGATGGCGCGTGATGTTCTCGACGACCACGATCGCGTCGTCGACCACGAACCCCGTGGCGACCGTCAGCGCCATGAGGGAGAGGTTGTCCAGGCTGTAGCCGAGCAGGTACATGACTCCGAACGTTCCGATGAGCGAGATCGGCACCGCGACGCTCGGGATCAGCGTCGACCGGACGCTCCGGAGGAAGAGGAAGACGACGAGGATCACGAGAGCGATCGAGATCATCAGCGTGAGCTGCACGTCGCGGACCGACGCGCGGATCGTCCTCGTCGCGTCGATGACGACGTTCAGGCGGATCATCGGCGGGATCGACGCCTGCAGATGGGGCAGGAGCGCCCGAACGCCGTCGACCGTCTGGATGATGTTCGCGCCGGGCTGGCGGAAGACGATGAGGATCACCGCGGGCTTCCCGTTCGATAGCCCGCCGGTGCGGATGTCCTCGACGGAGTCGGTGACGCGCGCGACGTCCCCGAGCCGCACCGCCGCTCCGCTCGCGAACCGGAGGATGAGCGGCTCGTACTCGGAGGCCTTCAGCAGCTGGTCCGAAGTCGCGAGCGACCAGGTGCGTCCGTCGCCGGAGAGGCTGCCTTTCGGCCGGTTGGCGTTCGCGGCGGAGAGAGCGATCCGGACGTCTTCGAGGCCGATCCCGCGGTCGTTCAAGGCCGTCGGATTGAGGTCGACCCGCACGGCCGGAAGCGCTCCCCCGCCCACGATCACCTGTCCGACGCCCCGGACCTGCGACAGCTTCTGCTGGAGGATCGACGACGCGATGTCGTACATCTTCGCTCGCCCCGCGACGTCGGAGGTGAGCGACAGCAGGATGATCGGCGCGTCCGCGGGGTTGACCTTCCGGTATCTCGGGTTGTTGGGAAGGTTCGCGGGAAGCTGGCCGCGCGCCGCGTTGATCGCGGCCTGGACGTCGCGTCCGGCGGCGTCGATGTTGCGGTTCAGGTCGAACTGCAGGGTGATGTTCGTCGACCCCTCCGAGCTCGCGGAGGTCATCTCCGTCACGCCGGCGATCCGTCCGAACTGCCTTTCGAGCGGCGTCGCGACCGAGGAAGCCATCGTCTCCGGGCTCGCGCCCGGAAGCCCCGCGTTGACGTTGATCGTCGGGAACTCGACCTGCGGCAGGGGAGAGACGGGAAGGAACTTGTAGGCGATGCCGCCGGCGAGCGCGATCGCGACCGTGAGCAGGCTCGTCGCGATCGGGCGCCGGATGAACGGGGCCGAAAGGCTCAAGCGCCTTCCACGGGCTGCAGCGCGGCGGGCTTCTTCTCCGTTTTCTTCTTCGTCACGCGGCGGGCGAGACGGTCGAACGCGAGGTAGATCACGGGCGTCGTGTAGAGCGTCAGGAGCTGGCTGAAGATCAGGCCGCCGACGATCGCGATGCCGAGCGGCCGCCGAAGCTCCGAGCCGATGCCCGAGCCGAGTGCGAGTGGGACGCCGGCGAGCAGCGCGGCCATGGTGGTCATGATGATCGGCCGGAAGCGCAGCTGGGCCGCCGAGAAGATGGCCTCCTCCGGCTCCTTGTTCTGGTTGCGCTCCGCGTCGAGCGCGAAGTCGATCATCATGATCGCGTTCTTCTCGACGATGCCGATGAGAAGGATGATTCCGATGAGCGCGATCACCGAGAAGTCCGTCCCGAAGAGCATGAGTGAGAGGAGAGCCCCGACGCCCGCCGACGGGAGCGTCGACAGGATCGTGAGCGGGTGGATGTAGCTCTCGTAGAGGATGCCGAGCAGGATGTAGACGGTCACGATCGCCGCGAGGATCAGGAACGGCTGGTTCGCCAGCGAGGCCCGGAACGCGGCGGCGGTTCCCTGGAAGCTTCCCTGGATCGACGCCGGCATCTGGAGGTCCTCTCGCGCCCTCTCGATCGCCCGCACCGCGCCGCCGAGCGAGGCGTTCTCGGCGAGGTTGAACGAGACCGTGGCGACGGGAAACTGGCCCTGGTGGTTGACCGACAGGGGAGCACTGGACGTCCGCAGCTCGGTGAATGCCCCGAGAGGCACCGGGCCTCCCGTGGTCGTGCCCCCGGCCGTCGTCCCCGCGCTGTTCGTCCCGCCCGCGGCCGCCGACGCGCTGCCCGCCCTCGCCGCGCCGCCCGTCCCTCCCGCGGCCGAGACCGAGGCGCTCGACCGCAGATAGACGCTGCGGAGATCCTCGGGCCGCCGCTGGAACGAGGGGTGCGACTCGAGGACCACGCGGTACTGGTTCAACTGCGTGAACATCGTCGAAATCTGCCGCTGGCCGAAGGCGTCGTAGAGCGCGTCGTCCAGCATCTGCGGCGTGACGCCGAGCCGCGACGCGGTCGACCGGTCGAGCAGCAGCCGGGCCTCGAGCCCGCCGTTCTGCTGGTCGCTCGCGACGTCGCGCAGCTCCGGGATCTTCTGGAGGCGCTGGACGAACTTCGGCACCCATTCGCCGAGCTCCTTCGCGTCCGCGTCCTCGAGGCTGTACTGGTACTGCGTGCGGCTGACGCGGTCCTCGACCGTGAGGTCCTGAACCGGCTGCATGAAGAGCGTGATGCCCTGGACCTTCTCGAGGCTCGTCTGCAGGCGTCGGATGACGTCTCCGGCTCCCATCCCGCGGTCGCCGAGCGGCTTCAGGTTGATCTGAATGCGCCCGCTGTTCATGGTGGTGTTCGTGCCGTCGATCCCGATGAACGAGGAGAGACTCTCGACCGCCGGGTCCTCGAGAATCGTCCGCGCCACCGCCCTCTGCCGCTCCGCCATCGCCGGAAACGACACCGTCTGCGACGCCTCGGAGATGCCGAGGATGACGCCGGTGTCCTGGATCGGAAAGAAGCCCTTGGGGATCACGACGTAGAGCAGGATCGTCGCGACGAGCGTCGCGCCCGCCACGACGAGTGTGGCCCGCTGGTGCTTCAGGACCCACGTGAGCGTGCGGCCATAGAACTCGATGATGCGCTCGAAGATCCGCTCCGAGGCCCGGTAGAACCGGCTTTGCTCCGAGGGCTCCTTGTGGTGCAGGAGCTTCGCGCACATCATCGGAGTCAGCGTCAGGGAGACGAAGGCGGAGACCAGGATCGTGACAGACAGCGTCACGGCGAACTCGCGGAAGAGCCGCCCGACGACGTCCCCCATGAAGAGAAGGGGGATCAGCACGGCGATGAGCGAGACGGTCAGGGAGAGGATCGTGAACCCGATCTGCTCGGAGCCCTTCAGCGCGGCCTCGAGCGGGGGCATGCCCTCCTCGATGTACCGCGAAATGTTCTCGATCATGACGATGGCGTCGTCGACGACGAACCCGGTCGAGATCGTCAGCGCCATGAGCGTCAGGTTGTTCAGGCTGTAGCCGAGCACATACATGACGCCGAACGTCCCGACGAGGGACAGAGGGACGGCGACGCTCGGGATCACGGTCGCCGCGAAGGTCCGCAGGAAGAGGAAGATGACCATCACGACGAGCGCGATCGTCAGCAGCAGCTCGAATTCGACGTCGTGGACGGATGCGCGGATCGTCGTGGTCCGGTCGGTCAGGATCGCGACGGTGATCGCGGAGGGCAGAGAAGCCCGAAGCTGGGGCAGAAGCGCCTTCACGCGGTCGACCACCGAGATGATGTTCGCGCCGGGCTGACGCTGGATGTTCAGGATGACGGCGGGGACGTCGTTCATCCAGGCGGCCTGTTTGACGTTCTCTGCGTCGTCGATGACGTTCGCGATGTCCGAGAGATGGACCGGCGCGCCGTCCTTGTACGCGACGACGAGCGGCTTGTATTCGTCGCTCGACAGGAGCTGGTCGTTGGCCGCGATCGAATAGGACTGGCGCGCCCCGTCGAACGTGCCCTTCGCCTGATTGACGTTCGACTGCGCGACCGCGGTTCGGATGTCCTCCATCGTGAGGCCGAAGCCGGACAGCGCCGTCGGGTTGACCTGGATGCGCACGGCGGGTTTCTGTCCGCCGCTGATGCTCACGAGCCCGACGCCCGGCAGCTGCGAGATCTTCTGCGCGAGCCGGGTGTCCGCGAAGTCCTCGACCCTGGAAAGCGGAAGCGTCGTCGACGTCAGCGCGAGCGTCAGGATCGGCGTGTCGGCCGGGTTCGTCTTGCTGTAGATCGGGGGGTTCGGGAGGTCCCGGGGGAGGTATGTTCCCGACGCGTTGATCGCGGCCTGGACCTCCTGCTCCGCGACGTCGATGTTCAGGTCGAGCACGAACTGCAGCGTGATCACCGAGCTCCCGTCCGAGCTGCTCGAAGTCATCTGGTTCAGGCCGGGAAGCTGTCCGAACTGGCGCTCGAGCGGCGCGGTCACCGCCGAGGCCATGACGTCCGGACTCGCGCCCGGATAGAACGTCACGATCTGGATCGTCGGGTAGTCGACCTGCGGGAGCGCGGAGACGGGGAGCTGGCGGTAGCCGATCAAGCCGGCCAGGAGGAGGCCGACCATCACGAGAGACGTCGCGATGGGCCGGAGGATGAATGGCCGGGACGGGCTCAAGCGGCGGCCTTATGCGGGCGGCCTCCCCGGTCCGCCGGGGCTCCGCCCGCCGGGCTTCCGGCGGCGCCGGCCGGCGAGACCTTGCTGCCGGGCGCGAGCCGGTCGACGCCGTCGACGACGACCCGGTCGCCCGAGGCGATCGCTCCGCGCACGGCGGTGGAGTCTCCCGAGGTGAGCTGCACTTCGATGTTGCGCATCTCGACGGTCGAGTCCGGTTTCACGGCCCAGACGAACGTCGATTGGGGACTCCGCTGGATCGCCGCGGTCGGGATGACGACCGCGCCGCGGAGCGTGTCCACCAGGAGCCGCGCGTTCACGAACTGGTTGGAAAACAGCGCGCCGTTCTCGTTGTCGAAGAGGGCCTTGATCCGCACGGTTCCCGTTCCGGGATCGATCTGGTTGTCCACGGCGAGGAGCGTCCCGGCGCCGAGCCGGTTCTTGAAGTCGCGGTCCCACGCCTCGACGGGGAGCTTCAGTCCCTTCTTCAACTGCTGCTGCACCGGCGGAAGGTGATCCGCGGGGATCGTGAAGAGGACGGCGATCGGAGAGAGCTGCGTGATGACGACGATGCCGTTCGCGTCGTTCGCGCGGACGATGTTGCCCGGGTCCACGAGCTTGAGACCCACCGTGCCGGTGATCGGCGCGGTGATGCGCGCGTAGACGAGGTTCAGCTTCGCGCTGTCGATCAGGCCCTGGTCGCCCTTCACCGTCGCCTCGAGCTGCCGCACCGTCGCGGCTTGCGTGTCGAGCTGCTGTTGCGGAATGATCGACTGCTGGAAGAGCGACTGGAACCGCTGGAAGTCGAGGCGGGCGTTCGCGAGGGCCGCCTCGTCCTTTCCGCGCTGGCCCTCGGCCTGGGTGAGCTGGATCTCGAACGGCCGCGGGTCGATCTCCGCGATCAAATCGCCCTTGCGGACGAGCTGTCCCTCCCGGAAATCGACGCGCAGGAGCTGGCCGTCGACGCGGCTGTGGACGGTGACGGTGTTCGTCGCCGAGACCGTTCCGAGACCGGTGAGGTAGATCGGAAGATCGGCGATCTTCGCGGGGATGGCCACGACGGGCACGGCGCGTCCCGCTCTCTGCGCTTGCGCGGCCGCCGCTTTCTTGTCGGCCTTTCCGGCGCGCGTTCGCAGAAGGGCGAAGGCGACGAGGGCGAGGATCAGGAACCCGACGATCCAGAGCCAGCGGCGCCTCGGGCCGGCGGGCCGGGCATCCGCGTCTTCATTTCTGTCTCCGGCGGGCTCGCGGGACGGCGGAGGGGAAGGCGCGGCACCCGGCCTCGGCTTCTCCGGCCGTTTCTCCGTCGCGGGAACCTCGACCGGCCGCGGACCTCCCGGATCCGAGCTCACGACTCACGGCCCCGGGAGAGCTTCGGGCCCCGGACTGCGCCTGGCTGTTTCATCAAAGACACCTCTCCCGTGGGCGTATTAAACCCCTTTCCCTCTTACGGGAGAGCGGCCTGCGAGATTACGCGGCAACGCAGAAGGCGCGGATTCCCGCGCGGAAGAGAAAAATCCAGCAAGAGTCGCGCCGAGACAGGTGACGGGTGACAGGTGACGGGTGTCACGTGACAGGTGTCAGGTGACAGGTGACGGCAGCCCCCGGGCTGGACGCGAGACGGGCGATGGAACCGGGTGACGCGTTTCAGGTGACGAATGGCGGCAGGCGGACCGTAACGGCTGCTGTCACCCGCCACCTGTCACCTGACACCCGTCACGTCACCTGTCACCTGTCACCTCCGAGGTCAGCGTATGTAGTAGCCGCTCACCTTCCACTTCCCATCCTTCTCGCGCATCGGCGTCAGGGTCTCGACAGCCGAGGCCTTGTTCTCGAAGGAGGTCTCGAACGTCAGGACCACGTAGTCGCCGTCCGGCGCGCCGGGCAGCGAGTGGGTCTCGGTCGAGGACTGCGGCTTGCGGGAGCGGACGGCGCCGAGCGGCGTCCGCGACGCGCGCAGGGCCTTGTCCCAGTCCGCCTTCGAGACGGCCCGCTGGAAGAGAGACGAGGCCGCGTCCCACGACGCGTCGTACTGGGCGGCGTCGACCTGAGCGAGCCACGCGGTCGCCGCCGCGCCCGCCTGGCGCTGCGCGTCCGACTCCTCAGCGGCCACCGTGGGAGCGAAGAGCGAGATGCCCGCGACGAGGGCGGCCGGGACGAGAGCGAGAGCGAAGCGTTTCATGTCGTTCTCCTTTTGCCTGCGTGTGGGGCAATTCTAAGTCTCGTGGCGGAACCGGCGGATCAGGGCGACGCTGTCGCGCTCTCCACGGCGGCTGAAGGTCGTCGAACATGCTGCGGATGGCGGAGAGATCCTGGGGACGACCGTTCTTCTGTGGCCGGTCGGGCGAAAGTGGAAGCACGAACTCCGCTTTGCGCTTCCATAGAATGCGAAGGCGGGCGCGTCCCGCGGGATGAGCGCGCTGCGGGCGGGCTCGGAGGATTCGTGGCGTTTACCCGAATGGATCTCGCGACCGAGGCGGACTGGGCGAAAATCGGCCGGGTCACGGGCGCCTGGCAGGCGGGGATGCCGGGGCGGGTCCGGGCGATGCTTCTTCAGTCCCGCGAGATCTTCGAGGACGGGTCCGTCGACCAGCTCCAGCACGGACTGCAGACGGCGACGAGGGCGCTGCGTTCGGGCGCTTCCGAAGAGCTCGTCGTCGCCGCGCTTTGCCACGACATGGCCAATGTGATCTCCGTCGAGAACCACGGCCCGATCGTCGCGGAAATCCTGAAGCCCTACGTGTCATCCGACGTCTACGGCATCCTGCGCACTCACCAGGATTTCCAGGGACGCTACTCGAACGCTCTCTTCGGAAAGGATCCCGAGGAACGCCGACGGCATCGGCGCGCGCGCTGGTACGGAGCGGCCTGCCGCTTCTCCGACGAGTGGGACCAGGCGTCGTTCGATCCCGGTTACGACACGCTGCCTCTGGAGCATTTCGAGCCGATGATCGAGCGGGTGTTTCGCGAGCCGCGACGGGATCGCGCCCGCGAGTATCGCGAGGCGGCCGCGCGCCGGTGGCGGATCGTCCGGGGATGGATGGGACGCGGCGGTTCCGGGCAGCGCTGAGATGGGGCATCCCGAGACCGCTTCCCTCCGTCGCGGGGTCGACCACGCCCCGGTCGTGATCCTCGGAGCGGGTCCCGCGGGGATCGCGGCGGCCGTGGCCCTCGGACCCGCCGCGATTCTTCTCGACGCGCGCGAGGACGTGGGAGGTCTCTCCGGGACCTTCGAGCGGTCGGGCGCCACGTTCGACGTCGGGGGCCATTCGTTCCACACGCCTCATCCCGCCGTGCGCGACCTGGTCTTCGGATCTCTCGACATGTTCGAGCAGCGGCGCGAGGCCCGCTGCCTGGTCGGCGACGCGCTGATCCGTTACCCGTTCCAGAAACATTTCCGCGAGCTGGGGAACGCGGGGTTGACCGCGGAATGCGAGCGAGGACTCCGCGAAGCCGACGGCGGAGAAGGCGCGCGGGACTACGAGTCGTATCTCGTCCGCCGGTTCGGGATGGGCATCGCCCGCCACTTTCTTCTTCCTTACAACCGAAAGCTCTGGCGCGGCGACTTGAGCCGCCTGTCGACGGAATGGACGCGCGAGCGCATCGCCGCGCCGGACGGCGTTCTCGAGCGCTTCCAGGACCGTGGCGGCAGACGGGCACCTCTGCAGGACGACACGCGCGTGGCCTACCCGGCGCGGGGAGGTTTCGGGGAGATCACGAAGGCGCTCGCCCGGGAGGTTCACGATCTCCGTCTCGGCGCCCGAGTCGCCCTGGTCGACATCCGGGCGAAGGAAGTCGTCACCGAAGAGGGCCGCCGGATCGGATGGGACCGCCTCGTTTCGACGCTGCCGCTGCCGGATCTTCTCCGGTTCATCCCGGATACCCCGGCGAATCTGCGCCGGGACGGCGCGTCGCTCGAGCGGCTGCCGCTCCGGCTCTTCCTGGTCGTGATCGGCCGGCCCGTCGATACGGAGGTGCAGCGCATCTACGTCGCCGATCCGGACTCGCCGGCCCACAAGATCGTCGTGAACCACAACTCGTCCGATTTCCTTCGATCCCGGCGTCATCACGGGATCTCCGGGGAGATGGCGCTGCCGCTGGCGTCCGGGGTTTCGCGCGCTGCCCTGGAGGCCCGTTTCCTGGCCTCGCTGCGGCGCACCGGTCTCGTGCGTTCGAACGATCCTCTCCTCGATGTCGCGTCGATCGACGTCCCGTGGGGCTATCCGGTCCCGACGCGGGGGCGCGACGCGGCAGTGAGCCGGATCCGCGGTTGGCTGGAGTCGGCGCAGATCACCATCGCCGGACGCTTCGCGGAATGGGCCTACATCAACGCGGACGAGGCCATGCATCGGGGCTGGGTCGTGGGGACCGCCCTCCGTGACGCGGTGGCGTAACCGATTGGCCGCGAAGACGCCGTCTCCCGATCCGCTGGTCTCCGTGGTGATTCCGGTCTACGACCAGGCGCGGTACCTGGGAGAAGCCATCGAAAGCGTGACGGCCCAGACATACCCGCACCGCGAAATCGTCGTCGTCGACGACGGATCGAGGGACGATCCCGCGACGGTCGCCGCGAGGCACCCCGGAGTCCGTTTCGTCCGCCAGCCGAACGCCGGATCGGCCGCGGCGCGCAACCGCGGGATCCGGGAGAGCCGGGGCGCGGTTGTCGTGCTCCTGGACGCCGACGACCGCCTCCTTCCCGACGCGCTGGCCCGGGGCCTCGGCGCCCTGGCGGCGCGCCCGGATGCCGCCGTCGTGTACGGGCGCGCGCGGATGATCGCGGCGGACGGCTCCCGGCTTCCCGTGGAGCAGGAGCCACATCGCGTGGCCGACACCTACGCGGCACTCCTGGAACGGTGTCCCATCTGGAACCCGGCTTCGGTGATGTGCCGGAGATCCGTCTTCGACTCCGGGGTCACGTTCGATCCGTCGATGAGGTACTGCAGCGACTATCTGTTCTACCTGACCGTCGCGCGGCAGTGGCCGATGGCGAGTCACGACGCGGTCGTGAGCGAGTACCGCCAGCACGGGTCGAACGCGTCGACGAACGGCGCGGCAATGATCCGGCACTTGACGCGAGCGCTGCGGGAGCAGCGCCCGTTCGTGCGGCAGGCGCCGCGCTGGCGGTCGGCCCGGCGCCGGGGGCTTCGCTTCGTGTGCCGCGACTATTACCGTCCCGCCGTGCGGGATTTCTGGCGGCGCGTTCGGAGCGGCTCGGGCCGCGAGCTCGCGCTGCGGGACATGCCTCTCCTCCTCCGGGTCACACCCGGGGTCCTGCCCCGACTGCTCGCGGGAGAAGCGTACCGGGCCATTCGGAGGCTCGTGAGGCGCTGAGAAGACATGG
>JBDTOO010000087.1:0-11355 GCA_039933215.1 Acidobacteriota bacterium
TGAATAACCCGCGGACCCGCCGCCTCGTCCTCTTTCTCGCCGTCCTCGCCGCCGCCGCAGCGGCCGCTTCGATCCTCGGCCCCTGGCTCTGGCGCGCCCTGCTCCGAATGCACGGCATCCACGTGGACTGATCGGGAGCCTTTCGGTCCGCCTCCGCGTAATCGCGGGGTCTCCGCGGCTACTATTCCCTCGTGCCGGCGTTTGACCTCGGAAGCTCCCAATTCAAAGCCGGAGCGCACGAGTTCTATCGTCGGCTCCGGGAGGACACCCCGGTCTGCCCGGTCAGCCTTCCCGGCGGGCGGCAGGTCTGGCTCGTCACCCGGTACGAAGACGTACTCGCGGCGCTCAGGGACCCGCGATTCGTCAAGGACCCATTGAACGCCGTCCAGCCGGGGGAGAAGCCGCGGCAGCCGTGGGTCCCGAAATTTGCTCGCCCCCTGACCCGCAACATGCTCGACGTCGATCCCCCCGATCACACGCGCCTCCGCGCGCTCGTTCAGAAGGCGTTTACCCCCCGGATTGTGGAAGGGCTGCGTGGCGGGATTCAGGCGCTCTCGGACGAGCTGCTCGAAAAATGCCGGCACCGCCGGCGGTTCGATCTCATATCCGGCTACGCGCTTCCCATTCCGACCATCGTGATCGCCGGGATGCTCGGAGTGCCCGCGAAGGATAGGGGTCGTTTTCACCGATGGTCGACCGCCATCGTCGCGTCCGACCCGTCCGGCTGGCGGATGATCCGCGCCGTCCCTCACGTCGCCGCTTTTCTGCGCTACATCCGAAGTCTCCTCCGGAAACGGCGGGCCGAGCCGGGAGAGGACCTGGTCAGCGCGCTGGTGGCCGTCGAGGAGGAGGGTGAGCGCCTGTCCGAGGACGAGCTCGTCTCGATGGTCTTTCTTCTCCTGATCGCCGGTCACGAGACGACCGTCAACCTGATCGGCAACGGAACTCTCACCCTGCTCCGTCATCCCGACCAGATGGATCGCCTGCGCCGGCAACCGGAGCTCGCCGTCCCCGGCGTCGAGGAGCTGCTGCGCTACGACGGCCCGCTCGAAACGGCGACCGAGCGCTATGCGCGGGAGGACGTCGAGATCGGCGGAACCACGATTCCCCGCGGGTCGCTCACGTACGCGGTGCTCGCCTCCGCGAACCGGGACGAGCGCCAGTTTCCGGATCCCGAGGCGGTCGATCTGACACGGGAGCCGAACCGCCACCTCGCGTTCGGCTTCGGGATCCACTTCTGTCTCGGAGCGCCGCTCGCCCGACTCGAGGCGCAGATCGCGATCCGTACGCTCGCCGAGGGGCTGCCCGGACTCCGCCTCGGCGTGGACCCGGAGGCTCTCCGATGGCGGCGCGGACTGGTGCTGCGAGGCCTCCGCGCCCTGCCGTTGACCGCCTGATCCGACCGCTACTCGACGTCCGTCTCGATCTCCAGCACGTCTATCCCGGTTCCCGTCTCCGCGAACGCGTCGATGGGACTCTTCCGGACGACGCGCCGCCAGGACGATCTGCGGGATTTCCCGAAGAGGACCATGGTCACGCCGTGCTCTCGGACGAACCGCAGCATCTCCGCGGCGACGTCCTCGCCCGTGAGCCAGATCACCTTCGCCCCGAGCTCCATCGCGAGCGTCACGTTTTCCGAAAGCTGGCGGTGCTCGCGGGCGGGCATGCGCTGAGGACTCTCGCGGCTCGTACGCACGTACACCGCGAACCAGTTGGTGTTCAGCCGGCCGGCGATCGTGGATGCGCGCCGCAGGAGCAGGCGGGTCGTCTTCGGGTTCGAAGACATCGCGACCATGACTTTCGCCCCCATGGTCTCCGCGTCGCCGGCACCCTCGGGACCTCGCCGCTCGGCCTCGAGCCGATCCGCGATCTGCCGCATGGCGAGCTCGCGCAGCGAAGCCAGGTTGTCCTCGCGGAAGAAGTTCTCGAGCGCCGCGGGCACGCGGTCGAGCGGATAGATCTTCCCGGCCCTGAGCCGTTCTCGCAGCTCGCCCGAGGGGAGGTCGACGTGGACGATCGTGTCGGCCTGGCGGAGGAGCCGGTCGGGCACCCGTTCGCGCACCTCGACGTGCGTGACCCGCGACACGAGATCCTGAATGGACTCGAAATGCTGGATGTTGACCGTCGTCATGACCGAGATCCCGGCGTCCAGGATGTCTTCGACGTCCTGGTAGCGCTTCTCGTTCTCCACGCCCGGAGCGTTCGTGTGGGCCAGCTCGTCGACGAGGACGATCTCGGGTCTCCGCGCGAGGATCGCCGGCAGGTCCATCTCTCCCAGGTCCTTCCCCTTGTAGGAGACCCTCCGCGGAGGGATCACGGGAAGGCCCTCGAGCTTCTGCGCCGTCTCCGTCCGGCCGTGGGTCTCGACGAATCCGGACACGACGTCGACCCCCCGTCCCCGGGCCGCGGCCGCGTCCTCCAGCATCTGGTACGTCTTGCCGACTCCCGCGGCATGACCGATGTACATCTTGAGGCGGCCGCGCTTCGACCTCTCGATGAGCTTCAGGAAGATGTCCGGGGAGCTCCGACGGTCCTCGGGCACCATGACGGATGTTACCGCCGCGGGAATGCGCGGTCGAGATCGAGGTTGGCTCGCAAGACGTTGACGCGGGGCTCGCCGAAGAGTCCCAGCGTCCGGCCCTCGATGCGCCGTCGGATCACCGCCAGGACCCGGTCTTCGGCGACGCCCCGGGCCTTCGCGATCCTCGCCGCCTGCCATTGCGCCGCGTCCGGCGAAACGTGCGGATCGAGACCCGAAGCGGACGCGGTGACGAGGTCCGCGGGGACGGGACGTACTTCGCCCGGCCGATCCGCGCGGGCGGCAGCGACGGCGTCCCGTATCGCTCTGGCAAGGTCCGCGTCGGTCGGCCCCTTGTTCCTGCCGCCGGATGCGGTCGCGTCATAGCCATCCCTGCCAGCCGCCGACGGGCGAGGGTGCAGGTACTCGGGCTTCCGGAAGCTCTGGCCGATGAGCTCTGAGCCGACGATCCGCCCGTCGCGCGTCACGAAGGAGCCGTTTGCCTCCTCTCTCCAGAAGACGCGGGAAACGGCCGTCACGGCCGCCGGATAGACGCCTCCCAGGAGGACGGTCATGACCATGACGAAGAGAGTGGCGCGAAAGAGAAGCTTCATGGTCTCGTCCTTTCTCGTCACGCCAGATGCAGCGCGAGCACGATCCAGTCGATCAGTTTGATTCCAATGAACGGCACGACGATTCCGCCGACCCCGTAGATCCAGAGGTTCCGCGCCAGGATTCGCGCCGCGCCGAGGGGTCGGTACCGGACGCCTTTGAGCGCCAGCGGGACGAGCGCGATGATGACGAGGGCGTTGAAGATCACGGCCGAGAGGATCGCGGACTGCGGGTTTCCGAGATGCATCACGTTCAAGGCGTTCAACGCCGGGTACGTCGCCGCGAACATCGCCGGCAGGATCGCGAAGTATTTCGCCACGTCGTTCGCGATCGAGAACGTGGTCAGAGACCCGCGCGTCATCAGGAGCTGCTTACCGATCTCGACGATCTCGATCAGCTTGGTCGGGTTCGAGTCGAGGTCCACCATGTTGCCCGCCTCCCGAGCCGCCTGAGTTCCGGTGTTCATCGCGACGCCGACGTCCGCCTGCGCGAGTGCCGGCGCGTCGTTCGTGCCGTCCCCGGTCATTGCGACGAGATTTCCGCCCTCCTGCTCGCGCCGGATGAGCGCGAGCTTCTGCTCCGGCGTAGCCTGGGCCAGGAAATCGTCGACGCCGGCCTCATGCGCGATCGCCGCGGCCGTCAGAGGATTGTCTCCGGTGATCATGATCGTGCGAATTCCCATCGCGCGCAGCCGGTCGAAGCGGTCGCGCATACCGGCCTTGACGACGTCCCGGAGAGCGATGACGCCGAGCGCGCGCCTGCCGTCGGCGACGAGAAGCGGCGTCGCGCCCTCCGCGGCGATCCGGTTGACGAGCTCCGTCACGACGGGGGGGATCTGTCCGCCCTGCCCGCGCACCCACTCGGCCACCGAATCGCCCGCGCCCTTGCGGATCTGGCGGCCTCCGACGTCGACACCGGACATCCTCGTGCTCGCCGAGAACGCCACGAAGGTCATCCCCTCGACCGGGCGGCCCCGAAGCCCGAACTTCTCCTTGGCGAGGACGACGATGGACCGACCCTCCGGAGTCTCGTCCGCGAAGGACGAAAGCTGCGCAGCCTCGGCGAGCGCCATCGGCATCACGTCCGGGGCGGCGAAGAAGTCCGTGGCCTGGCGGTTGCCGAGAGTGATCGTGCCTGTCTTGTCCAGAAGGAGCACGTTCACGTCGCCCGCCGCTTCGACGGCGCGGCCGGACATCGCGACTACGTTGTGCTGGAGGACCCGGTCCATGCCGGCGATGCCGATCGCGGAAAGCAACCCGCCGATCGTCGTCGGGATCAGACATACGAGGAGCGCGACCAGGACAGCCGTCGGAGCCACGCCTCCGGCGTAGATCGCGAACGGACGAAGGGTGACGGTCGCGATCAGGAAGACGATGGTCAACCCGGAAAGGAGGATCGAGAGGGCGATCTCGTTGGGAGTCTTCTGCCGCGAGGCGCCCTCGACGAGCGCGATCATCCGATCGATGAACGTCTCGCCCGGATTGGACGTGATCTCGACGACGATCCGGTCGGACAGGACGCGCGTCCCTCCGGTCACGGCGGACCGATCGCCGCCGGACTCCCGGATCACGGGCGCCGATTCTCCGGTGATCGCGGACTCGTCCACCGACGCAATTCCGTCGACGACGGTTCCGTCGCCGGGGATCACCTGGCCGGTCTCGACCACGACGCGGTCGCCCTTGCGAAGCCGGGCAGCCACGACGGACTCCTCGCCTTTCTTCGTCAGGCGCCGCGCCATCGTCTCCGTGCGTCCCCGCCGGAGCGTCTCGGCCTGAGCCTTTCCGCGGCCCTCCGCCATCGCCTCGGCGAAGTTCGCGAAGAGGAGCGTGAACCAGAGCCAGAGAGCGATCTGGAGGTCGAACAGGACCGGCCTTCCGGCGGCGACGTCGCGCCCGGCGAGAAACGTCACGAGGACCGCCGCGACCAGGACGACGAACATGACCGGGTTCTTCGCCTGGAGGCGCGGATCGAGCTTGCGAAAAGAATCGAGCGCGGCCGCGCGGACGATCGCGCGGTCGAAGAGCTTGCTGGGCGTCGAGGCTGCCACGGCGTCCTCCTAGAAAACCTTCCCGGCTCGCATCAGGAGGTGCTCCACGATGGGGCCGAGAGAAAAGGCGGGGAAAAACGTCAGCGCCCCGACGATCACGATCACGCCGATGAGCAGGACGCTGAAGAGGGGCCCCGTGACGGGGAAGGTGCCGACGGACGCGGGGACTCTCTTCTTGGCGGCGAGGGAGCCCGCGATGCCGAGGATCGGGATCAGCATGAAGAACCGTCCCAGGAACATGTCGACGCCGAGGGTCGCGTTGTAGAAGGGGGTGTTCGCGTTCAGCCCCGCAAACGCCGACCCGTTGTTTCCCCCGCCCGAGGTGAACGCGTAGAGGATCTCGGTGAACCCGTGCGGCCCCTTGTTGTTGAGCGACGAGAGGGCGGGCGGCAGCACGGACGCCGCGGCCGAGAATCCGAGGATCGAGACCGTCAGCACGAGCACCGAGAGCATCGCGAGCTTGACCTCGTGCGATTCGATCTTCTTGCCGAGGTACTCGGGCGTGCGCCCGACCATCAGACCCGCGATGAACACGGTCAGCACGATGAACAGGAACATTCCATAGAGGCCTGCCCCCACGCCGCCGAAGATCACCTCCCCCGTCGCGATGTTGGCGAGCGGGACGAGACCCCCGATCGGGGTGTAGGAGTCGTGCATCGAGCTCACCGCGCCGCACGACGCGTCCGTGGTGATGGTGGCGAAGAGCGCCGAGTCGCCGATGCCGAATCGGACCTCTTTGCCTTCCATGTTCCCGCCGGTTCCGCCGGCCGTCGCCGCCGCAGCGACGCCCGCGGCCTGGTGGATCGGGTTGCCCTTCTGCTCGGCGACCGTGCACACGATGGCTCCGGCGAGAAACATCGCCGTCATCGCACCGAAGACGGCCCAACCGTGTCTTGGGGACCCAGTCATCCGTCCCAGCGTGCTCGTGAGGCCGGCCCCGATCGAGAAGATCAGGACGACCTCCAGGAAGTTCGTTCCGGGCGTCGGGTTCTCGTAGGGGTGCGCGGAGTTGGCGTTGAAGAACCCGCCGCCGTTGGTCCCGAGCTCCTTGATGGACTCCTGGGACGCCACCGGGCCCTGGGGAATCTTCTGCTCGGATCCTTCCAGAGTCTTCACGGCGACGTCGGAGTGGAAGTTCTGGACGACGCCGCGCGAGACCAGAAAGAGCGCGCCGACGAAGGAGATCGGGAGCAGCACCCAGAGGATCGACCTCGTGCAGTCGAACCAGAAATTTCCGATGCCGCTCGCCTTCTCGCGGGCGATCCCCCGGATGACCGCCAGGGCGACGGCGATGCCGGTGGCGGCCGAAAGGAAGTTGTGCAGCGCGAGCCCCGCCATCTGCGTGAAGTGGGACATCGTGGACTCGCCCGAGTACCCCTGCCAGTTGGTGTTCGTCGTGAACGAGACGGCCGTGTTCCAGGAGGAGTCCGGGGAGACGGGTCCGAGACCGTTCGGGTTGAAGGGAAGGATTTTCTGAAGCCGCTGCATCCCATAGAGGATGACGAGCGAGGCCGCGTTGACGGCGAGCATCACGATCGTCCATTCCATCCAGCCCTGATCCTTCGTCGCGTCGACCCCGCAGGCTCGATAGATGCCCCGCTCGACCGGCCGGAGGACCGGATCGAGGAGCGTCTTCTCGCCCGCGAACACGCGCTTCATGTATCCGCCCAGAAGCGGCGTGAGCGCCGTGATCACGCCGAGGTAGAGGGCGATCTTCGCGAAGGCGATTCCCGTCACGGTGTCACGCTTTTTCCGCGGTCAGCATCGCGCGCAGCAGGTACCAGAGCAGCGCCGCGCTGATCGCCAGGCCCAGAATGTCTTCCCATCCCATGCGGTCCTCCCCTCAGATCCGGTCGCAGCGGCGCACGTACCAGACGGACGCCCACACCAGCAGAACCGTCGCGGCGAGAAAAACGAGGTCCAGCATCTCGACTCCTCAAAAGAGAAAGCCGAGCTCGAGGAGCGCGGCGTTTCCCTTCGAATCTCCGTTCTTGACTGACCACGCTGCGTAGATCGTCCAATGGCCCCACGCCGAAACGATTCCCGGGGTCCAGTAGCCGATCCCGTTGCAGCCCGTGAACCAGTCGGCGGCGAACGTCAGGTGGTCGTTCACCTTCTGCTCGAGGCCGACCAACCCGCCTCCGGTGCGGCCGGATGCGGCGTATCCGGACGTGGCGACCCAGCCGCCGGCCGTGATTCGCGTATTCGTCGGAAATGCGTACGACGCGTGGGCGTAGAAGTGGCCCGCCGGCTCTCCGTCCTTCGATCCGCGAAGGAAGAACAGCCCCTGCGCGCCCGCCGTCAGAGCGACGTTGCCGGTCTTGACCGGCTGCCACTTGAGGGCGACCGTCGCGGTCGGCGTGGAACGTCCCGGAGTGACGAGCCCTCCGACGTTCACTCCGCCTTCGACGTGCGATCCGAAGCCGTAGACCCCTCGCATGGTGAAAACGGCGAAGTCCGGATCGGAGGGGCGCCAGATCGTGTCTTCTTCGAGATAGACCTTTCCCCTGTCGAGCACGTCGGAGGAGGGCACGTTGAAGAGCGTCTGCTGGGCGAGTGACGGGACGGCGGAGGCCGCCAGAGCGGCCACCGTCAGGACGGCGATCACCCGCAAGCCATTTCTGGTGCCGCCGACACCATCTCGACCGTCCGCGTGATCCGGGCCGAGGGAACCTCGGTGCGAATGCATCAGAAAGAGCCGATCCCCGTCAGGCCGTCCCGCCGGCACGAATCGATCGCCTCGAGCGACAGGACCACGAAGAGCACGTAGCCCGCGATCTCCAGGACCTCCCGTGGGAGGTCGGACCAGGCTCGAAGAACGAGCCCGAAGCCGAGACACACGAGACAGGCGAACGCGAGCGTCGCGAAGCAGGTGGCGCGAAGGGGTCGAGCGATCTTCATGCGTCGATCGTCCCGCCTCGCGGCGAAAGAAACTCGAAAGATGGGGAAAAGAATGGCGGAAGAAGTCCGCTCCGAAGGGATCCCCCTAGTCGGGCTCCGGAGAGAAGCGATACCCGACCCAGGGCTCCGTCCGGATGAACCGGGGACGGTTCGGGTCGGCCTCGAGCTTGCGCCGGAGGCTGCCCATGTGGACGCGCAGGGTGTCGTTCGAAATGCCCGCGGACGATCCCCACACCGCGCCGAGCAGCTGCCTGTGCGTCCAAACGCCCCCGGGTCTGGACGCGAGCGCGAGGAGGAGCGAGAACTCTGTCGGTGTCAGATGCACGGGCGCGCCACCCCGTTTGACCGTCCGCGACTCGGGATCGAGCTCCACGTCGCCCCATCGGGTCACGGGTTGCGCTCCCGATCGCGCTTCGGCGCGGCGCAGCAGGGCCCGCGCGCGTGCCACGAGCTCGGCCACACCGAATGGCTTCATCACATAGTCGTCCGCGCCCGCGTCCAGGAGGCGCACCTTCTCCCTTTCCTCCTGCCGGACGGTCAGGACTAGGATCGGAACGGAAGACGACCTCCGGATCCGCCGGACGAGCTCCAGCCCATCCAGATTCGGCATGTTCAGGTCGGTGACGACGAGGTCGAACGCCCCGTCTTCGAAGAGTCGCGCGGCCTCCGCACCGTCCACGGCCGTGTCGACCTCGTGGCCCGCCTTCTCGAGGGCATCCCGCACCACTTTGCGGATCGCGACCTCGTCGTCCGCCACCAGGATCCGGCTCATCCGGCGGCGAGCGGAAGGGCGATCTCGAACAGCGTCCCGCCGCCCGGCGCGTCCGTCAGCCGGAGCGTTCCCCCGTTCATCTCGACCAGGCTCCGCGCGATCGAGAGCCCGAGCCCGGTTCCGGAAACCGGCGTCGACGACGGGAGACGGACGAACCGATCGAAGACCCGCTCGCGGTCCCCCGGCGGGATGCCGTCTCCCCGATCGCCGACACGCAGGAAGGCGGTGCCGTCGCGTCCTTCCGCGGAGACGCGAATCTCGGTTCCCGCCGGCGAGTAGCGGGCCGCGTTCTCGAGGCCGTGGCCGAGGGCCTCCGTCAGCTGGCTCGGATCCACGTCGACCCGCAAGTCGGTACGGGGCACGTCGACGTACAGCGAATGCGCGGACATGGAGTCTCCGAAACGGGCGAGCGAGGCCTCGACGATCTCGGAGCACGTGACCCGCTCCCGGCGGGAATGCGCCACGCCGGAATCGAACCGGACGACGTCCATGAGCTCGTCGATCCGGCGCGTGAGTCTCCGCATCTCCTCGACGGCGATTCGCGATCCTTCGGAAGAGCCCGCCTCCCCCGCCCAGTTCTCGACGGCCCCCTTCGCGGCCGCGATCGGAGTCTTCAGATCGTGCGCCAGGGCCGCGAGAAGCGTCGACTTCATCTGGTCGCTCGCCCGCGTCTCCTCCGCGGCGCGGGCGAGCCGCACGAAACGCTCCCGCTCGAGAGCCAGCCCCAGGAGGACGGCGCAACCCTCACCCATCCGTTCGCTGGTGCGGAGACCCTTCGCGACGAGAACGCCCGCTCGCTGCACTCCGATCGGAATCGGCAGGTAAAGATCGATCCCCTCTCCGCTCGAAGGAAACGCCGCGGAGCTTCCCTGCCGGAACGCGAGATCCGCGAGATCCTGTCGGACGGGCGCGTCGCTCGTCGAGGCGGCCGCGACGAGCTCTCCTTTGTCGTCGCCGATCAAGATCGTGACGTTGTCGGCCTGCAGCGCGGAACGGAGGCGGTCCGCGGCGACTCCCAGGAGCGATTCGCGGGTCGTGTCCGCCAGGAAAGCCTCGGAGAGCCGGGTCAGGTTCGCGAGGTCGGTGCGCTCGGCCTCGACGAGCCGCAGCCGCTCGCGGCTGGTGGCGGACAGCCGGCCGGTCAGGAGCCCGGAAACCAGAAAGACGACCAGCGCCGCCACATTGCGGGGGTCTTCGACCGCGAACGTGTACACGGGCGGCAGAAAGAAAAAGTTGAACCCCAGCGTTCCGAGCAACGCCGCCGCGACTCCCGGCCCGCTCTCCCAGAGCCATGCGGACAGAAAGACCGACAGGAGAAGGATCAGGGCGACGGAGGACTCGCCAAGCCCCCGAAAAAGCTTCAGGACCGCCAGCGTCGCGCCGACCAGGATTGCCGCACCGGGATAGCCGATCCACCGCCGCAGCGCAAACGCAGGCACGTCCGGATTCTAGTTCGCTGTCATGGACGGGCACCGGGGCCACACCTCCGCTGGACTATGGTTACGCGGGCACGCTCCGGCCCGCCCGGACATCGACCTCACAACCAATCAGCAGAAAGGGATCCCATGTCTGTCAAGACGGCAGTCGTAGAAACCCGTGCCCAGGCCATGGCCCAGGCCGTCACGAAGTGGACCGGCAGCACGCCGGCGTTCGCGTTCGCGCTGGGTGCGGTGCTCGCGTCGGGAATCACCGGCCCGATCTTCCGCTACTCGGACACCTGGCAGCTCGTGATGAACACGGCGTCGTCGATCGTCACCTTCCTGATGGTGTTCCTGATCCAGCGATCCCAGAACAAGGACGCGCTCGCGATGCACGTCAAATTGAACGAGATCGTGAGAGGGATCGCCGGCGCGAGCAACCGCATCGTCAACGTGGAGGACCTCTCCGAGAACGAGCTCCTGAGACTCCAGGAGCACTACCAGGCGCTCGCGCGCACGGTGTCCGAGTCGATCCCGGGCCGGACGTCGGAGATCCCGCTCGGGAAGATGCCGCCGCGCTAGCGGGTGTGACGTGTTCGCGCCGCCGACGGCGCGTCCCTCGGTGAGCGGCGGCGATGTGTTTGAGCTGGAGGGCGGGAACGCACGCCGCGGCGGAACCACTCGCCGCGCCGTCATATCGAATTGGAGTAGCGTGGTGAATCATGACCACCACCTCCCCGTCGATCGTCGCGTGGGCCGTCGCCGGAATGCTCGCAGTCTTTTCCAGTCCGGCGGGTGCTTCCCAGCCGGTCCGCGTCGGCTTCTACGGGACCCACAAAGGCGTGACGAGCCCATCCGGAGTCCGGACTTTTATCGACGTCGCTATCGGCGTGGCACGTGACGGCACCGTGGGTACTGCCACGTTCGGCTGGTCGGCGGCTCCCTGCCTCGCGGCCGTAAAGATCAAATTCTTTCGCCCGACCGGGCCGGGTTTCCCGAGCCCGGGTCTGACGTTCCTGACCGAGCGCGGGCCGTTCGACGTGACGGAGCATGTGCAGTTGGAAAACTCGTACCTGCCGCCCGTGAC
>JBDTOO010000088.1:0-11034 GCA_039933215.1 Acidobacteriota bacterium
AAGGCGAAGGCGTCCTGGGTCCGGTTGTCGAGCGTGTACGCCGCGGCGAGGATCCCTCCGCTCGCGAACGCGGGCGCGGTTTCCTTCACCGCGACGGTGATCCGCAGTCCTGGTGTCTGAGGCGCTCCCACGGTCGCGAGGATCGGGCCCAGGCGCAGGAGCGAATTCGCGGCCACCGTATAGCTCCGGGTTCCGCCGTAGACCTCGGCGGTGACCGGGTCGATGACCCGCACCTCGATCGGGAGAGCCACGCTCGCGGTGTTCGTGACGTCGAGGTTGGTGCGGAAGTTCGCGTCGCCGGAGTTCACGCCGAAGATCTGGAGGACGTTGACGGCGTCGGATGGCCCGGTCTTGCGCGTCAGCGATTCTGTAGCCGGGATCGCGGGTACGAAGAATCCGAAGGTTCCGCCGGGAGCGGCCGTGTAGATCCGGCCGGCGCCCAGGATCGGCGCGCTCGCCTGCCACCGGAGGGCGCCCACAAGCCCGTCCCCGGCGGGAACCGTCACCCGCGTGACGTCCGCCAGGAACTTGGTCTCGCGCGGCGCCAGCGTTATGGGTGTCGAGCTGACCGGCGCGGCCGGCGGCGCCCCGTCGCCCACCGCCGGATGAAGCGTGAGCGTCACCGTGACGCTCGCCGAGGTGTCCGGGTTGAAGAGCCAGACGTCCGTACGGAAGAGCGAGTCGAACTGGCCCTGGACCCGTCCGGCGGTGATGAACCACCCAGCGGTCGTGGCGGGCGAGTAGAAGGCGTGCGCGGACGCGGCGCACAGCAGGAGAGCGACGGCCAGACCGGTCGCGAGGCGACGACGATGCATGGGGACCTCCCGTTGAAGGAAGAGACGATTGAGGAGGGCGGCGAGGTTACTCGTGTCCCGTGTCCCGTGTCCCGTGTCCCGTGAACAAGGAGGCGAGTGCAGACCCCTGCGGGATCTGTCCCCGCGACGTGCTCGGAGTGGTGCCGTCGGCCGGACTCGAACCGGCATGGGTTACCCCATACGCCCCTCAAACGTACGTGTCTACCAATTCCACCACGACGGCAACGAGGCCTTAACGAGACGAGGGCTTTGCGGGGGCGGGAGCTGCTGGGACGGGAGCCATCGGGACCGTCTTGCCCGCCGGAGCGGGTGCCTTCTGGGCTCCCTTGGCGGGAAGCGTCGACATCACGGTGCGGCGCTGGTGGCGGTCCAGGATCGTCAGAAGAACGGAGAGCACGATGAACCCGATGAACGCTCCGGTCGTCAGCTTGTGCAGCAGGGTCGTCGCGCCGCGGGCGCCGAAGGCCGTCTGCGTCCCGCCTCCGCCGAAGGCCCCGGCGATGTCCGCACCCTTCCCCTGCTGGACGAGGACGACCAGTATCAGGAAGAAGCAGATGAAGACGTAGACGACGACAGCGGCGATGTAAGCAAACCCCACGGGGCCTCCCGGCGAAAAAGGGAACGAATCTTACGTGCGGGCGGGCATGGCGTCAAGGACGCCCGGCGCCGCCGATCCCGCCGATCCCGGCGATCGCGGCGAAGCTGTCGGGGTCGAGGCTCGCGCCCCCGACCAGAAACCCGTCCATGCCGGAGCCGGCGAGAAGCTCGGCGGCGTTGGCCCGGGTGACGGAACCACCGTAGAGGATGCGGACCCCCGCTCTCCCGTCGAGGAGGCCGGCCAGCGTCTCGCGAGCCCGTGCGGCGTCCCCGGACGTCGCGGCGCGTCCGGTGCCGATCGCCCAGACGGGCTCGTAGGCGACGACGAGCGGCGCGTCCGCCGCCTCTTCGAGGAGCGCTTCCATCTGGGCCGCGAGGACCTCGGACTGGAGCCCCTCGGCGCGCTCCTCCTCCGTCTCTCCGACGCAATAGATCGGGACGAGGCCTGCCTCGCGCGCGCGGGCCAGCTTGGCGGCGAGGACGCTTCCCGTGTCGCCGAAGTGGCGGCGGCGCTCCGAGTGACCCACGATGACGAACCGGCATCCGGCGTCGGCGAGCATCGCCGCCGAAACCTCGCCCGTGTACGCTCCGTCGCGGTGCTGGGAGACGTTCTGCGCGCCGAGCGACCAGCGGCCCCGCGGGTCCGCCGCCTCGGCGAGGACGGTGTACGGGGGCGAGACCACCAGGTCCGATTCGGGAGCACGCGCGCCGATCCGCGCGCCGAGAGCGGCCGCCCAGCTCTTCGCCGCAGCCCGCGTGGAGTTCATCTTCCAGTTCGCGACGAAGAGGCGGCTCAACGTTCGAGCGCCTCGATCCCGGGGAGCGTGCCGGCCGTCAGGAATTCGAGGGACGCGCCGCCGCCCGTCGAGACGTGGCCGAACCGGTCCGCGACGCCGGCCTCGTTCGCGGCGGCGACGCTCTCTCCGCCGCCGACGACCGTGAATGCCTCGGACTCCGCGAGCAGCATCGCGAGAGCCCTGGTTCCCCGGTCGAACGGAGGCTTCTCGAAGACGCCCATCGGCCCGTTCCAGAAGATCGTCCGCACGGGGTCGAGCAGGCGCTCGAACTGTTCGATCGTCTTCTGACCGACGTCGAGCGCCATCAGGTTCGGAGGGATCGCCGAGATGCCCACCGTGCGGGCGCCCGCCCCGTCGTCCGGCGACTTCGCCACCACGAAATCGGAGGGGATCGCGACGGTCTTGCCTTCCTTGCGGCAGAAGTCGAGGATCTCGCGGGCGAGCGGCACCTTGTCCTCCTCGAGGAGGGACCGCCCGACGGAGAGGCCGAGCGCGCGGACGAAGTGATTCGCCATGCCGCCGCCGACCAGGAGCGCGTCGGCGGTCCGCGCGAGCGAGCGCAGCGTGTCGATCTTCCCCGAGATCTTCGCGCCGCCGAGAATCGCCGCGAAGGGCCGCTCGGGGCGCAGCAGTCGCGAGAGCGCCTGAACCTCCCTCTCGAGCAGCAGGCCGGCGCCCTTTTCAGAGACGAGGTCCGGGACCCCGACGACCGAAGCGTGCGCACGATGGGCCGCACCGAAGGCGTCATCGACGTACACGTCGGCGAGCGCGGCGAGCGCCCGGGCGAACTCGGGGTCGTTCGATTCCTCGCCGGCGTGGAACCGCAGGTTCTCCAAGAGCAGCACCTCGCCGCGCCCGAGATTCTCCGCGAGCGACGCCACCTCCGGGCCCACGCAATCGGAGACGAACCGGACGGGGCGGCCGAGGCGGGCCGCGAGCTCCGTCGCGATCGGGGCGAGCGAGAGCTTCGGATCCTGCTTGCCCTTCGGCTTGCCGAGATGGGACGCGCAGAGCACCCGGGCCCCGGACTCGAGAGCCAGGCGGAGGGTGGGGATCGTTTCGACGATGCGCGTCGGATCCCCCACGCGGCCGTCGTCCAGCGGGACGTTGAAATCGACCCGCAGGAAGAGCCTTCGGCCGTCGAGCGCCAGGTCGCGGATCCCCTTCATGACGGCGGATCTTAACGGGGACGCCCATAGAATGCGCGGACGATGAAGAAGCTCCTTCTCGCCTGGACGATTCTCTGGGTCGTCGTGGCGCCGGCAGCCGGCCAGAAGCCGCCCCAGGTCGCCCGCGGCACCGGCGGAGCGGTCGCCGCCGAAGAGGAGAACGCCGCCCGCGTCGGCCTCGAGATCCTGAAGCGCGGCGGCAACGCCACGGACGCGGCGGTCGCCGTCGCCTTCGCGCTCGCGGTGACCTGGCCCGAAGCCGGCAACCTCGGCGGCGGCGGATTCTGGGTGTCGCGGGAGGCGCGAGGGAAGACGCTCGTCGTCGACTACCGCGAGACCGCTCCCCGCGCCGCTCGCCGGGATCTCTTCGTCCGTCCCGACGCCCGCGGCGTCGTGCCCTCCTCGAGCGAAGGACCGCTCGCGTCCGGCGTGCCCGGATCCGTCGCGGGACTCGCCCTCGTGCACCGGCAAGGCGGGCACCTTCCCTGGAGAGCCCTCGTCGAGCCGGCGATCCGCCTCGCCCGCGACGGATTCGTCATGACGGAGAACGTCGCGGAGTCGATCGGCGACAGAGACCATCGCGACCGGCTGGCGCGCGACATGGAGACGGCGCGCATCTTCCTGCCGGGCGGGGCGCCGCCCCCGGTCGGGTCGCGCTTCCGCCAGCCGGATCTCGCCGTGACCCTGGAGGCGATTCGGGACCGGGGCGAAGACGGCTTCTACCGCGGACGGGTCGCCCGCTCGATCGAGGACGGCCAGAAGCGCCAGGGAGGGCTCGTGACGCGCGGCGACCTCGCGCGCTACGAGGCCAGGGTCCGGCCGGCGCTGCGGTTCCGTTTCGCCGGCGCGGACATCCTGACGAGCCCGGCGCCCTCCTCCGGCCCGGCGCTCGCCGAGATGGCTTTGCTCGCGGAGATCGTCGGCGTCTCGAAGATCGCGCCTCGCGACGCCTCGTCGGCGCACTACACCGCGGAGATCGAGAAGCGCGCATACCGCGATCGCAACCGCTACCTGGGCGATCCCGCTTTCGGCGGCGTGCGCCAGAACCTCTTTACCGACCGCGAGCGCCTGAAGACGATCGCCGCGACGATCCGACCCGATCGCGCGACGCCGACGGATTCCCTGCGCGGACCCGAGCCGGACCGGCCGAGCACCACCCACGTCGTCGTGGTCGATTCCGCTGGAAACGCCGTCTCGATGACGACGACCTTGAATGACTCGTTCGGCAACGCGCGCGTCGCGCCGGGGCTCGGATTCCTGTGGAACAACGAGATGGACGACTTCGCCGCGAAGCCCGGTCAGAAGAACATGTACGGCCTGATCCAGGGACGCGTCAACGAGGTGGCTCCCGGCAAGCGGATGCTGTCGGCGATGTGCCCCGTCATCGCGGTGATCAACGGCCGCAACGCGTTCGTCTGGGGGACACCGGGCGGCGCGACGATCCCGACGACGAACTTTCAGGTGATGCTCGGAATCCTCCTGCGGCGGGAGCCGCTCGACGCCGCCGTCGCGGCCCCCCGGTTCCACCAGCAGGACCGGCCCGACCGGATCCAGGCGGAGCGGGGCCGCTTCGACCCGGAGTGGACAGCCGCTCTGCGCCGGCTCGGGCACGAGGTGGTCGACCGGGATGGCAACGGATTAATCGGGCGCGTCAACGCGATCGCGCGCGGACGGGACGGGGCCACGACGGCGGTGGCCGATCCGCGCCGCAGCGGCGCCGCCTTCGTCGTGCGCCCGCTTCCGGCTCCGTGAGCGCGCTGCCGCCGCCCGAGGTCTTCCGCCCGCTCTACCGGGAGGGGCGCATCCTCCGGCTCCTCGATCAGCGGCTCCTGCCGGCGCGCGAGACCTGGCTGGAGCTCGACAGCCCCGAGGTGATCGCCGAGGCGATCCGGGACATGGCCGTTCGCGGCGCGCCGGCGATCGGCGTCGCCGCCGCGTACGGCGCGGCGTTCGCGCTGCGCGGGGCCGGCGATGCCCGGCCCCGCGAGCGTTTCGACGCCGGCTGCGCGCTCCTCGCCGCCAGCCGGCCGACGGCGGTGAACCTTTTCGCCGCCCTCGCGCGCATGGCCGGGCGCTTCGAAGAGATCGCGCGGCGCGACGAGTGGGAGATCGAAGCGCTTCTCGTCGCCGAGGCGGACGCCATCGCCGCCGAGGACATCGCGTCCTGCCTCCGGATCGGGGCGTTCGGCGCGGAGCTTCTGCGCGCGGACACGACCGTTCTCACGCACTGCAACGCGGGCGCGCTCGCGACCGCCGGATACGGGACCGCCCTCGGCGTGATCCGGGGCGCCATCGCCGCCGGCAAGCCGATCCGGGTCCTCGCCGACGAGACGCGCCCGTTCCTGCAGGGCGCCCGCCTGACCGCGTGGGAGCTCGCCCGCGACGGCATCCCCGTCGAGATCCTGACCGACAGCATGGCCGGTCACTTCCTGTCGCGCGGCGGGATCGACGCGGTGATCGTCGGCGCCGACCGCATCGCGGCGAACGGAGATACCGCGAACAAGATCGGCACCTACTCGCTCGCGGTGCTGGCGAAGGAGAACGGGGTCCCCTTCTACGTCGCGGCGCCGGCAACGACCCTCGACGAGGCGAGCCCCGACGGCTCCGCCATCCCCATCGAGGAGCGGACGTCGGCGGAGGTGCTCACGATCGGAGGCGTCGCCATCGGTCCCGCCGGCGTCGTCGCGCGGCACGTCGCGTTCGACGTCACACCGGCGCGATACGTGACCGCCATCGTCACCGACGAGGGCGTCTGCCGTCCTCCCTACGGAGAGACGCTCGCCGCGGCCGCCGCGCGCGCCCGCCAACGGCGGGTCACGGATGCAGGCGCCGCGTGATCGTCCTCGGCATCGAGACCTCGTGCGACGAGACCTCGGTCGCGCTCCTGCGCGACGACGGCACCATCCTGTCGAACGTCGTCGCCTCCCAGGTCGAAGCGCACGCCCTCTACGGGGGCGTCGTGCCGGAAGTCGCGGCGCGCGCGCATCTCGAAGCACTGCCCGGTGCGTTCGAAGAGGCCCTGCGGCTCGCGGGCGTCGGGCTCTCCGACGTCGGTCTCGTCGCCGCGACCGCGGGCCCGGGCCTGATCGGGGCGCTCCTCGTCGGACTCTCCGCCGCCCGGGCGCTCGCGTCCGCGCGCGGCGTTCCCTTCGTCGCGGTCAACCACCTCGAGGGACATCTGTTCTCGCCGTGGCTCCGCGCGGGCGGAAGTCCCGCGCTGCCCGTCGAGGATCGGTTCCACGGGCTGGTCGTTTCCGGCGGTCACGCCGAGCTCGTCCGCGTCGAGTCGGGCCGGGTGACCCCGCTCGCGCGGACGCGCGACGACGCGCCCGGCGAAGCGTTCGACAAGGTCGCCCGGCGCGCCGGCCTCGGATATCCCGGAGGCCCCGTCGTCGACCGCATCGCCGCGCGCGGTGACGGCTCGCGGTTTCCCCTGCCGGTCGGGCGCGCCGGGGACGGCTCGGAGGACTTCTCCTTCTCGGGATTGAAGACCTCGATGCTCCGGGAGTTCGAGAGGCGCGGCATCGACGGCAGCCCGCTCGACCCCGAGGCGCTGCCGGCCGAGCTCGTCGATCTCTTCGCGTCGTTCCAGCGGGCGATCGTGCAGGCCCTTCTCTCCCGCGTCGAAGCGGTGCACCGCCGCGAGAGAATCCGCTGCCTCGCACTCTCGGGTGGCGTCGCGGCGAACTCGGAGCTCCGGGCGTCCGCCGCGCGGTGGGGTGAGCGCGAAAACGTGCCCGTTCGCCTGCCGGACCGATCCCTGACGACAGACAACGCGGCGATGATCGCGTGGGCCGGCGCGCTGCGGCACCGCGAGTCGGGGCCGACTCCGCCGGACGAGGCCCGCGCGCACTCGCGCTGGCCGCTCGGCCGGACGCCCTCGGCCGCTTCCCCGAGCCTCCCCCCGGGACGTTAGACTCACCCTTCCCCATGACCGACCCCGCCCGCATTCGGAACTTCTCGATCATCGCCCACATCGACCATGGGAAGACGACCCTTTCGGACCGTCTCCTGCAGCGATGCGGCGCGGTTTCCGCGCGCGAGATGCACGAGCAGATGCTCGACGACATGGAGCTCGAGCAGGAGCGCGGCATCACGATCAAGGCGCGGTCCGTGACCCTGAAGTACACGGCGCAGGACGGGCATGAGTACACCCTGAACCTGATCGATACCCCGGGGCACGTGGACTTTTCTTACGAGGTCTCCCGCTCGCTCGCGGCCTGCGAGGGGGCCGTGCTCGTCGTCGACGCGACCCAGGGTGTCGAGGCGCAGACGCTGGCGAATGCGTATCTCGCGATCCACAACAACCTCGTGATCATTCCGGTCATCAACAAGATCGACCTCCCCTCGGCCGAGCCCGAACGCGCCCGCGAACAGATCGAGCAGGTGGTCGGAATCCCCGCCGACGAGGCGATCCTGACTTCCGCGAAGCAGGGGATCGGCATCGACGAGCTGCTCGAACGGATCGTGGCGGTCGTCCCGCCGCCGAAGGGGGATCCGGAGGCGCCGTTGAAGGCGCTCCTCTTCGACTCCTGGTACGACCCCTACCGGGGCGTGACGTCCCTGATCCGCGTCATCGACGGCCGGCTCCTCCCCCGCATGAAGATCCATGCGATCGGCACGGGGCTCGAGGCCGAGGTCGAAGAGCTCGGCGTCTTCCGGCCCGAACGGGAGACGGTGCCCGTGCTCTCGGTCGGCGAAGTGGGCTCGTTCTGGGCGAACATCAAGGACCTGCACTGGACGCGGATCGGCGACACGATCACCGAAACGAACCGCCCCACGACCGAACCTCTCGAGGGATTCGCCGAAGCGAAGCCGATGGTCTTCGCGGGTCTTTTCCCGACGAACGCCGACGACTACGGCAACCTGCGCGAGGCCATGGACAAGCTGCGGCTGAATGACGCGTCGTTCACCTTCGAGCCGGAGAACTCGACGGCGCTCGGCTTCGGCTTCCGATGCGGATTCCTGGGGCTCCTGCACATGGAGATCGTCCAGGAGCGGCTCGAGCGCGAGTTCGACCTCGACCTCATCACGACGGCGCCCGGCGTGAACTACCGGGTGTCGAAGACGGACGGCACGGTGCAGGAGATCGCGAACCCGAACCACCTTCCCGCGCCCAACTACATCGAGAGGATCGAAGAGCCCTACATCTCGGCGACGATCATCACGAGGGACGATTTCCTGGGCGGGCTCCTGAAGCTCTCGGAGGAGCGCCGCGGGGTCCAGAAGTCGCTCGAGTACCTCTCGTCGAACCGCGTCGTGCTGACCTACGAATTCCCCTTGAACGAAGTGGTCCTCGACTTCTACGACAAGCTGAAGTCCGTCTCGAAGGGCTACGCCTCGTTCGACTACGAGTTCATCGGCTACCGCGAGGGCGACCTGGTGAAGCTCGACATCCTCGTGAACGGGGAGCCGGTCGACGCCCTCTCGCTCATCGTGCACCGCGAGGAGTCCGCCGTGAAGGGACGGCTGCTCGCCGCAAAGATGAAAGAAATCATCCCCCGACAGATGTTCGAGGTGGTGATCCAGGCGGCGATCGGGGCGAAGATCATCGCCCGGGAGACCGTCTCCGCGATCCGCAAGAACGTCATCGCCAAGTGCTACGGCGGCGACATCACGCGCAAGAAGAAGCTCCTGGAGAAACAGAAGGAGGGGAAGAAACGGATGAAGAGGGTCGGGCGGGTCGACATCCCGCAGGAGGCCTTCCTCGCCGTCCTGAAGACCGAATGAAAACCGAAGCCACGTCCGAAACGACCGCGAAACCGCACTCCGCGTGGCGCGAGTGGTACGAATCCCTGCTCGTCGCGGGCGTCTTCGTCCTCTTCGTGCGCACGTTCATCGTGCAGACCTACCAGGTCCCGACCGGGTCGATGGAGAAGACCATCCTCGTCGGCGACCATCTCCTCGTGAACAAGTTCGCCTTCGCCCCGCGGGTTCGCGCGCTGGCGAAGGTCCTCCCCTACCGCGACGTCCACCGCGGCGACATCATCGTGTTCAAGAAGCCGGGCGACGACCGCAACGACAACAACGTCCTCGTCAAGCGCGCGGTCGGGGGGCCGGAAAACGTCCTCGTCGTCAAGGACAAGGCGCTCACGGTGGACAACGTTCCGGTCGACGGCCCCTGGGTGCAGCACATCGATCCCGACACGTACGCCCCGGGGGATCCGCGGGTGCCCGAGTCGAGTCTGCTGCGCGACCAGTTCGGCCCCTACAAGGTTCCCGCCGGACACTGGTTCGGGATGGGCGACAACCGGGACAACTCGCTCGACAGCCGCTTCTGGGGGCCGATCCCCCGGGAGAACATCTTCGGCCGGCCGTTTCTCCTCTACTGGTCGTACGAGGCCGAGCCTAACTCCCACATCTGGCGCGGGCCGATCGACAAGATCCGGCAGTTGGGCGGCGTCGCGATCCACTTCTTCACCCGCACGCGATGGGATCGCATGTTCCGACTCGTCCGGTGACCGGCGAAGGCCCCTCTCCTTCGGAAGGCGAGGGGTCTCCCGTCCGGCGGCGCTCGCCCTCTCTCCTTCGCGAGTATGGCGAAGTCGTTCTCGTCGCCGTCGTGTTCGCGCTGTTCGTCCGCACGTTCCTCGTCCAGGCCTTCGTGGTGCCGACTCCCTCGATGGAGAAGACGGTTCTCGTCGGCGACCACCTCGTCGTCAACAAGTTCGTGTACGCCCCCCACTCGGCGGCTTCGTGGACGCGGCTCCTGCCTTATCGGGACGTCCGCCGCGGAGACGTCTTCGTCTTCAAGTTTCCGGAAGATCCGCAGAGGGACTTCATCAAGCGGGCGGTCGCGCTCCCCGGAGACATGCTCGAGATCAAGGACAAGACGGTGCTCGTCAACGGGACGGAGGTCGTCGAGCCGCGGACGTACCACTCCGAAGCGAGGATCTGGCCGGACGACTCCCAGCTTCCCGATTCGCTGCGGCACCGCGACCAGCTCTCGCCGGTTCGCGTCCCGGCCGGCTCGTTCTTCGCCATGGGCGACAACCGCGACAGCTCGTACGACAGCCGGTTCTGGGGGCCGGTCCCCGCGGGGAATCTCAAGGGACGCGCTCTCTTCGTCTACTGGTCCCTCGCCCCGCCGGGCGCCGGATCCCGGACCTTCCGGGCGTCGGTCGCGAGCCTCTTCCACCGGACGCGCTGGTCCCGCAGCTTCATCGCGGTGCGCTGACCGGCACTTCGCCCGCAGGCCTTCGCTCCCGTCAGGGCCATTTCCCGAGATCCCGGCCGCCCGGTTCGCCGGGCGAGTGGATGAGCCGGGGCCCCCCGCCGGGCGGCCCGTGGCAGCCTGCTAGAATTGCCGGAATTCCGTGGAGGTTTCATGAGGCGAAAGCGCGCCGAACGCGGTGCGATGAACTTCGGGTGCTTCGTCTGGCTCGCGATCGTCGGGCTGATCGCCTACGCGTGCTACATCATCGTGCCCGTCAAGGTCTCCACGTCGAATTTCGCCGACTTCATGCAGGAAGAGGCGGGATTCGGGTCGATCAAGAGCCCTCAGCAGATCGAGGCGGAAATCCTCGCCAAGGCCAAGGAGCTGGGTCTTCCCGTCTCCAAGGACAACCTGACGGTCCGCAAGACCCGCGAAGCGATCACCGTCGAAGCGCACTACGAGATCACGCTCGACTTCTTCAGCGGCGCGTACAAGCCCGT
>JBDTOO010000089.1:0-10766 GCA_039933215.1 Acidobacteriota bacterium
GACGCAGAGAACGTCGAAGCGCGGGCGCCCCCGTGAAAGCCCACAGGGGTGAAACGGGCTGTCTGTCGGGCGATTTTGCATAATATTGCCCGGGTTATGTCTACTCCACCTCCGGCGAGGCGCGTCGATGCTCACGGCGGACACGGCCTGCGCGACGGAGCGGGCACTTTCCGGGAGTAGACATAACCCGGGCTCCCCAGCCCCCACGACCTTCGGATCCGTTTGACCCCTTGGTCGGCCGAACGATCGTCTCTCGGCGTCCGGCTACTATGGGGGCGCGGATGAAGCTCATCTCCCGGTCGGTCTTGCGCGAGATCTGGCCGCCGTTCCTGCTCGGTTTTTCGGCTTACACATTCATCCTCCTGGTTCGGACCATCTACTTCCTGGCGGATTTCTTTGTCCGGCGCAGCGCTACGCTCGTCGAGGTGGTCTGGCTCATCGTTCTGTCGCTCCCATGGATCGTCGTCCTGACGCTGCCCATGGCGTTTCTGCTCGGGGTCCTGATCGGGGTCGGCCGGATGGCCGGCGACTCGGAGATCGTGGCCCTCCGGTCGTGCGGGGTCGGGCCGGCCGCCATCTCGCGCCCGGTGCTGGTGTGCGCGGCGGCCCTGGCGGCCGTCGTGTACCTCTTCTACGACATCGTGCTGCCCCGGGCGAACGAAACCCTCTCGCGGGAGCTCGCCCGCGTCGCGTCGACCTCGGTCGTCAACGTCGTGCAGCCGCGGACCTTCCGGGAGGTCCGCAGCGGGATCACGCTGTTCTTCGACCGCACGGCGGCGGACGGGCGTTCCCTGGAGGGAGTCTTCGTCCAGCTCGGAGAGGAGGACGACAGGAAGAGCCAGGTCATCGTCGCCCGCCGCGGGACTCTGACACTCGAGGGCGAAAGGCTGTGGCTCGACCTCTTCACGTCGACCCTTCACGACTACGATCCCGCGGACCCGTCCCGCTACCGCACCAACCGCAACGAGACCCAGCGGATCCTGATCGCCGGCGACGTCGGCAACCCGACGAGCGGCTCGGTCTCCTACCAGAAGTCGCTCCGGTCCCAGTCGGTCCGGGAGCTCCTCGAGACGGCGCGCCGGATGCGCACGCCGTCGCCGGAGAACTACCGGCTCGCCTGGGTGGAGATCCACAAGAAGTTCTCGATTCCCCTGGCGTGTCTCGCCTTCGCGATCGTCGGCATCCCGCTCGCGGAGAGGTCCCGCCGCGGCGGCCGGGGAAGCGGCTTTGCCCTCTCCCTCGCCATCATCGTGATGTATTACGTGCTTCTCTCGAGCGGTGAGACGTGGGCGCAGCAGGGCCGACTGCCTCCCGCTTTCGCCATCTGGCTCCCCAACCTCGTCCTCGCGGCGATCGGAACCGTCGCGATGGTGCGCGGCGGCCGGGAGCGCCCGAGGTTCCGTCTCCCCCGTTTCGGACGCCGTCCGGCTTCTGTTGCCGGTGCCGAAGCCGCCGAGCCCGCCCCCCGCACGAGCTGGACGAGCCTCGTGCGGTTTCCGACGATCCTCGACCGCTACGTCCTCGGCCGGTTTCTCTCGATCCTCGTGCTCGTCTTCGCTTCGGTGCTCCTGCTGGCGGTCATCGTCGACTACGCGGACCACGTCGACAAGATCTCGAAGAATCGCCCCGCGCCGGACGTTCTCGTCGGCTATTACCGGAATTTCCTGCTGACGATCTCTCTGCAGATCGCTCCCTTCGCGTTTCTGCTGTCGACCCTGATCTCACTCGGGATCTTCTCCAAGAACAACGAGGACACCGCGCTGCTTGCGAGCGGCGTCTCGCGCATGCGCCTCGGCGCGCCGATCGTGGCGCTCTCGTTCGCGGCGGCGGTCCTCGCCTTCACCGCGGGCGAGTACCTGCTCCCCTTCGCCCAGCGCGAGCAGGCCCGCTTCAAGAACGTCATCTACGGCCGCCCCCCGGACTACGGCCTCTCGACGCCCTCCGAACGGCGCTGGCACTACGGACCGGGCCGGCGCATCTGGCACCAGGAGGCGAGCGATCCCGAGAAAGGCCTGCTTCTTTCGCCGACCCTCTTCGAGTTCGACGGGGCCTTCGACCTCGTGCGCCGGGACGCCGGCCGGCAGGCCGACTGGGACGGGCGCGAGTGGATCTTCCGGCAGGGCTGGACCCGCCTGTTCGGGGGCGCTTCGGAGGCGCGATACACCACCTTTCTCGAGCAGCGGATCTCGGGGGACCCGCCCCGCGCGTTCACGCGCGACCGGCGCGGCGCCGAGGAGATGCGGTTCCGGGAGCTCCAGCGCTCGGCGCGGCGCCTGAAGGCGAGCGGCTACCCGACCGGCGGACTCGAGACCGCCCTCCAGGCGAAGCTCGCCACTCCCCTGCTCCTGCCGCTCATGGCGCTGCTCGCCGTGCCCTTCGCGTTCCGGGTCGGAAAACGCGGCACGCTCGCGGGAATCGGCGTCGGTCTCGCGCTCGGGATGGGATTCCTGATCGCGGGAGCTTTCTTCACCAAGGTCGGTGAGGTGGGCGCGCTGCCTCCGCTGCTCGCGGCGTGGTCTCCCGACGTTCTCGCCCTGACGGCCGCCACCTGGATGCTCCTGCGCCTGAGGTCCTGACGCCCGTCAGAAGACCTGCCCGCTCGAGAAGGAGACGAGCAGGCCGCGGCGTCCCCGGGGGTCGCGATCGAGCGCGTAGGAGAGGTCGAGCCTCAGCACGCTGTTGGTCGCGGCGCGCGAGATCGAGATGCGGATTCCCACACCGACGTCGCTCCGGAAATCGCTGAAACGCAGCGGCTGCCCCGGAGGCGTCGCGGCCCCGGTGTCGAAGAAGACGGCGGCGCCGGGCGAGAAGAGCTGGAGGAACTCCCGCGCCAGGAAGAAGCGCTGCTCGGCGTTGAAGATGACACGCTTGTCGCCTTCGAACGCGTAAAGCCGGTATCCCCTCAAGCCGTTGTCGCCGTCGGCGAAGAACTGGACGTCCCGATCGAGGTTCCAGCCCCGGTCGAAGGTGAGCCGCGACACGAACGTCTGAAGCGGCCGGATCCCGTCGAACTTGTGCACGAAGAGGACGCGCCCCGACAGGATTTCGTTCCGGGGGTCGCCGTCCCACCGCGTCCGGTATTCGAGCGCCGCGGACAGGAAGCTGCCGGGGCCGAGACGCCAGCCCTGCTCGATGGCGGCCCGAAACCGTTCGGTCGTGCGGTCGATGCCGAACACAGCGGGCGAAACGCCGATTTCGACGATGAAGTTCCGCCCGAGGTTGAAGTCCTCGAACCGCACGTCGCGGTTGACGTAGTTCAGCTTGAGAAAGTCGTTCGTCACGTCCTGGTAGGCGAATGTGACGTAGCGAAACCGGCGGTCGCCGGGAAGGACCGGAGCCGGGCTGGTGTCGAGCAGGGAAAACCGGTCGTTGACCGAGTCGAACCCCACGAAGATCCGCCTCGCGCGGTCGTTCGTCGCGTCCAGAGCCCACCCCTGGCGGGCGGTCGCCTGCTCGCGCTTCAGGCTGTAGCGCGAGAGGGTTTCGCCGTTTGCGAAGATGCGATCGTTCAAGGTGAGCCGGTCGTAGAGCGCCTGGCTCGACCGGCGATCCACGAAAGAAACGAAGGGGCGCGTCACGGCGATCCGCGTCTCGTTGCCGTCGGAGTTCGACGAATACGCGAAATCTCCGAGCCAGTACGGCCCGAACAGGTACGGATCCGTGTATCGGACCGATCGGTTCGTTCGCTCGGTGTCCTTGTCGTAGGAGACGGCGATCTGACGCCCCGAGCCGAGAAAGTCCTTCTCCCTCAGGACGAACCCGTACGTCGTGGCCCCGCCCTTGCCGCCGAAGGAGACCCCGGGCTCCGTGGTCCACGCGTCCTGCGTCACGACCTCGACGTCGACGACGCCGTCATGCGGAGGTCCCGCCGAGACGGTCGCGGCCTTCAGGAACGGGAGGACGCGGAGGTTGCGCTCCGTCTCCTCGAGCCGCGCCGGTTCGAACACGTCGCCTTCGTGGAAGAGCAGGAACCGGCGGATCACCGCTTCGCGCGTCTTGAAGCGGACGGCGTTCGCCGTGCGGTAGACCCAGCCGCGCGATGCTTCCTCCGGAGAGAAGACGTCGAGCGCCCGGATCCGGATCGCGCCGATCCTGGACGTGGCCGCGGGCGCGGGAGCCGGTTGCCCCCGGCTGTCTCCCCCCGCGACCGCGAGCGCCAGGAGGGTGCCGAAGAGGAGTCGCGCGATCTGCCCCGATGAGGCTCGAGACGGAAGAGGCGCGCTCTCCGGTCGACCCGGGCGACGGCGGCGGGCCGCGGAGAAAAACACCGGTGCGAAGGGTATCGCGCTCAAGGCTCCGGAGCCGCCGGGAAGAAATCGCATCGGGCAACCGGGGGACCGGTCACCCGATGCGCCCAATCGCTAGGTTCCTTCCTGCCAGGAGCTCATGTACCGAAGCTGTTCGGCGCTCGGGACGTCGATCGCGATCCCCATGGCGGCGAGCTTCAACCGGGCGATTTCCCGGTCGATCTCGTCGGGCACGGTGTAGACCTTCTTCTCCAGGGTTGCATGGTTTTTCACCATGAACTCGGCTCCCAGAGCCTGGTTGGCGAAGGACATGTCCATGACCGACGCCGGATGCCCTTCGGCCGCGGAGAGGTTGATCAGACGCCCATCGGCGAGCAGGTTCAAACGGCGCCCGTCGGCGAAGGAGAACTCCTCGACGAACTCGCGAATCATCCGCCGCCCGCGCGAGAGGCCCGCGAGGGCGGGGATGTCGATCTCGACGTTGAAGTGTCCGGAATTGCAGATGACCGCTCCGTCCTTCATCGCGCGGAAATGCTCCTCGCGGAGAACGCCCTTGTTGCCGGTCACGGTGACGAAGATGTCGCCGACGAGCGCGGCCTCTTCCATCGTCATCACGCGGTAGCCGTCGAGCACGGCCTCGATCGCCTTCGTCGGATCGATCTCCGTCACGATGACCTGGCCGCCGAGCCCGCGGGCCCGCATCGCGACGCCCCGGCCGCACCACCCGTAGCCGGCGACCACGACGTTCAACCCGGCGACGAGGAGGTTCGTCGCGCGGATCACTCCGTCGATCGTGGACTGGCCCGTGCCGTAGCGGTTGTCGAACAGGTGTTTGGTTCGCGCCTCGTTGATCGCGACGACGGGAAACTTCAGCACGCCGTCCTTCTCCATCGCCTTCAGCCGGATCACGCCCGTCGTGGTCTCCTCCGTGCCTCCGACGATGCCCGAGAGCAGGTCCTGCCGCTCCTTCGGAGATAGGGTCTTCGCCCACTCGCGGAGCACCGGGTCGACGTCCGCGTCCTTGCCGAGCGCGAGGAAGAGCAGCGAAGAGACGAGGTCCGCTCCGTCGTCCATCGTGATGTTCGGCCGGTGAGCGAGCGCCGCGCGGATGTGGTTGTAGTAGGTCTCGTGGTCCTCGCCCTTGATCGCGTAGGTCGCGATCCCGGAGTCGACCACGAGGGACGCGGCGACGTCGTCCTGCGTCGAGAGCGGGTTCGATGCGCAGAGCACGAGATCGGCGCCGCCGGCAGCCAGCGTGATCGCGAGGTTGGCCGTCTCGGTCGTTACGTGGAGGCAGGCGGACATGCGGATGCCGCGGAAGGGCTTCTCCTTCTCGAAGCGCTCGCGGATCTGGCGGAGCACGGGCATGCTGGCCTCGGCCCAGGCGATCCGCAGCCGGCCGCGCTCGGCGAGCGAGGCGTCGCGGATGTCGGACGGGACGGTCGTCTCCACCGCCGTGCTCATCGGGACACGGGAGCGGCAACCGCCGGAGCGATCCCGGCGGTGCGGGAGAGCGTCTCGGCGAGGTCCGTCCGCTCCCACGTGAAGTCGGGAAGGTTCCGGCCGAAGTGTCCGAACGCCGCCGTCTGCTTGTAAATGGGACGGCGCAGGTTCAGGCTCTCGATGATCCCCTTCGGCGTCAGACGGAAGTGCTCCCGGACGAGGGCGACGATCCGCTCTTCCGGCAGCTTTCCGGTGCCGTAGGTCTCGACGTGCACGGACACGGGATCCGCGACGCCGATGGCGTAGGCGAGCTGGATGAGCGCGCGCTCCGCGAGGCCCGCGGCGACGATGTTCTTGGCGATGTAGCGGGCCATGTAGGCCGCCGACCGGTCGACCTTCGTGGGGTCTTTTCCGGAGAAGGCGCCGCCGCCGTGGGGCGCGCTGCCGCCGTAGGTGTCGACGATGATCTTGCGCCCCGTCAGTCCGGCATCACCCTGGGGCCCGCCGATGACGAAGCGGCCCGTCGGATTGACGTGGAACTTCGTGTTCTTCGTGAGGAGCTCGGCCGGGATGACGGGCTTGATGATTTCTTCGATCACGGCTTCCTTGAGCGCCGGGTGCTTCATGGCTTCGGCGTGCTGCGTCGAGACGACGACGGTCTCGACGGAGATCGGCCGGCTGCCCTCGTACTCGACCGTGACCTGAGACTTGCCGTCGGGACGCAGAAAATCGAGCTCGCCCTTGCGGCGCGACTCCGAGAGGCGCTGGACGAGCCGGTGGGCGAGCGTCAGCGGGAGCGGCATCAACTCCTCGGTCTCCCGAACGGCGTATCCGAACATCAGGCCCTGGTCGCCCGCTCCGCCCGTGTCGACGCCCTGCGCGATGTCGGGCGACTGGGGATCGATCGATGAAATGACCGCGCAGGTCTCGTAGTCGAAGCCGAACTTGGCGCGGGTGTAGCCGATCTCCCGGATCGTGTGCCGCACGACGGAGGGGAAGTCGACGTACGTCCTCGTCGAGATCTCCCCTGCGATGAACGCGAGGCCGGTCGTGACGAGGGTCTCGCAGGCGACCCGCCCCATCGGATCGTCTCGGAGAACCGCGTCCAGGATGGCATCGGAGATCTGGTCGGCGATCTTGTCGGGGTGCCCCTCCGTCACGGACTCGGAGGTGAAGAAGTGGCGGCCGTTCTGAAGCATCGTGTCTCCTTCGAACAATTTCCCGGAAGGTCCAAAAACGGGCAGGTTAGCATCCCCCATGGCAGCGGTCAACGAATCGGGGCCTTTTGCGCGTCCCTCGCGTAGAAAGCGAAGCGATTGCGCCCGTAACGCCGTACGTCCACGAGGCGAAGCGACGGAGACGGCGGGATTTCGCCGGTCTCGTCCAGCTGGAGGATCAGGATCCCGTCCCGGGTGAGGAGCGCCGCGACGCGCTCCAGGTCCCCGTCCTCGGGAGCGGCGTAGGGCGGATCCGAGAACACGACGTCAAACGGCGGCTCCCCGCGGGATCCCAGGGTCCGGACCGCGCCCCCGGCGTCCGACTCGAAAACCTCGATCTCCGTGCCGGCCCCGATCCGCGCGACGTTTTCCCGCAGGACCCCGACGTCCCGGTCGACGAGGACCGCTCGCGCCGCCCCGCGGGAGACGGCTTCGAGGCCGATCGCTCCGCTGCCCGCGTAGAGATCGAGCACGCGCGCGCCCGCAACGCGCGGTCCCAGGATGTCGAAGAGCGCCTCGCGGGCGCGCGCGGACGTCGGCCTCGCCTCCTCCGGGACGCCGAGAAGCCGACCCTTCCATCGGCCCGCTCCGATACGGACGCCGCTCACTCGGGCGGCGAGAACTGGAAGCGGAGCTCTTCGATCTTCTTTTTTTCGCTGTACGGTTCCCGGACGCCCTCGAGCTCCACGATCCCATTCTCGATCGACAGGATTCGGAACACGGCGCCGTCGAAGCGTTTGAGCAACTGCCCCGGGGCGAGAAGATTCGGAGCAAACCGCGACGCGGGGGCAAGGGGGCTTGTCAGAACGGCCTTCAATCCGTGGAGCGCCGCGCGGATGGCCGCCGCTTCCGCGGGCAGGGGAGAAAATTCGTCGAAGCGGAACGTTTTCCTTTCCCCGTCATTCCTCACGAGCGTGACCGCCGACTGGACCGAGAAGTCTCCCGTCAATCCCGTGCGAAGGTCGGCCGGCAAGGCCCAGACCTCGGGACGCGAGAAATAATCGCAATAGAACTTGAGCTCCTCGGGGGAAATGGCTTTCCGCAGGAGATCCTCCTTGCCGTCGCGGCTCGTCTTCCAGACGACCATCCCGTCGCTGAAGAGCGTCAGCCGCTCGAACCCTTCCCGCGACTGGCGGATCCATTCGGCGCAGAAGGTGCGGGCGGCGGAGCCGGCGGCCGGAGTCGCCGCGGGTGCCGGCGTCGGCGTCGGCGTGACCTCCTCCAGCGGGGCGGCGGTGCCCGCGAGGAGAAGCGCCAGAAGAGAGGCGGCGAGCGTCACGAATCCTCGCGGAGCGCCACGGCGATCGCGTAGGGCAGCTCCTGCGCGCGCCGGATCCGCCCGTCCTCGAGCGCGAGCCGGGTCTCGGCCAGCGCGCGGCCGACGCTCGGGCCGGCGGCGATTCCCGCGCGCAGAAGGTCGGAGCCGCGGATCGACAGCCGGGGCTCCGGCGCGAGAAGGCGCGCCCGGGCCGCCGCTCCCCCGCTTCCGGCGGGCCACACCGCAGCGGCCGCCAGTCGCTCGTCGGCGCCGCAGCGCGAGCGGCCGCCCCTTCCGGAAAGGAGCGCGTCCCGGGTCTCCGGCCACCGCTCGAAGATTTTCCGCGACGGCCCCGAGAGCGACAGCCGGTTCGCGACGGCGGTCCGCGCCCGCTCGGGAAGCCCGTCGGTCCACACGAGAAGCGGGAGCAGCCACGTCGCCTTCGGCTCCACGCCCCGCGCGAGGCGCTCCGCCCGGCCGAGAGCGCGGATCGCCCCGGGGCCGGCGTCGAGGTCGGGATCGATCGCCCGCGGGATGCCGAGGGCTCCCGCCAACCGGACGGCGCGCGCCGCCCCATCCTCCCAGAAGATCTTCTCGACCTCCCTGCGGAGACGGTCCCCCGAGATCGTGTCCAGGGCCCCCGCGACGAGCGCCTCGGCGATCCACCGTCGGGTCGCGGGCTCGACCCGGAATCCCAGCCGGTTGGCGTAGCGCACGGCTCGCAACGCCCGCGTCGGGTCGTCGCGGAAGGAGCCCGGGTGCAGTGCGCGGATCTTCCGGCCGCGGATGTCCTCCGCTCCCCCGAGCGGGTCGAGGAAGCGGCGCTCGCGGAAGCCCGGTGGCGCGAGCTCCCACGCCATCGCGTTGACGGTGAAGTCGCGCCGGTCGAGGTCTTCTTCGAGCGCTGCCGGCCGCACGGAGGGCAAAGCGCCCGGCCTCTCGTACGTTTCGCGGCGCGTGCTCGCGAGATCGATCCGCCAGCCGGACGGCGTCGAGATCGTGGCGGTTCCGAACCGATCATGGATGCGCACGTCGACGCCAGGATCGGCACCCGCGATGCTCCGAGCGAGCTCCGCGGCGTCTCCTTCGACGGCGACGTCGGCGTCGCGCGCCGGGTTCGGGCGGTCGAGGAGGCGGTCCCGGACCGCGCCGCCCACGAGCGCCACGCGGATCCCCGAGGCCTGCGCCGCGTCCCGCACGGGACGGAGGGCCCTCGCGAGGCTCGCGGGAAGTCGCCTCAGGGGCCCGGGGTCACTCAAAGACGTACTCGACCGAGTCCTCGCCCGCGAGCGCGCGGATCTCGCTCGTCAGGCGAGTCGAGAGCGCGATGCGCATGGAATCCGCGGCCTTGAGCGTGGCCTCGAATTCCCCGGGACGGAAGAGCCGGATCGAGACGGGAGTCGTACCGGGATGGGACCGCAGGCTGTCCTTCAGCCGGGAGAGGACCCTCTCGTCCGCGAACGCCAGGTTCACGCGGATCTTCATCTCCCGCGCGCGCCGCTCGTGGATCCCTTCGAGCGGGGCGACGTCCTGAACCGTCATCTCGTAGGCGGCGCCGGACTCGCGAACGGTCCCCGTCACGAGCACGGGGAGATCGGCGCGCACCCACCCCTCGACCTTTTCGTAGAGGCTCGCGAAGATGCAGATCGGCACGCTGCCGGTCGTGTCCTCGAGCGAGCCCTTGAGCATCGTCTTGCCCTCGTTGGCGCCCTTCTTGATCTTCTGCTTCTTCAAGTTGGTGAGCACGCCGCCGATCCGGACCGACTGGTCGACGCTCCCCTTCAGGTCCGCGATCCGCACATTGGCGAAGCGCGAGATCGCATCCTCGAATCGCGCGAGGGGGTGGCCCGTGACGTAGAAGCCGAGGATCTCCTTCTCGCCTTTCAGCCGTTCCTCGAGAGACCACTCCGGCAGCTCCGGGAAATCGTCCTTCGGCGGCCCCTCGTCGGTCCCGCCTCCGAAGAGGCTGGACTGGCCGATCTCCGCGTCCTCGCGCTGGCCCGCCGCGCGGATGACGACGCGCTCGGAGGCCGCGGCGAGCGTCGCCCGGTTCTTGCCGAGCGAGTCGAAGGCCCCCGCCGCGATGAGGGCGTCGAGCGTGCGTTTGTTCACGAGGCGCGAGTCCAGCCGGCAGGCGAACTCGGTGAAGGAGGAGTACCGTCCGCCTCTCTCCCGCTCGTCCAGGATCGCCTGGGCCGCGGCGTCCCCCACTCCCTTGACCGCAGCGAGGCCGAATCGGATCGCCGGGCCGACCCCAGCGAACGCCTTCTTCGACTCGTTGATGTCCGGCGGCAGGACGGGAATCCCCATCTCGACGCAATCGCCGATCACCTTGACGATCCCGTCCGTCGAGCCGATCTCGGCGGAGAGCGTGGCGGCGAGGAAGTCGACCGGATAGTGCGCCTTCAGATACGCCGTCTTGTAGGCGACGAGGGCGTACGCCACGGCGTGCGATTTGTTGAATCCGTAACGGGCGAACGGCTCGATCAGAGCCCAGAGCTCCTTGGCCTTCTTCTTCGGCGTGCCGTGCTCTCCGGCGCGCGTGATGAACTTCTCCCCCTCCGCGACCATGATCTCGCGCTTCTTCTTGCCGATGGCCTT
>JBDTOO010000090.1:0-10597 GCA_039933215.1 Acidobacteriota bacterium
ACGGGTTCGATTCCCGTATGGGCTACCACTCTTAGCCGGCTCTGCGAGTCGCACGCCGCGTCCACGCTGCCCTCTCGAGGCGGCACGCTCCGAGGGGCCGGCTGCGCCCGGCGAGCGTGGAGGTCATCGTCCGAGGGCTGGACGAGGATGTGACTCGAACGTATTGTTCTCCGTATAGACACGATGAAGATGCGCAAGTTGATCTCTTTCGCCGCAAATGTCCTGATGCTGGCCGCCGGGCTCTCGGCCCCGGCTTTGGCGGGAGTCAACCGCTGGACGAGCGTGGGGCCGGACGTCGGAATCCCTGCCACGGCGTTGATCCCCGCTCCCGGATCCCCGACGACGGTCTATGCCGCCATGGGAAATTCGGTGTATCGGAGCGACGACTCCGGAGACACGTGGAGACATGCTGATTCCCGTCTGCCGGACGTGGCCGTCCACGGCCTCGCCGTCGACCCCATCGACCCCATGCTGTTGTACGCGGCCACGGCTGAGGGCGTCTTCCTGTCGAGAAGCGGAGGCAACCGGTGGGAGAGCGCGAGCGCCGGCCTCAATAGCCTCGACGTGACGTCGGTCGTCATCGATCCTCATTCCCCGGGGCATCTCTACGCGGCAACCGACACGGGCACCCCCGCGAAGCCGAGCGTCTACCGGAGCCTGGACGGGGCGGGGACCTGGTCGCCGGCGAGCGCCGGACTGAGCAGCTCCTTCGGCTTCCTGGCGGCGCAGAAGCTGACGATTGCGTTCTCGTCGCCGAACGTCCTCTACGCGGCGACGGGGGTCGGCGTGTTCCGCAGCGTGGATGCCGGATCGTCCTGGTCTCCGGCGGACGGTGGCATCAACGCCGCGGTGCTTTCCATCGCGGTGGATCCAACGGATCCGCGGATCGTTTATGCCGGCCTCTCCTCGCATGTGCGCAAATCCACCGACGGCGGCGAAAGCTGGGCCGACGCGGACGAGGGTCTGCCGGGCGGGTTCAGCGGTCTTTCTCTTGCCATCGATCCGTCGACTCCATCGATTCTGTACGCGGGCACCGACTCCGGAGTCTTTCGCAGCGCGGATGGAGGAGCGAGCTGGCTGCCGACGGGGACAGGTCCGACGGAGGTCTCGGCGATCGCCCCGGATCCGACGAACCCGTCCGTCGTGTATGCGGGAAGCATTTACCGAAGCGTGGACCGCGGGGCGACGTGGGCTCCTTCGGTTCGCGGATTGCGGGAAATGGACGTTTCCAGCGTCCTGGCGGAGATCCGCTCTCCCGGGGTTGTCTGGGCGGCGGGCGCCCACGGAGTCTTCCGAACCTCCAACGGAGGGGACTCCTGGACTCCGGTCGGCAATGGACTGGGCAATCGGTTTGTGCAAACGCTTCTCCAGGATCCGCGCGCCCCTTCGACGCTGTACGCGGGAACGCGGTCCGGAGTCTTCCGCACCACCGACGGGGCAGCCACCTGGCTCCCGATCGGGTTCCCCGACGTCGCCGTGACGGCTCTGGCGATCGACCCGTCGAGGAGCTCGACCGTCTATGCCGGGACGAGTCCAACCTACGTGGGACTCGGGCGTTACGAGGGGGGCGGGCTGTTCCGGAGCACGGATGCGGGAAACAGCTGGGCGCCGCTCGACAACGGCCTGCTCGGAAAGGAAGTGAGTCAGATCGCGATCGATCCCGAGCGACCGTCGACTCTCTTTCTGACCTCGTCCTGGGTGCCCGACTTCGTCTTCCGCAGCACCGATGGCGGGGTCACGGCCACGGCGCTGCGATTCGGTGACGGGGTCGGCCCGCCGGGTCCGATCGTCGTCGACCCGCGAGACCCCGACATATTGTTTGTCGCGACCTATCTGGCCGGGGTGTTCAAGAGCACGGATGGCGGCATCCAATGGACGCCGGCGAACGACGGACTCCTGGACGCCGGGCTTTGGTCGTTGATCCTCGATCCTTCATCGCCGGATGTTCTTTACGCGGGCTCGAAGGGACGGGTCTTCCGCAGCCAGGACGGTGGCAGAAACTGGCGACCTCTCGACGTCGGCCTGCCGAACCGTCGCGTCGTCTCCATCGCGATCGATCCCGCGGACCACGACACCCTCTACGCCGGAACTTTGTACACGGACGGAGCCAACGGATCGGGGGTCTTCAAGATCACGCTTTCCCCCTCGACACGTACCTTCGAGCCCCGGGTCATCCCCTTTCGGTCTCCGCTTGGAAGCGGCGAACGGCGGGAATGATCGTTATGACTGACGCTTCAGCCCCTTCACCGCCGGGAAACGCAGCGTAGTCGCCTCTTTCCAACCGCCGATTTCATGGCGAGGGTCGAGCTCTCCGAGTCCCTCGTCCCGACCCTCCCGCCCCTTCTTTGTTACGAGAAGGAACCGCCGGTTGACGTTTTTTGGCCGCCGACCTCGGATGATTTCAAACAAGTCCTGAGGCGAGATGGACTTGGCGGGGCTTGAGCCCCTGGCTCCGCGTTTGCTCCTTTTTGGCTCGTGAGCTTCATAAAAGAGGGGGATTCCGGTGGCGGCGGCGTCGCCGTCCGGCCCCTTGCGGTCTCGACGCCCTCCACGGCGGCCGAAAGGACCATGTGTCTCGAGGCCGGGGCTCTACTCGGCCCCTTCGAGATCATCGACCGGCTCGGGTCCGGCGGAATGGGGGACGTCTATCGCGTCCGCGACAGCCGGCTCGGCCGCCTGGTCGCGTTGAAGGTCCTGCCCCGCGAGCTGCTCGCCAACCGCGAGGGGCTGGCCCGGTTCGCCCTCGAGGCCCGCTCCGCCTCGGCACTCAACCATCCGAACATCGTGACGATCTTCGAAATCGGCCACGCGGAGTCCACTCCGTACCTCGCGATGGAGCTGATCGACGGATGGACTCTCCGGCACCTGATCGACGCGGGACCTCTTCCCGTCAAGAAGATGCTCGACTTCGCCATGCAGATCGCGAGCGGGCTCGCGAAGGCGCACCAGGTCGGCATCGTCCACCGCGACCTGAAGCCCGAGAACATCATGGTCTCGCAGGACGGATTCGTGAAGATCCTCGACTTCGGTCTCGCGAAGCTGCAGGGCCCGCTGCACGGCACGGCCGTTCCGGTCGACGCGTCGCTGACGCAGGCAGGATTCATCCTGGGAACCCCGGACTACATGTCGCCCGAACAGGCGGCGGGGCGGCCCGTCGATTTCCGCTCCGACCAGTTCTCCATCGGGTTGATCCTCTACGAGATGCTCACGCGGCGTCGGATCTTCCACCGCGCCACGCCCGTCCAGACGCTCTCCGCGATCATCCAGGAGGATCCGCTTCCGCTCGAGAGCCTCGGCCCCCGTGTGCCGCCGCCCCTGCGCTGGGCGATCGAACGATGCCTCGCGAAGGATCCGCAGGACCGGTACGCCTCGACGGGCGAGCTCGCCCGCGAGCTGAAGCAGATCCGCGACAACCTGACGGACTTCCCGGGGTCGGGCGAGCGCCGGACCTCGCAAACGGCGGCTGGCTCGTCGGCTTTAGCGCGCACCACCGTCACGCCCGCGCCTCGCGCCGCCGCCTCGTCCGTCGCGCCGGCCCGTCCGGCCGCCGCCTCTCCCGCCCCGCGGGCCGGCCGGACCCGGCGCGCCCGCGAGTTCGTCCTCGTCCTTCTTCTCGGGGCCGCTCTCTTCTGCGCCGGGGCCTACGCCGGCGACTGGTTCCGGGGCCGGCAGACGGAAGCGCCGCCCCCTCTCTGGAAGGCGAACCTCCTCGTCGGCCCGATGACGCGCGTGATGGCGCCGCGCAGCACTCCGGACGGCCGGGCGCTCGCCTTCGTCACCCTCGTCGCCGGGCAATCCCAGGTCGCCGTCATGAAGCCCTCTTCGGGCGACTGGACGGTTCTGACGAAGCGCGCCGACGCCGGCTCCGTGTACAAGGTCTGCTGGTCCGGCGACGGCGACCGCCTGTTCTTCGACCGCGTGAGCGACGTTCCCCGCGGCATCTTCAGCGTTCCCGCGCTCGGCGGCGAGGAGCGCTCCGTTCTCGAGGACGCGCAGGGACCGGAGGCGCTGCCGGACGGCAGCCTGCTCGTGGTCAAGCGCAACGCGCAGCGCCTCTTCCAGATTCACCACTTCTGGCCGGACACCGGGCGCCTCGCTCCGATCGGGCCTCCGGTCATGGCGGAGGCGGGGAGCTGGAGCCTTCGCGCGTTCCCGGACGGCCGCACCGCGGTCTTCTGGGGCCGGGTCGCGGGCCGAGCCGACACCTCGCGGCGCCTCTACCTTCTCGACATCGCGACGGGAAACACGACGCCCTTCGCGCCGCAGCTTCCCCTGGCTCCTCCGATCGCGATCGCGGCGGACGGCAGCGCGGTCCTCGCGTTCGTGACGTTCGGAGATCTGCAGCAGGCGATCTCGGTCTCGCGGGACGGCCAGGACGGAAAGATCCTGTTTCCGGTGACGGGGAAGGCGTGGAGCCTCGACGCCGCTTCCGACGGCAGCCTGTTCGTCAGCACGATGGACAATCCCGCCGAGCTCCTGCGATTTCCGGCGGCGGGAGGGGTGCCGGATCCCCTGGTCACGATCTCCGGAAGCCTGTGGACGAGCCCCGTCCAGCTTGCCGACGGGGGGATGCTCATTCCCAATCAGGTTCTGGGCCGCCGCCGGCTGCTCGTGTCCGCGCCGGACGGAACCCTGCGATCGTTTGTCGACCTCGCCGAGCAGGCGACGCCGCCCGTCGCGGTCGTGGGCGACCATCTCGTCGCGTTCCTCTCCGGCGGGGTCGGCCAGCCGCCGGTCATCACGATCGCGACGGTCCCCGAGGGACGGATCGTGCGGCGCCTCGACGCCTCGCGGGGGATCGCGCCGCAGAGCCTCGTCGCCTCGCCGGACGGCCGGACCCTCTACTACGTCAACGCGGGATCGCTCTTCGCGATCGACGTCGAGGGCGGCGTGCCGCGCAACTTGCGCGCGGCCAACGGCGTCGCCGTCGACGCGCGGAACCCGACTCCTTCGCTCGTCGTCCAGGTCAACGAGCTTGACGGCGTGAAGCTCTACCGCGTACCGCTCGACGGCGGCTCGCAGCTTCCGATCCTCTTCTCGAGCCCGCTGCTGCGCCTCGCCCCGGTTCCCCTGTCCGGAGCGGCGGTGGGGGCCGACGGCCGCATCGCCGTCACCGTCACGTCGCCCGACTCGTGGTTCCGCGGCGTGGCCCTGCTCGACCCCGCGACCGCGTCGCTCGAGCGGCTGCCGGTCGGGTTCGACGGCGACGTCCAGTCTCCCGCCTGGGGGCGGGATGGAAGCCTGCTCGCCGTCGGCGTCTCGACGCGCAGCAGCCTCTGGCGCTTCCAGGCGCGCGCCGCGGAGCTGAAGGAGCCGAAGCCACCGGCCGCACCCTGAACCCGCCCGATGCCCGGCGGTCATGCGCCGCAGTCCGGCATTTCTCTCCCGGAGACGCTCTCAATTTGTGTCATCCGGTCCGGACGTATCGGCCCTAACTGTTTGAAACGAAAGTTTCGCCGGATATGGCTCAAATGTTGTATTCCTGTCCTCAGCCAGCGACGATGAACAACGACGAGAATCGGCCAGAGACGGTATATGGCGTCTGGGCGGACCATTCGACTCTGAACCGAGAGTCGCTCGGTCCTCTCTTCGGCCGCATCACGATCGCGATGCGCGGACCCGTCGACCCCCGCTGGACCAGCGCCTACATGGCCATCCGCCGGGAGGAGGCGTTTGCCCGCTTCACCCTCGACCCGAAGGAGCCCCGCGTTTCCTTCACGTTCCGCTCGACCGAGCCCACCGACGCGATCCAGGCACTGATCCAGAGACTCGATCTGCTGGTCGAGCTCGCCAACCTCCAGGCGACGGCGGCGGCGTCCGGCGAGAAGAGGCGCCAGACCAGTGCGTGAGGAGTTTCCTCGCGCGTGCCCGGCTCCTCCGGACGACGCTTCCGAGGCGACCGAAAGCTCCGCGAGACCTCTGTCCCCCGAGGCCGAGGAGCTCATTTGGATCGCCGAGCGGGCGGGACTGGATGGCGGCGCGCTCGACGAGCTGCGCCGGGCTATGACGGACTGGTCCCGACGCTTTTCGATCCGCTCGCTCGAGGGGCATCCGCGGCCCGACACCGAGGAGGCCGGCCTCGTCGCTTTGACCGTCGAGCGCGTCCGGCGCTTTCTCCGCGGCTAGAGCGCTTCTACGACGCGGGACGGGCTTCGGGAGACGTCCCGGGCTTGCGCGGCGAGTAGCGAGCCCACCGGATGATCTCGGGGATCGTCGGCTTCTTCCCGTACATCAGGATGCCCACGCGGTAGACCCGTCCGGCGATCCACGCGATCAGGACCGTCGTCACGAGCGAGACCCCGACGGAGACGGCGATCTGCCAGGTCGGAGGCTCCGAGATCGCGCAGCGCAAAAACATGATGAGCGAGGACGTGAAGGGAAAGATCGAGAGAAAGACCGCGATGCCGCCGGCAGGGTTCGCGAGGACTCCGTTCAAGGCCGCCATGCCGCTGATGATGAGAGCCATCGGGATCATCGCGAGCTGCTGGGCTTCCTGGTCGGTGTTGAAGGGCGCGGCGATCAGCGTGTAGACGCTCGCGTAGAGAAAGTAACCGAGGATGAAAAAGAGGATGAAGTAGCCGATCATGTCGACCGGGATCTTCGGCGCGCCCGTCTCTGTGGTCCCGAGCCTCGCGGCGATCCCCGGCAGCGACAGGTTCATCGCGACGATCGCCCAGGCGAAATACTGCGTCAGGCCGACGAGTCCGATCCCGATGATCTTGCCGAGCATGAGCTCGGTCGGCTGCACCGATGCGATCACGATCTCGACGATGCGGCTCGATTTCTCCTCGATGACTCCCCGCATCACCTGGAATCCGTAGGAAATCATCGTCGCGTACATGATCGAGAGGAAGATGATCGCCGAGAGGATCCCGGCGCCCTTCTCCTCGGAGGTTCCGCTCTCGGTCACCTTGAATGCCTTCAGGTCCACCCGGCGGTCGAGCTCGCTTTCGAGCGACTTTGGCAGCCCCCGCGCCGCAATCCGGTCGCGCAGGAGCACGCGGTTGATGGAGCGTTCGAGGGTGTTCAGAGCGATGAATTCCGAGACGGTCGTCGAGTAGTACTCGGCCTGGTCCTTCTCGAGCGCCGCGGGGTCCAGGACCAGATAGCCGCTGATCTTCTTCTTCAGGACTTCCTGGCGCAGCGCCTCCTTCGTCGCGGCGAGGTCTCCGGTGATCGCCCGCCGCTCGAGGATCCAGTGCGGGAAGGTCCGGGACTTCTTCTTCTCTTCGGCCTCGCGCTGGGCGATGTCCCCCGCGAGCGGCTCGTACAGGTTGCCGCGGACGTCGACGACCGCCAGGTGCCGCTCGCCGCCCGCCTTGCGCGTCGTCGCGATCGTCACGACGATGTAGCCGAGAAAGAGAAACGGGATGAGCAGCGTCGCGATCCAGAACGCCTTCGTGCGGACGCGCTCGATGTACTCGCGCCGCGCGACCGCAAAGATCTTCTTCCAGTTCATCGGATCCTCATTCGATGGTCCGCGTGTCTTCGAGCCCCGCGTCCCGGACCGTGGTCAGGTAGATCTCTTCGAGCTCGGGCTCCTTCTGCGAGAAGGAATCCACCCGGAAGCGCTCGATCGCGTTCTTGAGAAATGCGCGCTGGTCGACGCTCTGGTCGAGCGTCAGGATGAACTCTCCGTTCATCGGCCTCGCCGCGAGCACGCCGGGGAGCCCGGCGAGCGTCCCGAGGTCGGTGTCCGCGGAGATGCGGATCTGGTTCTCGGAGAACCGGTGCTTCAAGTCCTTCAGCGTCCCCTCGAGCACCTTCTTCGACCGCGCGAGCAGGCAGATCTCGTCGCAGAGACGCTCGGCCTGCTCGAGGACGTGCGTCGAGAAGATGATCGTCTTCCCCTTTTCCCGGAACTCGAGGAAGTAGTCCTTCAGGAGCGCGGTGTTGATGGGGTCGAGGCCCGAGAACGGCTCGTCTAAGATGAGGATGTCCGGGTCGTGCACGATCGTCGCGATGAACTGGACCTTCTGCTGCATGCCCTTGGAGAGGGCTTCGACCTTCTTGTTCAGCCAGGGCCGCAGCTCCATCTTGTCCAGCCACCCGTCGATGCGCTTCTTCGCCGTCTCGCGGTTGACTTCCTTGATCGCCGCCAGGAAATAGAGGTGATCGATCACCTTCATCCGGCGGTAGAGGCCCCGCTCCTCGGGCAGGTACCCGATGCGGTTCTGCATGGGGCGGTCCATCTGGCGCCCGAGGACCTCGATCCTTCCGGAGTCGGGCGCCGTGATGTTCATGATCATCCGGATCGTGGTCGTCTTTCCGGCGCCGTTCGGGCCGAGGAGCCCGAACATCGACCCCGAGGGGATCTTGAGCGACAGGTCGTCCACGGCGCGGAAGCGGCCGAAGGATTTCGAAACGTTGGTGAGCTGGATCGCTGTGTCCATTTTGTCCCTGCGTAACCTACGTGCACGCCGTCACGAGGTTGCAGAACGATATATCGGCCCGGGAAGTCCGGGGGGCGGGCCTTCGCGACGGTCCCGGCCGTCTGCCGGCCGCCCTTCGCGAGAGAAGCGGCCGGCGGAAAGCTGGCGGAGAGGGAGGGATTCGAACCCTCGAAACCCTTTCGGGCTTACCGGTTTTCGAGACCGGCCTGATCAACCACTCCAGCACCTCTCCGGGCGATTGAGGGGGGGAATCCTAGCAGGATGTCGTCGAAAAGGCCCCCTCGCTCGAGCGCCGCGCGCGGAAGAACTGCTGGAGAAGGCCGGCGCACTCTTGCGCGAGGAGACCGCCCTGGACGGCGGCGCGGTGATTGAGGCGAGGATCCTGCGGGATGTTGCCGAGAGTTCCGCAGTAGCCCGCCTTGGGATCCGCGCAGCCGAACACGACCCGCGCGATCCGGGCGTTGACGGCCGCGCCGGCGCACATGGCGCAGGGCTCGAGGGTGGCGAAGAGCGTCGCGCCGTCGAGCCTCCAGGTCGCCGCCGCCTGGCCCGCCTCGCGGAGGGCCTCGATCTCGGCGTGATGGGTCGGGTCCGCGAGGGCCTCGCGCCGGTTGCGGCCCCGGCCGACGATGCGGCCTCCGGCGACGACGACCGCCCCGACGGGCACCTCCTGCTCCGCGTAGGCGATCCGGGCGAAGGCGAGCGCCTCCCGCATGAACAGCTCATCCGCCGGAGAGGAGAGGGCCTGGGGAGGAAGACTCGGATCCATACGGGAAGAATAGCCCTGCCCGCCTGAGCGTCGGTTCGTGAGGCCGATCCGGGCCGCTTTGCCTTGAAAACCCGTCCGGTTTCCGCTAGCCTCCGCGGTTCCTGCGCCCATAGCTCAACTGGATAGAGCGTCTGACTACGGATCAGGAGGTTGGGGGTTCAAATCCTCCTGGGCGCACCATTCCGCCGGCTCCGCCGGGCCTCCCGCGTGAGAACTTTCGACTCGCAACCCCGTAAAAAGCAGTACTTTGAATTCATTGATTTGCCGTTAGGGAGCGACTGATGTCGAAGAAGTGGAAGATTGTCATTGGGGTGGTGGTGGCCGTCGTCATCGGCACCGTGCTCCTTGCCTCCATCCGGGGCCGGGACCGTAACCTCCCGAAGGTCACGACCGCCAGGGTGGACAAGGTGGACCTCGTCGCGAAGGTCACCGCGAACGGGAAGATACAGGCCCGGCGCAAGGTGGATCTCTCGGCGCTCGTCATGGGCCAGATCGTGAATCTCGCCGTCAAGGAAGGCGACCAGGTCGGCCGCGGCCAGCTCCTCCTCCAGATCGACAAGGCGCAGCTCGCCGCCGGAGTCGCCGGCCGCGAGGCGAGCCTCGCCGCCATGGGCAACGACCTCGCCGCCGCGCGCTCCAATGCCAACCAGGCGAAGAACGACTACGAGCGCGCGCGCCAGAATTTCAACGCCAAGATCCTCTCCGAGGCGGAGTTCCAGAAGACGAAGTCGACTTACGACGCCGCTCAGGCGAATGTCTCCGCCACCGAAGAGCGGCTCCGCGAGACCGGCGCCAACCTCGCGGCGAGCCGCGACTCCCTGTCGAAGACGACGGTCGTCGCGCCGATCGCCGGCATCGTCACCGCGCTGCCGATCAAGGAAGGCGAAGTCACCGTCATCGGGACCATGAACAACGCGGGAACGCAGCTGCTGACGATCTCCGACATGTCGGAGGTCGAGGCGGTGATGATGGTCGACGAGACGTCCGTCCCCCAGGTCAGGATCTCGCAGACGGCCAACCTGACGATCGACGCGTACCCCGGCACGACGTTCAAGGGCACCGTGACGGAAGTCGGTTCTTCGCCCATCCAGAAGAACGATCCCGACCTCCTTTCGCTCACGGCGAACTCGGAGGCCATCAATTTCAAGGTGAAAATCCGCATCGAGGATCCACCCGCAACGATCCGGCCTGGCTTTTCGGTGACGGCGGAGATCGTGACCGGCCGGAAAGACGGCGCCACGGCGATCCCGATCCAGGCCCTCGTCGTCCGCGACGTTCCGAAGAAGCAGGCCACGCCCGGCGCCGCGCCCCCGAAGCCCACGGCCGTCCGGCCTCCGACGGAGGAGGGCGTCTACCTCGTCAAGAATGGAAAGCTCGACTTCGCGAAGGTCGAGACGGGCATCGCGGGCGAGCTGATGATCGAGGTGAAGAACGG
>JBDTOO010000091.1:0-10553 GCA_039933215.1 Acidobacteriota bacterium
CGGACGCCACGCGGTAACCGAGGTTGTCCCGCACGCCGTTCTCGGGAGGCAGGAGCCCTGTCATGATCGCCGCATGGGACGGCAGCGTGAGGGGGACGTGCGTGTACGCGTTCTCGAAGAGCACCGAGTCCTTGCGGAGCGCGTCCAGGGCCGGGGTCGCCACACCGGCATATCCGTATGCAGGCAGGTGATCCGCGCGGAGCGTGTCAACCGAGATCAGGATGACGGGAGCGCCCCGGAACGCCGTGGAGGCGCGCCGGCAGCCGGCCGCAGCGAGGAGGAGAAGGAAGACGAGGAGCGCCGCGGCGAGATCTCGGGGACCGCGCGGCCGGAGTCGGACCGTCATGACCTGCCCGGACTGCTTTCCCGCAGGAGGCGGCGCGCCTGGGCGAGCTTCTCGGCGTAGCGGTCCGCCGGCGCCGCCGTCACGAACCTCTCGAGCGCGGCCCGACCCGCTTCGGCCCGGCCCGCGCGGAAGCTTCCGATCGCGAGGTTGAAGAGAGCGTCGTACTGCTTCGCGTCGGTGTCGAAGGCGCGGCGCCAGCTCTCGAGCGCGGCGCCCTCGTCGCCGGAGCGCGCCTGCGCGACCCCGAGCGAGTTCCAGGCGGCCCCGGAGCCAGGCTCGAGCGCCACCGCCTTCTCGAGTCTCTGCCGGGCCCCCGCGGCGTCTCCGGCGCGCAGGAGGACGGTACCGAGGTTCCGATTGGTCTGAGCGTCCTCCGGCGCGAGCCGGAGAGCCCGCTCCAGGGTCGCTCGTCCGCCGCCGAGGTCCCCTCTCTCCGCCTGAAGGACGCCGACGGCATTCAAGACCTGGGAATTGGTGAACGTGGAAGGGTCCGCGACGCGGAGGGCTTCGTCGCCCCGACCCGCGAGGATGAGGAGCGACGTGAGCTGCTCGAGGACCTCGGTACGGCGCGCCGGCAGCGTCGTCGGGCTGTTCTTCAGTCCCTCCTCCAGAGCGGCGATCGCCTCGGGGCGGCGGCCCGTCCGCTCGAGCGCCTGGGCGAGGAGCCGCCACACGTCGAGGACGGCAGGGTTCGACGCGAGGTAGCGACGGGCTTTGGCGATGAGCTCCGGGTCCCGCTTCTCGCGCAGCAGCCGCGCGAAGTCGGGCGACTGCTCGAGCCGGGAGATGCGGTCCTTGGGGTCCGGCAGATCCGCCCTGCGCCAATCGGGTGACGTCGCCGACAGGTATCCGAGCGACGCGAGCTTTTTCACCCTCTCGGGATTCGCCTCGTCGGCCGGAGCCGCCAGCGGCCGGGGAATCGCCGCGAGCGCGACTCGCATCGATCGGAACGCGGGGGGCTTCCCGGCGGAGAGGTCGTTCTTCTCCCCGGGATCCGCAGAGAGGTCGTAGAGCTCCGGGCGGGGGCCCTCGATGTAGTGATACCGCCCGTCGACGAGCGAAGCGAGATCGCTCCAGCCGAGCCGGAGCCGCGGGTACAGGGTCTCGCTGACGATCCGGCGCTCCGCCTCCACTTCCCGTCCCGCCGCGAGCGCCCGGCCGGGTAGGCCGGCGGGGATCGCGAGCCCCGCGACCCGAAGTACCGTCGGGAAGATGTCGAGCAGCGCCGCCGGGCCCCGCTCGACCGACCCGCGATCCCGGCCTCCGGGGAACTTCACGATCAAGGGAACCCGGATCGCTTCGCGATAGAGAAAGATTCCGTGTTCCCGCTCGCCATGATCGCCGAGCCCCTCGCCGTGATCGGACAGGAAGACGATGAGGGCGCGGTCGTAGATGCCCCACTCGCGAAGGCGGTCGAGGAAGTGCCCGACGATCTCATCGGACCGCGCGATTTCCCCGTCGTAGGGCGCCGCCGCGTAGCGGGTCTTCCAGGGCTCGGGGGGCGCGTACGGAGCGTGAGGCTCGTTGATGTGGAGGAAGGCGAAAAAGGGCCGGTCGCGGCGCGGCGCGATCCACGCGAGAAGCTTGTCCGACGTCTGCGCTCCGTCGCGCTCCTCCTTTCCCGCGCCCGCGGAATCGTCGTAGAAGTCGAATCCGCGCGAGATGCCGGTATCGCCGGTGAGGATGGTGGACGACACGGCGGCTCCCGTCTCGTAGCCGTCGGCGCGGAGAACGCTCGCCAGGGTCGGAACTTTCTCGCCCAGAGAGAATCCCGCGTTGTCGCGGACTCCGGTCTCCGCCGGCAGGCGTCCGGTGAGGAGGCTCGCGTGGGACGGCAGCGTGAGCGGCACCTGGGAGTACGCGTCGGCCACGAGCAGCGCGTCGCGGCGAAGGGCGTCCAGATGAGGGGTCTCGACGCCGCGGAACCCGTACGCCGGGAGATGGTCCGCGCGCAGTGTGTCGACCGAGACGATGACGATCGGCGGCTGCTTCGAAGCGGGCGCGCGGCAGCCGGCGAACAGGAGGACCCCGACTCCGGCGACGAGACGCGAAAACCCGCTGTTTGAGATCGAGGGGTGGATCGACGGACCTCCGGCGCGGACTCCCGCGCCCCGAAAGCTTATCCGGGGAGAGCCTCGAACGCGAGACCCGCCCGGGCGAACGCCTCTGCTACGCTCCCGCGCGATGCCACGACAGCGGAATCGTCCGGCCGGGAAGCCGCCGAAACCCGAGCCGCGCGGCCTCGGCCTTGTTCGTTCCATCGCGATCTTCTCCGCCGCCCTGGCCGTTCGCTTTGCGACACTCCTCTCCCTCGAGACCGTGCCTCTCTTCCGGTCGCCGCAGCTCGATTCGCTCGAATACCTCCTGCGCGCTCAGCGCATCGCCGCCGGCGACTTCCGCTTTCCGAATCCGCCCGCCCACGGGCCGGGCTACCCTTTCCTCCTCGCGGGCCTTCTGCGGCTCTTCGGCGGCTCTCTCGAGCCGGTCCGCGTGGTCCAGGTCCTGGCCGGTGCTCTCCTGGCCGTGGCGGTCGGAGCCTGGACGGCGCGCCTCTTCGACCGGTCGAGCGGTCTCGCCGCCGGGGTGCTCGTCGCGCTATCCGGCCCGCTCGCATGGGTCGAGAGCTCGCTCTATGCCGAGGGCCTGCTGCTCCTCCTGATGGTGTTCGCGATCCTCGCGGCCTCGTATGCGCCGCGTCCCCTCGCCGCAGCCGCGGCCGGCGGTCTCCTTCTCGGGCTCGCGACGACCGTGCGGCCGACCGCCCTGGCGCTTCTGCCGGCCCTCACGCTGTGGTGCGCGGCGCGGGAGACGGGCAGGCGGCGCACGCGCAATCTCGCCATGATGGCGGGCGCCTTTCTCCTCCCGCTGGTACCGGTCGCGGTCGCGAACTACCGCGCGACCGGGGCGTTCATCCCCGTGCAGGCCCACGGCGGGATGAACTTCTATCTGGGCAACTCTCCGTCCGGCACGGGTCTCGCGAGCGCCCGCCCGGGGCCCGGGTGGGACGCGCTCGAGGGAGAGGCGCTGCGGCACGGCTTCACGAAACCGTCGGACCAGGACCGGTACTTCCTCGCCAAGGCGCGGTCGGAGATCGCCCGCGAACCGCTCCGATACGCCGGGCTTCTCGCTCGAAAGGCGCTCTGGCTGGTCCAGGACGAGGAGTTGCGGGACACGCACAGCTACCGGTTCTTCGTGAGCTTCGCACCCTTTCTCCGATTCCTGCCCGGCTTCGGGATCCTCTTCGCCCTCGCGGCGGCCGGCGCCGTCGTGGCGGCGACGAGTCGCCCGCGCCCCTGGCCTCTTTTTCTCGCCATCGCCGGAGTCGCAGCGAGCTGCGTGCTTCTGGTCATTGGGACCCGCTACCGGCTGCCGATCGTTCCTCTCCTCGCCCCGTTGTCCGGCCTCGCCGTCGCGGAGGGTTTTCGAGCCGCGAAGCGCCGCGAAGGCCGTCGGATCGCCTCGCTCGCCGCCGCCGCCCTCGCGGCTTACCTCGTCTCCCGCGCCCGGACGCATGCGGAGAGCCGCGTTTTCGCCGAAGAGTGGTCGCTGACCGGCGACTCGCTCGCGCAGGAGAACAGGCTGGACGAGGCGGAGGGCGCGTTCCGGCGGGCATTGCAGGAGGATCCCGGCTCCGCCCCCGCTCTCGACGGTATCGGACGGATGCGCGTCGAACGGGGCGACTGGAGTGAAGCCGAGGACGCGTTCCGCCAGTCGATCGCCCGGGGAGAGAGCCAGCGCGCCCGTTACCACCTCGCCCTGATCCTCGAGCGTCGCGGGCGTCCGGAAGAAGCGCTGGCCGAGCTCCGGAAGGCGGTGAATCTGCGCCCGGACGATCCGAGGTCGCTCCAGGCGCTCGGTCGCGTGCTCCTCGGGCTCGGGCACGCGGACGAGGCGGCCGCCGTCTACCGCGGGATCCTCGAGCGCCAGCCCGATGACGCACAGGCGAACCGTGGGCTGGCGAGAATCGCGTGGGGCCGGCGTGACTTCCGCGAGGCGTCGGCCCGCGCGCGCCGTGCGACGGAGCTGTCGCCGGAGGACCCCGAGGGCTGGGTCATGTTCGCGATGATCTCGCTCGAGGCCGGCGACGCGGATCGCGCGGCGCCGGCTCTGGAAAAGGCGGCGGCGCTCGCTCCGGGCGCTCCCCCTGTCGAGCTCGCCCGTGCTCTGCTCGAGAGACTGCGCGGGCGCCGGGACTCGGCCGACGCCATCCTGCGGGCGCTCGTCGCTCGCGCTTCCGGCTACGCGCCGGCGGGGCGGCTCTTTCTCCAGAACGCCCGGGAGATGGGACGGGAAGCGGAAGCCCGGAAATATCTCGAAAGCCTGTCCGCCGGGCGCTGAGGCTTCAGCCGCCGCCGAGAACGGCGAGCATCTTTCGGGCGGCCGCGATGTCGCGGGCGTAGACGGCGGAAGGCGCCGTCTCCACGAAGCGGCTCAAAGCCTCGCGCGCCGTCGCACGATCGCCGCTTTTGCCGGCAACGAGCGCCATGTTGAAGAGTGCGTCGTACTGCCGCGGGTCGAGATCCGTTGCCCGTTTCCACGACGCGATGGCCTCCGGCGCCCGGCCGAGCTGCGCTTCCGCGACCCCCCGCGCGTTCCAGGCCCGCGGGAGCCTGTCGTTGATCGCGAAGGCGCGGCGGAACCGTTCGATCGCCCCCGGGGCGTCCCCCTTCTTGAGCAGGGCGATGCCCGCGTTCTGGAGTGCGAGCGCGTTCCGCGCGTCGCGCTCGAGGATCTTCTCGAAGACGCGCAACGCCTCGTCCGATTGCCCGGAGTCGGAGAGCGCGATGCCGATCGCGTTCTGCGTATCTGGATCCGTGCTTTGCGCGAGCGGCTTCAAAACTCGAAGCGCGTCGGCGGATCGACCCGCTTCCGACAGAATCAGAGCGAGCCGCACGTTCATGTCCTCGGAGGCGAGTCCTTTCTTCGCCGCGTCGGCCAGGACCTGGGCGGCCTCGCGATCCTTCCCGGCGGCCTGAAGGAGAAACGCGAGAAACTCGTAGCCGGTCGGCATGCCGGGACGGTCGCGGAGGACCTGCCGGGCGAGACTCGTCGCGCCGAACACGTCGTTGTGCTGGAACAGGTCGATCACACGATGGATCTCGGCGTCGACGGTGACGAGCGTCTTGGGATCGTCGGCAGCGGTGTATCGCGTCTTGCGGGCGGTGCTGCCGGAGAGATAGCCGAGAGACATCAGGCGGCGCGCCTCCTCGCTGTCGGGGGCGGTTCCGGCGGATGCCCCGGCGGCCGATGCCGCGGTGAGTTTCGCCTTCAGGCGTCGCGCGATCGTCGCCTGGCTCGCGAAGAGATTCGTTTTCTCCTCGGGATCGGCTTTGAAGTCGTAGAGCTCGGGGATCGGAAGATCGACATACTTGTATCGGTCGTCGCAGATGCCCGTGAGGGGGGCCCACCCCCGGTTCTTCCAGGCGGACAGCGCTTCGAAATAGGTCTCGGAAGCGCCGACGGGGGCGGAGAGTAGAGAGAGCCCCGGGAGACCCCTGGGGGCGGCCACCCGCACCGACTCGAGCATCGTGGGAAGCACGTCGATGTGTCGTACCGGGTCGGCGCGGCGCCCCGGCGCGATCCGGGACGGGGACCAGACCACCAGGGGGACGTGGAGCGTCGCCTCGTAGGCGAAGAGACCGTGCGTGAGCTCCCCGTGGCTGCCGAAGGCTTCCCCGTGATCTCCGGTTACGACGACGAGCGCATCCTCGGAGCGAAGCCGTTCGAGCAGAGGTCCGAGCGCCGCATCGGCGGCGGCGACCTCTCCCAGGTAGGGTTTGTCGCGGTACCGTTCCGCAAAGGGAGCGGGAGGAAGGTACGGAGCGTGGGGCTCGTAGACGTGGACCCAGAGAAAACGGGACCGCGCCTTCTCCCTCTCGAACCACTCGAGCGCCGCGGATACCACCTCGGGCGCGGGCCGCTCCTGCACCTCGAAGTCGTAGGCGGACGTGGCCGGAGGATAGCGCTGGTCGTACACGTCGAACCCGCGGTCGAGGCCGTAACGAGCATCCAGAGGAAAGGCGGCGACGAACGCTCCCGTCGCCCAGCCCGCATCGTGCAGGAGCGTCGCGGCCGTCGGGATTCGAGACTCCAGACGGAAGCCGGAGTTGTCCCGGACCCCGTGCTGATAGGGATAGAGGCCCGTCAGGATGTTCGTATGAGACGGCAGCGTCACGACGTTCGACGCGTGAGCGTGCTCGAAGACGAGTCCCTCCCGCGCCAGCCGGTCCAGGTTCGGGGTGGTGCCCCGTGTGTTCCCGAGAAATCCGACGGAGTCCGCCCTGAGAGTGTCGATCGTGATCAGGACCACGACGCGCGGTGGCGCCGCGGCTTTCGGAGGCGCCGCGGCCCCGGCGCCGCTCTCCCTCCCCCGGCAGGACGACGCGAAGAGAACTGCGGCGATCAGGCCGGCGAGCGCGAAGCGGGCTCGCGCCGCTGCCGATCCGGCCAAAGGAGCGCCCCCGTGCACCGGCTACGCCGCGCGGAGTTCGACGGCAATCACTTCAGAGCCTGGAGGATCTCCCGAACTTCCTTGGCTTCCGGGCCCTGCGGGCTGAGCTCGAGATACTTCTTGAAGTCCGCCTTCGCCTCGGCGTTCTTCTTCGCGTTCATGTACGACAGGCCCCGGTAGTAGTAGGCGTCTGCCTGCGCGGGATCCGTCTCGATCGCTCGCGTGAAGAACGTCTGCGCCTGAGCGGGGTTGTTCTTGTTCATCAGGAGAATCCCGAGGTTCAGGTACACCGCCGGGTCCTTGACGGCGCCCGGAGGGAGCTGGTCGAGAGTCTTCTGCCCCTCGTCGAGCTGGCCGCTCTCGAGCAGCAGGCTCGCCAGCAGAACCCGGGCTTCGGTATCGGCGGGATCGAGCGCGGCGACACGCCGCAGAGTCTCGATCGTCTTGGCAGTGTTTCGCTCGCCGTGGTACGTCTGCGCGATCCCCTTGAGGATGGCTGGGTTGTCCGGCACCCCCGCGAGGGCCTTCTCGTACTCGGCCCGTGCCGTGGCAAACTGCTTCTGCCCCAGAAGCTCGTTGCCCTTCTCGATGGCCTTGCGAAGCTCTTCGCCGGCGTTTTTGGCGTCTGCCCCCGACCCGGCGGCCACGCCGGCGGAGGGCGCCGTACCGGAAGCCGCCTGCAGCTGGACATCGACCGGAGGCGTCCGGGCGGCCTCGGAGAGAGACATCGACATCTTGCGCGTCTGGAATCCCGCCGCCGAGACGTCCATGTTCCACGCCCCGCCGGCGATGCCCATGATCGCCCAATACCCCGACTTGTTCGTCTTCGCCTTCGGCCCCGTAGAGTCCTTCTCGCGCGTCATCTGGACGGCCGCGTCGGGAACCGGCTCCCCCTTTTCGTTGCGCACCCATCCGTCGATCCGGCCGCGCCCTCGCCAATCCTGGGCGCGGGACGGCACGGGGGCAAGGACGGCAACGGACAGGAGCAGGCCGGCAAACCGAAGTTTCCTCATCGCATCCTCCGCAAAAGAAAAGCCCCGGCGGGAATTCCCGCCGGGGCCTGGATTCTAAACCGAATGAATCTTAGAAGGTGATGCGGGCACCGAGTCGCAGGACCCGGGGGGCCTGAACCTCCTCGATCCGGTTGAAGGTCGCCTGGTTCACACGACCGTTGCGCTGGAGGACGGTGTCGGAATTCAACACGTTGAACACGTCCAACGCGAGAGAAACCTGGAGCGGCCGCAGCTCGATGACCTTCTCCAGCCGCACGTCGACGTTGTAGACGTTGTCGTACCGCTCGCCGTCGAGCTTGGCGCCGACCGGGTTACCTGTGCGGTCCGTAATGATGTCGCGGGTGCCGAAGTCGTCACCCGGATTCACACGGATGAAGTGGACGTAGGGATAGCCCTGGCGTCCGAAGATGTTGCCGGCGACGTTGAACCCCGCGGGCAGCTGGTACATACCGCTGACGTTGAAGTTCCACTTCGCGTGGATGAAGACGCCCGACTTCGCGCCGCTTCCCGCCGCGCGGGGAGCGGTGATGTCGTTGGAGGGGCAGCTCGCTCCGTAAGTCGTCGAGAGCTGGTTGTTGGGATCGAAGCAGCCGGTCGATCCGCTCTTCTGCTTGGGTTCGCCGTAGCCGAAGCTCCCGCGCATCATCCACCGGTTGGAGAGACGCTTGGTCGCCGTCAGGCCCACACCGTTGAAAGTCGATTCGTAGCTTCCGCGGTTGTCGAGGACCGTACCCGAGGCGGCCGGAATGCCCAGGGCGTAGACGGGAACGGTGATCTCATGAAGTCCCGCGCCGAATCCAGTGTAAACGTTCGTCGTGACCGTGGTCGGAACGAAATCCGCGCTCGACTGGCCGATCCCGTTGCAGAGATCGGCGGTGTTCGTGCACAGGGCGTTCTTGTACTTGCGATAGGTGTAGTTCGCGCCCACCACGAAGTCGGGGATGAGCTCGTAGTCCGCCCCGGCGATGAACTCGTCCGTCTTGCCGGCCTTCAGGTTCGGGCTGGTCTGGTTGAACACGTCATGACCCGTCGGGTTCGTCGGGTCGATGTTGTAGAAGCCGTTGATATGAGAGAAGTCGAGTTCGTTTCGCTGAACGTGGTTGTCGCTGTTCGCATCCACCCAATCGTAGGCGAGATAGGAGTAACCGGGAATCGCCCCCCGCTGGTTGAGAGAAGCGCTTCCGAGCTGGTCTGCGAATCGGGCGTAACTTCCCTTCAGCAGCAGCTTGCGCTGCGGACCCAACGCGTAGGTCAACCCAACGCGCGGCTCGAAGTCCTTCCACTCGATGGAGCGCTCGCCGGCATCGACCGAGAAGCCGGGCAAAATGTCCGGCGCGATGCTGTTCGCTTCCACCGTGGCCTTGTTGGTCTGGCCGCGCTGCAGGTCGTACCGGACGCCTGCGTTGATGGTGAGGTTTCCGGTCGTCAGGGTGTCTCCCAGGAAGCCGTTGAAATACTCCGGAGTGGCCCCGTAGGTGGCCGTGCGCGTCAAAAGGGCCTTGTTGGGGGTCTCGTCTTTAATGCCCACGTTGCCGCTCCCCGGCCAGCCGGTGTGGGAGTTCACGGGCGTCTTGCGGTACTGGAATCCGAACTTCAGCTCGTGGCCGATACTTCCCGTGTTGAAGAAATAGGAGGCGTTGGCGCCCCACTGATGCTGCGGCCGGATCGTCTGGAAGACAAGATAGCTGTCGTGCCAGATGCTGGCGGAATCCTTGTAGGCGTCGACCCCGAGGCCGCCGATGGGGAGCAGCTCGAAGCCGCCGTCCACGTAAGCCCCCGAGGCCGTCGCGAAGAACGTCGAGGAGAAGACCTGGGAGAGCTCTCCCTTCCAGATCGTCGTCGGGCCGTCCTGGTTCCACGCGGTCGGGCCCGGGCGGGTCAAGCTGGCGTTGCGCCCGAACTTCAACTTGTCATCGCGAGAATAGAAGCCCGTCGCCGACGTGCCGTCCGTGATCTGGAGGTTCAGCTTCGAGTTGACGCCCTCGAGCGTCGTTTTGTCGCTCGTGCCGATGATCGTAAAAACGTTGATCTGTTGGCGGCCGTAGGACCCCCACAGCCACGCACGATCCTTCCAAAGCGGGCCGCCAACCTCGACGCCATAGTCCTGGACCTCGTCGATGGAGTTGCCGCCGCCGGTGCGCCCCTGTTCCCGCGCTTCGCTCGGCAGATTCTCCGATCCCCACCGGTTCTTGCCGAGATACATGCGGGCGCTGCCGTGCACGTCGTTGGTGCCGCGCTTGGTCACCATGTTCAGCTGCACGCCGGGGGTCGACGCCGTCAGGTCCGAACCGCCCGTCGAAACCTGCATCTCCTCGAACGAGTCGAAGTCGTAATACGCGGGAGAGGAGCCGAGTGCGCCCATGTCGGTGATGGTGACGCCGTCGACGTTCCAGACGCCCTGGGCGACGCCGGAGCCCTTGCCGACGTAGGAGGACTGCTGTCCGCCCTCGTTGCCGCCGACGTTGACGCGATCGACCTGGATGCCGGGGACCGACTGCATCACGACCCAGGGGTCGCGGGCGGTCGGGATCGACTGCAGCTCGACGGTGTTGACCGTCGCGCCCGTGCCGACCCGGCGGGTCTCGAGAAGCGGGGACTCACCCTTGACGGTGACGCTCGCCTGCACGCTCGAAAGCTTGAGCGACGCCGCCGTGTTGGTGTTCTGACCGACCGAGACGCTCACGTCGGGCTTGGTGACCTTCGTGAACCCCTGGAGGTCGTAGGTCAGTGTGTAGGTGCCGGG
>JBDTOO010000092.1:0-10503 GCA_039933215.1 Acidobacteriota bacterium
GATCTGGACCCAGATGGGCAACTAACCTACGTAAACAACCTCTTGAGAAACCACAGCTAGAACGGGGCGGCCCGCTACTCTTTCTGCCGCGAAGCGCGGTGCTCGATGCGGGTGGCTCTCTCGGAGATCGAGGCACGGCGCCGGTGGGCGGCGCGGATGGCGATGCGCGGGTGGCGGCGGTGGTAGAGCCGCAGGATGGCTCTCGCGATGAAGGTGGCGGCGAGCCCGAGAAGGATCGCGAGGATCATCGTGCCGACGGCAAACGAGAGCAACCTCGGCCCGAGAGCGTGCTCCCCGAACACCACGTGCGTCGTCCGGACCGGGTGAAAGATCCACGTGAAGTCGCTGTGGAGGAGAGGCTGGATGTTCAGCCGGGGAACGGTGCGCCGGTCGTATCCGAGGATGACCCTTCCGAGCCGGTAACCGAAGGGGAAGACCACGCCCCAGGTCGGGACGTTTCCGACCAGCGTTCCGAGGACTGCATCGAGCTTGTTCAGCTTCAGCAGGAACGCCAGCGCGAGCGCGAGCAGCAGGTGCACGCCGATGAAGGGGGAGAATCCGATCGCGACGCCGAGTCCGATCGCCGCGGCGACCCTTTCCGGCGATTCCTCCCGTCCGAGAAGATCGAGCACGAGCACGCGCCACCGCCGCCTCCAGCTCAAACGGTGCTGCTTGCGCCGGCGGAAGGCCCGCGTCGTCGGAAGCTTCACGGAACCGGCTCCAGGTGGTCGTGGCCGAGCTCCGAAACGTCCCGCTCGATGCCGCCGTCGGCGAGGGCCGATCCCTCGCCCACTTCGGCGCGGCCGATCGCAGTGACCGGCCGGCTCGCGGCGATGCGGAGGATGTCCGCTCCCGCGGATTCCGGCGCGGCGAACAGCAGTTCGTAGTCGTCGCCGCCCGCAACCATCCATTCGATCGGATCCGCCGTCTCCGCCGCCGCGAAGGCAACCAGCGCGGGGGAGACGGGCAGCCGCGACCGCTCGAGCACGATCCGGACTCCGGACGCCCGCCCCAGGCGGCCGGCGTCGAGCCCGAGGCCGTCCGAGACGTCGATCGCGGCCTTCATGCACCCGGCACGGGCCAGCTCGAGCGCCAGTTCGACGGGCGGCCGCGGGTCCCGGAACGCGTCGACGAGCTCGGTCTCGCCGGGTGTCATTCTCGCTTCGCCGCCGGCTTCCGCGAACCGCCGCGCGATCCGAAGCCCCGCAGCGGCGCGGCCGGGAAAACCGGTGAGCCAGAGCACGTCGCCGGGCTCCGCGCCGGAGCGGGTCACGGCGGGGCTCTCGAGCTCGCCCCAGAGCGCGACGGAGACGTACACCGCCGGCGCGCGCGAGAGATCTCCGCCGACGAGCGTCGCCCCGTGCTCCCGCCCCCTCTCGATCGCGCCGCGACAGATTTCCAGGGCCTCGTCCTCCCCGAGCGCCGCGGGCAGCGCGATCGAGAGAAGAAAGAAGCGCGGGCGCGCGCCCATCGCCGCCGAATCGGAAAGACTCACCGCGACCGCGCGCCGCCCCAGCCGCACGGGATCTTCGCCGGACAGGAAATCGACGCCCTCGACCAGAAGATCCGTCGTCAGGACGACGTCGGAGAGCGATCCGCGCAGGACCGCCGCGTCGTCGCCCGGACCGATGAGCAGATCCTGGTCGTCGGGCAGCAGGAGGCGCAGTCGCTCGACGAAACGGTCTTCCGCCCTCATGAGGAAGGCATTATTCCCGAACGAGACGGGGCGCGCAGGGATCCGGGGACCGTCAGGGGTTCGACGAGGGAACGGGCCTCGCGCTCTGCGAGACCGGTATCTCGCGGCTCGTCCCGGCTGCGGCCGGAGCCGCGCCGGCGCCCGAAGTCTCCGCCGGTTTCGGCTCCGGCGGGAAGAGCGCGATCGCGAGGACCTGATCGACGTTGTCGACGTATTCGAATTGCATTCCGTGCAGGACGCGGGGGTTGACCTGCAGCACGTCGCGCCGGTTCAGGCGGGGCAGGATGATGGTCTTGATGTTGGCCTGTCTCGCTGCCAGCACCTTCTCCTTGACGCCTCCGATCGGGAGGACCTCGCCGCGGAGCGTGATCTCTCCGGTCATCGCGACGTCCCGCCGCGCGAGCCGCTGGGTGAAAGCGGAAATCATCGCGGAAGCCATGGTGATTCCGGCCGACGGCCCGTCCTTCGGGATCGATCCCTCGGGGACGTGCACGTGCACGTCGTGCGTCTCGAAAAAGTCCTCCGGGATCCCGAGCTCGGAGGCGTGGGCCCGGGCGTAGGACATCGCCGCCTGCGCGGACTCTTTCATGACGTCGCCCAGCTGACCCGTGAGCCGAAGCCCGCCCTTCCCCCGCACGGCGAGCGCTTCGATGAAGAGGATGTCGCCGCCGACGGACGTCCAGGCGAGCCCGGTCGCGACGCCGACCTGATCCTTCTTCAAGAGCTCGTCGGCGAAATGCTTCACGGGACCGAGCATCTTTTCGACCGACGCCGTCGTGATCCGATAGCGGCGCGTCTTTCCCTTGGCGACGGCCACCGCGACCTTTCGGCAGACCGCGCCGATCTCCCGCTCGAGGTTGCGCAGACCCGCTTCGCGCGTGTATGCGTCGATGATCTTCTCGATTCCACCCTCGCTGAACTCGATGTTCGCTTCGGTCACGCCGTTTTCTTCGAGCTGCTTGGGGATCAGGTGCCGGCGCGCGATCGCCTTTTTCTCCTCGAGCGTGTAACCGGACAGCCGGATCACCTCCATGCGGTCGAGAAACGCGGGCTGGATGGGATCCAGGATGTTCGCGGTCGCGATGAAGAGCACCTTGGAGAGGTCGTACGGCACGCCGAGGTAGTGATCCCGGAAGGAGAAGTTCTGCTCCGGGTCGAGCACCTCCAGAAGCGCCGACGAAGGATCGCCGCGGTAGTCGGATCCGATCTTGTCGATCTCGTCGAGCATGAAGACCGGGTTCGACGTCCCCGCCTGGTGGATCCCCTGGATGATCCGGCCGGGCATCGCGCCGACGTAGGTGCGCCGGTGGCCCCGGATCTCCGCTTCGTCCCGGACGCCGCCCAGGGACAGCCGGACGAACTTGCGGTCGAGCGCTCGGGCGATCGAGCGGCCGAGAGAAGTCTTTCCGACCCCCGGAGGACCCACGAAGCAGAGGATCGGGCCCTTGAGCGTCTTCTTCAGGGCGTGCACCGCCAGATACTCGATGATCCGTTCCTTGACCTTTTCGATGTCGTAGTGGTCTTCGTCCAGGATCTCCCGGGCCCGTTCGATGTTGCTCGAGTCCTCGGACTGGGTTCCCCACGGCAGGCCCGTCATCCAGTCGAGGTAGGTGCGGATGATCGCCGTCTCGGCAGAGTCTGGATGGCTCCGCTCGAGCCGCTTGATCTGCTTTTCGATCTCGGTCGCCGCCTCGGACGGGATTTTCTTGTCCGAGATCGTCTTGCGGAACTGGGCGACGTCCTCCGACATTTCCTCGCCTTCGCCGAGCTCCTGCTGGATCGCCCGGAGCTGCTGACGCAGGTAGTACTCGCGCTGGGACTTGTCCATCTCGCCCCGGGCCTGGGAGGAGATCTCCTGCTGCATCGTCAGCACGGTGATCTCTTTGCTGAGGCTGTCGTTGACGAGGCGGAGCCGGTCGATCGGATCGGTCGATTCGAGGACCTTCTGGGCGTCCTCGAGCTTGAGCTCGAGGTTCGACGCCGCGAGGTCCGCCAGCCGGGCCGGATCGTCCAGGTTCGCCGCAATCACCATCACTTCGGGCGAGATGTTCTTGCCGAGCGAGACCGACTTCTCGAGGTTCTGCTTGACGCTCCTCAGAAGCGCTTCCTGTTCGGGCGGCAGGATCTTGGCGGTCTGAGGCTCCTCGAGCTTCGTGATCTTCGCCTTGAGATAGGGCTCCTCGGACAGAAAGGAATCGACGCGCGCGCGGGAGAGGCCCTGGACGAGCAGGCGGATCCGGCCGTCCGGCAGCTTCAGCATCCGCATGATGGCGGCGACGGTCCCGACGGGGTAGAGCTCTTCGGGCCTGGGCGTCTCGTTCTGCGCGTCGCGCTGGGCGACGAGCATGATGATGCGCTGCTCGGCGAGGGCCGCGTCGACCGCGGTGATCGACTTCTCGCGCGAGACGGAAAGCGGAAGGATGATGAACGGGAATACGACGACATCCTTCAGCGGCAGCACTGGAAGGATGTCGGGAATCGGGAGCTCGTGGTCCCGTTCGGCGGCGATTTCTTTCTCTTCGATTTCGGCCATAGGTCTTGGTCCGTTTCCTGTATCCGACCCCGTCAACCCCGCTCGGCGGTCGTGACAATCGCCGGGACGGCGTCGCTCATTCCCGCCGCTCCTCGTCTCCCTGCACCGAGATGTCGTACTCGCGCTCGCGCTGGTCGGGAACGTGGGGGAGAACGATCTCGAGGAGGCCGTCCTTCAGCTGCGTCTGCGCCTGGTGCGTGTTGACCGCGCGCGGAAGCGGAATCGATTTCACGAATCCGCCGAAATATCGCTCCATGCAGAAGAAGCGTATTCCTTCGCGTGTCCTCGTGCGGCCCTTCTTCGTGCCCCGCACCGTGAGCACCCGGCCGCGGACGGTGATCCGCACGTCCTCGGCGTCGACGCCCGGGATCTCGATCAACACGCGCAGCTTCTGCCCGTCGTCCATCACGTCGACGTTCGGATCCCAAGCGGTCGCCGCGGCTCCCGCGCCCTGGTTGCTCTCGACGAAGCTCGCGAAGAGCCTGTTCAGCTCACTCTGGAGACGGGAAAGCTCGACCATCGGACCGTAAAATTTTCCGGCGCGTCTCATGGGAACTCCCGGCCTCAGGCCTTCTCGCTCGTCGTCTTGGTTTCGGTCCGGTCGATGAGGGTCTTCAGCTCGTGCAGAAACTCGTCGACGTCTTCGAATTTCCGGTAGACGGACGCAAAGCGAACATAGGCGACCTTGTCGAGCTCGCGCAGCCGGTCCATCACGAGGGATCCGACCTTCGTCGTTGAGATCTCGCGCTCCTCCGAGTCGTGGAGCCGGGTCTCGATCTCATCGACGATGGCGTCGAGCTTCGCGGGAGGAACGGGCCTCTTCTCGCAGGCCTTGACGAGCCCGGCGCGCAGCTTCTTGCGGTCGAACGTCTCGCGCCGGCCGTCGTGCTTGACGACCATGTAGGGGATCTCCTCGATCGTCTCGTACGAGGTGAACCGCCGGCCGCACGAAACGCATTCGCGGCGCCGGCGGATGACTTCGCCCTCGCGCCCTTCGCGCGAATCCACGACGCGGTCGTCGCCGCCCCCGCAGAACGGGCACTTCATCGGCCGAAGAGTATCAAGGGGAATCCGGCCGCCGCATCGCCGGGGCCGCGGCTCCGGGCCGCGTGCCCGCCTCTGGAGACGCCGTCGCCGCGGGCGCGGCACCGGCGGCCGGAAAGAGGAGGAGAAAGGCGAGTCCGATGAGCGTCACGGGGACGAACGAGATCGCGTGCGCGAGGAGCGCGACCGCGGAGGCGACGCCGATCGGAATGCCATAGAAGTACGTCAGCGCGAACTGGACCGCCACGTGGTAGGAGCCGAGGCCGCCCGGCGTCGGAACCATCAGTCCGAGTACGGCGAAGGTCGTCGCCACGTAAGCCGCGGACAGGGGCGCGTCGACGTGGAAGGCCCGAAGGAGCATCGCCATCTGGACGTTGATCACGAACCACATTCCGAGAGACCCGAGGAAGACGAGCAGGAACAGGCGAAGGTCCCGGAGGGTGGCGAAGCCGTCGATGAAGGACCCCGCGAAGGCTCGCGCCTTCGGCCGGATCTTTTCCGGAAGTCTCCTCCAGAGAAGGTCGAGAGCTGCCTCGGTCTGCACGCGGAAGAAGACCGCGAACACCACGACGCCGCACGCGCCGATCATGAAGACCGCGGGGAGCAGAAGGCGCTCGAGGCCTCCCGACCGCGGAAGGCCGGCGAAGAGAGCGAACGCGAAGAAGACGATCACCGAGACGCCGTCGAAGACCCGCTCGAGCACGATCGACGCGAGGAGCGGCGAGAAGGGGAGCCGGCGGGACCTCGCGAGGAATGCCGGCCGGAGGATCTCGCCGACCTTGCCGGGCAGGTTATTGCCGGCAAACCCGACCGCGGTGGCGGCAAACGCGGGCAGAAACGGCACCCGGGCAATCGGCCGGAGGAGCCAGGTCCAGCGGATCGCCCTCCAGACGAAGCTCGACAGGGCTAGAACGCCCGCCGCCGCGACCCAGCCCGGAATGACCGACGCGAGAGCCGAGCCGATCTCGCGAAACCGGACCTGCCTCAGGAAAAGGGCCAGCAGAAGGGCGGAAAGGACGAGCGAGAGGGCGACCTGGACGGTCCTCGACTTCCAGAAGGCGGTCATCGTCCGGGCCGGTGCGGTCCCACCGCCGAAAGAGAGGGGTTTTGCATGGTCCTGACGTCAGGTTTTAGCATTTCGAAGGGGCCTTTGCCTAAAAAAATGAGGCGAAGTTCCGGCAACACTTGACTTTCCGTCGAGTTTTGGCCATTCTTTTCTTAATTTTTCGGGAGGTTTGCGCAATGAAGAAGGCGCCCCTGCATCTGGCGCTTCTGGCGGGAGCCGGGCTGTTTGTCGCGGTCAGCATGACCGCGCAGCCGATCGGCGTCATCGACGAGCCCGCGCCCGGCCAGCACGTGTCCGGCGTCGTACGGGTCGCCGGGTTCGTTCTCGACTTCAACGCCGTGGACAAGATCGAGCTGTTCCTGGACGGCAACTCGCTCCCGACGAATCGTGCCGACCTGAACATCCCCCGCATCGACGTCTTGAACGCGTTTCCGAACTACGCCAACAGCGCCACGCCTCACCCGGGATATCTGACCTCCTTCTACACGCGCTCGTTGACGAATGGCCCGCACTCGGTCGCCGTCGTGGTGACCGAGTCGAACGGCTCGCAGTTCACGCTCGGGCCGATCTCGGTGATCGTCGACAACTCGGTCAACCAGTCGCCGTTCGGGTACATCGACCAGCCGACCGACCTCGCGACGGAGGGGGCAAACGGCTCGTACCCCATCGTCGGATGGGCGCTGGATGACACCGGGATCGATCACATCGACTTCCTCGTGGACAGCCAGATCGTCGCATCGGCGATCGGACGGCTCGACGACGGAGACGTCCGTCCCCAGACCGCGGTATACGGGACCACCCGTCCCGACGTCGCCGCGGCTTTTCCCGACGTTCCCTTCTCGCTCTTCTCCGGTTTCGTCGCCAACGTGGACACTACGAAGCTTTCGAACGGCGTGCATATCTTCTCCGTCCGGGTCACGGACGAGTCGGCGGCGTCTCACCTGATCGGGACGAGAACCGTGCAGGTGATCAACAACGGAAGCAACCTGGCTCCCTTCGGGCGGATCGACTTCCCCCTCGACAAGGCGAGCTTCAACTGTCAGCCTCCCATCCCCCAGATTCCCACGGACGTCTGCCCCTCGCCCTGCTTCCCGCCGGGCCCTCCGGGCAATCCGGCCGTGCCCGTCTCCTTCTACAGCAACATCGTCCGCGGCTGGGTCCTCGATACGGGCTCCCGCCTGGACAAGGGGCAGGTCGCTTATGTCGAGCTGATGCTCGACGGCGTTCCGATCATCAACACCAGAAACGACTGCGTCCAGCTGGGCACCGCCCTCCTGAACTGCTACGGCGTGAACCGCACGGATGTCGCGCGGGCCTACTCGGGCTACGTCAACGCCGACAATGCGGGTTTCGTGTTCGCGTTTGCGCTCGAGCAGAACGCGTCGGGATCCTTCAGCGTGACGATCCCGTTCTCGGGCGGCGGGCGGCAGGCGGTCGGCGCCACCAACTCCGGCAAGCACACGCTCGCCATCCGCGTCGGGGACGATGAGGCCACGGTGATCCAGATCGGCGCGATGTCCGTCGATGTCCTCTGCGACCTCTCGACGACGAACCCCGATCATCCCGCGTTCGGGTATATCGACCAGCCGTCGGAGTACCAGTTCATCAACCAGACGTTCGACGTCGCCGGCTGGGCCTGGGACTTCGACAACGGGATTACGAGCCTGGTCGTCGACGTCGACGGACAGACGGTCGCCACTCTCGACGCTCCCTCCGGAACCTACGGAATCGAGCGCCCCGACGTGCCGGCCAACGACATCCGCGTGCCGACTCGCTTCGTCGGATTCTCCTATCCGCTCGACACGACGCGGATGACCGACACGGAGCACGACCTGGTCATCTATTCCTTCGACTTCTTCGGCCGTCGGAGCGAGATCGGACGGCGCAAGTTCGTCGTCCTGAACAACTCACCCATCAAGAACTGAAGCGTCTCTCATCTCCCTTCTTTGCCCCGCTCCGGCGGGGCTTTTTGTTTGGGGCGAAGGGTTGGGGTGAGGCCGGGCGGGGTCCGGGATGCGGAGACAGGTGGGGGGCTCAGCTGATCCGATGCGTGGCGTCGCGCTTGCGGAAGATCCACGCGACGCCGACGCCGAGCAGATAGAGGGCGATCATCGGGAACGCGAAAACGCACTGGGTCGCGATGTCGGGAGTCGGCGTGATCACCGCGGCGATGACGAAGATGACGAGGATCGCGTACTTGAACTTCCGCATGAGCCATCCCGGTGAGACGACGCCCATGCGGGCGAGGAAGAAGATGAATATGGGCGTCTCGAAGCAGATCCCGAGCCCGAGGATGAGCTTGATCGCCGTCGACAGGTATTCGTTGATCGTGATGACGGCGTTGAAGTTCTTCCCCACGCCTACGAGGAACCCCACGACGAGCGGGAACGCCTCGTAGTAGGCGAATGCGCAGCCGGAGAGAAAGAAGAACATTCCCGCGAGGATGAACGGCCAGACGTAGCGCCGCTCCCGGCGGTAGAGGGCGGGGGCGATGAAGAGCCAGATCTGCCAGAGGATGACCGGCGATGCCAGGATGACGCCGGCGAAGAGCGCAACGCGGAAATACATGAGGAAGGGCTCGGTCAGCGTCGTGTACGAGAGGTTCTGTCCCTTCGGCAGCACCCGCCTCAGGGGCACGGCCAGGAAGTCGAAGATCTCCTGCGCCCAGGACCAGCAGACGAGAAAGGCGACGAAGACGCCGATCAGGCAGACGATGAGGCGTTTTCGGAATTCCTCCAGGTGATCGAAGAACCCCATCCGGGGCAGCTCTTCCTCGCCTGGATCCCTCAGCCGTCCCGGCTCCGCCTCGCTCACGGCCGCTTCCGGGCCGCGCCGGGGAAGGGTTTCCCCGTCAAACCGGATGGATCGGCCGCGCGTCCGGCGTCACAGGAGCGACCTCCGCCACCGCCACGGAGGCGGGATCCGCGGGAATCTGCGGCACCGTTGCCTCGGCGGGCGGAGAGACGAGGGTCGTTTTCACGGAATGCAGCTGGTCGCGCACGGAGGACATCTCGGTCTTGCCCTGCTCGATCTCGCTCTCGATCGTCTTCTTGAGCTCGTCCGACGCCTTCTTGAATTCGGCGAGGCCCTTTCCAAGGGACTTGCCGATCTCCGGGAGCTTCTTGGGACCGAAGACGAGGAGCGCCACGATGAAGATGAGCACCAGCTCGGGCATACCGATGGAACCGAACATGTTTCCCCCTGCGAAGACGATTCTACCTCCCTCGCCCGACGGGAAGGCCCGCGAGACTGGGGATTTCCGAGTCGCCGTGTCAGAATGTCTGTCCTCTCGTCATCGGGAGCAGGAGGTCTTCGTGAGCCAGCCGAGGTCCCGTTTTCTCGTCGCGATCGTTCTTCTGGTCGCCACGACCCTTCTGGGGGGGGCCGTCGGAGGCCGCCTCTTCGCCTCCCCCGAGCGAGAGGCGCCGCCCCTGGACGAGTACGCCGACATCCTGACGACGCTCGGGGAATGGTCCCCCGAACCTGTCGCGCCCGAGAAATTCGTCTACGCCTCCATCCACGGGATGCTCTCCCGCCTCGATCCGCATACGTCGTTCCTCGAGCCCGATGACTACGCGGCCATGCGCGAGAAGCAGCAGGGATCGTTTTTCGGGCTCGGGATCCAGATCCAGAAGCGCGTCGGCAAGATCACCGTCATCGCGCCGATGGAGGGCACGCCCGCCTACAAGATGGGAGTCCGCGCGGGCGATGTGATCACCCATATCGACGACGAGGAGATCAAGGAAGACGTCTCGACGGACGAAGTGGTCAAGAAGCTGCGAGGGCCCAAGGGGACCTCCGTCCGCATCACGATCCGGCGGACCGGGATGGACGAGCCCCTCCGGATGACCATCACCCGGGCGGAGATCCCGACGCTGTCGGTGCCGTACGCCTTCATGCTGAACACGGACACGGGCTACATCCTGCTGCGGGACTTCACGCACACGTCGAGCCGCGAGCTGACGGGCGCGGTCGCGAAGCTCGATAAGCAGGGGATGAAGAAGCTCGTCCTCGACCTGCGCGGGAACCCGGGCGGCGTGCTCGACCAGGCGGTCGACGTCTCCGATCTCTTCCTCGCCAAGGGCGCGAAGATCGTCTACACGCGGGGACGGACGCCGTCGTCGGCGCAGGATTTCTACGCGCCGGGCGAGGGGGCGCATTTCG
>JBDTOO010000093.1:0-10433 GCA_039933215.1 Acidobacteriota bacterium
CAGCGGGCGAAGATGAACGAAGAGATCATGAAGCTCTACCAGAGCGAGGGATACAACCCGATGAGCGGGTGTTTCCCGGTTCTGCTCCAGCTGCCGATCCTCGTCGCGTTCTACAACGTGCTCTCGCGCTCGATCGAGCTGCGGCACGCGCCGTTCGTCCTCTGGATCCGCGACCTGTCGGCCGTCGATCACACGTATGTGCTGCTCATCCTGATGATCGTCTCCATGTACGTCCAGCAGGCGATGACGCCGACGACGGCGGATCCGACGCAGAAGAAGATCTTCATGGCGATGCCCCTGCTGTGGGGTTTCTTCCTGAAGGACATGCCCTCCGGACTCGTGCTTTACTGGCTGTTCAGCAACGTGTTGACGATCTTCCAGCAGATGATCATCAACAAGATGGCGAGCGGCGGCGATCCCGCCCCCGAGCCGAAGAAACTCAGGCAGGCGCGCGCCTAGCGGCGTCTCGAGGTCATGATGCGATTCGAAGGAAAGTCCGAGCAGGACGCGATCGAAACGGCCCTGAAGGAACTCAAGCGGCCCGCTTCGGAGTTGCGCTACCACGTGGTCCGCGACGAGAAGTCGTTCTGGGGCGGGCGGGTCGTCGAGATCGAGGTCGAGGCCGACGGCGCCCACGCGGCCGTCGTCCCCGCTCCCGATCCGGACGCGAAGGTCCCCGCGGCCGCTCCGGCCCCCGCCCCGTCCCCGCGCGCGCCGAAGGCTCCTCCCGCACCGGGGCCGCCCGCCGCGGCGACGTCCGCGTCCACGCCGTCCGCGTCCACGCCGTCCGCGTCCACGCCGTCCGCGTCCACGCCGTCCGCGTCCACTCCGGCCGCGTCCGCTCCCCGAGCCGAGGCGCCGGCCCGCCGGGGTCCCGCCGCGGGATCCCTTCCGCGCAACCCCGCCGAGCCGGGCGCGATGGACGAGGAGGCGTTCGCCGCGGTCGAAGCCACCTTGAACGAGCTTCTCGCGGCCGCAGGATTCCTGGTCGAGACGCGCCGCCGCGCCGGCGAGGCGGAGATGCTCTTCGAGCTCATCGGCGACGACGTCGAGCCGCTGCTCGCCAACCGCGGCGAAGGGTTGAACGGCCTGGAGGTCCTGACGGGCCGCATCGCCTCCAAGCGGATCGGCCGGCCGGTCTATCCGCGCGTCGACGCCGAGGGCTTCCGCGCGCAGCAGAAGGAATCTCTCGAGGAGCTCGCGCTGCGGTCCGCGAACGAGGCGAAGCGCACCCGAAGTCCGCAACTCCTCCCGCCGCTCTCTCCCGGAGAACGCCGGCTCGTCCATCTCGCCCTCGCGGAAGATCCCGAGGTCGAGACGGAGAGCGAGGGCGACGGATTCTTGAAGCGCGTCGCGGTGCGTCCCCGGGCGAGCTGAACCGGCGGCGCGGAGGACGGCGACCCGCCCGCCCCCGCGTCCGCCTGTTTGTTCTGCCGTGCGCCCCGCCTTCGCCTCCTTCGACGACACCATCGCGGCGCTCGCGACGCCTCCCGGCCGCTCCGCCCTGGCGCTCGTTCGGATCTCGGGCTCCCGCGCGCGGGAGGTCATCGCCTCCATCGCTCCGGATCTTCCCGTCCCGCTCCCGGCCCGGGAGCCACGCGTCTCCGCGATCGTCGACGGCGAAGGGGAGACCATCGACCGCGCCGTCGTCACGCTCTTCGCCGCGCCCGCCTCCGCGACCGGCGAGGACGTCGTCGAAATCTCGCTCCACGGCGGACTCGCCGTCGTGGCGCGCGCTCTCGACGCGATCGCGAAATCGGGCGCGCGTCCGGCCCGGCCCGGCGAATTCACCGAGAGGGCGTTTCTGCTCGGAAAGCTCGACCTCGTCGAGGCGGAGGCGGTCCGCGAGTTGATCGACGCGCGGACGCCCGAGGCCGCGAAGGCCTCGGCCCGCCGCCTGTCCGGCCGGGTCTCGCGGCGGCTGGAGCGGGCCCGCGAAGATCTCGTCCGGGCCGCCGCCGAGCTCGCGGCCACCATCGATTTCGCGGAGGACGTGGGGGAGTCGGTCTCGCCGGAGACGCCGCGCCGCATCGCGGCGGCGATCGACGAGCTCGCGCTGCTCGCGGCGACCGCGCGCCGCGGGCGGCTCTTGAACGACGGCGCCCGGGTCGTCCTTCTCGGGCCGCCGAATGCCGGGAAGTCGACGCTCTTCAACGCGCTCGTCGGCAGCGATCGGGCGATCGTGACGGAGATCCCGGGCACGACGCGCGACACGCTCGACGCCGCGATCGACATCGGGGGAATCCCGGTGCGCCTCGTGGACACCGCCGGACTACGCGAGACCGACGAGCCCATCGAGCGCATCGGCGTCGATCGCGCGCGCGAGGCGGCCGCGGGCGCCGACGCGGTGGTCTTCGTCTTCGACGCGGCGTCCGGCTGGCCGGAGAGCGCCGACGCGGAGCTCGCGAGGGGACCCGCGCTCCGGCTCGCGGTGGCCAACAAGATCGACACGGCCGGAGGCCGTCCGGCGCCTGCGGGCGCTCTGGCCCTGTGCGGGCTCGCTCCCGGCGCCGCGGAGACGCTGCGGGAAGCCGTGGCCGACCTGCTCGGCGCCGGTCCGACCGCGGAGGCGACATCCGAGTGCCTCGGTTCCGTGCGGCAGGCGGACCTCGTCGCGCGCGCGCACGGCTCCGCGGCCGAAGCCCTGGCGGCGCTCGCGCGCGGCGAGTCGCCGGAGTATCCCGCGGCGCACCTGGACGAGGCGCTGGCGGCGCTGGCCGATCTCTTCGGCGAGACGACGCCGGAGGAAGTCCTGAGGCGGATCTTTTCAACGTTCTGCATCGGGAAATAGCGCGAGGCGCGAACCGGCGGCGACAGGGGATCCGCGAACGGCGATTTCGATCTACGCTTGCTCTGTGCGATACGAAGTCCTGGTCGTCGGCGGAGGGCATGCGGGGATCGAGGCGGCGCATGCGGCCGCGAAGATGGGACGCCGCACCGCGCTCCTGACGTTGTCGCGCGGCACGATCGGGCGGATGTCCTGCAACCCCGCGATCGGGGGGCTCGCCAAGGGGCAGCTCGTGCGCGAGATCGACGCGCTCGGCGGGCTGATGGGCGGGCTCGCCGACGCCGCCGGAATCCAGTTCAAAGTGCTGAACCGGTCGCGCGGTCCCGCCGTTTGGGGTCCGCGCGCGCAGTGCGACAAGGCGCTCTACGCGCGCCGCGCCGCCGAGGCGCTGGAGAATCGGGGAAACCTCGACGTCTACGAAGGGATGGCGGAGGAGCTCCTGGAGGAGTCCGGCCGCGTCGCGGGCGTCGGTCTTCCGGACGGCACGCGCCTCGAGGCGGGCGCCGTGGTCGTCACGACCGGCACGTTCCTGCGCGGACTCATGCACACGGGCCCACGGCGCACGGACGGCGGACGCGTCGGCGAGCCCGCCTCGACGGGACTCTCCGCGGCGCTCGCGCGCGCGGGGATCGCGTTCGGCCGGTTCAAGACGGGCACGCCGCCGCGCGTCGATCGCGACACCGTCGACTATGCGGCGTGCCGGCCGCAGGAGGGCGACGCGCGCCCGGTGCCTTTTTCTTTCCGGACCCGCGCGATCGAAACGCCCCAGGTTCTCTGCTGGCTGACCGACACCAACGAGACGGTGCACCGGATCATCCGCGAGAACCTCGACCGGAGTCCGATGTACTCGGGCGCGATTTCCGGCATCGGGCCGCGGTACTGCCCCTCTGTCGAGGACAAGGTCGTGCGCTTTTCGCAGCGGCCGTCGCACCGCCTCTTTCTCGAGCCCGAAGGACTCGCCGCTCGCGAGATCTACGTCAACGGCCTGTCGACCTCGCTTCCCGAGGACATCCAGCGCCGGATTCTCGCGGAGATTCCCGGGCTCTCCGGCGCGCGCATGATCCGCGCGGGCTACGCCGTCGAGTACGACTTCGCCCATCCCGATCAACTCCACGCGACCCTGGAATCGCGGCGCGTCCCCGGACTTTTTCTCGCCGGGCAGATCAACGGGACCTCGGGGTACGAGGAGGCGGCCGCGCAGGGGCTCTGGGCGGGAATCAACGCGGCGCTCGCCGCGCGGGCCGAGGAACCCTTCCTCCTCGACCGCTCCGAGGCGTACGCGGCCGTCATGATCGACGACCTGACGACGAAGGGCGTGGACGAGCCGTACCGCCTCTTCACGTCCCGCGCGGAGCACCGCCTGCTTCTCGGCGTCGACTCCGTGCTCCCGCGTCTGATCCCGCGCGCGTTCGCGCTCGGCCTCGTGACGGCCGAGGAGCGCGACCTGGCGCTGCGCTCGGAAGAGCGCCTTTCGCGCGCGGACCACCGGCTCGCCGCGGCCGCCGTGCACCCGGACCGGGAGACTCTCCGGGCGATGCGGGAGACCCTGGGAGTCGAAGTCGACGGGCCGACAACGATGCGTAATCTATTGAAAAGAAACGACTTATCCGTAGAAAATCTCGTCCTGTTCCGCGCGGAGCCCTTCGAGGGGCTCGACGCGGACGAGCGCGCGGTGCTCGAGTCGCGCGTGCGATACGAGGGTTACATCGTCCGGGAGCGCGAGAGGTTGGAGCGGACGCGCCCGGTCGAGGGGCGTCCCATCCCGCCGGAGTTCGAGTATCGCGGGATCGCGGGCCTCACGACCGAGGTCATCGAAAAGTGCCGGGCGCGCCGACCGCGCACGATCGGCGAGGCGTCGCGGATCCCGGGCCTCACCCCGGCGGCCGTCGCGATAATCTCGGCGCATGTTGCCCGCCGGGGGCGAGTCTCCGCCTGAGATCTTTCTCGCCCGCTTGAACGACCGCGCGCCCGCGTTCGGGCTGACGCTCCCCCTCCCCGCTCTCGACCGGCTGGCCCGATACCTGGCCTTCGTCGACCTGTGGCGCCGTCGAACGAACCTGACCGGCCCGATCGACGCCGACTCCCTCGCCGACCATGCGCTCGAATGCGCGCTCGGCGCGGACCTTCTGCCCGCCGGTCCCGTCGCGGACATCGGCTCGGGCGCGGGTTTCCCCGGCATCCCGCTCGCCCTCCTGCGGAAAGACGTGGTCATCACCCCGGTCGAGCCGCGGCGTTTGAGGCGGGAGTTTCTGAACCTCGCCGCGCGCGAGCTGCGGCTCGAAAATGTGACTCTCTCCGTGCCGTCCGTCCGCGGCCTTCCCGCTTCGACAATTCGGGCGGCGGTCGCGCGGGCCGTCGGCGGAATCGCCGATATCCTGGCGGAACCCGCTTTCCTGGCGCCTCGCGCGCTGTTCCTGGCCTGGACGACGGAGCCCGAAACCCTGGCCCGCGACCTCGGAGGGCATTTCCGGCTCCGGAAGACCCATCCGGTCCCCACGACGCAACACAAGACCATCGCCGTTTTCCAGAGGGTTTAGGCCGGGGACGTTCCACGTGGAACACCGTCGCCTTCGCGTTCGCGCTGCGGCGCGATCGCTGCGGCTCCCGCCGCGTGAGGCTCCTCCCTCCTTCGTCGGGAGACTCCTCACGCGGCGAGCGGATGTTTCGGAATCGCGGAAAGCGGGCGATTCCCGGACGTTCCACGTGGAACACCGTCGCCTTCGGGTTCGCGCTGGGGCGCGACCGCTGAAGCTCCCGCCGCGTGAGGCTCCTCCCTCCCTCGTCGGGAGACTCCTCGCGCGGCGAGCGGATGTTTCGGAATCGCGGAAAAGGGGAAGGTCCGGCCCGAGGCGCCAGTCCTGATAGCTTTCGCGAATGTCTCGTGTTGTTGCGATCTCTAACCAGAAGGGGGGCGTCGGCAAGACGACCACCGCGATCAACCTCTCGGCTTCGCTCGCGGCGCTCGACCGCAAGGTCCTGCTCTTCGACCTCGATCCGCAGTCGAACGCCACCTCCGGAATGGGCTTCCCGCGCGCGAAAGATGGGCCGAACGCCTACGACGTGCTCTCCGGCGTTCCCGCAGAGGAGGCGATCCGCGAGACGGCGTTCCCGAACCTGTGGCTGCTGCCTTCGGGTCGTGACCTGGTCGGCTCCGAGATCGAGCTCGTCGGCCAGCCCGACCGCGAACAGCGCCTCCGGTTCGCCCTGGAGCCGGTTCGGGAGGGCTTCGACTACGTCCTGGTCGACTGCCCGCCCTCCCTCTCGCTCCTGACCGTTAACGCGCTTTCGGCGGCGGACTCCGTCCTCATCCCCATCCAGACCGAGTACTTCGCCCTTGAGGGGGTCAGCGAGCTGCTCGAGACGATCGAACGCGTGCGAGAGAACTTCAACCCGCTCCTCTCGGTCGAGGGGCTCGTCTTGACGATGTACGACGAGCGCACTAACCTCGGCCGGCAGGTCACCGACGACATCCGCCGCCACCTGGGGGAAAAGGTGTACGACACGATCATCCCGCGCAACGTCCGTCTCGGCGAGGCTCCCTCCTTCGGCAAGCCCGTCCTCGCCTACGACATCAAGTCGCGGGGCGCCGAGGCGTACCTCGCTCTGGCCCGGGAGTTCCTGCGGCGTCGCGGGGCGGCATGAAGGGCAAGCCGGCGCTGGGGCGCGGGCTCTCGGCACTCCTTCCCGGGCGCGAGGACGTTCCACGTGGAACAGTCCGCGAGGCGGCGATCGACCGCCTGGTGGCGGGCCGGTTCCAGCCCCGACAGGATTTCCCGGCGGAGTCCCTGAGCGAGCTCGCCGCTTCGATCCGCGAGCAGGGCGTGGTTCAGCCGATCGTCGTGGTGCCGCGGGGCGACCAGTTCGAGATCGTGGCCGGAGAGCGACGGTGGCGGGCCGCCCGGCAGGCGGGCCTGGAGCGGGTCCCGATCGTCGTCCGCGAGGCCGCGACCGACCGCCAGCTCCTGGAGATCGCCCTGGTCGAGAACCTCCAGCGGGAAGACCTCGCCCCCCTCGAGGCGGCCGCGGCCTACGCGCGGCTGCGCGAGGAGTTCCACCTGACCCAGGAAGACGTCGCGCGCCGGGTCGGCAAGGACCGGGCCTCGATCGCCAATGCCCTGCGGCTGCTGAAGCTGCCGGCCGCCGTGAAGGCGCGGCTGCGCGACGGGTCGATCTCCGCCGGCCACGCGCGCGCGCTTCTCGCCCTCGCGACGCCGGACGACCAGCAGGCTCTCGCGGAAGAGATCGTCCGCCGGGCGCTGTCCGTCCGGCAGACGGAGAAGCGGATCGCCGCGCTCACGTCGGGGACGAAGGTCATCCGGGAGCATCGCCGCGATCCCTTCACGCGCGACGCGGAGGAGAAGCTGACGAGACGCCTCGGAGCGCGGGTCCGGATTCTCCGGCGCCGCCGCGGAGGCCGTGTGGAGATCGCCTTCGGCTCGGAAGAGGAGCTCATCGGCCTCTTCGAGCGGCTGGCGGGAAAGTCCTGAGGCACGCATGAGGACGCGAAACGATGGCGCGACGTTGAACGGATTTCTCGACCGCGGCAGCCATTTTCACGGGGAGCTGACGTTCGAGGAGACCTTCCGCATCGACGGACGCTTCGAAGGGAAGATCCGGTCGGGCAGCGAGCTCATCCTGGGCGATACGGCCGACGTCGACGCCGACATCGAAGTCGGCCGGCTTTCGGTCAACGGGAAGCTGCAGGGGAGCGTGCGGGCGAGCGAGCGGATCGAGCTCCTCGCCAAATCGCGCGTCTTCGCGAACCTCGCGACGCCGGTGCTGAAGGTCGAAGAAGGCGCCTTTCTCCAGGGCGCCTGCCAGATGGCGGAGAAGACTCCGAAAGTCGTGGGGCTCGTTGTCAAGGAATAACTCGTTACATATCAACAGTTTACGTTCAACGTCCGCGCGCGGTTTCGTTGCGGCGAGGGGAGGGTGCGTCCAACGGGGACTGCCGGAGCGGCCGTCCGGAGGGACCTCGCCTCGACTCCTCGAGCCGCGTTATGTTATTCATCCGCGGTTTCGCTTCGTCATCGTGGAAACCTGCCGCTCCGTCAAGGAACCGGCGCATCCCGGAAAAGCATGATCAAAGCTCCGGACGTCACATTTCTCTACGTCGTCTTCGCGTTCTTCGCGTCGCTCGCGATTCTGCGCCGCTACCTCTTCGCGCCGCTCTCGAAGATCCTCGACGAACGCGAGCGCGAGGCGGCGAGCGCGGAGAAGGTGCATTCCGAGAGCCTCGCCGAGCTCGAGAAGACGGTCGCGCGGGCCGAGGCGGATCTCTCTCGCGCACGGAGCGAAGGGCTCGCGCTGCGCGAAAAACTGCGCGGCGAAGGACGACTCCAGTGGGAGCGCAAACTCGGCGAAGCCCGACAGGCGGCCGAGACGACGCTCGCGGGCGCCGCCGACGAGCTCTCGAAAGCGTCCTCGCGCGCCGCCGCGGAGCTCCCGCGTTCGGCCCGCGATCTCGCGCGCATCCTCGCCGAAAAAATTCTGGGCCGGAAGCTCGCCGCGTGACGCCCCTTCGGGCCCTGGCTCTGCCGCTCGCGCAGGCGGCGGAGCACGCCGCGGAGCACGCCGCGACCGGTCCCCTCGGGATCCCCATGTGGATCTGGCAGCTCGCGAACCTGATCGGCTTCTTCGCCCTGCTGCTCTATTTCGTGGCGCGCCCGGTGACGGCGATGTTCCGCCGGCGCCAGGTCGAAGTCGAGACGCGCACGCGGGAGGCGATGGAGCGCCGCGCCGAAGCCGCGCGGCTCGAGACGGAGATCCACGAACGCATGGCGCGTCTGGACCGCGATCTCGAGGAGGTGCGGGCGCGCGGGGCGGCGGAAGGGGAGGCGGCTCGCGCGGAGCTCATGGTGCGCGCCGAACAGGACTCCGAGCGCGTCCGCCGCGACGCCCAGGAGGAAATCGCGCGCCGCCTCGCCGCAGCCAAGGAAGAGCTCCGGCAGACCGCCGCGGACCTGACGGCCTCGGCCGCTCGCGAGCTCGTCTCCGCGCAGATCACGCCCGAAGACCAGCGCCGGCTGCTCGAGGAGAGCGTCGCGCGCGTCCAGTCGGAGGCCGGCTCGTGAGCGCCTTCGCCCGCAGCTACGCCCGAGCGGCGCTCGAAGCGGCGCCCGCCGGGTACGACGTCTCCGCGCTGCTCGATGCGGCGGGGTCCGTCGCCAGGGCTCTCTCGTCGGACGCGCGGCTGAAGGAGTTCTTCGCCGCGCCGGCCATCCCGAAGCCGCCCAAGGAACGGGCCCTCGAGGCGCTCGCCGTCCGGGCGCAAGTCGACGATTTCGGCCGGCGGTTCCTGCGCGTGATCCTGGATCATGGCCGCTTGACGAAGCTCGACGAGATCCTGTCGGCGCTGCGCGCCGGCTACGACGTCTCGCGGGGGATACACGAAGCGCAGGTGACGGTCGCCGCGCCGGTCTCGCCGGAGGAGGAACGCCGGATCGCCGAGGCGCTCGAAAAGTCTTTCGGCGGCTCGGTCCGCGTCCACGTGACCGTCGACCGCAGGATCCTCGGGGGCTTCATCGCCCGGGTCGGAAGCCGCATCATCGACGCGTCGGTCGCGAGCGCGATCGGCCGGTTCCAGGAAAAAGGGAAGGAGACCGCGAGGGCGTAATCATGGACATCAAATCCGACGAAATCACCGAGATCCTCAAGCAGCAGCTCGCCGGCTACGAAAAGACGATCGACGTCGCCGAGGTCGGCACCGTGCTCTCGGTCGGCGACGGCATCGCGCGGATCCACGGCCTCGACAAGGTCATGGCGGGCGAGCTCGTCGATTTCGGCCACGACCTGTTCGGCCTGGCCCTGAACCTGGAAGAAGACAACGTCGGCGTGGTCCTCCTCGGCGAGACGGCCGAGGTTCACGAAGGACAGGAGGTCCGCCGGACCGGCCGCATCGTAGAGGTCCCCGTCGGCCCCGCGCTCATCGGGCGCGTCGTCGACGGCATCGGCCGCCCGATCGACGGCAAAGGGCCCATCGCGACGAAGGAGTTCTATCCGCTCGAGCGCATCGCCCCGGGCGTCATCGACCGGCAGCCCGTGCGCGAGCCCGTCCAGACCGGGCTGAAGGCGATCGACGCCATGATCCCGATCGGCCGCGGCCAGCGCGAGCTGATCATCGGCGACCGGCAGACGGGCAAGACCGCCGTCGCCCTGGACGCCGTGATCAACCAGAAGGGGAAGGGTGTCATCTGCATCTACGTCGTCATCGGGCAGAAGAAGTCGACGGTCGCGCAGGTCGTGAAGACGCTCGACGAATACGGCGCGATGGAACACACGATCGTCGTCTCGGCGACCGCGTCGGACCCGGCTCCGATGCAGTTCGTGGCGCCGTACACGGGCTGCGCCATGGGCGAATACTTCATGTTCAACAAGCAGCACGCGCTGACGATCTACGACGACCTGTCGAAGCACGCCGCCGCGTACCGCGAGATCTCCCTTCTCCTTCGGCGGCCGCCCGGCCGCGAGGCGTATCCCGGCGACGTGTTCTACCTACATTCGCGTCTTCTCGAGCGCGCGGCGAAGCTCTCGGACGGCAACGGAGGCGGCTCGCTGACCTCGCTCCCGATCATCGAGACCCAGGCGGGCGACGTCTCCGCCTACATCCCCACGAACGTCATCTCGATCACCGACGGCCAGATCT
>JBDTOO010000094.1:0-10058 GCA_039933215.1 Acidobacteriota bacterium
CGGTTCGGGACCGAGTGGTCGGAGGTTCAAATCCTCTCGCCCCGACCAAGTCTCTCCCATCGCGGCCGGCAAGGATTTCGTCCCACGTTGCACGAGAACCGAGGCCGCATTTCGAGCCGACGGTGTTCCCAGGATTGAATAATGTAAAATACTTCGACAGATCCGGCTCAAAAGGCTTCAAGGAGAATCGAATGTTGATCGAAATGGTCATTGGAAAAATTCATCGCGCCCGCGTCACCCAGGCGGACGTCAACTACATCGGTTCCATCACGATCGACTCGAAGCTCCTCAAGGCTTCGGGAATCCTGCCCTATCAGCGGGTGCAGGTCGTGAATATCACCAACGCTAACAGGGTCGAAACCTACGTGATCGAGGGTCCGGAGAACTCAGGAGTGATCTGTCTGAATGGAGCCGCTGCCCTGCTGTTCGCGGTCGACGACCTCGTCATAATCATGGCCTACGCGCAGATGGACGCGGAGGAAGCCGCCCGGCACCGTTCTCCGCGCGTCGTTTTCGTCGACGCGCAAAACCACGTCACGGGCACGCTGTCTCACGCCGACGTCCCCTGGGATCACGTTCCGGAGACGTCTCACTCGACTTAGCGCTTTCCGCTTCCAGGGATGGGTATCCCGTCTGAAACCGCTAATGCTTCGTCTTCGGCTCGCGGTTGGGTCTTGCCCGGGGGGGTATGACGGCCCGGGACGCGGCCTTCTCGGCGACCTTCGCGAGGCTCGCGGCAATCCGTTCGGAATCGCCTCCGGCGCGACCGAGCTCTCCGGCCGGCGCGGTCTCCCGCTTTCCGAGGACCCACTCGAGCGCGTAGGTCATCGCGGCGCCCTCTCCGAGCCAGAAGCCGGAGAGCTCCTGCACGCGCGCTCGGATCGCCGTCACCTGGCTCTTGATCTCCCGCTCGGTTCTCATGTTTGGCCTCCCTCCAGCATAACGGGGAGGACGGAACCCCCGGCGGACGAACCGCCGCGGGGTTAGAACGACGCTCGACCGGCGCCGCTACTGCTTCGAGGAGTGGACGGATCCGGCCGAGGGCGCCGACGCGCTCGACGAAGGAGCGGAGACCGCGGCGGGCGGGGCCGAGAAACTCGGAGGCGGCGCGGAGTGCACCGACGGCGCGGGGCCGGACGCCGAGCCCGACCCGGACGGCGCCGGGGAGGAGCCCGTCGCCGAGCCTCCGGAGCGGTGCACGATGGCCATCCGGTCTCCGGGACCGCTCGCGCGGGTTTCCCACGCGCGTCCGGCGATCCCCGTGCCGGCGCCTCCGACATCCCCGCGTTCCACCAGGCGGGCCATCGGCCGCCGCCCGGCGGCGGGAGTGAGCGTGCGGCGCGCGAAAGCTGCTCCAGGGGAGTAGCCCTCGTAATACCCGCAGGGGTAGGCGTTCGGATCGAGGCAGTCGTAGTAGCGGCCTTCCGGCACATCCGCGTAGCCCATGCCGCCGCCTCCGCCGTCATAGGCTCCGGAGGCGCAGGCGCCGGTCGCCAGAATCGCGAGAAGCCCGAGTAGCTTCTTCATGGCTGAATCCTCTCGACGAAGTCTACGCCCCGCTCGCCGGCGTGGCGGAGAATTCCTCGTCCGGCCCGGGCCCCCCCCTTTGCCGGCGGCCGCGCGTCCGGCGTTGAAACGCGGACGCGGGCGCGATAGCGTCCGAGCGGAAACTCTTTTCGAGGTCGGCATGATCGTGGAAGTGGCGGAGAGATGTTCCACCGGATGCGGGGTGAGCGTTCGCGGCCGCGTCGATACCGACAGCCGCGAGTTCATCCATCGGTTCGAGCTTCCGGCGGGATCGGAGGCGGTGGTCGCCGGGCGTCCGACCGAGGTGGAAGGAACCCGCCTGGAGACATTCGGCCCGGGCGACGAGACGTGGAGCGTTTCCTGTCCCGTCTGCCGCTCCCCGATCCCGCTTCCATCTTCCTCTTGACTTGCGCCTTGTTTGCGCCTATGGTGGCAAATCAGAGGCCGATGGGCCGCTCCCCGGGCCCGGGAGCTGCCGCGGTGGTTCCCTCGGCCTAAATTTAATTCGTTGAACGGTGGAATCACCGAACGATTTAAGGCGGAATATGAACCTGACCAAACGGCAGAAAGAAATCCTCGATTTCCTCCGAAGCTACCGGGATGAGCACGGGATTTCGCCGACCCAGAGGGAAATCCGGGAGAAGTTCCACCTTTCCTCCTTTGGGACCGTTCAGAAGCATCTGAAGCGCCTGGAAGAGAAGGGAGCCCTTTCGCGGGAGTGGAACCGCAGCCGCGGCATCTCTCCGGCGGCGGAGACGCCGGGCTCGCGAGAGGTCGCTCTCCTGGGGACGGTTGCCGCCGGAAGGCCGATCGAGCCGTTCCCCGACGACGAGACGATCGAGGTGCCGTCCTCTCTCCTCGGCAAGGGGGAGCACTTCGTCCTCCGCGTTCGCGGCGACTCCATGATCGAGGACGGCATCCGGGACGGGGACTACGTCGTCGTGTCCCGGCGCTCCAACGCGCAGAATGGTCAGACCGTCGTCGCGTTGATCCGGGGAGAGGCCACGCTCAAGCGTTACTACTCCGAGGGTGCCCGGATCCGGCTTCAGCCCGCCAATGCGTCGATGAAGCCGATCCTCGCGGATTCGAGAGACGTGACCGTGCAGGGCGTCGTCACTGGCCTCATCCGCGACTACGCCGGCGCCTGAGCGGTCCGCCTCGCTCTTCGGGTAAAATCCCCGGCCCCGGGGCGACGTACCCAAGTGGTTAAGGGAGAGGTCTGCAAAACCTTTATTCGGCGGTTCGAATCCGCCCGTCGCCTCCACGATCCCTCTCTTCCCGGCACCTCGCGCCCCTCTCCCCGGCGTCGCGCGGCACCGGCCGGAGCCGCTCCCGTTCGCCGGAAACGGCGGGTGCGTCTGCTACCATTCGCGCCATGCCGGAGTGGCGGAATGGCAGACGCAGGGGACTTAAAATCCCCGGGACTGTAAGGTCCATGCCGGTTCGACCCCGGCCTCCGGCACCAGGCCGGGCGGGACATCCATGAGCGCCGTGGTGAACGGGGCCGGAGAGCTCGAAGCGAGCCTGCGGTACATCTTCAAGGACCGCGATCTCCTCCTTCGGGCCCTGACGCACAAATCTTTTTCGAACGAGCGGCGGGAGCTCCCTTCGCCGAACAACGAACGCCTTGAGTTTCTCGGCGACACCGTTCTGGGTTTCGTCGTCGGAGATCTCATCTATCGGAACTTTCCGAACCTGCAGGAGGGCGCGCTCTCGAAGATCAAGGCGCATCTCGTGTCGGCGGCGACGCTGTCGACGAAGGCGCGCGAGCTCGGCCTCGGGCGCTATCTCCGGATGGGAACCGGAGAAGCGCGCTCGGGCGGAGGCGAGAAGCTCTCGCTGCTGGCCGACGGTTTCGAGGCGATCGTCGCCGCGATCTATCTCGATGGCGGCCTCCCGGCCTCGGGGCAGTTCATTCAGCGGGTCTTCGCCCCCGACATCGCGGGCATCGACCTCGCCGATCTCTCGTTTCACGACTACAAGACCGCCCTCCAGGAATCCGCCCAGGCCCTCGGTCTGCCGCTGCCCGACTACCGCATCGTCGACGAGTACGGGCCGGACCACGAGAAGATCTTCGTCGTCGAGGTCTTCTGGGACGGGAACACCTTCGCGATCGGCAGCGGCCCCTCGAAGCGCGAAGCGCAGCGCAAGGCCGCCAAGGAAGCCCTCAGGAAACTCGGCCGAGTTCCCTCGTAAACCGTCGCCTCCGCGGTCGCGCTGGTGCGCGACCGCTACGGCTCCCGCAGCGGGAGGCTCCTCCCTCCCTTCGGTCGGGAGACTCCTCCCGCTGCGAGCGGATGTTTCGGAGGGGCGAAACGGAGCTTCCTGGCCGAAGGAAACCTCGGGAGGGCCCGTGCGAGGGGCCCGTCCCTTAGGGGACTCGGGCCAGGCGGGCCAGGAAGTCGTCGGCGTTTTCGAAGCCGACCAGGCGCAGGTCCCGGCGTTCGGCGCCGGCGGCGTCTAAGAAGACGATCGTCGGGACGCCGAGGATCGCGTATTTCTCCGTCAGGGCCGCGGTCTCCGGGGCGTCGGCGCGCGTCAGGTCCGCCTTGTAGAGCGATCGGCCTTCGAGAGCCGCGCGGACGCGGGCGTCCGAGAACGTCTTCTCGTCGAGCTCGCGGCAGGGGACACACCAGGCGGCGGAGAAGTCGATGATCGCGGGCCGTCCCGCCGACGCCACGGCCATCGGCTCGTAGGGCCTCCAGACGGGCTGCGCGGCCGACGTGGAATGGGGCGCGAAGAACGCTGCCGCAGCGAGAAACAGGATCGCGGCCGAGAGGCGGGGCGCGAGTCGCAGTCCGCCCGCGCGCACCAGCAGGAAGAGCGCGCCCGCCGCCAGAACCGCGGGCAGCAGCCAACCGCCATAGGGGGCGGGAATCGCCGGGCGCAGGAAGTACGCCGCCATCGCCAGGAGGACCCAGCCGAAGATCTTCTTGACGGACTCCATCCACATGCCGGCGCGGGGAAGCCGGGCGAGGCTGCCCGAGAACGCGCCGAGGAAGAGGTAGGGCAGTCCGAGACCGAGAGACAGGACGAAGAAGAAGAGGAACCCCAGGCCGACCTGCTGGCGGGCGGCCACGAAAGCGAGGAGGCCGAGAACGAAGGGCCCGACGCAGGGCGCCGCGACGACGCCGACCAGGAGGCCCATCCCATAGGCTCCCGCGGCTCCCGATCGGGCTCCGGCCTTCTGCATGAGAAACGTCGGCATCCGCAGGTCGTAGAGCCCGAACATCGAGAGCGCCAGCAGGACCAGGACGATCGCGACCGCGCCCAGCACCCACGGAGACTGAAGCGCCGACCCGAACAGTCTTCCGGACAGGGCCGCGGCGACGCCGAGAGCCGAATACATCGTCGCCATGCCGAGCACGTACACGGCCGCGAGGCGAAAGGGCCGCCGCCCGTCCGCGCGGGTCTGCCCGGCGAAGAACGACAGGGTCAGAGGGATCACGGGGTACACGCAGGGAGTGAGATTCAGGGCGAGGCCTCCGATGAAGGTCGCGAGCAGAACGAGAGGGAGGCCCCTCTCGTTCAACTGTCTCTGGAAATCGCCCGAGGCGCCCGCCGCGGAGGTGGCGGGAGCGCGGCCTCCGGGAGGCGCCTGAGAGAGCGGGACCGCCCCTCCCGCGAGGGCGGCGCTCTTTCCCGATCCGCCGGGGGGCGCCGCGTGGAAGTCGATCGACGCCGGGGCGTAGCACTGCGTGTCGGTGCACGCCTGGAAGTCGACACTGCCGGAGACGCCTCCCGAGGGCGCCCCGCCCGACCAGGTCAGAGGCACTTCGACGGTGAACCGGCCTTCGTAGACCGAGAGCGGCTTGTCCGAGAAGGAGAACTTCTTCATCTGCCCCGCGGGATATTTTGGATTCCCCGGATTGAGGCCCGGCGCGGCGGTGATCCGGATCGCGGTCGGAATCAGGTAGTCCTCGGATGGGACGTGGCTGTTGACGTGGTACCCGGCAGCGATGGCCCCCTCTACGCGCAGGGTCCCCGCGCCGGGAGACGCGGAGGCGATCGCGGCCTCCACCGTCAGGATGGATTCGGGCCGCGGAGCGGCCGCGAGGGCGATCGCCGCGAAGGCGATCCCGACGAGAGAGCCCGCGAGCCGGCGGCTCATGGCGTCCCGGCGCCCGTCAGACGCAAGAGCATCGCCCGGACTCGTTCGATGTACGGAGATTGCGGATGGTCCCGCTCGAATTTCTGGAAGAGGGCGAGCGCTTCCGCCGGATGGTTGTCGGCCAGGGGAAGCTGCGCGCGGAAGAGCTCCGCGCGCTCCAGTCGGCGCGGGTCCTTCGTCGTGGCGATCAGCCGGTCGATCGTCTGCCGGGCGCCGACCTTCTGGCCGAGGTCGAGCTCGACGGCGGCGAGAATCTCCCGGGCCTCGTCACGAATGACGGCCGACCCTCCGGGCGCCGACACGGCGCGACGCAGGCGGGGGAGCGCCGCTTCGGGGTCGGACCTCTGGTAGAGCTCGCGCCCGGTGTCGAGCGCTTCCTTCGCCGGGATCTTCGCGATCGACTGGGTTTCCAGTCGTCGCGCGAACGTCCGATAGGCCCCGAGATCCTGATGGATGTGGGCGTAGAACTCGCGTGTGTTCGTGAATCCCTGCACGAAAAAGATCAGGCGGCCTTCGGAGGTCGTGACGAGGATCGCCGGGGTGTCTTTGATGGCGTACCGGCGGGAGAGTTCCCGGCCCTCCGGCGACTCGAGAGAGACCTTCGCGGGGACCATCTGAAGCAGGAGCGCCTCGAAATCGAACGCGGGGTAGAGAAGGGCATCCATCCGCTGGCACGGCCCGCACTCGGGGCGGTCGAACTCGAGAAATACGTACTTGTCCTCGGCTCCGGCCCGGGTCCTCGCCTCGTCGGGCGTCGCCGCCCACTTCGCGTTGCCGGGGCTCTTCAGCGGGCCGGCCGTCTTCGCTTCCGAGGGCGAGGCGCTGGAAGGGGGAGCCGTCGCGGCGGGCGGTGGGCTGCTCTCCGGAGCACCCGCGCCGAGAAGGGCATAGAGGCCCGCCGAAGCGAGCGCGAGGAACTGAGTCAAAGCGGGACCTCCACTCTTCGCCGGCAAAACGACGACCGCGTAAATCGAATTCCCACGCGGAACGCGCCCGGGCCGCCGGCCGACGTTTCCATCATGGACGGCGGCGGCGCCGGGATGCAAGCGGGGGCCGGCGATGGCCGCGCGCGGCGGGCCGGAAAGGCGTTGCGGGCGGTCCCGAATGCCACTAGACTCCCCGCTCGGTCTGGCTGCGACTCCCGCCCAGGTAGCTCAGTTGGTAGAGCAAGGGACTGAAAATCCCTGTGTCGGCGGTTCAATTCCGTCCCTGGGCACCAACCGAAGACCTTCCGTCGTCGTCTCCGGAGTCGACGGTTCCGCGGAACGAGGAACATGATCCTCAAAGTGGCCAAACTCGGCGTCAAGGTCCTGCGCGCGCGCTCGGAAGACGTCGATCCCCGGGCCATCGCCCGGGGAGATTACGAGGCCTTCCTCGCCGACCTCGAGGACACGATGCGCGAGTACGACGGCACGGGGATCGCCGCGCCCCAGGTCTTCACGGCACTTCGCGTCTTCCTGTACGAGGTGCACCCGGAGAAGCGCAAGCGGAAGGAGAAGGAAGTCCCATTGACCGCTCTCTTCAACGCCCGCTACGAGGGGGTGGGGGAGGCCCGGGAGACCGACTCGGAAGGCTGCCTCTCCGTCCCGTTTCTGTGGGGCGGCGTCGTCCCGCGTTTCGAGACGATTCGCGTGCGGGCGCTCGACCGCTCCGGGAAGCCCGCCGACTTCGAGGCGTCCGGCTACCACGCGCGGGTCCTGCAGCACGAGATCGACCACCTGGACGGCGTCGTCTATCTCGACCGGATGCCCGACATGCGGTCGCTCGCCTACACCGTCAACTTCGGCTGACGGAATCCGCTCGGAGACGGCTCACCCGCCGGAACTTCCAAGCTTGTGAAAAGTTTCACATTCGCTCCCGGATTGTTATGATCCGGCACGCGTGAGCATCTTTGGTCGGGGAAAGCCGCTGCCGGTCCACGGTTCGGCCGCGGGCGCGGCCGTCGAATCCGGCCCCGCCGATTTCCTGACGACCCGGCTCGAGACGATGGTCGGGTGGGCGCGGTCGAACTCGCTGTGGCCGCTACCGTTCGCCACCGCCTGCTGCGGCATCGAGTTCATGTCCGTGGTCTCTTCGCATTACGACCTCTCGCGATTCGGCGCCGAGGTCGTGCGCTTCTCGCCGAGGCAGGCGGACCTCCTGATCGTGGCGGGTACCGTCGTCGACAAGCTGGGCCCGACGCTCCGGAAGATCTACGACCAGATGCCGGAGCCGAAGTGGGTCATTTCCATGGGCGTCTGCGCGTCGTCCGGCGGCTTCTATCGCGCGTACCACGTCGCGCAGGGGATCGACGAGATCGTGCCCGTCGACGTCTACGTGCCCGGCTGCCCGCCGACCCCGGAGGAGCTCATGTACGGCATCTTCGAGCTTCAGAGGAAGATCCAGGCCGGCGAGAAATCCCGCGACACCCGGTCCGCCCGCGCGGCGGAGGGGAGCCGCTATCTGTGGTCTCCGGGGGAGCGCGATCCGGCCGACAAGGACCCGGGAAAGCCCGTTTCCTGATGAGCACCGTCGTCGAATCCGCGACGCTGTCGGCTCCGGCCGAGCACCTGCGCGCACGGCTCGGCTCCTCCCCGCTGGCCGGGAAAGCGGAGATCTTCGATCTCGACCTTCCGACGATCGAGACGGGCCCCGAAGACTGGCCCGCCCTCGCCCGCTTCCTCCGCGACGACGCGGGCTGCCGGTTCGATCTCTACCTCGATCTCGCGGGGGTCGACAATCTCCGGCGTGACGGGCGCAGGACGCGTTTCGAGGGGGTCGTGCACCTGCACTCGCTCGCGCGTAACGAGCACGTCCGGGTCAAGATCCTGCTGCCCGACTCCCAGTCCCCGTCGATTCCGACGGCCATCGAGGTGTGGCCCGCGGCGAACTGGTTCGAGCGGGAGGCGTTCGATCTCTACGGGTTCCAGTTCCCGGGCCATCCGAACCTCCGGCGGATCCTCTGCCACGACGCGTTCGTCGGAAACGCCCTGCGCAAGGACTATCCGGCCGGACAGCGCTGGTTCTTCTCGGAGGAGGATCTCCGCTGGCCCGACTGGGCGAAGGAGACGGACGTCCGCGCCGGTCACTTCGAGACGCAGACGATCTCGATCGGACCCTCTCATCCGGCCACCCACGGGATCGTGCATCTGATCGCGCGCCTGGACGGCGAGCGAATCGTCCGAGCGGAAACGCAGATCGGGTACATGCACCGTTGCTTCGAGAAAATGGCCGAGACGCACACGTGGAACCAGGTGATCCCGTACACGGACCGCCTGAACTACGTGTCCGCCATGATCAACGGCGTGGGATACGTCCGGACCGTCGAGCGGATGCTCGGGATCGAGGTCCCGAAGCGGGGCGTGCTCATCCGCACGATCCTGTCCGAATTCTCGCGGATCATGGACCACTGCGTGAACATCGGCGCCAACCTTGTGGACATGGGAGCGCTGACGAACTTCTGGTACCTGTTCCAGAACCGGGAGAACATCTACAGCCTGCTCGAGGCCTGCTGCGGCGCGAGGCTGACCGTCTCGTACGTGCGCGTCGGGGGCCTCGCGATCGACGTGCCCGACGATTTCGTCGCCCGCTGCCGGTCGCTCCTGGAGTCAATTCCGATCTTCGTGGACGACGTCGAGAAACTCGTGACAAACAACCGGATCCTCCGCAACCGGTTCCAGGGGACGGGTGTCGTGTCCAGGGACCAGGCGATCGGCTGGGGCTTCACCGGCCCGATGCTCCGTGCCTCCGGCGTGGCCTACGACGTGCGGCGCGCGCGTCCCTACGATCTCTACGACCAGTTCGACTGGGACATCCCGATCGGCACCGACGGAGACAACTTCGCCCGGTACCTCGTGCGCATCGAAGAGATGCGGCAGTCGCTCAAGATCATCCGGCAGGCGCTCGACGTCTTCCCGGCGTCCGGCCCCGTCAGCTCGGACGACTGGCACGTGGTGCTTCCCCCGAAGGACGCCGTTTACCACGACATGGAATCGCTCATCTACCACTTCAAGCTCATCATGGAAGGCATCCGGGTCCCGAAAGGCGAGCGGTACGACTGGATCGAGGGCGCCAACGGCGAGCTCGGCTACTACGCGATCTCCGACGGCGGAGGCGGCCCGTATCGCTTGAAGGTGCGGCCTCCCTGCTTCCCGATGATGGCGGCGTTCGAGAAGATCATCGAGGGCGGCTCGATCTCCGACGCGGTCGCGACGCTCGGAAGCCTGAACATCATCGCGGGGGAGCTCGAACGATGACCGCGCCGGCGAGGCGCGCCGGTCCCGAGGCCGCCCGAGCGAATGCGCGGCCGGAGGGACCGCCTGAAGATGCCCTAACCGTCTCCGAGCGACTCCTGGCGGGGGAGGTCTGATGAGTGAGATCACGACCCCGGCGAGGCGCGCCGGTCCCGAGGCCGCCCGAGCGAATGCGCGGCCGGAGGGAC
>JBDTOO010000095.1:0-9873 GCA_039933215.1 Acidobacteriota bacterium
GTCTTCCAGTCGGGCCCGTCGGCGGGCTGGACGTCCAGGTGGTTGTAGACGGTGACGGTCGGAAGGTTCGGTCCGCGATCGAAGCGCCCGTGGACGATCGGATGTCCCTTCGTCTCGAAGAGGCGGGCTTTCGCGCCCATGGACTCGAGGAGGGCGACGGCGTACTCGGCTCCCCGCTTCACCTCCGCCTTGCGATCCGGCTCGACGGAGACGGTCGGGATTTCGACGATCTCTTCGAGCACCTTTTCGAATCGGGACCGCTCCCCGTCGGCGAACTTTCGCAGAGTGTCCTTCGAGAAGCCGTTGTCCATGGAATCTCCTTCCGGCGTTTTCGGGCGAGCGCGATTCTAGCCCGAGCGCGGGCAGGCTACGCGACCCAGCGCCAGTGCACGAAGGCGGCGACGCCCGCGAGAAGCAGCAGAGCGGAGCCGAACCACCAGAGGACGCGTGCCCGAGGCCGGCCGCGGAAGATCTCCTCGAGCGCATAGAAGGCCGGATAGACCACGACCAGGTAGCGCGGGAGGCTCGGCGCGAACCCGGTCGCGGCCGGCAGCAGGACCGCTCCCGCCGTCCACGACGCGTCCCCCCAGCGCTTGCGCCGGGCCTGATGGATGGCGAGGAGGAGAAACAGCGCCGCGTCGGCGTAGTCGATCAGGAAGGCGGGATTCCTGGCGAGGTCTCCCCGCGCGATCCGGTCGGGAAGCGTGACGCCGAAGCGCGAGAGCCCGGCGAGCGGAGAGGCCGAGCGGTTCCAGGACTCCTGCAGGCGAAAGTAGAGGCCCGGATCGCCGAAATAGAACCCGACGCCCAGGACCCAGAGGAAGACGCCCGCCACCGGCGCGAGAGCGACCAGCGCCACCGTCGACGCCCTCCGGAGAGAGAGCGGCCGTCCGCGATCCGCCGTGCTCTGCCAGGCGGCGATCCCGAGCGGCAAAGCGAGGGCGAGGGCGGGCAGCCGCGTGAGCCCCGCGAGAAGGCCGCAGAGCGCCGCGAGCCCGAACGACCGCCGGGCGACGCAGGCGAACGCGAGCAGGGAGAGGAGGAGAAAGATCGCCTCCGCGTAGGCCGACGCAAAAAAGAAAGACGTCGGGAAGAGCAGCAGGAAGACGAGCGCCGCCCGTCCGGCTTCAGCCGGCCCGGCGCGCCGGCGCGCCTCCCGGACGAAGAGGACCGCGGCGGCGGCGACCGCCGCGAGCGAGAGTCCCATTCCCGCGGAAAACGGATCGACGCCGAGGACGCGGGACAGCCCCGCCGTGAGCGCCGGATAGAGGGGAAAGAAGACGTGCTCGGATGAAGCGCGGCCGGCCGGCGGTGGGCCGTAGCCGTCGAGGGCGATCTTGCGGTACCAGCCGGAGTCGTACCGCGCGAGCGGCGGAGCGTGCTTCGCGATCTCCGGGTCCCATCCCGAGCGCGGGGAGGCGGGGAGGACGTCGCGGGCGACATAGCTCCACCCGATCACGACGGCCGCCCAGACCGCCACGGCGAGGATCGGAAATGCGGGGCGCTCGGAAGCGCGGAGCCGGGGGGATGGCGGATCGGGAGACGGGGGCGGTGTCCGCATGGGCTCGCGCCGTCCCCCGGAGCGAGCTACTTCTTCTTGGGCGATCGCGGAGCGGGCTTCTTCTTCGAGCCCGAAGCCGCGGGCTTTTTCTTCGCGGGAGCCGGTGCGGGCTTCTTCTTCTCGGCGGCGGGAAGGGGCCTCTTCTCGGCGGTGGCGGGAACGAGCTTCGGCTTTCCGGCCGGCTTTCCGGCCGGCTTTCCCTTGAGGGGCACTCCGGGCTTGTCGAGACCGAGTTTCCTCGCCCGCGCGTTCTTGCGGGCGACGGCGGCGGCTTCTTTCTTCTCCCGCGCGCGCTCCTGGGCCTTGCGCTCTTCGTCGATCAGGATGTGCGCGAGCTCCGGCTCCGTCACGATCGGCGCGTTCGGGAGCCGCTTCTTCGTCGCCTCGAGCCGGTCCTGAGGGACACGGAGGAGATAGAGGGGGATCTCCCTGGTCTCCTTCGCCTTGGCGATGTAGTCGGCCGTCTCCAGGCAGTGAGACGGGGCGGACGACATGTCGATGGCGATCGCGTAGGGCTTTTCCTTCTTCGCGATCTCGAAGAACTGCGGCCACCGCGGCTCCGCCACGAGGATGTGCGCCCCGCTCTTGCCGAGCTTCTGGACGCGGGAGTTGCGGTCGGGAGCCTCGAATTGGAGATAGAGAACACTCATTGGCCGTGAACTATATGACGGGCGGCAGCTGATGGGTGGCGGGTGAGGAGCGGGTGACAGGTGACGGGTGACGGGTGACAGCAGCCCCCAGGGACGGGTGACAGGTGACAGGTGACCGGTGACGGCAGTCGACGGGTTACCAGTGACGGTACGGACAGTCCGTTGCGCGGGCTGCTGTGACCTGACACCTGTCACCTGTCCCAGGTCACCCGTCACCTGTCTACGGCTGCTGTCACCTGACTCCTGTCACCTGTCACCTGTTGTCTATCGCTCCTCGCGATAATGCGCGCCCTTCGAGACGCGGTTTTCGGAGGCGGCCCGGAGGATGGCCAGGGCCGTCTGGACCCCGTTGCGGAGGCCGAGGAGGGCGTCGGACATCGTGCCCCTCCGATAGAAGTCCTCGATCTCGACCTGGAGCTCCGAGAGGATTCGGCCCGCGCGCCCGAGTCTCTTCTCGGAGCGGAGCAGCCCGACGTAGTTCCACATGGTGTGCCGGATGACCATCCAGTCCTGGGCGATCAGGGCCGGATCGACGGGCTCGTTCTCGGGTTGCCACGGAGGAACGGCAGGCAGGCTGGCGCCCCTCTGCCGCGCCACTTCGCCGGCCGCCGCCTGTCCGGCGCGCCAGCCCCAGAGCAGGCCCTCGAGAAGGGAGGTCGACGCGAGGCGGTTCGCCCCGTGGACGCCCGTGCAGGAGACCTCGCCGGCGGCGCGCAGGTGGCCGAGGGTCGTGCGTCCGTCCGCGTCCACGGCGACGCCGCCGCAGGAGTAGTGAGCCGCGGGCACGACCGGCACCGGGCCGGCCGTGAGGTCGAACCCGAGCTCGAGACAGCGCGCGGTCAAACCCGGAAAACGGCCCCGGATCCAGGCGGCCGGCTTGCGGGAGATGTCCAGGAGGGCGTGCGGTTCGTCGCGCTCGAGCATCCGCTGGTGGATCGCCCGGGCGACGACGTCTCGCGGCGCGAGCTCGCCGTCGGGATGCACTTCCTTGAGGAACTCGTGTCCGGACGCGTCCGTGATCCGCGCCCCCTCCCCGCGCAGGGCCTCCGAGAGGAGGAGACGGCCGCGCGAATGCACGAGCGCCGTCGGATGGAACTGGATGAACTCGAGGTTCAGCAGCCGGGCGCCGGCCCGGCGCGCCATGGCGATGCCGTCGCCCCGCGCTCCCTGCGGATTGGTGGTGTGGAGGTACACCTGCCCGAGCCCGCCGGTCGCGAGGATCGTCTCGGCTGCGAGATGCGGCGTCACGGACCCCGTTTTGCGGTCGAGAAGGTAGGCTCCAATGGCCCGCGGCGCGCGGTAGCGATCGGACGGAAGCGTCGAGTCGTGGGACAGGGTGAGCAGGTCGACCGCGGTCGTGTCGACCTTCCACGAGATCCGCGGCTCGGCGTGGCACGCCGCGAGGAGAGCCTTCTCGATGGGCGCGCCGGTCTCGTCCTTCACGTGCAGGACGCGGTGCACCGAGTGGCCGCCTTCGAGCGTCCAGTGAAAACCGCCTCCTTCCCGGTCGAACGGCACGTGCAGCTCGTCGATCAGGAGCCGGCGCACGAGGTCGGGACCTTCCCGGGCGAGCAGCATGACGGCGTCCGGGGAGCACAGCCCGTCTCCGGCCCGCTCGATGTCGGCCGCGAGCTTCTCCGGCGAATCGTCCGGCGGACGGCCGACGATCCCGCCCTGCGCCCAGTAGGTGTTCGACTCCCGGGCGTCGGAGGCCCGCGTCACGACCGTCACATTCGCGCCCGCGCGCGCCGCCGCGAGGGCGGCGGTGGTGCCCGCGATGCCGGTCCCGAGGATCAGGACGTCCGTCGTGTCAGGCATGCGGCAGCTCGAGCTCCAGCGAAATGTCCGCTGCGCGAACGGAGTGGGTGAGCGCGCCGACCGAGACGCAGTCGGGACCGGCGAGCGCGTACGCGCGGACGGTCTCGAGGCTCATGTTGCCGGACGCCTCGATCCAGGGCGGTGGCGCGCGCCGCCGGGCGATCCGGGTCCATCGCGCCACGGTGTCGGGGGTCTGGTTGTCGATGAGGATCTGATCCGCGCCGGCCTCCATGGCCGCGCGCAGCTCCTCTTCGGACTCGACCTCCGCCTCGACGATCGTCCCGGGCGCGGCGGCCCGCGCGGCGGCCACCGCGGCCGCAATCCCGCCCGCGAGCCGCCGGTGGTTGTCCTTGATCAGGGCCATGGCGGCGAGCGTCTCGCGATGGTTCACGCCGCCGCCGTCGCGGACGGCCTCGCGGTCGAACGCCCGCAGGCCCGGCGCCGTCTTCCGCGTGTCGTAGATCCGGCAGGGGGTCCCCGCGACGGCATCGACGAAGCGGGCCGTTTCCGTCGCGATGCCCGACATCCGCTGCAGGAGGTTCAACGCGACGCGTTCGGCGGTCAGGAGCGCGCGCGCGTTCCCCTCGATCGCGGCGATCGACGTGCCGGCCGCCACGCGCTCGCCCGCCGCCACGCCGTCCGTCCAGGCGATCGACGGATCGAGAAGCTCGAACGTGCGGCGCGCGGGCCGGAGACCCGATACGACGCACGCGCTCTTCGCCACGATCCGTCCCCGCGCGACGGCGTCTCCGGGGACGACGGACTCGGTCGTCACGTCGCGGCCGCCGATGTCTTCGTCCAGGAACGCTCGAAGCCGCGCATCGAGCGCCGGGCCCGAAAGAGACTGCATGGGCGCCGAGGATACGCCAGGGGCTGTCCTCACCGGCCACCCGTCGACGGGTGACAGGTGACGGGTGACAGGTGACAGCAGCACGAATCGGTGACGGATGTGGGGTTTCGGGTCCGTCAGGGCAACCGCAGAGGCTGTGACGGGTTTTTTACTGACTCCCGACGCCTGCCACCCGTCGGCAGGTGACAGGAGACAGGAGACAGGTGACAGCAGCCCGAATCGGTGACGGATGTGGGGTGCCGGATCGTCATAGCAACCGGAGAGCCTGTGACGGGTTCTTCACCTCACTCCCGACAACCGTCACCCATCACCCGTCTCCAGGGGTTGCTGTCGCCGGTCACCTGTCACCTGTCTCTGGACGCGCTCCCCGTGGCGGCCGCGGCGCCGGTAGACTTTGCCCTTGGCCGACCAACTGGATCCCGAGGGTAAGTACCGGCTCCTCCTGGGCGTCTCGGAGGCGGCCAACGGCCAGCTCGATTTTCCGGCCGTCCTGGACGCGATCGCCCGCGCGCTGCGGCCGATCGTCCGCCTGGACGCGATCGCCGTGGTGAGCCGGAATGGGGACCGGATCTTCCCGCACGCGCTCCACGTCGAAGGCGTGGATCGCCGCCCGGGCGAGTCGTTCGGAGAGACGCTCGCGCGGGTGAAGCCGGGTGATCCGAAGGCCATCGCCGCTTACCAGCGCGACGGGTTTCCGCTGGCGGGCTCCGGCACCGCGTATGTCGAGAGGACGGGACGGGCGTACGTCTGCCAGGACCTGTCCGAGGAGAGGATGTTCGCGGAGGACGAGCGGCTCTTCGCCTTCGGCATCCGCGCGTACGTCAGGACGCCCCTCTTCGTCCGCGACCGGCTCATCGGGTCGATCGCCTTCGCCCGGTCGGAGGCGCGCCGCTTCCAGCCCGAGGAGATCGAGATCCTCGAGGAAGTCTCACGGCCGATTGCGACCGCCGTGTCGAACTCGCTCGCGTACGGGGAGATCGAACGGCTCAAGGACCGGCTGCAGGAGGAAAACCTCTTCCTCCGCGAGGAGCTCGGCGAGCAGAGTCTCTTCGGCGGCATCGTCGGCTCCTCCCCCGCGCTCCGCCGGGCGCTCTCGCGCGTCGAGAAGGTCGCTCGAACGGACTCGACGGTCCTTCTCATGGGTGAGACGGGGACCGGAAAGGAGCTCGTCGCCGCGGCGATCCACAAGCGTTCCCCGCGGGCGAGCGGCCCCTTCATCAAGGTGAACTGCGCGTCGCTGCCCGAGACGCTCGTCGCGTCGGAGCTCTTCGGCCACGAGAAGGGCGCCTTCACCGGGGCGCTCCAGAGACGCCTCGGCCGGTTCGAGCTCGCCTCGGGAGGCACGATCTTCTTGGACGAGGTCGGAGAGCTGCCGCCGGAGATGCAGGTCGCTCTCCTCCGCGTCCTGCAGGAAGGCGAGTTCGAGCGCGTCGGCGGAAGCCAGACCCTTCGGACCGACGCGCGCGTCATTGCCGCGACCAATCGCGACCTGAATCGAGAGGTCGAGCAGGGGACCTTTCGCAGCGACCTGTTCTACCGGCTGAACGTCTTTCCGATCGAAGTCCCACCCCTGCGCGACCGGAGGGAAGACATTCCGATTCTCGTCGAATACTTCGCGTCCCGGCACGGCGCCCGCCTCGGCAAGAAATTCCGCCGCGTCGATCGGGAGACCATGGAGCGGCTCCTCGCGTATCCATGGCCGGGAAACGTCCGCGAGCTCGAGAACTGGATCGAGCGGGCCGCGATCCTCTCGGACGGGGACAAGCTGTCGCTCGACGAGCCGGCGTCCCGATCGCGGGTGGCCGGCGCCGGAGCGCCCGCCACACTCCGCGACCAGGAGCGCCGGTCGATCGAGGACGCGCTCGCGCTGTCGCGGGGCCGCGTGTCGGGCGCGGCCGGCGCCGCGGCGCGCCTCGGCGTTCCTTCGACGACGCTCGAGTCGAAGATCGCCCGTCTCGGCATCGACAAGCACCGTTTCCGCCGCACGGCCGACTGAGCCGGAGCTCCCGACGGCGGGCCGTAAATTTACGGCGGGCCGTAACCAGGCGATCGCCGCGGGATACTTAGAATCAGTCATTTAACGCATCTCTCGCGGTGGCACCGTCTTTGTAATGCCTTCCGGCGTGAGAAGAGCCGGATGTTGAAGATCGAGGCGGGCGCGGCCACCGCGAAGGAGCAGGTCTATCGCCTGACCGGGCGCATCGACGCGGAGCATCTCGATGAGCTGCGCACGCTGCTCCAATCGGCGCGTCTGGCCCGCAAGAAGGTCGTCCTCGATCTCGAGTCGGTGAGCGATGTCGACCGGGACACCGTCCGTTTCTTCACCTCCGGGCCGGGGCGCGCGGCGCATCTGCTCCATTGCCCCGCGTACGTGAAGGAGTGGTGCCGCGTCGAGGCCAGGAGCCCGCGCGGCGGGAAGGCCGTCGCGTTCGCGCTGATCGTCTTCGCCCTCTCGGCCGCTACGCTGCGGGCGGAGACCGTGCGTCTCTCGCTGCGCGAGGCGGTGTCGCGGGCGCTCGACGAGGGGACGGCGGGGCGCCTGGCGTCCGAGAGGTCGATGCAGGCGCGCGCCCGCGCGGACCAGGCCCGCGCGGGACTTCTTCCGCAGGTGGACGGAGAGGTTCAGGACTCGAACCAGATCCTGAACCTGAAGACGTTCGGGCTCACGATCCCCGGCGCGCCGTCCCTCGTGGGTCCGTTCAACGTGTTCGACGCCCACGTGCGGATCGCCGCGCGGCTCCTGGACGTCGCCGCCTATCGGCGCTGGCGCGCCGCGCGGCAGGGCATCGTCGTCTCGGACGTCGAGCGCCGCACGACAGAAAACGAGATCGCCGCGGCCGTCGCCACCCTCTACGTGGCCGTCCAGCGCGCCGAGGCCTCCATCGAGGCATCCCGGGCGAACCTCGAGCTGTCGCGCAAGCTCTTCGGAATCGCGGAGGACCAGAGGAAGGCGGGCGTCGCGACGCGTATCGACGCGACGCGGGCGAGCGTGGCGGTGTCGCGCCAGAACCAGAACCTCCTCGTCGCGCAGAACCGGGCGAACGCTTCGCGCCTCGCGCTCGTCCGCGCGATCGGGATGTCCTTTTCGGACGACCTCGTGTTGACCGATCCGCTTCACGACGACGCGGTTCCGCTCCCGACGGTCGATCAGGCGTTTGCCGCCGCGAGAATTCGCCGTCCCGAGTTGCGCGCGGTCTCGGAGCGCCTGCGCGAGGTCGAGCTCTCGATCTCCGCGGAGCGCGCGGAGAAGCTTCCGTCTCTCGGAGCGCAGTTCGTCGGCGGTTACAACGGGAACCACCTGAGGGATCTCGACTGGAACCGCACGGTCGGGGCGACCCTGTCGATTCCGATCTTCACGGGCGGGCGGCTGTCCGCTCGGATCGCGGAGGACGAGAGCCGCCGCCGCGAGGCGCTGATCCGGGAGAAAGACGTGGAGCGCGAGGTCGAGGAGGACGTGCGGCAGGCGCTCCTCGACTCCGAGAGCGCGCGCAGCCGCGCCGCCGTCGCGGAAGATGGAGAGAAGCTCGCCCGCCAGGAGCTCGAATTTGCCCAGGACCGTTTCGTCAACGGCATCTCGTCTTCGATCGAGGTGGACAACGCGCAGGCGTCGCTGACGGCGGCGCAGGACGATCGCATCGCCGCGCTCGCCGACGAGGCCCAGGCGCGCTTCGATCTCGCCCGCGCGACCGGCGACATCCGCGACTACCTCCCCGTCCCGGGCGCCGTCGCCAACCGCTGAAGAGAAAAGCTTAAGAGCCAGACACGAAGGAGCCATCCATGAGCAGCGTTCCGAAGACCCCCGCCACCGATCCTCCGGCGCCCGATCCGCCGGAGGCCGCGCCCGCGCCCGCGCCAGCCGCGGCGCCGGAGCCCGGGCCGAAGTCGAGGAAGAAGAAAAGGATCCTGCTCTCCGTGGTCGCGGTCGCGGTCGCCGCCGGCGTCCTCTTCGGAGTGAAGACGATCCTCTTCTACGCGCACCACGTCGAAACGGACGACGCGCAGGTCGAGGGTCACATCGCGCCGGTGCTGCCGAAAGTCTCGGGCTACGTGACCGAGGTTCTCGTCACGGACAACCAGCGCGTCGCGGCCGGCCAGGTCGTTCTCCGCATCGACGAGCGCGACCTGCGATCCAAGGTCGCGACGGCGCAGGCGGACCGGGACAACACCCGCGCGGCGGTCTCCGTCGCGCGATCGAGCGTGGTCTCGGCGCGGGCGCAGCGGGAAAGGACGGCTTCCGACCTGAAGCGCTACGCGACCCTGCGCCAGAAGGAGGAAGTCTCCTCGCAGCAATTCGACGGCGCGCGCGCCGCGGCCGAGGCGGCGGCGGCCTCGCTCGAAGGCAGCGCGCAGTCCGTCTCGGCGGCGATCGCGAAGGTCGCCCAGAAGCAGGCGGACCTCGACTTCGCGAAGCTCCAGCTCTCTTATTCGACGGTGACGGCGCCCGCGACGGGGATCGTCTCGCGCAAGAGCGTCGAAGTCGGCCAGAACGTCCAGGCGGGGCAGCCGCTGCTCGCGATCGTCTCCGACGAGCAGCCCTGGGTCGTCGCGAACTTCAAGGAGACGCAGCTGAAGAAGATGCGCATCGGTCAGAGCGTCGCGATCGACGTGGACGCCTATCCGAAGCACGATTTCCACGGACGGGTCGAGTCGATCGCCGCGGCGACCGGGGCGAAGTTCGCGCTCCTCCCGCCGGACAACGCGACGGGCAACTTCACCAAGGTGGTCCAGCGCGTGCCCGTCAAGATCGTCTTCACCGATCCGACGGACCCGGTCCGGCCCCTTCGCGCGGGGATGAGCGTCAACGCGATCGTCGCCGTCGACTGATCCGGCGCAAACCCATGGCCGAAGTCGGCGCACGCAAATGGATCATCACCGTCACGGTGATCATGGCCTCGATGATCGAGCTGATCGATACCTCGATCGTCAACGTCGCCCTGCCGCAGATGATGGGCAACCTGGGCGCGACTCTGGACGAGGTCGCGTGGGTCATCACG
>JBDTOO010000096.1:0-9647 GCA_039933215.1 Acidobacteriota bacterium
TGACGTTCACGAACAAGGCCGCGAAAGAGATGCTGCGGCGGGTCGAGGCGCTCCTGACCGTCGATACGCGGAGGCTGCTCGGTGGGACGTTTCACTCGGTCGGCAACCGCCTTCTCCGGCGCTTCGGCGTCCGCATCGGGCTCGGCGCGAACTTCTCGATCCTGGACCCGGAGGACGCGCGGGAGCTTCTCGAGGCCTCGACTTCGGACCGGGGGATCCCGGTCGTCGAGCGCCGGTTTCCCAAGGGAGACGTTCTTCTAGACCTCTACTCGCAGACGATCAACACCGGCCGGCCGTTCGCGGAGGTCCTCGCGGCTCGAACGCCCCACTTCGTCCCGCTCGAGGCGCAGATCGCCGGGGTGCTCCAGAGGTACCGCGAGCGAAAGCGCCTCGCGAACGCGTGCGATTACGACGATCTCCTTCTTCAATGGAAGCGCCTGCTCGACGAGAGCCCCGAAACGGCGGCGCAGCTCGCCGCGTCCTACGACCACGTCCTCGTCGACGAGTACCAGGACACGAACCGCCTGCAGGGCGACCTGGTCGACGGTATGGCCAGGATCCGGCGCAACGTGACGGTCGTCGGGGACGACGCCCAGGCGATCTACTCGTTCCGTGGGGCGTCGTTCGAGAACATCCTGGGATTCCCCGATCGGTACCCGGATGCCAAGACGTTTCGGTTGACGCGCAACTACCGATCGACGCCCGAAGTCCTGGCGCTCGCCAACGCCTCGATCGCCCACAACGAGCGGCAGTTTCCCAAGGAGCTCACCGCGTCGCGCCAGCCGGGGCCTCTGCCGGCCGTCGTCGCGCTGCCGGACATCCCCGACCAGGCGCGCTTCGTCGCTCAGCGCGTTCTCGAGTGGCACGACGAAGGGGAGAGGCTCTCCGACGTCGCCGTGCTCTACCGGGCGCACTACCAGGCGCTCGAGCTGCAGATCGAGCTCACCCGCCGCGGAATCCCCTACGAGATCCGGTCCGGCATGCGGTTCTTCGAGCAGCGGCACGTAAAGGACGTCCTCGCGTTCCTGCGGATCGTCGTGAACCCCAGGGACGAGCTCTCGTGGAAGCGCGCGTTGAAGCTCTTCCCGCGCGTGGGCGAGCGCGCGGCGTCCGCGGTCTGGGAGGCGATCCGCAGCCGGCCGGACCCCCTGGCTTCCTTCCGCGAGCGCGAGGGGAGCGCAGGGATCGAGCTTCCGCGGGGCGCGGCCGCGGCGCTCAAGCCTTTCGCCGCCCTGCTCGGCCGGCTCGAGTCGCCCGCCGTCCGGTCGTCGCCCGGCGAGGCGATTCGCGCGGTCGTCGAGGACGTCTACCGCGATTTCGCGCGCGCCAAGTTTCCAAACGGTGACGCGCGACTGGACGATCTCGAGCAATTCGCGCAGTTCGCGCAGTCGTACGACTCGCTTCCGGCGTTCCTCGAGGAGGTCACGCTCTTCCACGAGCTCTCGGGCGAGGACGTCGTCGCGGGCGACCAGGAGGACGACCGGGTCGTGCTCTCCTCCGTGCACCAGGCGAAGGGGCTCGAATGGAGCCGCGTGCTGGTCATGGGCCTGTCCGAGGGGCGTTTCCCGAGCTATCGCTCCGCGATGACCGACGAAGGCCTCGAGGAGGAGCGCCGCCTCTTCTACGTGGCGGTCACCCGCGCGAAAAACGAGGTGAACCTCGTGTACCCGATGCTGGCCCGCGACCGGTACGGCGTCGACGTGATCCTGGAGCCGTCTCGTTTCATCGTCGAGCTCCCCGCGGAGGTCTACGAGCGGTGGACGATCGAGATCGAGTCGGTTCCGGAAGAGGAGCCGGCCGCCGGCGACGGCGAAGCGCCCCGGTCCTCCGAGATTGAAGAGACGGTCCACTGACGTCTCGCCCCGGACATCATTCCGGCCTCACCTGTGCGAAAATGAAAACGTGAGCAGAGCGGCTTCGGTCGCGGTTCCGCAACGCCTCCGGGCCGTCGGCGGTGCGCGGCGTGCGTCGCTTCCGGGACCGTCGTGAAAGACGACCTCTACTCCGCCATCTGCCGGGAGGCGCTCGAATCCCGGCAGCGCGACGTCATGTCCTTCGTCGACAACGGCATGGCCGGCCTTTCCGGGCGCCTCGAGAAGACTCTGCTGCGGCTCCCCGCCGGCCACTATCTGCTCGGCCTCGGGCCCTACAACGCGGGCCTGGTCAAGCTCGATTTCGACGAGCTGCTTCTCGGCCGCGAAGTCCCGGAGTTCATCGGGGTGGGCATGCCGGTCTCCGGCTTCCGGGTGTCGAGCCCCGACGCGTTCTTGAACGTCGAGGTTTCCCGCCTGCACGCGAAGCTCCTGCGCCGGCGTCCGGGGCCGGACCCGCAATACCGTCTCATCGACATGCGGTCGACCTGCGGGACGTATCTGAACGGCGCGGCCATCCCGGTTCCCGACGACCTGGACGGCGTGAGCGAGGAGGATTGCGCCGCGACGCTGACGTCCGGCGACTTCTTCTCGCTCGGGCCCTCGGCCGTCAACCTGTTCCTCTTCTTCCAGAAGTGAGGCGGCCGGCCCCGGCCGCCATCCTTCTCGGATCTCTCTCCGCCTTCGTCGCCGCCGTCGATCTCGTCCGCCTCTTCCGTCCTCTTCCCCTTCTCGATCCCGACCCGAGCTGGGCGCTGCCGAGGCTGGTGCTCGGCCTCGCGGTCGCGGCCGGGACGGCGATCGCGGGCGGAGCGGCGGCCGGCGCGTTCCATCTGTGGGCATCGCGAACGCGCGCGGCGGCGGCGCCGACTCCGGCCCTCGGGCTCTCCGGCGCCGTGCTGGCGGCCCTCGCCGCCGCGGCGCTCCTCGGAGGCGCCGCGGTGCGCTTCGCGGGTCTCTCGCGGCTGCCGCCTTCCCTCTGGATCGACGATCTCTCCCTCATCGCTCCGTCGCTTTCCCTGGCGGGCTCGCCTGCCGACTTCGCGAATTCCATCCGCCCGGCGCCCTACGGCGTGGCCAAGCCCTATGGGAGCGTCGGGGTTCTGTACCTCGAGGCGTTCCGCGCCTCGCTCCGCGCCTTCGGAACGACGATCTTCGGGGTGCGGTTCCTCTCCGCCGCCGCGGGGGTTGCGTCGATCGCCACCGCCTGGTGGCTCGGCCGCGCGCTCCTCCCGCGCGGGGGCGCCGCGCTGGCAGCGATCCTCCTCTCCGGTCTCCGCTGGAGCCTCCTCATGTCGCGATGGGGCTGGAACGCGATCGTCCTCGCTCCCGCGGTCGACGTCGCCGCGATCCTTCTTCTCCGGGCGCGCTCGCGCAAGAGCGCGGGTCTCGCGGCGGCCGCCGGTCTCGCCGCCGGTCTCGCCGCCCACCTCTACCTCGCGGGATGGGTCGCCGCGGCGGCGCTCTTCCTCCTCGCGGCATGGCCGCTCCCGCGAGAGGGCCGAAGCCGGAGGCCGTCGCCCGCGATCGTCTCTGCGTACGTCGCCGCCTTCGCGATCGCCGTCAGCCCGCTCTTCCTGTTCGCCCGGGGGCGCGTCGCGCCGTATTTCGCGCGCGCGTCGGACCACAACGTGGTGCGCGAGATGCGCTGGGCGCACTCGCCCATGCCGGCGTTCGCCGCGGCCGCGGACTCGATCGCGGCGCCATGGTTCAAGCCGGATCCCTTCTCGCACCACGATCTGCCCGGCCGGACCCGACTCGGATGGCTTCTCGGGATCCCGGTCGCCCTGGGGCTCGCCCGCGCGTTCGCGCGGCCCGAGGCGGAGCTCTCGGCGTTTCTCCTCTGCCACGCCGCGGCGGCCCTCGCGGCCTCCGTGGCGGGCGGGCACGCCGGAGTTCCGAACGGGTACCGCTTCGTTTACCTCGCCGGAGCGGCGGCGGTTGCCGGCGCATCGGGACTCATGATCCTCGCGGGGCTCGTCGCGCCCCGCCTCCGCCGGGCCTCCGCGCTCGCGGTCGTGGGCCTCGCTTTCGTCGGCGGGGCCTTCGCGGTGCGGGATGCGCTCTTCGACTGGCCGGCGCGTCGGGAGACCTTCGACGGATTCCACGGACAGGACACGCTGATCGCCCGCGCCGCGCTGCGGTGGCGCCGGTTCGGTCCGGTCGATCTCCGGCACGGCCTCGAGCATTCCTCGATCACGGTCGGCGCCGTTCTCCGGTACGGGCTCGATCCGGAGCGTGGGCCGGATCCGGCGGGGCCGCCCTCGCCCTCCCGGTCCTTCCGGATCGCGGCGCCCGACGCGGCGCGCGCCCCGGGCGAGCGCGCGGTGGAGCGCGTCCGGGACGCATTCGGACGCGATTGGGCCGTCGTCCTCGGGCGGCGCTCGGCCTCCGGGACGGAGCCCCTTTCGCGGCCGGACGCATGAGACGGGCCGGCGCGGCGGCGAACACCGCTTCCCTTCTCGTGGGGGCGGCGGCGGCGCTCGTGTCGGGAATCTCGGCGATCCGGTTCGTACATCCGCTCCTGCTTTTGGACCCCGATCCCGCGTGGCGCGGCCCCCGCCTCCTCCTCGGTCTCGCGGTGATCGGCGCGACGGCCGCGTGCGCGGGGCTCGCCGCGGCGGCCGCGTCGTTCCTGGGCCGCACGAGGGTCGCCGTCGTTTCCCCCCGGCCGTTTCCGTGGCGACGGCGAACCCTGATCGCTCTCGCGGCGGGGATCGTGCTCGCCGCCGCCGCCGCGCGTTTCGTCCGGCTCGACTCGGTCCCGCGCGCGCTGTGGATCGAGGACCTGACCCTGATCGAGCCCTCGCTCGCCCTGCGCGGAAAGCCTTCGGATTTCGCCGACGCCATCCGCCCCGCGCCGTCCGGCGTGGCGCGGCCCTACGGAACGGTCGGGGTCCTGTACCTGGAAGCGTTCCGCGCGGTGCTCGTCTGCCTCGGGCGCGACGCGTTCGCCGTCCGGTTCCTGTCCGCGCTCGCGGGAGTGCTCTCGTGCTGCACCGCCATGGCGCTCGCGCGCGCGCTCCTGCCCCGGGGGGGCGGGACGCTCGCGGGGCTCGCCGTCGCGGGCATGCGCTGGAGCCTGATTCTGTCGCGCTGGGGCTACGTGGCGGTGGTCGTCGCGCCGATGCTGGATGTCGCGGCCCTGCTCCTGCTGCGCGGGCGCCGCCGCGGCTCCCTCACGCTCGCGGCCGCGGCCGGGATCGTTCTCGGGATCGGGGCGCACGTCTATCTCGCGGCGTGGATCGGGTTCGCGGCCCTGATCCTCTTCGCGATGTGGCCCCGGGAGGATCGCGCTCCGTGGCGCGCGCGGGCACCCGTGGCCGTCTGGCTGGCCGCGGGGTTCGCCGTCGCCGCGGCGCCGCTCTTTCTGCTCCGAGAAGGGCGCACCGTCCCGTACTTCGCCCGCGCGGCCAATCAGAGCCTGTGGCGCGAGGTGCGGGCCGCGCGCTCGCCGCTTCCCGTTCTCGAGGCGGCCGCGGACGCCCTGGCCGCTCCCTGGTGGCGCGCGGATCCCTCCCCGTGGCAGGACGTGCCGCGTCCCCGGCTCGGTTGGCTCCTCGGCGTGCCGGTCGCGATCGCCGTGTTCCGGGCCCTTCGGAGCCCGCGGCAGGAGTTGTCGGGACTCCTCCTGGCCCACGCCGCCGCCGCGGGCGCCGCATCCGTGGCGTCGGGGTCCGTCATGCAGCCGAACGGATTCCGCTTCGCCTACCTCACGACGGTCACGGGCGTCGCGGCCGCCTCCGGCGTCATGGCCCTCTTCGCCGCCTCGCCCCCGCGATCTCGGCGCGCCGCCGCGCTCGCTCTGACGGGCGCCCTCGCTGTCTCCGGCGCGCTCGCGCTCCGCACCGTGTTTTTCGAGTGGGCGCCGAGGCTCGAGATCCTGGACGGATTCTCGGGGCACGACAATCTCGCCGCCCGCACCGCGCTCGCCTGGGAAGGGCTGGGGAGCGTCGAGATCGCGCCCCCTCTCGTGGTCTCCGCCACGGCCGTCGATCTCGTCCGCTCCGTCCGCCGCGCCGACAGGTCACCGGCGGCCCGGGGAACCGTTTCTCTCCGGCAATTCCGCATCGTTGCCGCGGGCACCGGGCCCGCACCCGGCGAGCGGATCGTGGAGCGCGTCGCCGACGAGAACGGACGGGCCTGGGCGGTGGTCATAGGGCGGGCGGCGCCGCCGAGGGAAGAGGGAAGAGGAGAGAGGTGAGAGGGGAAGGAAAGGTGAGAGGTGAGAGGGGAGAGGGGAGAGGGGAGAGGTCGCAGGCGCCGATCCCTCTGACCTCTGACCTCTGACCTCTCTTTTCTTCCCTTACCGGAGGACCAGTCCGCCGAACTCCTCGGTGCCCACTTCGAACTGCGACCCGCGGATCTCGCGGAGCCCGCCGTCGTCCCAGATGCCCATCGTGCGAAGGGGCGGACGGTAGACGTGGAGCGTGACGGCGCGCGCGCTCTGCGGAACGAGGCGGTGCAGCACCGCGGGCCCCGTGTCGCAGAGGTCGCCTTCCGGCCGGACCCGCGAATCGACGAGCTCCGGGGCGCGGCCCGGCGTGGTGAACCGCTCCTCCAGGAGGGCGCCCGACAGGACCGCCATTCCGCCGAGCACCCCCCGGTGGTCGTGGATCGGCGTCACCTGCCCGGACTGCCATCCGATGATCATCACTTCCCAGTCCTCCCAGAGCAGCACCGCGTGCCGGATGTACTGGGCGGGATCGAACCGAACGCGATCCAGGTATCGCTCGGCCTCCGATGCGATGCGTTCGACCACCGAAAAGGGCGTCGGCCGCTCGGGCGCGCCGCCGGCCTCGACTAAGAGCTCGCGGGCGGAATCCGAAAAACTCATGGATGGATTGTAATCAGGAATCGGATCCGCCGGGAGCTTCGAAAAGACCGGCCGGAAGGCTTCTCTCCCCCCCTGTTTCCGCCCGCCCGCCGAGAAAACTGACAGCGACCCGTTTTTCGGCTATGTTCCCGGCGCCCATGAAGCTCGCCATCGTTCCCGGAGACGGCATCGGCGTCGACGTCACGCGAGAGGCCGTCAAGGTCTTGGAGCGCCTCGACCGGTCCGGGGCCCTCGCGCTCGAGCTCGTCTCGTTTCCCTGGAGCGCGGACCACTATCTGGCGACGGGCGAGACGATCCCGCCCGGCGCGTTCGACGAGCTGTCGCGGGAGTTCGACGCCATCTTCATGGGCGCCTTCGGGGACCCTCGGGTACCCGATATGAAGCACGCGGCCGACATCCTCCTCGGGGCGCGGTTCCAGCTCGACCTCTACGTGAACTACCGGCCGGTGCGGTGCCTGGACGACCGGCTCTCTCCGCTGAAGGGCTACGCGGCCTCCGACATCGACTTCACCGTGTTTCGCGAGAACACCGAGGGCGCCTACGTGGGCGCCGGAGGAAATTTCAAGAAGGGGACGCCGGACGAGGTCGCGGTTCAGGAGGACATCTCGACGCGCAAGGGCGTCGAGCGGATCATCGGCCATGCCTTCGGGTTCGCGGAGGCGCGCGGGCTGAAGAAGGTCGTCATGTCCGACAAGTCGAACGCCATGCGCTTCGTCGGCGACCTCTGGCAGCGCACATTCGCGGAAGTCTCCAGGGAGCATCCCGGCATCGAGGCGTCGCACCTGTACGTCGACGCTCTCTGCCTGCAGCTCATCCGGGATCCCCGGGCGTTCGACGTGATCGTGACCAACAACCTGTTCGGGGACATCGTGACGGACCTCGGCGCGGCGCTCCAGGGGGGTCTGGGCATGGCCGCCTCGGGCAACATCCATCCCGGGAAGATCTCCATGTTCGAGCCCGTCCACGGGTCGGCGCCGAAGTACGCGGGCACGGGACGGGCGAACCCCTTCGGGGCAATCCTGACCGTGGCGCTCCTGCTGGAACACCTCGGCCGGAAGACCCAGGCGGAGGCGATCGAGCGCGCCGTGGCCGCCTGCGTGCGCGAGCGCCGTTGTACGGCCGACGTCGGGGGGGATCTTTCGACCGAGCAGGCCGGAGAAGCCGTCTGCCAGCGCCTGGAGGCTTGATTCGGCACACCCGGCGAGCCCCGTTTTTGTTAGAATCCGCCCGAAAAAGGAGACCTGACTATGCTTCGTTACACGACGCGTCTTTTCGCGATGGCTCTCGTGACGTTCCTCGTTCTGTCGGCGCGCCCGGCCGAGGCGGCCCGGAAGGGTTTTCAGGGCTCGGACGACTCCAAGGAAAGGGATGAGCCGGCGAAGTTCCTGCCCGACTACGACAAGCTCGAGAAGGGCCACGACGCCGACTGGTCCTACATGCCCGAGGGCAGCCTGAAGAAATACCGGACGGTCACGGTCAAGGAGTTCGACGAGAACGGCCGCGGCCGCGAGTCCCGCGACGCCGCTCACGACGGGCGGGACTACATGGAGCAGTGGCTCGACAAAGAAGGCTTCAAGGTCGTGAAGTCCGGCGGTGAGCTCGTCGTCGAGGGAAACGTCTTCAACGCCTGGGAGCCGACCGGCGGCGCCCGTTACTGGGGCGGCTGGATGGCGAACCCCGGAGTCGGCCTGGAAGTGCTCGTGAAGGACTCGAAGGGGAAGGTCGTGGCGGAGATCCGGCACAAGTCCAAGGGCTCCTCGATGCGCGACGCGGTCGAGAACGCACTCGAGGACGTCGCCAAGGAGCTCGTCCGAGGACACTGATCGCCCGCCGATCGCCCGCGCCGGACGCCGCGCCGAGAGCGCAAGCGTCTGAAATACCAAGACTTGATGTCTCGAAGGGCCCCGATTTCCCCGGGGCCCGCTTCTTGCTCCCCTCCCGTGCATGGTAGCTTTGGACGTGCGAGTTCGCAGGTCCCCGCTGGGCCGGCGCCCGGCCTGAAGGAGTCGCCACCATTCTTGATCCAACGACCGCTCTGACCCTGCCCGAAGCTGGGCTGACGGACTTTTTCGGCATCGCGGACGAGAACCTCCGGGCGATCGAGGACGCCTTCGGTGTCCGTCTCGCCGCGCGGGGCAACGAGATCTCCGTCGTCGGGGAGGGGGAGTCCCAGGATGCCGTCCGGCGCCTCCTCGGGGGCTTTTCCGAGCTCCTGACGATCGGCTATCCGCTTCGCGGCAGCGACGTGGCGACCGCCATCCGGGTGCTCCGCGAAGATCCCAACGCCTCGATCGTCGAGTTCTTCGTCGACAGCCCGTTCGGTCCTACGCTGAAGTCGGTCGTCACGGCGCGCAACGTCAAGCAGCGTCTGTACGTCCAGACGATCGACCGGCACGACCTCGTGTTCGCGGTCGGTCCGGCCGGGACCGGCAAGACCTATCTCGCCGTGGCGATGGCGGCGGCGGCGCTCCTCGAGAAGAAGGTGAAGCGGATCGTCCTCGCGCGGCCCGCCGTCGAAGCCGGCGAGCGGCTCGGTTTTCTGCCGGGGGACATGGTCGAGAAGATCAACCCGTATCTGAGGCCCCTCTACGACGCCCTCTACGACATTCTGGGATACGAAAAGACCGCGAAGCTCCTGGAGCGCGGGATCATCGAGGTGGCGCCGATCGCGTTCATGCGCGGGCGGACCTTGAACGACGCGTTCATCATCCTGGACGAAGCGCAGAACACGACGTCCGAGCAGATGAAGATGTTCCTGACCCGGATCGGATTCGGGTCGAAGGCGGTCGTCACCGGCGACGTCACGCAGATCGACCTTCCCCAGGGCAAGACGTCGGGACTGCGCGAGGCGCAGCAGCTCCTGACGAAAATCGAGGGGATCAAGTTCGTCCTGTTCGACGAGAAGGACGTCGTGCGGCATCCTCTCGTCCAGTCGATCA
>JBDTOO010000097.1:0-9387 GCA_039933215.1 Acidobacteriota bacterium
GGGACCTGAAGCCCGAGAACATCTTCGTGACCAACGACGGCCGCGTGAAGATCCTGGACTTCGGCCTCGCCAAGCTCACGCACACCGAAGAGCGAGGCCAGGTTACCAACGCCCCGACCGCGACGGCCGGAACGGAGCCGGGGATGGTCCTCGGGACCCTCGGCTACATGTCGCCCGAGCAGGTGCGCGGCAAGCCCGCGGACGCGCGCTCGGACATCTTCTCCTTCGGCGCGATCCTCTACGAGATGCTCTCGGGAAAGCGCGCCTTCCACGGCGACTCGGCCGCGGACACGATGTCGGCGATCCTGAGGGAAGAGCCGCCCGACCTCTCCGTCACGAACGCGAACATTTCGCCCGGACTCGACCGCATCGTCCGCCACTGCCTCGAGAAGAGTCCCGAGCAACGCTTCCACTCCGCGCACGACGTGGCCTTCGCGCTCGCGGCGCTCTCGGATGTCTCGGCGCCGCGCCCCGGGTCTGCGAAGTCGGGCATCGGCTTCCATGCGCATGCGCCCGCGCGCCTCCCCTCGCGCATGGCGATGGCGGCGATCCTTGCGGCCATCGCGATCGGGATCCTCGCCGGCCGCCTGATCTGGAAAGCGCCTCCCGAATCCAGACCGAGCTTCCACCGGCTCACGTTCCGCCGCGGACCGATCCAGAGCGCGCGCTTTGCGCCCGACGGAAACACGATCATCTATTCGGCGCAATGGGACGGCGCCCCCAAAGCGGAGCTCTATTCGACTCGAATCGAGAACCCCGAATCCCTGAAGCTGGCCCTTCCCGAAGGAAAGATCGAAGCGATCTCCCGAGCGGGCGAGATGCTCGTTTTGAGCTCGATGCGTTTGGGGATCGGCTACGCCGCGGCCGGCACGCTCTCTCAGGCGCCGCTGTCGGGCAGCGCGTCGCGCGCGATCCTCGAGGACGTCAGCAGCGCCGAATGGTCGCCGGACGGAGCGAGCCAGGCCGTCGTGCGCGCGCCGCAATGGCGCTACCGCCTGGAGTTTCCGGCGGGGAAGGTTCTCTACGAGACCACCGGCTACGTCAGTCACCCGCGCATCTCTCCGAAGGGAGACGCCATTGCGTTTCTCGACCACCCGTTCGTGGGCGACGACCGCGGATCCGTCGCGGTCATGGACCTCTCGGGAAAAAAGAAGACGCTCTCCGACGGATGGGAAAGCGCGCAGGGCCTCGCCTGGTCCGCGTCCGGCCAGGAGATCTGGTTCACGGCGAGCCGGGCGGGCAGCTCGCGCGCTCTCTACGCGGTGACGCTCGCCGGACGCGAGCGCTCCGTCCTCGCGGCCCCCGCTGGCCTGCTGCTCCAGGACATCTCAAGGGACGGGCGCGTGCTCCTGGATCAGAGCAACGCGCGAGTCGGCTTGATAGGCCTGATTCCGGGAGAGGCGAAGGAGCGCGACCTCTCGAATCTGGAATGGTCGAACTTCCCGCGGCTGTTCGAGGACGGAAAGTCGATCGCCTTCACCGAGCAGGGGGAAGCCGGCGGTCCGGGGTACTCCGTCTATCTGCGCAAGCTCGACGGCTCCGCCGCGGTGCGGCTGGGGGAGGGCAACGCCGTAGCCCCCTCACCCGACGGGAAGTGGGTGCTGACCAACCAGATCCGGACGACTCCCGCGACACTCGTGCTCCTGCCGACCGGCGCCGGGCAGCCCAGGACTTTTCCCAAGGATTCGATCGACCGTTCCGGCTCCATCGGCTTCGGCGCCTTTCTTCCCGACGGCCAGCGCATCGCGTTCAACGGCCACGAGACGGGAAGGCCCCCGCGCGTCTTCGTGCAGAGCCTCGATGGCGGCGCCGCCCGCCCGGTCACCCCGGAGGGAGTCACGGCCACGCTGGTCTCGCCCGACGGCAAATTCCTGCTGACCCACAGGCCCGGGCAGGAGTTCGCGCTCGTTCCCCTCGAGGGAGCCACCGGCGCTGCCCCGCCTCAGCCGATTCGGGGACTCGAGCCGACCGACCAGCCGCTGCGATGGGCCGACGACGGCCACTCTCTCTTTCTCTCCAGCTCGAAAGACATCTTCCCCGCGCGCGTCTACCGCCTGGACCTGGCGACCGGCCGCCGGGACCTCTGGAAGGAGTTCACACCCGCTGACGCGACCGGCATCACCTCTGTCGGCCCCTCCGCGATCTCGGCGGACGGGAAGACCATCATCTTCGGGTACTCGCACACCCTGTCCGACCTCTACATCGCGGACGGCCTGAAGTGACGGCGTCGACGGCGTAGAGCCGACGACGACGATTGGCTGATCGGATGATCGGCAAGGCCCTCGGCCACTACCGGATCACGGCCGCGATCGGCGCGGGCGGAATGGGCGAGGTCTACCGCGCCACCGACACGAAGCTCAGCCGCGACGTCGCGCTGAAGGTGCTGCCGGCGGAGATGGCCGCCGATCCCGACCGGCTCGAACGGTTCCAGCGCGAGGCGCGGGCGCTCGCCGCGCTCGACCATCCCGGGATCGTCAGCGTGTTCTCCGTCGAGGAGGCCGACGGCGTTCACTTCCTGACCATGCAGCTGGTCGAGGGCGAGACCCTCGACGCCGTCATCGCCGAGGGCGGCCTTCCTCTCGCGCGCTTCCTCGAGATCGCCGTGCCGCTCGCCGACGCCATCTCGGCGGCGCACGAGCGCGGCATAGTCCACCGGGACCTGAAGCCCGGCAACGTGATGGTCACACGCGATGGCCGGGTCAAGGTGCTCGACTTCGGCCTGGCCAAGCTCGGAGGCCATGATTCCGACGCGAATCCCGACCTCTCGAGCAGCCCGACCGGGAGCCGCGCGAACCTGACGGGCGAGGGCCAGGTCTTCGGCACGGTCGCCTACATGTCGCCGGAGCAGGCGCGCGGCGCCGCGGTGGACGCGCGGTCGGACGTCTTCTCTCTCGGCGTGGTTCTCTACCAGATGCTGACGGGCGAGCGGCCGTTCACGGGCAACACCGCGGTGGACATGATCTCGTCCATCCTTCGGGACAAGCCGCCCTCGGTGACCGCGCTGCGCGCGGATCTTCCGCCGGACCTCGCGAGGGTCCTGCGGCGCTGCCTGGAGAAGGTCCCGCGCGATCGTTACCAGACCTCGCGCGACGTCTACAACGAGCTCAGGGAGCTGCGCGCGGACACATCTTCCGCCTCCGCGGCCCCCTCGCCGCGAGCGGCGGAGAGGGCAAGGCCGGTGAGCGCCGACTCGGAGAGCGGAGGAGGAGCTCTCCGGCAGGATTCGGGGCGAACCCGGGCGCAGGCTTTCTGGATCGCCGTGCCTCCGTTCACGCACTCCGGCGCCGATCCCGAGCTGGAGTCCTTCGCCGAGGGTCTCGCGGAAGACATCAACGCGGGGCTCGCGAAGTTTCCGTATCTCTCCGTCATCTCGCGCAATGCCACTCGGCGCCTGGTAGCGCAGGGCGCCGACGCGCGCGCCGCCGGCGAGCAATTGGCCGCCCGCTACGTGGTGGAGGGCGCGATTCGGAAGGGCGCATCCGCCCTGCGCGTCAACGTCCAGCTGGTCGACACCCAGACGGGCGCTCACCTCTGGGCGGAGACGTTCAACCGCGACCTGAAGGATTCCGACATCTTCGCCCTGCAGGACGGCATCAGCGGCCGCGTCGTGGCCACCGTCGCGGACAGCTACGGAATCCTCGTGCGGTCGATGACGGCGATGATTCAGCAGAAAGCGGACGTGGATCTCTCGCCTTCGGAATGGCTCTTCGAGTACTTCGCCTACCGTCAGCAGCTGTCGCCTCCGGCGCACACGGCGATGAAGGACCGGCTGGAGAGGGCGGTGAAGAGAGACGCCGGGCAGGCGGACCTGTGGGCGTGCCTCGCGCAGGTGTACACCGACGAGCACGCATTCGGCTTCACGACCGACCCGACCTCTCTGGACCGCGCCCTGGCCGCGGCCCGACGGGCCGTCGAGCTCGATCGAGCCAACCAGTTGGGGATGGTGTCGCTCGCGCAGGCCTACTTCTTCCGGCAGGACCTCGCCGCGTTCCGCCCCGCGGCCGAGCAGGCCATGGCGCTCAATCGGTTGAACACCGACGCGCTGGGGATCCTCGGGCTCCTGATCGTGCACACCGGAGAGTTCCAGCGTGGCGCCGCGATCGTGCGCCGCGCCATGGAGCTCAACCCGAACCACGCGGGATGGTTTCATTTCGGCCCGATCTGGGAGCACTTCCACGGCGGCGAGTACGACCGCGCCCTCGAGCACGCCATGCAGGTCAACATGCCGGGCCTGTTCTGGCAGCCGCTCGTCATCGCGGCCATCTCCGGACAGCTCGACCGCCGGGCCGAGGCGGCGGGCGCCGTCCGGGATCTTCTGGCGCTCGATCCCGGCTTCGCGGCGCACGCGCGCCGGAACATCGAGGTCTGGCACTTCGCGAGCGGACTCCTGGAGCCGATTCTCGAGGGCGTCCGCCGGGGCGGGCTCACGGTTGCAGACAGCTCATCGTCGCCCTCGATCACGGTCTCCTCGTCGGCACCTGAGGCGGGAATGGGCGCGCGCCCCTCGTCCCAGGTCATCCGCGCCCGCGCCGATGTCGATGAGGGCTTCTGGGTCGCGGTGTTGCCGTTCAAACACCGCGGCACGGACCCGGGCCTCGAGGCCCTGGCCGAGGGACTGACCGAGGACATCGGGACCGGCCTGTCGCGTTTCTCCTATCTCCGCGTGATCGCGCGTGGCTCGACTTCGCGCTATGCCAGCGATCCGGTGGACGTGCGCACCGCCGGCAAGGAGCTCGGCGCCCGCTACGTGATGGAAGGCAATCTGCGGCAGGCTGGGCCGAAGCTGCGCCTGGCGGTCCAGCTCGTCGACGCCGTCTCCGGCGCTCATCTCTGGGCGGAGAGCTACGAGCGCACCTTCAGCACGGATGCGGTTTTCGAGCTGCAGGACGAACTGGTTCCGCGAATCGTCTCGACGGTGGCCGACATGAACGGAGCGCTGCCCCGGAGTCTGAGCGAAGCCGTGCGGGGCCTCGCTCCCGAAGAGTTGACTCCCTATGAGGCGGTGCTGCGCAGCTTCGGCTATTTCCAGCGAGTCAATGCCGAAGAGCTTGCCGCGGCGCGATCGATCCTTGAGATGGCGGTGCGCAGGGCGCCGGAGTATTCGGATGCCTGGGCCATGCTGGCATTGCTGTGCGCGCAGGAGTACGGGCAGGGATACAGCCTCCTGGCGGATTCCCTGGCCGTGGGCGCGGTCGCGGCGCGCCGCGCGGTGGAAGCCGGGTCGTCCAATCACCTGGCGCATTCCGCTCTGGCCCAGGTGCTCTTTCTCCAGAAAGAGCTCCCGGCTTTCCGCAACGCCGCGGCGCGGGCCGTCGCGCTCAACCCGATGGACGGCGCCACGGTGGCGCTCGTGGGGATCCTGCTGGCGTACGCGGGGGACTGGGAGAACGGCTGCGCCATCACGGAGAGAGCCATGCGGCTCAACCCCCACTTCCCGGGCTGGTACCGGCTGGCGGCGATCGTCAACGCGTATCGAACGAACGACTACCGCGCCGCGATCGACGCCGCCCTCAAGATCCAGATGCCCGGCTACTTCTGGACTCCTGTTTTCTGCGCGGCGGCGTGCGGTCAGCTCGGCGAGCGCGAGGGGGCGCGAAAGGCTCTGGAGGAGTTGCTCGCCATCCGGCCGGAGTTCGGCTCGGCGGCTCGCGCGGAGTTCAGCAAGTGGCATGAGCCGGAGCTCGTCGAGCACTTTATGGACGGCCTCCGCAAGGCCGGGCTCGTAATCCCCGGCGAAGGGGATGGCCCGATCTCCGCCTCCGGGGCCGTTCGCGCCGGCGCCGACGAGGGATTCTGGGTCGCGGTCCTGCCGTTCCATCACGGCGGCGACGCCGACCTCGCGACGCTCGCAGACGGGCTGACATCGGACATCGTCACCGGGCTGTCGCGCTTCTCGTATCTGCACGTCATCGCTCGCAGCTCCACGGCGCGACGCGCGGACGCCGACGGGCCGGCGGATGCCCGCTCCGCGGGAAAGGAGCTGGGCGCGCGCTACGTGATGGAAGGGACCCTGCGTCAGGCCGGAGGCAAACTCCGACTGGCCGTGCAGATCGTCGACGCGACGTCGGGCGCTCACCTGTGGGCCGAGAGCTATGAGCGGGACTTCCGCCCGGAGGCCCTTTTCGAGCTGCAGGACGACCTCGTCCCGCGAATCGTCTCGACGGTCGCCGACATGAACGGAGCGCTGCCCCGAAGCCTGAGCGAAGCCGTCCGCGGCCGCGCCCCCGAGGATCTGAGCCCCTACGAGGCGGTGCTGCGAAGCTTCGGCTACTTCGAGCGGATCACTCCCGACGAGCTCTCGACCGCGCGATCCGGCCTCGAGTCCGCCGTGCGGAAGGCCCCGGATCATGCCGATGCCTGGGCGATGCTGGCGCTCCTGTGCGTCCAGGACTATGCGCAGGGGTTCGGCCTTCAGCCGGATCCCCTCGGCAGCGGCGCCGCGGCCGCGCGACGCGCTGTCGACGCCGCGCCGGCCCATCACCTGGCGTGGTTCGGTCTGGCTCAGGCACTCTTTTTCCAGAAGGAATTCGAGAGCTTCCGCAATGCGGCGGAAAGGGCCGTCGCGTTGAACCCCATGGACGGCAACAGCATGGCGTTCCTGGGAGAGTTGCTGACCTACGCCGGGTTCGAAGAACGAGGGATGGCGCTGGCCGGGCGGGCCAAGCAGCTCAATCCGAATCACCCGGGCTGGTACTGGTACGCGGACTTCTACGACGCCTACCGCCAGGGCGACGACCGGGGCGCGCTTCGTTGCGCGCTCAAGGTCAACATGCAGGCCCACCTCGGCGCGCACTTCATGAGGACGGCCGCGTACGGCCAGCTCGGGGAAACGAAAGCCGCGGAGAAGGCGCTCGGGGGACTGCTCACGCTCAAGCCCGACTTTCCGCGCGTCGTGCGCGGTATGACCGCGAACTGGTGGAATCCCGAATACTGTGAGCGTCTGGTCGACGGCCTGCGCAAGGCGGGCCTCGACGTTCCCGCATAGTCCGGTGAGCGCTCTCCCCGCCGGGAAAATGCAACGAATGAGAAAACGCTGACAGAGCGGCGCCTGCCAGAGTCCGAGAGCTGCTCTGAGAGCTAACGGTAGGGCGCCACGGCGTGGCGACATGGCGGGGGCAAGGGTCTGACCCCTTTCAGTTCCGGCTTGCGGATTCCGGTCGACTCGGCGAGAGGGCTCGCCTGCGATCCGCTCGACGCGGGGGTGGCTCTTCAGTCATGACACTTCCTTCCGGAACCCGGCTCGGCCCCTAGGTGATTCTCGGCCCAATCGCCGGGTGCTAGGATCCGGAGAAATCAATCAAGCGGTCCGAGTTGTCGATTCGTTTTACAAGGAGGTCGAGAGATGAAGAACACCGTCCTGCTCGCGATTGCGGTCCTGACGCTGGGCTCGGGCTATGCCCTGGCCCAGTCGCAGACAGAGAAAGAGGTTACGGACACGATCCTCGCCTCGAATGCGTTCTCCAACAAGAACCTGAAAAGTAACCCGGACAATTACTCGTCCAAGGGCGCCCTGGAATTCTGGTCGAGCGGAGGCCTGCTCCAGGAGATCGCGCCCACGGGCCGGCCGGATGAGTACGAGGCCATCTCCATCATGCCCAAGAACATCCAGGTCATCACACTCGTCGAGGGTCAGGCTGCCGTGGCGCATTACTACACGGAAGGTTCGATGAAGCCCAAAGGGTCCGCGGCGGTGAGCCACTACATGACGAGGGTCAGTCAGGTCTTCGTCAAGGAAGCGGGGAAGTGGAAGATTCGTTCCTCACACTGGTCGCCGATCACGGGAGGAACGGGCACGTCTCAGACGACCCAGTAATAACGGTTTTTGGGTTTATGGGGTCAGTCTTGAATTGATGTCAGCGGTGGTTCGAGGCCACGGAATCATCAAATCAAGACTGACCCCATCCTCCACGACTGATCAGATGGGAGGTCTGAAAATGGATTCGACAGCTGGCACGGTCACCTCCGCCGCTCCGGCCCCGTCCGAAAGCGAAGTCTCGCTCTTTCGGCTCTACTTGCTGCGAGCGTTGTACCTCCTGCTGGTCGTCGGGGGCGGCGTTCAATTTCTGCCGATGCTGTTCGGGCATGAGCCGACGGCGCGCGGGGTCATCCCGAGCATGCTCGCCGCGCTGTGGGTGCTCGCATGTTTCGGGCTTCGGTACCCGCTGCAGATGCTTCCGGTTCTTCTCTTCGAGCTCGTGTGGAAGACGGTCTGGCTCGTCGATTTCGGCCTGCCACAATGGAGGGCCGGCGTGAGCACGCCCCAGTTCAAGGGGGATTTCCAGGCGATCGCGTTTTTTCCCCTGATCGTGATCGCGGTGGTCCCGTGGGGATACGTCTACCGGCACTACGTGAAGAAGCCCGGGGCGCGCTGGCGTTGAGCACAGGGTAGAGGTCAGAGGTCAGAGGTCAGAGGTCGAAGGTCAGAGGTTAGTTTGAAGAAACGGCTCCTGTCGTTGGCCATGCTCACTGCCGCCACTCTCCCGATCGGCGTCGCCGCCGCGAGGTCATCTGACTCCGCGCAGCCGGCCGCACGGAAGCCGCTCGCCTCCTCCTCCCCCGCATCCGTCCTGGAGGGGCAAGGCGCGCTCGGGGACTGGACGACGGACGCGCCCGGCGTCCGCCGCCGGATCACCCTGCGGGACCTTCCGGCCCCTTATGCGACGAAATCGGTGGACCCGCCTTCGCGCGAGATCTCGCGGCCGAAGGGCGCATGGCCGAAAGCTCCGGCGGGGTTCCGGGTCGACGAGTTCCAGACCAAACTCTCGAATCCGAGGCTGATCCGCATCGCCCCGAACGGCGACGTCTTCGTGGCCGAGAGCGAGCCCGGGCGAATTCGGATTCTCCGCGCGCGCGGCGGCGCGACGAAGGCCTCGGTCAATGAAGTCTTCGCGTCGGGCCTCGACCGCCCGTTCGGGATTGCGTTCTATCCCCCCGGCCCGGACCCGAAGTATGTCTACGTCGGCGAGACGGGACGCGTGGTCCGATTCGCGTATTCCAACGGCGACCTCCGCGCGCGCGGCAATCCGGAGGTGATCGTCCCCGACATCCCGTCGGGCGGTCTTCTTCGCGGAGGCGGGCATTGGACGCGCGACGTCGCATTCTCGAAGGACGGCCGCAATCTCTGGGTCTCCGTCGGCTCGCACTCGAACGTGCAGGAGGGCGGACGTCCCGACGAGACCCACCGGGCGGACATCCTCGAGTACAACCCGGACGGAACCGGGATGCGCATCTTCGCCTCCGGCATCCGGAACCCCGTCGGCATCGCCGTTCAACCCTCGACCGGCGATCTCTGGACCTCCGTCAACGAGCGCGACGGTCTCGGAGACGACCTCGTGCCCGACTACGTCACGCGCGTGAAGGAGGGCGGCTTCTACGGCTGGCCCTGGT
>JBDTOO010000098.1:0-9363 GCA_039933215.1 Acidobacteriota bacterium
TGTATCCCTCGCTCTGGTAGAGCTTCATGATCTCTTCGTTCATCTTCGCCCGCTGCGCCGCGTCGGTCTTCGCTTTCTTGTAGCGGTCGCGGATGGCGTTCATCCGCGGGGCGAGCTTCTGCATCTTCTTCATCGACGAGTAGCTCTTGTGCATCAGCGGGAAGAGGAGGATTCGGATCGCGAGCGTCACGATCAGGATCGAGAGCCCGAAGTTTCCGACGTACGTGTACGTGCGCTTCAGGAGCCAGAGCAGCGGCCGCGCGAGGATCCCGTACCAGCCGAAATCGACCGTCCGCTCGAGCCCGAGATGCGTGGACTCGAGCACCTCGACATCCTTCGGACCGAAGTACGCCTTCGCCTGGAGGGTCCCCGTTGCGGCGACGCCGACCGTGACCGAGACCCGGGGCTTCCCTTCCGGGCCCGGCACCGGAACCGGCATCGCGACGGCGGACGACGGCTGCTTCGGGAGAAGGACGGCCAGGAAGTAGTTGTCCTCGAGCCCGGCGTATCCGCGCGGGTCGAGGGGCCACGCCTGGACCTTATCGAGCTTTTCGGCGATCGCCCGCTTGAAGCCGCCGCCGCTCGCGGCGAGCGCCGCGGCCGGAGGGGCGTAGCGCGAGACGTTCTCCTGCTCGGACGCGTTGCGAAGACCCGTGCCGACGAGAACGGAGTAGTTCGCCGACGGGACGGTCGTCTCGACGTCGAAGAGGTATCCCGTCCCGAGACGCACTTCCTTGGTGATCGACATCGAGGCGTCCGCGTAGCGGAACCGGACCCCTCGGTCGGAAAGCCGCTCGACGGCGTAGAGCGCGGACGCGGCGCGCGCCGTCCACTCGGGCTTGCCCGCGAAGTCGAGCGCGAGCGGCCGGGGAGCCGGCGCCGGAAGCTGCCGCACGAGCTCCAGCGGCTGCTTCTGCTCATCGGTGTGATGGAGAAGGACATAGGACGCGAGGACGGCTCCGCGATTGGTGAACGTCGCGCGCACGACCTCGTTCTGCAGAACGATCTTCTCCTCCGCCGCCGCGGCGATCGGCTGCGGCGCGGCCACGGCGGGGGCGGGGGCGGACGCCGCGCCGGGCGCGCCGGGGGACGTCGGCGCGGGCGCTCCCGCCGGGGCCGCCGCCACGGGGGCCGCCGCGGGAACGGGACGCCGCGGCGCGGTCTTCGCGACGAAGCCCTCCCAGAGGAAGAGGACGCCCAGGGAGAGCGCGGCGGCTAGAAATAAGCGCTTTTCCATCAGGTATTTACGGGACCGGGTCGAAGCCGCCGCGGTGGAAGGGCTGGCAGCGCAGGAGCCGTCGGAGAGCGAGGCCCGCGCCTCGGAGGAAGCCGTGGCGCTCGATCGCCTCGCGGGCATAGACCGAACAGGTGGGCTCGAAGCGGCACGCGCGAGGCAGCCAGGGCGACAGGGCGGTCTTGTAGAAAGCGAGGAGGGCGACGGCCGCCCGGGCGGGCCAGCTCACGCCGGCCCGGAGAGCCGGGAGACGGCGCGGGCGAGCCCCGAGAGGTAATCCCTCTCGAGATCCGCGAAGGGCGCCGTGGCCGCCGACGGGCGCGCGTTCACGACGAGCTCGGCCGCGCGCGCTTCGAACAGCCCGCGATGCGTTCGGAAGAGCTGCCGGATCCGGCGCTTCACGCGGTTGCGCGTGACGGCTCCCCCGACGCGGCGCGACACGGAGATCCCGATCCTCGGCCTCGATGCCTCGGGCCGGGGCAGGAGAAAAAGAAGAAGGTGGCGTCCGGACACGCGGACCCCGGAGGCGTAGCACGCTTCGAATTCCGTTCGTTTGCGAAGGCGGTCGTCCCGGGAGAACTTCTCCCCGACGGCCCGGCCCGAGTTCACACCGAGAGTCTTTTGCGCCCTTTGCGGCGGCGGGCCGAGAGGACGGCGCGCCCGGAACGGGTCCGCATCCGCACGAGAAACCCGTGGGTGCGCTTGCGGCGGCGGTTGTTGGGCTGAAAGGTCCGTTTCATAAGGAACGCGGAACTCTAGGGATTGAGGGGAAGGAAGTCAAGGAGAACGTCGGGACGCCGCCGGAGGGTCGGCGCGCGCGGCCGGTCGCGGGCCGGACCGGAAAGCGTGGCCTGCCGCAAAACGCCCCGGGAGGAGGTTTTTCCGTCCTATATACTCCCCGACCCCACAGCAGGGACCCCACAGCAGGAAAGCTTTCCACAGGTGTGGAAAACTTTGCGGAAAACCGGCGGGCGCGATGAACGACCTTTGGGACGCGATCCTCAAGAACCTCGAAGGCAAGATCGACGGGAAGGAACTGAAGACCTGGTTCTCCCCCACCCGCCAGGTCGCCTTCGAGGAGTCCGCCGGCTCCCCGCGTCTCAAGGTGGAAGTGCCCAACCGGGTCTTCGTCGAATGGATCGAGGCCCGGCACGCAGACGCCCTGGAGCGCGCGGCGAGCGAGGCGGGTTACCCGGCGCTGGCGATCCGATTCGAGCCCCCGGTGCCCCTTCCGGCCTCGGCGCCCGACCCGCGGGAGACGGCCGCCGCGCTGCCGGCCCCGGCGAGCCGCGGCATCGTGCTGAATCCGCGCTTCACCTTCGACACCTTCGTCGTCGGCTCCTCGAACCAGTTCGCCCACGCGGCCGCGCGGGCGGTCGCGGAGACTCCCTCCCGCTCCTACAACCCGCTCTTCCTGTACGGCGGCGTCGGTCTCGGCAAGACGCATCTCATGCACGCAATCGCCCACGAGGTTCTCCTGCGCTCGCCGGACATGAAGGTCCTGTATCTCTCGGCCGAGCGGTTCTTAAATGAGCTCATCAACGCGCTGCGCTTCGAGAAGATGCACGAGTTCAAGCGGCGCTACCGGGAGCTCGACGTCCTGCTCATGGACGACATTCAGTTCATCGCGGGCAAGGACTCGACCCAGGAGGAGTTCTTTCACACGTTCAACGCGCTCCACGACGCCCAGAAACAGATCGTCGTCACGTCCGACGCGCTTCCGAAGGAGATCCCCACGCTCGAGGAGCGCCTCCGCTCGCGGTTCGAATGGGGCCTGATCGCCGACATCCAGCCTCCGGACCTGGAGATGAAGGTCGCGATCATCCGCAAGAAGGGCGCGGCGGAGAAGATGGAGATTCCGAATGACGTGGCGCTCTTCATCGCGAGCACCGTCAAGTCGAACATCCGCGAGCTCGAGGGGCGCCTGAATCGCGTCGTGGCGTTCTCGTCGCTGACGGGCAAACCGCTCTCGGTCGAGCTGGCGCGAGAGACCCTTAAGGACATCGTCGGGGCGGAGGAAAACCGCGCGGTCCCCTCGGAAATCATCAAGACGGTCGCCGCGCACTACGGCCTGCGGGTCTCCGACATGAAGGCGAAATCGAACGCGAAGCCGATCGCGTTTCCGCGGCAGGTCGCGATGTATCTCTGCCGCAAGCTGACCGGGCTCTCCTATCCGGAGATCGGCCGGCTGTTCAACGACAAGCACCATTCCACGGTCATGCACTCCGTCGAGAAGATCGAGCGGCTCATCGAAGATGACGCGAATTTCCGCAAGGTCGTCGACGGATTTCTCAAGCCGTACAGGTGACGCGCGCCGTTTCGCGCGCGATTTCCGCTCCTCTCATTTCCACACGCTCCGCCCGGCGCGAATCGGGATTCGAATTTCGAGTTCGTCTCTCCGCGCTCGACAGACCCGATTCGCATTTCGTGCCGTGTTCATGCGCCTTTCCTGATCTCCGATCGAGTTGTCCACACACCTACGATTGCGATCAAATGTGATAGACTTTTCACTCTTTCCGGAGGTTGGGAATTCCCATGGAATTGACGTTGAGGCGGGGAGATTTCTTGAATGAGCTCACGCTCATGCAGGGCGTCGTGGAGAGAAAAAACACGATCCCGATTCTCTCGAACATCCTCCTGAAAGCCTCCGACGGCCATCTGAATTTCACGTCGACCGATCTCGATTTGACGCTGCTCTCCGCGGCTCCTGCGAATGTCTCCCGGCCCGGCAGCGTGACCGTTCCGGCCCGCAAGCTGTTCGACCTGATCCGGAATCTGCCCGACGCCGACGTGGTCCTGAAGCTCATGGACAACCACTACCTCGGCGTGACCTGCGAGCGATCGAGCTTCCGCCTGGTCGCGCAGCCCGCCGAGGACTTTCCGACGGTTCCGAAGGTGGAAGGCAAGGGCGAGGTGACCTTTCCGCTCGACCTGTGGAAGCGGATGAGCCGCAAGGTCCTGTACGCGGTTTCGGCGGAGGAGACCCGCTTCCAGCTCATGGGGGCGCTGCTCAAGGACAAGGGCAAGGAGTTCGAGCTCGTCGCGACGGACGGCCACCGCCTGGCCCTGATCGACTTTCCGAAGGATGGAGCGAAGAGCGGTTTGCCGAACGTGCTCATCCCGAAGAAGGCGCTGGCGGAGATCCTCAAGATGGACGGCGCCGGCGACCTTTCGATCCGGCACTCGGAAAACCATCTGCTCTTCTCCGTCGGCACCCGGCAGCTCATCGCCCGCCTGCTCGACGTGAACTTTCCCGACTACGAAAAGATCCTCTCGAAGGGCAACGACAAGGTGGCGATCGTGCCGCGGCTCGCATGTCAGTCGGCGATCCGCCGGGTGGCCCTCTTTTCGTCGGAGCGCGCGCGGGGCGTGAAGCTCTCCTTCGAGAAGAATCTCCTGACGGTCGCGTCCGCGAGCCAGGAGCTCGGGGAGGGCACGGAGACGCTCGACATCGCCTACGACGCCGAGCCCCTCTCGATCGGGCTGAACGCTCAGTACCTGCTCGATTTCCTGGACGAAGCGGAGACCGAGAAGATCAAGCTCGAGCTCAAGGACGAGAACACGCAGTGCCTCTGCCAGCCCGAGGGGGGCATCGAAGGGTCGTCGCGTTACGTGTATGTCGTGATGCCGATGCGGCTCTGACCCATCGAAAAGGATCCATTGCGCCTCATCGAGATCTCCACCCAGGCCTTTCGAAACCTCTCATCGGACCCCGTTTTCTTCGGCGCCGGCGTCACTCTCATCACGGGGGAAAACGCGCAGGGGAAGACGAACCTTCTGGAGGCGGTCGCGCTCGTTTGCGGGCAGCGGTCGTTCCGGCGCGTGCGGCCGTTCGAGATCGCAACGGACGCCGATCGGTTCGCGGTCTCGGGCCGTTTTCGCCGCGGCTCGGAGGACGAGGCCCTGCGCGTGACGTGGTCGCGGGCGGAAGGCCGCGCATTCTCGCGCGGCGAGAAGTCGATCTCCTTTCGCGACGTCGCGCGGCTCGCACCGGCGGTGTTTCTCGCGCCCGAACAGCGCGAGATCCTCGTGGGAGCGCCCGCGATCCGGCGGCGGTTCGTCGACCGCCTCGCACTTCTCTCCCGGCCCGCCGCCGGGGAGGACCTCGTGCGATTCGAGCGCGCGCTCGCGGAGCGCAATGCCCTCCTCCTGCGCGCGCAGCGAACCCGCGCCGCCGACGGCGAGGCCGAAGCCTGGACGGAAGAGCTCGTTCGCGCGGGCGCCGCCGTGCGACGTCATCGCGTCGCCGCGCTGGCGCAATGGCGGGCGCGTTTCGAGCCGCTCGCCGCGGAGGCCGGACCGGAATATGCGGATGTGCGGATCGATTATCGGTCGAATGGCGAGACCGAGGACGACTTGCGAGCCGAGTGCGCGCGCGTCGCGGCCGTCGAGCGCCGGCGCGGCCACTCGCTCGCGGGACCGCATCGCGACGACGTCCTCTTTACGCGCCGGGGGCGCCCGCTCGCGGCGCAGGCGTCGGCGGGCGAGCTGCACCGCACCGTCGCGCTCGTCAAGCTCGCGGAGTGGCACGCGGTGCGCGAGGCGACCGGCGAGCCGCCGCTTCTGGGTGTCGACGAGTTCGACGCGGGGCTCTCCCCGGCGTGGGCCGAGTCGTTTCTGCGATCGCTCCCGGAAGGGGGCACGGTTCTGTTGACGAGCGCGGCCGATCCGGCGCGCTGGCGCCGGTTCGTCGGGGGAGTTCTCGAGATGCGAGCGGGCCGGGTCGTGGACCGGCCGAGAGCCGTCAACGAGGCATAACGGGTAACCAAACATGAGCACCGCCTACAACACCGAATCGATCAAGCTTCTGAAGGGCCTCGAGGCCGTTCGGAAGCGGCCGGGCATGTACATCGGGGACACCGACGACATCTCGGGCCTGCACCACATGGTGTTCGAGCTCGTCGACAACTCGATCGACGAAGCCCAGGTGGGCCACGCCGACCACGTCTCGGTCGTGATCCACGCCGATAACTCCGTAACCGTCGAGGACAACGGGCGAGGCATACCCGTCGGCATGCACAAGGAGCACAAGCGGGAAACCCTCGAGATCATCATGACGGACCTCCACTCGGGCGGAAAGTTCGACGACAACTCCTACAAGGTCTCCGGCGGCCTTCACGGCGTGGGCGTCTCGGTCGTCAACGCGCTGTCGAAGCGTCTCGACGTCGAGGTCCGGCGCGAGGGAAAGGTCTGGGTCCAGGCATACGAGAAGGGATTCCCCGTCGCGCCGATCAAGTCGACGGGCACCTCCAAGAAGACCGGCACCAAGGTGACCTTCTGGCCGGACCCCGAGATCTTTTCCGTCACGGAGTTCCATTTCGACAGCCTCTCGCAGCGGCTCCGCGAGCTCTCGTTCTTGAACCCCGGCGTCGCGATTTCCATCCAGGACGAGCGCTCGGACAAACGCCACGACTTCGCGTACGAGGGCGGAATCCGGACGTTCGTCGAGCATCTCAACAAAGCGAAGCAGCCGGTGCACGACAAGGTCATCTTCTTCCAGGACATCAAGGGGGGAGTCGGCGACATCAAGAAGGACGCCGAGAAGGAGCGCGTCGAGGTGGCGCTGCAGTGGAACGACGGCTACTCCGAGACGCTCTACACCTTCACGAACACCATCAACAACCGTGACGGGGGGACCCACCTCGAAGGGTTCAAGACCGCGCTGACGCGGGCGATCCAGAAGTACGCCGACCAGAACGCGCTGACGAAGGCGCTCAAGGAAACGAGCCTCTCGGGCGACGACTGCCGCGAGGGGCTGACGGCCGTCGTCTCGGTGAAGGTGCGGGATCCGAAGTTCTCCTCGCAGACGAAGGACAAGCTCGTCTCCTCCGAGGTGAAGACGTGGGTCCAGCAGATCGTCTACGAGAAGCTCGGCTCCTACCTCGAGGAGAACCCGAAGGTCGCCCGCAAGATCGTCGAGAAGATCGTCGAGTCCGCCCGAGCGCGCGAGGCCGCGCGCAAGGCCCGCGAGCTCGTCCGCCGCAAGGGAGCCCTCGACTCATCGTCGCTGCCCGGTAAGCTCGCCGACTGCCAGGAGAAGGACCCCGCCTTCTCGGAGCTCTTCATCGTCGAAGGCGACAGCGCCGGCGGCAGCGCCAAGCAGGGGCGCGACCGCAAGTTCCAGGCGATTCTTCCGCTGCGGGGCAAGATCCTGAACGTCGAGAAGGCGCGCCTCGACAAGATGCTCGCATCCGCCGAGATCCGTACCCTGATCACCGCCCTCGGCACCGGCATCGCCCAGGACTTCGACTCGGGCAAGGTCCGGTACCACAAGGTCATCGTGATGACGGACGCCGACGTCGACGGGTCGCATATCCGGACGCTGCTCCTGACCTTCTTCTACCGGCACATGCAGGCCGTCATCGACAAGGGCTTCCTCTACATCGCCCAGCCGCCGCTCTTCAAAGTCGCGGAGGGGAAGAAAGAGACGTATCTCAAGGACGAGAAGGAGATGTCCAAGTTCCTCCTCGCGCGCATCGGTGACGACCGCTCGCTCGCCTCGGAGATGACGGGCGCGTCCGCGGCCGGCGGCAAGCTCGTCTCGCTCCTCGAGAAGATGGAGGAGTACCGCGGCCACGTCGCCAAGCTCGCCAATCGCGGGATCCCCGAAGGCGTCGTGCGCGCGCTCCTCGACCGCGGCATGGCCGCCAAGAGCGACTTCGGCGAGCAGAAGAAGGTCGAGGACCTCGCGAAGGCCGTGCGGGTCTTCGATTTCGAGAAGGCCGACGTCGTCTCCGACGAGGAGCATTCGGCCTGGGCGCTCGATCTCACGCGCCGCGTCAACGGAGTCGCCCGCTCGGCGCGGATCGACGCGGACTTCGTCGGCAGCTACGAGATGAAGCGGATCCGCGAAGCGGCGAAGTCGATCGGGGCGTTCTTAGACGGTCCCTACGCCGTCACGCGCAACGGCGAGACCGAACGGCACCAGACGCTTCCGGCGGTCGTCGACGCGATCTACGAGTCCGCCAAGAAGGGGCTCATCATCAACCGGTACAAGGGCCTCGGCGAAATGAACCCCGAGCAGCTCTGGCAGACAACGATGAACCCGGAGACGCGCCGGCTCCTCCAGGTCGCCATCGAGGACGGCGTCGAAGCCAACGAGGTGTTCTCGATCCTGATGGGCGACGCGGTCGAGCCGCGGCGCGAGTTCATCGAGAAGAACGCACTGAACGTGAGGAACCTGGACATTTGAAGAGGTGACAGGAGACAGGTTACCGGTGACGGCGGCCCCGCGGGTCGCCGCGCGTGCCCGTGCTGCCGACACCCGACACCCGTCACCTGTCACCGGAAACTCTGAACCGATCACGGACAACCACCACCTATGAGCCTTTTGAACGCCGAGGAAAAGTTTCCGGTCACGATCGAGGACGAGGTCCGCCGCTCGTACCTCGACTACGCGATGTCCGTCATCATCGGCCGCGCGCTGCCGGACGTGCGCGACGGGCTGAAGCCGGTGCATCGCCGGTGTCTCTTCGGGATGTGGGAGCAGAGCAATTTCCACAACCGGCCCTACAAGAAGTCGGCCCGCATCGTCGGAGACGTGCTCGGCAAGTACCACCCCCACGGCGAGGGCTCGGTCTACGACTCGATCGTCCGGATGGCGCAGGACTTTTCGATGCGCTACCCGCTCGTCGATGGGCAGGGGAACTTCGGATCGGTCGACGGCGACAACGCCGCGGCGATGCGCTACACCGAAGTCCGGCTGACGAAGCTCGCCGCGGAGCTGATCGGCGACGACATCGAAAAAGAAACGGTCGACTGGACCCCCAACTACGACGGGTCTCTCGTCGAGCCCATGGTCTTTCCGGCGAAGTTCCCGAACCTCCTCGTCAACGGCTCGTCGGGAATCGCCGTCGGCATGGCGACCAACATCCCTCCGCACAACCTCTCCGAAGTGGTCGACGCCACGGTCGAGCTGATCCGCCGCCCCGACACGACGGTCGGGCAGCTCATGAAGAAGATCCAGGGGCCCGACTTCCCCACCGCAGCCTTCATCCACGGCTCCACGGGCATCCGCGACGCCTACACGACCGGCCGCGGCATCGTTCAGGTGCGCGCCAAGGCCATGATCGAAAAGATGGCGCGCGGCGACAAGGAGTCGATCGTCGTCACGGAGATCCCCTACCAGG
>JBDTOO010000099.1:0-9280 GCA_039933215.1 Acidobacteriota bacterium
CACTCGACCCGGGCACGCGCCTCGGCTCCTTCGAGGTCCTCGGACCGCTCGGAGCGGGCGGGATGGGAGAGGTCTACCGGGCGATCGACACGCGGCTCGGACGCGAGGTCGCGATCAAGATCCTCCCGGCCGAGTTCGCGCAGGACGAGGGCCGCCTCGTGCGCTTCGAACGCGAAGCGCGGCTCCTGGCGTCGCTCAACCACCCCGGGCTCGCGGCCATCTACGGCCTCGAGCAATCCGGGCCGTGGCGCTACATCGTCATGGAGCTCGTCCCCGGCCAGACACTCTCCGAGAAGCTCGCATCCGGCGCGCTCTCGATTCCCGAGGCTCTCGGCCTCGCCCGGCAGATCGCCGAAGCGCTCGAGGCGGCCCACGAGAAGGGCATCGTCCACCGCGACCTGAAGCCGTCGAACATCAAGGTGACCCCCGAAGGGAAGGTCAAGGTCCTGGATCTCGGGCTCGCGAAGGCGATGGACCTGAAGACCGATCCTTCCGACACCAATTCCCCGACCGTCGTCCTCGAGCAAACGCGGCCGGGTGTCATCCTCGGCACCGCCGAGTTCATGAGCCCCGAGCAGGCGCGGGGCCGCACGCTCGACAAGCGGTCGGACATCTGGTCGTACGGCTGTGTCTTCTTCGAGATGCTCTCGGGCCGCCGTCCGTTCACCGGCGAGACGATCTCCGACATCATCGCGTCCATTCTCGCGTCCGAGCCGGACTGGGCGCTCCTCCCCGCCGCGACGCCGCGGCGGATCCGCGAGCTCATTCGACGGTGCCTCGAAAAGGACCTGAGCCAGCGCCTGCGCGACATTGGCGACGCGCGCCTCGAGATCGACACCGTCCTGTCCGGCGGGAAGGATTCCGCTCCGATTCCGTCCGACGCCCGTCCGTTCTCCGTCGGGCGGCGGGCCGCGGCCGTCTTCGCGGCCGTGCTCGCCGGCGCGGGCGCGTGGTGGGTGTTCACGCACCGCAGTCTTCCGGGAACCTCCGCTCCGTCTCCGACCTCCGCCGGCGCGACAACGAGCTCGCGGCGCTCGCTCGCCGTCCTTCCGTTCCGCGACATCTCGTCCCCGTCCGGCAACACGTTCCTGGGCGACGGGATCGTCGAGACCGTGAGCGCGCGCCTCGGACGGGTGCCGGGCGTCCAGGTCGTCACGCCGGCCCCCGGCGCGGCCCTGGCGAGCCATGCGAGCGACCCGTTCCTCCTCGCCCGCGACTACGGGGCCGACCTGTTCCTCGTCGGAGCGATCCAGCACGAGAAGGATCGCGTGCGGATCACGTACGCGGTCTGGGACCGGCGCGACCGCACGCAAATCACCGGCGGCGACGTGACAGGACCGAGCTCGAGTCTCTTCTCCATTCAGGACGAGCTGACCGACCGCGTCTGCAAGGAGCTGAACCTCGCCCGCGCGGCCGCGGCGCCCCCCTCCGGGCTGACCGGTCAGCAGCAGGAGCGCTACGTCGAAGCGCTCGGGGCGCTGCTGCGCTGGGACCAGGCCGACTCGATCGACCATGCCGTGTCGGTGCTCGACGCGCTCGCAGCCGAGGCGCCGGCGTCCGCTCTCGCGCATGCCGCCCTCGCGCGGGCGCAGCTCAAGAAATACGAGGTCTCGCACGACGCCGCGTGGGCGCAGCGGGCGGCCGCCGAATGCGACCGGGCCGCCGCGCTCGACGCCGCGCTCCCCCAGGTCCACGTCACGCGCGGCGCGCTCCTCGCCCGCACGGGACATCCCGGCGAGGCAGTGGGCGAGTACGAAAAGGCGCTCGCGCAGGAACCGAACCTGATCGAGGCCATGCTCGGTCTCGCCAACGCGCAGAGGGCCGCCGGCCGGGCGGCGGACGCCGAGAAGACTTACCGGCGCGCGATCGCCCTGCAGCCGAATCTTTGGATCGCCTACAACGGGCTCGGACGGCTCTATTACGACCAGGGGCGCTACGGCGACGCCGCCACCGCCTACCGGGAGGTCGTGCGCCTCACTCCGGACAATATCCGGGGCTACAACAATCTCGGAGCGACCCTCCAGCAACTCGACGAACTCGACCGTGCCTTCGAGGCGTACGAGACCTCCGCCCGTCTGAACCCATCGGACGCGAACACGCAATCGAATCTCGGGACGCTCCACTATTTCCTGCGGCGCTATCCCGAGGCGGCCGCCTGCTTCGAGCGCGCGACGGCGATCACCCCGAACAAGTCGCTCTACTGGACCAACCTCGGCGACGCCTATCTCCGAGCCCCCGGACTCGCGGGCCGCGCCCCGGCGGCATACGACCGCGCGGCGGAGCGGGCGCGCGCCGAGATCGCCGTCGATCCCCGCGACGCCGCCGCCCACGCGACGCTCGCGCTCGCGCTCGCGCGGAAAGGCGACGCGCGGGCTGCGCGCGAGGAAGTGCGACGCTCGGTCGATCTCGGCCCGAAGGATCCCGAGAACCTCTACCAGGCGGCCGTCGTCGCGGCGCTCGCCGGAGAAAAGGAAGAGGCGGCGCAGTGGGTCCGCAAGGCGATCGAAGGCGGGATGTCCGTCGCGCAGGTGCGGCGGGAGCCCGAGTTCGACCGCCTTCGCGAAGTCCCCGTTTTTCAGCGGGCGATCGCGGCCGGCAAGACCGCGTAGCCCCTTTTCCGAGACGGCCGAGGCCGCCTCGTTTCATCCGGAAAAAAGGAGGAGAGAGACATGACCACCCCTTCGCTTCGTCGTCGTCGGGTCCTTCCCGTTCTCTGGCTCGCCGCGTCGGCGCTCGCCGCGGGCGCGTGCTGCTCGTCCGGCCTGCGGGCGCCGGGGGGCGCTTCGGCGGGGGCGCCCCTCAGCCCGAAGGATCTCGCGTGCGACGTTCAGGTCATCGTGGTCACCGCCGACGGAAAGACCCATCCCGAGGTCGCGCGCATCTACCCCCACCAGGTCGTCATCTGGGTCTCCGACGCGGACGGCCTGACCATCCAGTGGAAGGCGACGAACCCATTCCCGAGGCCGCCGCAGGCCGCCGGCCGGTTCGTCTACTCGATCGACGCGCCCACGGGTCCTCCCGGAATGTACGAATACACCGGGGAGATCGTGAAGGGAGAGAAGCACATCCCGATCGATCCGCGCCTCGAGATCATGGACTTAAAGAAAAAATAGATTCGGTATGGCATCGGGGTTGCTCTGGCGACCGCCGTGAGCCGTACTCGCCGATGAGCCGCGCCGGGCCGACCACCCCCAATTGCGGGTTCCTCGAGCGCTGCTCGCTGAGAGTGACGGGTTGGGCGGGGGGCACCTCCGCCTTCGCGATCGCGGTCGGCGTGGTGCTCGTCTGGGCGCTCACGGGACCATTGTTCCATTTCTCGGACACCTGGCAGCTCGTGATCAACACGGGAACGACGATCGTGACGTTCCTGATGGTGTTCCTGATCCAGCGGGCGCAGAACAAGGAGGCGAAGGCCGTTCAGCTCAAGCTGAACGAGATCGTCGCCGCGGTCCAGGGAGCGAGCAACCGGTTGATCGACGTAGAGAATCTTTCCGAGGCCGAGATCACGCGGCTCCAGGAGCATTTCCGGGAACTAGCCGACCGGACCAAGCAGGAAGGCAATTTCCAGACGTCCCATTCGATCGAGGAGGCCGAGCAGGCCCTGGGTCGCAGAAGCAAAATGAAACCGAAGAAGAGCGTCGAGGCGTAGCTCCGCGACGCCTCGACGCTCTCCTGGCTCTGGCTCCTTAGTTCCTCGGCGTTCTCGGCGCGCCCGGGTCTTCGGCGCGCGCCACCCACCGCCACGCCACACTGCGCTCTGTCAACGGTCGCCGCGATCTCCGTGTCCGGAGGTCACTTTGGTGCGCGCCTTCTGACGGCGGTCGGCGGCGAGCGAACGGCCCACCTCGTCCATCTCGCGGAAAGAGCCGTCAGCCTCGCGGTGCGCAAAGAAATTTCCGGTGGGAGTCTTTACCAGATCCCGCTTCCCGGATCCTCTGGCCTTTCCGGACGTCTTCGCCGAGGAGCGTTTCTTCGAAGGCGCCTTCGAAGAGGCCTTCCTCGTCGAGGACTTCGCCTTCCCGCCCGACCTGGACGCCGAGGACCGGCGAGATCCGCTGGCCGTCGACTTCTTCTTTCCCTTCTTCCCGGCAGAGGAACTCGAACCTTTCGATCCTTTTTTCGCGGAACGGTTCGATGCCATCAGGTCCCCCTTCTCGAAAAAGCTCTGGCGGGCAGAATGCCCACCGGAGCGAAAACCGTCTCGGACCGGTCCGGTGCCTCAGGCTTCCTCGTCCTCGTCTTCGACCTCGTCCTTGCCGCCGGGCCGGCCGGTCGAACTGGTCGATCCGGGGGTGTTGTTGCGCCCGCTCTCTTCGCGAGAGGAGGTCCCGCGCGGAGACGACTCCTGGCCTTCGCTGCCCGTTCGCCCGCCCGCACCGCTCCGAGAGCCCGACCCCGAAGAGCCCGAGCCCGAAGAGCCAGATTTGGAGCCCTGGTTGCCCTGTCCCGTCTGGCCTCCGCGGCCGCCTTCGTTCTGTCCGGTCGTGCTCTGGCTGCGCTTGTTCTTGTCGTCATCCATGGAACCGCGTCCCTTGTCGTTCGGCATCTGAAGCCTCCCTGGGATAGCAGGAACCCCATTATTCCCTGATACGCGGAAATTGCAGGAAGCATGCCTCGCGACGCGCGCGTCCGGCTGGCAGGACGATTGCTCCGGCCCGAGCCGGAGGATCACCATGCGTGCCATCTGGAGCGGCCACATCACCTTCGGTCTCATCTCGATTCCTGTCGGTGTTTATTCCGCGATCGAGGCCTCGGAGCGCGTCTCGTTCCGTCTCCTCCATCGCAAGGACATGGCGCCCATCCAGTACAAGAAGTTCTGCAGCAAGGAAGGGATCGAGGTCGAAAACGACGAGATCGTGAAGGGGTACCAGGTCTCGAAGAACAAGTACACGATCGTCGAAAAGGAAGAGCTCGAGGAAGTGGAAGAGGAGCTCGGCGAGGGCGATCGCAGCATCGAGGTGCTGCAGTTCGTCGAGTTCGGGTCGATCAACCCGCTGTCCTTCGAGAAGCCCTACTACCTTGCGCCGATGAAGGGCGGAGAGAAGGCCTACGGCGTCCTCCGGGACGCACTGAACGACGCCCATCGGGTCGGTATCACGCGCTTCCACCTCCGCTCGAAGCCTCTCCTGGCGGCTCTCATCCCCGGACAGAAGGCGCTCGCTCTCGGCGTCCTCCGCCCATACGAGGAGCTCCGCGATCCCGGTGCCCTCCCGATACCCGCCTCCACGAAGAAGTCCGCCGAAGTCAAGATGGCGCGGCTGCTCATCGATCAGCTCTCCACGGAAGAGTGGGATCCGACGGCGCATCCGAACGAATATCGGAAGGCCCTCCACAAGCTTCTCGCCTCCAAGCGCAAGTTCGCCGTGGCGGAGCCCGTCCGCGCCGGGAAGGGCAAGGACGAAAACGTCGTCGATCTGATGGAGGCGCTGCGGCGCAGCGTGGCCAACGCGGGGGGGGCCAGGGCCCGTCCGAAGAAGACGGCGAAGCGCGGCGCCGCCTGAGGGCCGCGCCCGGGACACCGGTGCGGATCAGGCGTCGGGTTTCTTTCGCCGGCGCCGCCATCGCGGTTTGGGAGCCCGCCGAAACTCGCGCATCGTGAGGGCGAGGACGGCCAGCAGAGAAACCGACCAGGAGTCCCCGCCCAGCGAATCCTCCGTCGCACGACGGCGGGACCGTTTCAGGTGCTCGACGGCGAGGTGGATTTCTTCGACGCCCTCGGCTTCGCCGGACCGGGTCGGCCGGATGGCGAGAAAAAGCTCGGGCCCTTCGCCGAGCACGATCTCGCGGCGGCTCGAGGAGAGCGTGCGCCACCCGAGGAGGTCGCGGCACCGGCGGGCGAGCGCTTGCGGGTCGTGGGCGCGGATCCCGATGCCGTGAAAGGCGAGAGGCGACGGCGCTCGCTTCACGCGAACATCTCGCGTCCTTCCCGCCACAGCGCCGCGACATCCCGGAAGACTCCATCGGCCGAGCGCAGCGTCCGGAAGGGAAAGCCGCCGGAGCGCATTCCCATGCAGGGGACACCGATCTGGTGCGCGGCGGCGATGTCGTAAGGCGTGTCTCCGACGGCGACGGGACGCCGGCCCCCGAGGCGAAACCGCCGGATGGCGAGCGAGAAGATGTCGTCGAACGGCTTCGTTTTCTCGACGTCCTCCGACGAGGTCACCCCGGTGAGCACTCCCTCGAGGCGGAGCAGCCCGAGCGCCCGCCGGATCACGACGGGGGACGCGGAGCTCGCGAGGACCACGGGAATGCCCGCCCGCCGCATCGCGCGCACCGCCGCCGCGGCTCCCGGGATCGGCCGCACCTCCCGGCGAAACCGCCCGAGGAATGACGCGGTCTGGACGGCGCCCATCGCGCCGGCGAGGAGCGCGTGCTCGGGGGGACTGACGAAATCGCGCAGGAGCTCTGCGCCTCCCTTTCCGATGTGGATTCGGATCCTCGACGCGGGAACCTTCCGCCCGAAACGCGCCAGCGCGTCGCTCCACGCGCGAGCGTGTGCGTCGTTGGAGTCGATCAGGCATCCGTCGAGATCCATGAGGACGGCGGCAAACCGTCGCCTTCGCTCACGCTCCGGCTCCCGCAGTGTGAGGCTCCTCCCTTCGCGACGCTCGGGAACACGTCGGCTGCGCTGACGCTCCGCCTCCCGCAGCGTGAGGCTCCTCCCTTCGCGACGCTCGGGAGACTCCTCACGCTGCGAGCGGATGGTTGAGGGTTGGCGCAACTGATTTCCCCTTCCTTTCGAACCAAAGAAAAAGGCGCCGTCCGGCCAGGATTTCTGGACGAACGGCGCCGGAGTGGATGGAGCGTCTTATCTCTGGATGCGATTCCAGGCGTCTCGGGTGGCTTCCTTGGCGTCCTGCCAGGCGGCCTTCGAGGTCCCGCGAGTCTTGTCCCAGCCCCTGGCGAGGTCGGTTTCGACTTCGTCGAACTTCCGGTTCCGGTTCTCGGGGCGTGAGGCGCTCTCCCAACCGTACCTGTAAGCGGGCTCGTAGTCGTCGAACGCCTTGCCGGAAGCGTACGGGCGGTTGGAGAAGTTCTGGCGCCAGTAATTGCCCTCGACCGTCGGGTCGAGCGCTTCGCCGGCCGCATGGCCCGCCGCGCCGCCAGCCACCGCTCCGATCGCCCCGCCCACGACGGCTCCGACCGGGCCGCCCACGACGGCGCCCACCGCGGCGCCCGCGGCCGCTCCTCCGGCCGAGCCCACACCGGTTCCGACGGGGTGAGACCCGGGCTCGCCCGTCAGGGGATCGCGATTCGCGTCTCGATTCCGATCGTCTCTGTTGTCTCGATCCATGAAAAACCTCCGGGTCAATGATCGGGGCGCCGCCCGCGATCGGTGGATGTTGGCGACGGCCTTGCGGCCTTTCGCTCTTCGAGAACTGCTACTTGGACGTGGGTTTCCTTGGCGATGGCTCGGGACCGGTTTGCGGTGTCCCGGGGACCGCCCCTCCTCGGGCTCGCTCATAAGCGTCGAGCGCCGGCTCGCGCAGAGCGTCCCAGCCGATTGGGAGAGGCCGCCCTCCGTCCAGACCGTCGTCGGGAAGGGATTCGGGGCCCGCTGGAGAGTCGTCTTCCGCGTCGCGATGGCGTTCGTCCATGGCCCCTCCCGCCTGTCGTCAAAGCAAGAGCCAGACCAGGAGCCCGGACGCCGTTCGAAAGGCAGGAATTTTGCAGCGGGGGCGGCTCAGGAAAAACTGATTGCTCGAATATCGGACACCTAGCGCGTCCCGGTCGGCGCCGCGATAATCGGTTTCTCAGCCACTGCCCTTCCTTTTCCACGGAAAGAAAGGAATCCGGATGAAGACCACGACGACGGGCTCGAACGGGGGGCGCCGAAACGGCCACGCCGTTCGCATGCAGACGCTGAAGCGCGTCGACCGCGATCCCGGCGACCTCGACCGGCGTCAGCTGTTGAGCGCGCTCACGCGTTTCCAGAAAGGCTCCTTCGACGTCCGATTGCCCGAAGACTGGACGGGCCTCGACGGGAAGATCGCCGACGCGTTCAACGCCGTCGTCGAACGCAACCAGCGGATGAGCAAGGAGCTCGAGCGGCTGTCCCGCGTCGTCGGCAAGGAAGGACGGATCGCGGAGCGGGCGTCGCTCGGAGACGTGAGCGGCTCGTGGGCGGCTTCCGTCGATTCGGTCAACACGCTGATCGGCGACCTCGTCAATCCGACGAGTGAGACCGCCCGCGTCATCGGCGCCGTCGCGAAGGGCGACCTGTCGCAGTCGATGGCGCTCGAGACGGACGGACGCCCGCTCCAGGGAGAGTTCCTGCGCACGGCCAAGACCGTGAACACGATGGTCGACCAGCTCTCCTCCTTCGCCTCGGAGGTCACGCGCGTCGCCCGTGAGGTCGGCACGGAAGGAAAGCTCGGCGGCCAGGCCAGGGTGAAGGGCGTCGCGGGCACCTGGAAAGACCTCACCGAGAACGTCAATCTGATGGCCGGAAACCTGACCGGGCAGGTGCGTAACATCGCGGCCGTCACCACCGCCGTCGCCAACGGCGACCTCACAAAGAAGATCACCGTCGACGTCAAGGGAGAGTTTCTCGAGCTCAAGGCCACGATCAACACGATGGTCGACCAGCTGCGGTCATTCGCCTCGGAGGTCACGCGCGTCGCCCGCGAAGTCGGGACGGAGGGAAAGCTCGGCGGTCAGGCGCGCGTCGAAGGCGTGTCGGGAACGTGGAAGGACCTCACGGACAGCGTCAACTCGATGGCCGGCAACCTCACGGGCCAGGTCCGCAACATCGCCGATGTCACGAAGGCCGTCGCGAAAGGCGACCTGACGAAGAAGATCACCGTCGACGTCAAGGGAGAGATCCTGGAGTTGAAGAACACGGTCAACACGATGGTCGACCAGCTGTCGTCGTTCGCGGCCGAGGTCACGCGCGTCGCCCGCGAAGTCGGGACGGAAGGCAACCTCGGCGGTCAGGCGGACGTGCCCGGCGTTGCGGGCACGTGGAAGGACCTCACAGACTCGGTCAACTCGATGGCCGGCAACCTGACCGGCCAGGTCCGCAACATCGCGGCCGTCACCACCGCCGTCGCCAACGGCGACCTTTCCAAGAAGATCACGGTCGACGTGCAGGGCGAGATCCTGGAGCTCAAGGACACGATCAACACGATGGTCGACCAGCTCCGGTCGTTCGCCTCGGAGGTCACGCGCGTCGCCCGCGAAGTCGGGACGGAAGGAAAGCTCGGCGGACAGGCCGACGTCCGCGGCGTCGCCGGCACCTGGAAGGACCTGACGGAGAACGTCAACCTCATGGCCGGCA
>JBDTOO010000100.1:0-9268 GCA_039933215.1 Acidobacteriota bacterium
TCATCCTCGGCGCGCTTCCCCATGACGACCGGTCGATTCTCCTCGCGAGGCTCTGGGTCTTCGCGCGCACTCTGGTGATCCTCTTCGGCCTCCTCTTTCTGCCGAGCGGCGTGACGACGCTCGTGCGGGAGGGCCCGGCCGCGGCGGGCGCGTATCTGCTCGGCGCCGGGTTCGCATGCCTGGCCACCTCGGTTGCGGGGCTCTACATCGGCGTCGCGATCCTGGCGATCTTCGGTCGGGCGGCGTTCGAACGCGTGATGCCCTGGCTCCAGATCGGATTTCAGTTCTCCTACTTCATCTTCGCCGGCGGAGGCCGCTTCGTCCGGCTGATGAAGCAGACGTCGGTGCCCCCTCGCGCCGCCTGGGCGTTTCCCGTCTTCTGGTTTCTCGCGCCGCTCGAGGCTCTGCGCCGGGGCGGATTTACTCCCGCGCTGGCCGGCCGGACGCTTCTCGCGTCGGCGGCGGTCGTCGCGCTCGTGGCGGGCGGAACGCGCTGGCTCGGATCGCGCGTGGGCGAGCGGCTGCTCGAGCCCCTGGAGCGCAGGCCTCGCCCTCCCCGGCGGGATGTCCGGCATTCCGGAGCCGCGCGCGCCTTCCGACTCTCGAGGCTCTTCCGGTCCGCCGAGTCCCGCCGCCTGTTCGATCTCCTGCGCGTGCATCTCAAGGGCGACTGGCGGGCGCGGTCCGAGTTCCTGATGGGACCCGTGCTCTGCGGAATCATCCTCTTCACCTCTCTGCGCCAGGGTGGGGTCTGGACGGGGATCGGGCTCGTCGGCTGGCTGCTCGTCGCCTCGTCCGACGTCCTGACGCGCAGCCGCCGGCCCGAGGTGCTCTGGTTTCTCCTCGTGAGCCCGATGGACCGCGCGCGCTTTTCGGCGGGGACGGTCACGCTGATGCGGGTCTTCCAGCTTCTTCCGATGTTTCTGATCTTCGCGGTCCGGGAGTTTTCGCAGCTCGGCATGGGCCTTCTCGACCGGCTGCTGTTTCTCGCCGAGCTCGCGGCATACGGAGATCTCCTCATCCTCGCCGGACGCGCTCTCTTCCCCGAGTTCCCCTTCTCGCGGCCTCTGCGCGCGGAGGAGCAGATGAGCGGCCGGAGAATGGCGCTGCTCCTGATCGGCGGTCTCGTGTCCGGACTCTCGACCGCCGTCCTGTACGTTTTCGGAAGATGGGGGCGGCCTGGAACGCTCGCGGCGATCGCGCTCCTCGTCGCCGCGCGGTTCCCCGCGGCGTCCTGGATGCGACGGCGCGTCGCCGCCGCGGCGGAGGGGCTGGAGCTCGAGGCGTCGTCCGCCGCATGAACGGAAACCCGGGGCGCGTTTTCCTGCTGTCTCCCGCGAGCACGGGCGGAGAGCGGGCGCAGCTCGTCTTCAACGAACGCGCCCGATTCGATCTCGCCGTCCGCCTGCGCACCGCGGAGGGAGCGGCGCTGGGAGACGTGTTCAGCTTCCTGTCCGGCCTCTACTTTCGCGGCAAGCTCACTTACGCCCGTGCTTTCGCGGCGCCTCCTCCGGGCGCGCCCGGGATCCTCGTCATCACTCCGAACGAGGGCCTCCTTCCGGCGGAGGAGCCCGTCACGCTGGCGCGGCTCCGGAGCTTCTCTCGCGTGCGGATCGACGCTTCCGATCCTCGATACCGCCGCCCGCTCGCGCGGCATGCGACGGAGCTCGCCCGCGCGATCGGCCCCTCGGGCGAAGTGGTGCTTCTCGGGAGCATCGCGACCGGAAAGTACGTCGACATCCTCCAGAAGGTCTTCGGAGACCGCCTCCGGTTTCCCGGCGAGTTCGTCGGGCGCGGGGACATGAGCCGGGGGGGGCTGCTGCTGCGATGCGTCCGGGAGGGCCGGGAGCTCGAATACCGTGCCGTCGCCGGCGCTGTCCGGCATGGCAAGAGGCCGCCGAAGCTCGTGAGGGAGCGCCGCGGCCCCGTTCTTGAATAGGAGCCGGCGATGGTTCGAAAGACCGCTGGCACGAGGCGGGGATTTCCGAGCGGCGGAAGCGCCGCGGGAGCTCCGCCGCGCGGGAGGGTCGCGAAGACCGGGCCGCCGAGGGCGACGCGCGATCGCCATCCGTCCCGCACTCGCGTCGAGCCGGTAACCAAGACCGCCCCTCCTCGAAAGGCGGCGGCGGTTCCTGCGGTCGAGATCCCGCGCGACGGAGACGCGGAGATCGTCGTGGCGGGCCGCACCGTGAAGCTCACGAACCTGGGAAAGATCTTCTGGACCGGGCTCGGCATCACCAAGGGCGATCTGCTGCGCTACTACGCCTCGGTGTCGCCGGCGCTGCTGCCGCATCTCGCGGACCGGGCGATGGTGATGAAGCGGTATCCCCACGGCGCGGAGGGAGAGTTCTTCTTCATGAAACGCGCGCCGTCGCCGCGGCCCGACTGGATCGAGCTTTGCTCGATCGAGCACGCGTCCGGAAACGTGATCGATTTCCCGATGGTCCAGGACCTCGCGTCGCTTCTCTGGGTCGTCAACCTCGGGTGCATCGACTTGAACGAGTGGTACGCGCGATGCGACGACGTGGATCGCCCGGACTACGTGCACTTCGACCTCGACCCCGTTCCGGACGCGGGCATGCCCCAGATCCTGGCGACGGCGTTGATGGTTCGGGAGGCGCTCGAGTCGCTCGGGATGCCCTGCTACGCGAAGACGACCGGGTCGAAGGGCATTCACGTCTACGTCCCGATCGTGCGGGGACCCACGCAGAAGCAGGTCTGGACCTTCGCGAAGGAGTTCGCGAAGGCGATGGAAATTCGCGACCCGAAGCTCGTGACCGCCGAGTATCGGATCGCCAGGCGCCCGAAGGGGCGGGTGCTCGTCGACTACAACCAGAACGCCTGGGGCCGCACCCTGGCGTCGGTCTATTCGGTGCGTCCGAAGCCGAAGGCGTCGGTCTCGACGCCGGTGACCTGGGCGGAAGTCGAGAAGGGCGTGCGCATCGAGGACTTCCGGATCGACAACGTGCCGGCCCGGATCGCGAAGCTCGGCGATCTCTGGAGACCTGTTCTCGAGCCCGGAGGCCGTTTCCCGATGGAGAAATTCCTGTGACGCTGCCCATCGAGACGCCGTATCTGCCGATGTCGGCGCTGCTCGTCGGAGAGATCCCGGAGGGCGGGCAATGGCAGTACGAGCCGAAATGGGACGGCTTCCGGTGCGTCGCCTTTCGCGACGGCGACGCGATCGAGCTGCAGTCGAAGGCCGGACAGCCCCTCGCCCGCTACTTCCCGGAGATCGTCGAGAATCTGCGGGCTCTTCCGGCTTCGAAGTTCGTGCTCGACGGGGAGATCGTGATTCCCGTCGCCAACGCCCTCTCGTTCGACGACCTCCTCCAGCGGATCCACCCCGCCGAGAGCCGCATTCGCAAGCTGGCGGCCGAGACGCCGGGTCTGTATCTCGTCTTCGACCTCCTCGTCGACGAGAAGGGCAAGCTCCTCGCGGATCGCCCGCTGTCGGAACGACGGCCGAAGCTCGAGGCCTTCGCGAAGAAGAACTTCCAGAAGAAGTTGGGGATCCGGCTTTCGCCCGCCACGCCCCGGCTCGCGCAGGCGAAGAGGTGGCTGCGCTCCGCGGGAGGCGCGATGGACGGTGTGATCGCGAAGCGCCTCGACTTCGAATACCGGTCGGGGGAGCGGGTCGGCATGGAGAAGATCAAGCTCCTCCGCACGGCGGACTGCGTCGTCGGCGGATTCCGGTTCGCGTCGAAGGGCCGGGCGCTCGGCTCCCTGCTCCTCGGCCTCTTCGATGCGGAGGGCCGCCTCGATCACGTGGGCTTCTGCTCCGGATTGACCACGGCCTTGAAGAACGAACTGCTCCCGAAGCTCGAGGCGATGGTGAAGCCGCCGGGATTCACGGGCCAGGCGCCCGGCGGCCCGAGCCGATGGTCGACCGATCGGACCGGGGACTGGAAGCCCCTCGATCCGAAGCTCGTCGTGGAAATCCAATACGACCACTTCACCGGGGGCCGCTTCCGCCACGGGACGCGGCTCCTGCGGTTCCGGCCGGACAAGCGGCCGAAGGATTGCACGCGGGAACAGGTCGACCAGGAGAGCCGCGTCTCGCCGCTCGGACTGATCTGAACCCGCGCGACCTTCCTCCCCGTCAGCGCGCGAGGAGTTGCCGCGCCGCGGCGGCGGAGTCGTGCTTCCCGATCTGCTCGAAGGCATCCGCCGCGGCGGAGAGGCAGGCCTGCGCCTCTCCGAGGGCGCCGTCGCCCCCAGCTTCCGCCAGCCGGGCGAGCGTGATGCCCCGATGGAACAGCGAGCGGGCGCGGCCTTCGTCGAGCCCGAGGCGCTCGCGGATCCCCCGGGCTTCGTCGAGGCGCTCGGCGCTCTCCGCGAGGAGCTCCGCCGCGCGCCCCGGGGCGAGCTCCGCGTGGCGCCGCAGCGCGAGCCCCAGGTTGTGGAGGGTCACCGCGCGCGCGATCTCCCTCTCTTCCGTCCGCCACGAGAGCGCCTTCTCGAAGAGCCTCTCGGACTCCTCGAGGTCCGCGCCGCTTTCTCCGAGGTTGGAGATCGCGGTCGCGAAGTTGTGGACGGTCCGCGAGATCCAGCCGCCATCCTCCTCCGCCTCGAAATGCGCGAGCGCGGCGGAGAAGGCGTGGCGCGCCCGCGGCAGACTCGCCGCCGGACCGGGACTTCCCAGGAACACAGCCAGGTTGTGGAGGAAGCGCGCGCGGTCTGAGTCGGCGCCGAAGACGAGCGTCTCGCGCCGTTCCCAGAGATCGTCCGACAACTCGCGCGCCGTCTGCGCGTCGCCGTCCTCGCGGAGCTCCTCCTGCGCGCGGAACCAGTCCCGGTACGCCGCCCCGGCGTCCCGCGCGAAGGCCTCGCGGAAGTGGCGCCGCAGTGTTTCCGTCCGGCTACCGCTCCCGTCCAAGGGCCGCCTAGGCCGCGGCGGCCGGACGCCGCGTGGGTGTCGGGCTCGGCCCGGAGGGCGCAGCATGCGTGGGCGTCGCGCCGGCGGGCGTCGACGGGGCGCGGCCCTTCTCCTCGTAGATGACGCCGGGCGTGCGGTCGTAGATCGAGGAGCTCGACGGGGTCGTGACGGGCATCGGCACCGAGATGGGCGCCGGCGTGAGCGACGGCGTCGCCGTCGGCACGGGCGTCGGGGCGGCCGGGGCGGCCTTCCTCGTCGTTCCGCACGAGGCCGCCGACCAGAGCGCGGCGGCGGCGAGGATTGCGAGGCCCGCGAAACGGGCGGGCGCCCGGCGCGCTCTCTCCGGAAAAGGCTCGAGGCGGGCAGGACCGGCGATCGGATGGGTGTTCATGGAACGTTGCTCCGCTTCACAAGCCTACTCCTTCCGGAGCGTGCCGTGCCGTGCTGCGCTGTTCTAACATCCCCGCGTGCCATCCCGCCTGCGCGAGACGCTCGCTCTGAGGTTCTGGGCGTGGCGGCACATCCCCCTTCTCTCCTGGATCCGGCCGAGCGTCGTCGCGATGGACGGCGAACGCTGCGTCCTCCGCGTGCCCCTCGGGCGCCGAACCCGAAACCACCTGGGCTCGATGTATTTCGGCGTCCTCTGCACAGGGGCCGACGCCGCCGCGGCTCTCCTCGGCTTCCGGCTCCTCGAAGGCCGCCGCACGCGGATCTCGGTCGTGTTCAAGGACGTTCGCGCGGAATTCCTGAGAAGGCCGGAGGCGGATGTCCATTTCGAATGCTCCCAGGGCCGCGAGATCCGCGATCTTCTGGACCGTGCGGAGGCGAGCGGAGAGCGCGAGAATCTTCCCGTCCACGTCGTCGCGACCGTTCCCTCGATCTCGGAGGGCGAGGCGGTCGCAAGGTTCGTGCTCACCCTTTCGGTCAAGAGCCGGGCGGCCCCGCCGGAGGGACGCGAGCGCGGGAAATAAGAAAGGGCCCCGGAGCTTCGGTCCGGGTGCCGGGTCGAACCGGCGGCTGCGTTCGAGGCGGCTAGAGAGCGCGCCGGTATTGCGTGGCGTCCTCTTTCCAGACGACGACTCCGCAGAACCGATCGCCTTCCGGACACACCGGCCGCACGCCGGCGTGATGGCGCAGCGTGCACGGCGGCAGGAGCCAGGGGCCGATGCGGGGATTCACGTCGCGGATTTGCAGCGCCTCGTCGAGCGAGGCGCGCCAGATCTCCTCCTGCGCGTTGTAGCAGAGGCGCATCGCGAATTTGTGATGCAGGTTGAGAAGGTCGGCGGACTCGGTGAACCGGATCGCGACCGCGTTCGGAAGGAGGTACGCCGCGTACTCGTCCGCGACTCTCCGCGCACGCAGCGTTCCGATCGCTTCCCACGTCTCGACCATCGAGCGGCGATAGAGGTCCGCGGCCTCCGGGATCTCGTCGACGAGCATCGGCACGACAAAGTCCGGCTCCTCCGTCAGGTAGGCGCGCAGCGCCGGCCGCGAGGCGGGCGTCATCCGGTGTCTCTGGTCCTGGCTGTCCGCGGTGTGCGAGAGCTTCTTGCGGAACGTGTATGACGGGTGGAAGAGCGCGCGCGAGAGCTTCCCGTGGGTGGTCAGGGTGAGGGTCTCTCCGAGGAGCGGGTTCTTCGCCGGGTCGAGAACCAGGCGGATCGCTTCGTCGTCCGAAAGCGCGGCGCGGGGAAGACCGAGCACCTCGCGCACCGAAGAGGCGAGGATCTCCTCGTTGTTCGCCTTCCAGTCGACGAGCCTCGAGACGCGCCCGGAAAGCTCCGCGTCGAACTCGTCGCGGAATGCGCGGCCGGAGCCCGGCGGAGGATTCTTCGCCGCCTCGAAGAGCGCGTATTCGGGAGTCTCCTCGAGCGGAATCGGATCCTGCAGCACCGCGCGATAGAGGGGGTCGTGCCGGAGCACTTCTTCGACCATCCGGCCGACGACCTCGCGCTGCTCGGTCGGCGCATCGAACGACTCGCAGAGACGCCAGTAGCGGAAGAGCGTGATGCCGGAGACCGTGTGGTACAGGTACGCAAACGTCGCCACCGGCAGGACGTAGCGGGCGATTTCCTGGGCCCGCTTCTGGATCGCGCCCGCAAAGCGGGTCCGCCCGTCGCCGCGGGTCCGCCCGGGGAAGATTCCGAAGTATCTCTCGCCGGCGAGAGGCGTCAGGAGCTCCGTCAACCGGGAGTACGCCGCCTGCTGCCGCCGCGCCGCCGATTCGTAAATCTCGCGCTCGGCGGGCAGCATCGGCGGGACCGCGTACTGCCCGGCCTTGACCTCGACGTACCGCTGCGAGACCTGCTCGGAGTTGTAGAAGGGGTGGCTGTGAAGGAATGTCCAGAGAAACTGCCGGGAGACGTTCTCGAGCGCGAACTGAAAGTGTGCGTGCTGAAAGGTCGTGTGATGGCCCGCTCCGTAGATCGAGCGCGCGAGGGCGTCGCGGCGCTCGGGCCGGGCCGACGCCTGATCCTCCGTCACGATCCCCTTCGACGAGTAGCAGGTCCGCGCCGTCGCCACGACGTTCTCGAAAGGCCGCGCAAAGGCGTTGACCAGGCGGACTTTCGGAGGCGGCGACGAGAACGGAAACTCGGTTCCGGGAGTCGGAAGGGACGACATGCTGATGCCGTGATTATCCAACGAATCCCCGCCGGCGTGGGGACCCGGCGGCGAAATACCGGATGCCCCGCCGCGCGTTCTCCTGGACGGGGAAAACGGAGTACGCTCCCTCCTCCGGAGCCCGCATGAAGCTGCCCATCTATCTCGACAATCACGCGACGACGCCGGTCGATCCGCGCGTTCTCGACGCGATGATGCCTTATCTCACGGGCTCTTTCGGAAACGCGGGATCCCGCAGCCATGTCTTCGGCTGGGAGGCCGAAGCGGCCGTCGACGAAGCGCGCCACGCCATCGCGACGGCGCTCCACGCTCTCGACAAGGAGATCGTCTTCACGAGCGGCGCGACCGAGTCAGACAACCTGGCAGTCTTCGGCGTCGCGCGCGCGTATCGGGAGAAGGGCAATCACCTGATCACCGCGCAGACGGAGCACCACGCGGTGCTCGACGCGTGCCGGGCCCTCGAGAAGGAGGGCGCCGAGGTCACGTACCTCGCGCCGGACCGGGACGGGCGCGTCTTTCCGGAACAGGTCGAGGGGGCGATCACCGATCGCACCGTCCTCGTCTCGCTGATGCATGCGAACAACGAGATCGGCACTGTCCAGGCCCTCGCCGCCATCGGGTCGGTCTGCCGGGGGCGCGGCGTTCTCTTCCACACGGATGCCGTGCAGGGCTTCGGGAAGGTCCCGTTCGACGTCGACGCGGTGAAGGCGGACCTCGCGTCGATCTCCGCGCACAAGATTTACGGCCCGAAGGGCGTCGGAGCGCTCTATGTCCGTTCGCGCAATCCTCGCGTCCGCGTCGCTCCGATGATCGTGGGAGGCGGCCAGGAGCACGGCATGCGCTCCGGGACGCTGAACGTCCCCGGCATCGTCGCGCTCGGCAAAGCGGCGACGATCTCCATGGCGGAGCTTCACCCGGAGGCCCGGCGCCTGCGGCTTCTCCGCGACCGGCTCCACCGTGAGATCGCGTCTTCGCTGTCCGGGGTCACGGTCAACGGACCCGAGCTGCCGGCGATCGACGCCGCGGGCGACCTCTCTCCCGGCGAGTCGGACACCCGCCTGCCGGGCAACCTCAACCTGTCATTTGCCGGCGTCGAAGGGGAGGCGCTCCTTCTCGGCATGAAGGACGTCGCGGTTTCTTCCGGTTCCGCCTGCACGTCGGCTTCGCTCGAGCCCTCTCACGTCCTGAAGGCGATCGGCGTCCCGGACGATCTCGCGCATGCGTCGATTCGCTTCGGGCTCGGACGGTTCAACACGGAGGAGGAGATCGATTTCGCGGCGGCGGCGGCGATCTCGGCCGTTCGGCGTCTCCGCGACCTCTCGCCGTACGAGCCCGCTCGAAACCCCGCCCGGGCCCTCTAGCAGCGTGTCCAAATAGTGTCTGTCGTGCCGCCTTTGAGCGTATTCGGGCTCGCGTGGATGCGGGCGCCCGAATACGACGCGGCGTCCTTTCCGCGCCGCGCGCGGGGCGCGGCATATCCGAGTCGTGTCTGTCGTGCTGCCTTTGAGCGTATTCGGGCTCGCGTGGAGCGCGCGCGCCCGAATACGGCGCGGCGTCCTTTCCGCGCTGGGCGCGGGGCGCGGCATATCCGAGTCGTGTCTGTCGTGCTGCCTTTGAGCGTATTCGGGCTCGCGTGGAGCGCGCGCGCCCGAATACGGCGCGGCGTCCTTTCCGCGCTGGGCGCGGGGCGCGGCATATCCGAGTCGTGTCTGTCGTGCTGCCTTTGAGCGTATTCGGGCTCGCGTGGAGCGCGCGCGCCCGAATACG
>JBDTOO010000101.1:0-9193 GCA_039933215.1 Acidobacteriota bacterium
GACGAGAACACGGGCGCCATCGCGGTCGTCCTGGACCCGAAGAACCCGGACGTCGTGTACGCCGATCTGTGGGCGGCGCGGCAGGCGCCGTGGGAAGTCGGCGCCTCGTTCAACGGTCCGGGCAGCGGGCTCCACAAGTCGACGGACGGCGGGACGACCTGGACCCGCCTCGAGAGGGGCCTGCCGACGATCGCGGAGGGCCTCGGCAGGATGGGGATCGCCGTCGCGCCCACCGACTCGAACCGCCTCTACGCCCAGGTCGACGCCGACCCGGCGCACGCCGGCACGTATCGATCGGACGACGCGGGCGCGTCGTGGAAGCGCGTCAATTCCGAGACGCGCGTCTCGGGACGGGGGGGCGACTTCGCGGAAGTGAAGGTCCATCCGACCGATCCCGACGTGGTGTTCGCGGCGAACACTTCCACCTACCGATCGGACGACGGAGGCCGCACTTTCACCGCGATCAAGGGAGCTCCGGGCGGCGACGACTACCACACGATCTGGATCAACCCGCTCCACCCGGAGATCTTCCTGATCGCGGCCGACCAGGGAGCGACCATCACGGTGAACGGCGGGAAGACGTGGAGCAGCTGGTACAACCAGCCGACCGCTCAGTTCTACCACGTGATCACCGACGACCAGTTTCCCTACGTCGTCTACGGCGGCCAGCAGGAGAGCGGATCGGCGGCGGTCGCCAGCCGCGGAGACTCGGGCGCCATCACGTTCCATGACTGGCAGCCGGTCGGCGTCGAGGAGTACGGCTACGTCGCGCCCGACCCCCTCGACCCGAACGTCATTTACGGCGGCAAGGCGACGCGTTTCGACCGGAGAACGGGCGTCCTCCAGGACATCTCCCCCGCGCCGCTCCGCGGCGGACGGTACCGCTTCGTCCGCACCATGCCCATCCTCTTCTCGCCGACGGACCCGAAGACCCTGTTCCTCGCCTCGAACGTGCTCTTCCGAACCCGGGACGGCGGGAGGAGCTGGGACGTGCTCTCGCCCGACCTGACCCGCGAGACCTACGAGACGCCGCCGAGTCTCGGCATCTTCGCCCCGCTCGACCCGGAGAAAGGGAAGCACCGCGGGGTCATCTACGCGCTGGCGCCTTCCCCGAAAGACGGGAGCGTGATCTGGGCGGGAACGGACGACGGCCTGATCCACGTCACGCACGACGGCGGCCAGACGTGGAAGAACGTCACGCCGAAGGCCCTGACTCCGTGGAGCAAGGTCTCGCTCCTCGAGGCCTCGCGATTCGACTCCGCAACGGCATACGCCGCCGTGAACCGCATCCGGCTGGACGACCTCCGGCCGCATATCTGGCGGACCAGGGACTCGGGCGCGACGTGGGAGGAGATCGTGCGCGGGATTCCCGAGAACGCGGTGGTCAACGCCGTGCGCGAGGATCCGATCCGGCGGGGACTCCTTTTCGCGGGGACCGAGCGGGGCGTCTTCGTGTCGTTGGACGACGGCGGACGGTGGCAGCCGCTCCAGCTGAACCTTCCGACGACCGCCGTCCGGGATCTCGTGGTCCACGGCGACGATCTCGTGGTTGGGACCCACGGGCGGTCCTTCTGGATCCTGGACGACGTATCGCCCCTCCGGCAGTCCACGCCGGAAGTCGCCGCGTCCGACCTCCATCTCTACACTCCCGCGACGGCCACCCGTGTGCGCCGGAGCATCTGGACGGACACGCCCCTTCCGCCCGAAGAGCCCGCGGGCCAGAACCCCCCGGACGGAGCGATCGTGGACTACCTCTTGAAGTCGCGCGCCGCCGGCGCCGTGACGCTCGAGATCCTCGACGCCTCCGGCCGGCTCGTGCGGCGGTTCTCGAGCGACGACCGGCCCGAGCCGATCGACCCCGGGCTGAACGTCCCGACGTACTGGATCCGGCCGCCACTCTCCCTCTCGGCCGAAGCGGGCGCGCACCGCTTCGTCTGGGACCTCCGATATCCCCCGCCCGCGGGACTCGACCGCGAGTACCCCATCTCGGCGGTCCCCCGAGATACGCCGCTCGGTCCGGAGGGGCCCCTGGTCCTTCCCGGCAGCTACACCGTCCGCCTGACCGCGGCGGGCAAGAGCCTGACGCGGCCGCTCACCGTCCGGATGGACCCGCGGATCCCCACGCCGGCGTCCGCCCTCGCCCGGCAGCTCGAGGTCGCCAGCGGGATCTCGGATGCGCTCCGGCGGGACTCGGAAGCGCTCGCGGCCTTGCGCGCGCTCCGGTCGAAATGGAAGGCCGACCCGGACCGCGGGGGACCGCTCGACGCGAAGGCCGCCGCCCTCGAGGGCGCCGGGTCGACGCCTCCGCCCGAAAGCCTCGCCGGCCTGAACGCGAGACTGGGGACGCTCTACGCGATCGTCGAGGGCGCGGACGCCGCTCCGACGACGCAGGTCGAGTCGGCCTGGAAAGAGCTCCAGGCGGCGCTTTCGAACGCCCTGGCGCGCTGGGGGGAGCTCTCGAAAGGAGGCGCCGGAGGCCGCTCTCCGAAGCATTGAAGCGAGCCGCCCGCTCGGTGCGGCGGGCATACGCCTCCATCGGCCGCGCGGGACGCGTCTCCGGAATCCGCCGCCATCAGTACGGCATCTCCTCGTCATCCAACCCCAGCATGTGGCCGATCTCGTGGACGACGGTGTCCCGGATCTCGCGGACGGCCTCGCCGCGGTGCTGGCAGGAGCGCAGAATCGGGCCCCGGAAGATGGCGATCTGCGCCGGCAGATGCGTCACGGCAGCGCCACGGTCGAAGACGCTCATGCCCCGGAAGATCCCGAAGAGCTCCTCGTCGTCCGGAGTGTCCGTCTCCTCGTAGTCCTCACGGGCGGGCTCCTCCTCGACCATCACGACCACGTTCTCCAGGTATTTGCGAAACGCCGTCGGCACCGTCGCGAGCGCCTCTTCGACAACCGCGTCGAACTGCTCGGGCGAGAATCGTCCGGTCACCGGAGGAAGAGGTCCTCGAAGTTCGCCGTCGTGGCCAGCGCGACGGACGCGAGATCCGTTCGCTGGACCTCGGCGAGCTTCTTCGCCGTCTCGACCACGAAGGCCGGCTCGCAGGGCCTGCCCCGGAACGGCACCGGGGATAGAAACGGCGTATCGGTCTCGACGAGCATCGCGTCGAGTGGAAGCGCAGCGGCCGCGGCGCGGATGTCCTCCGCGGGGCGGAAAGTAATCATCCCGGAGAAGGAGATCCGGTAGCCGAGGTCGATCGCCTTCTTCCCGTACTCCGGGCCCTCCGTGAATGAGTGGTAGACGCCCGGCCGCTCGCGCGCCGGGAGGCGCCCGAGGAGGGAGAGCATCTCGGCTCCGCTCTCGCGGTTGTGCAGGATCGCCGGCTTCCCGAGCCGCCGGGCGAGATCGAGCATCCATTCGAGCACTTCGATCTGCGCCTCGCGAGGAGAGAGGTCGTAGTGGAAATCGAGACCCACCTCGCCGATCGCCGCGACCTTCGGATGCCTCGCGAGCGCCTCGAGCGCCGCGCCATCCCGCGCCGGATCGAAGTCCTTTGCTTCGTGGGGATGGACGCCGACGGCCGCGACGACCCCCTCGTGGCTCTCGGCGATCCCGATCGCCCGCGACGAGTCGGCGAGCGTCGTCCCGGGGACGAGGAACCGCGCGACGCCGGCCGTTCTCGCGCGGGCGAGAAGGGCTCCCGCGTCTTCGGAAGGGCCTTCCCGGCCGTCCAGCTGCAGGTGGCAGTGCGAGTCGCAGAGAACCGGGGGATCGGAGGAGGTCATCGGCTTCGGAGGCGAAACGCCGGCGAACCTTCTACTTGACCCGGCTGCCCGGAGGCACGTCCGCCGCGACTTCGAGCAGCGACGGCTCGCCCGCCTCGCCCACCGTGGCGGCGAGGACCATCCCGTTCGATTCCACGCCCATGAGCTTCGCGGGCTTCAAATTCGCGACGATCACGACGTTGCGCCCCACGAGCCCCTCGGGCTCGTACTTCGCCGCGATGCCGGCCACGATCTGGCGCTGCTCCGTGCCGAGATCCACCTGGAGCTTCATCAGCCTGTTCGACTTCGGCACGCGTTCCGCGGACAGCACGCGCGCCGTCACCAGGCGGACCTTCTGGAACTCCTCGATGCCGATCCGGGTGTCTGCGGGCGTCGCGGCCTGCGTGGCTTCCGAGGGCGGGGGCGCGGCGGACGGGCTCCCTGCGGAGGCGGGGGGGGACGCCGGCGCAGGCGCGGGCGCGGGGGCGGGCGCGGAGGCAGTGCTCGTCGAGTCCTTCGGCGTGTCGTCGTCCATGGCGGGAGCTCCTTTTAAATATTGAGCGGCGTCGACGCGGGGAAAGAGCGCGGGCGACTCGGGCATCGGCGCGCCGAGGACGAGGCCGCCCCAGCGCAGATCATCCGTCGTGGGCTCTCCGGCCGGCAGACCGAACGCCTCGAAGATGCGGCGAGACGTCGAAGGGGCGAACGGCGAGAGGAGGACCGCGGCGAGGCGGACTCCCTCGGACGCCGAGTAGAGGATGCGGTGGAGGCGCGGCGAAGCGCCCTCCTCTTTGCGGATCTTCCAGGGCTCGCGCGAGACGACGTAGCCGTTGATGACCGAGAGGAGCTTCCAGACGCTTTCGAGCGCGCGGTGAAAGGCCAGCTCGTCGAGCGCCTGCCTCCACTCGGCCCGGATGCGGCGGTACGCCGCATGGACCTCGTTCACGCCGCACGGGACGGACGGCGCCGCCCCGAAGCTCTGACGGCAGAGCGCGGCGACCCGCGAGACCGTGTTGCCGAGGTCGTTGGCGAGGTCGGAGTTGTACCGCGCCACGAAGGCCTCGTCCGAGAAGCTCGCGTCCTGCCCGAATGCCATCTCGCGGAGGAGGAAATATCGGACGGCGTCCGGCCCGAAGTCGGCCACGAGCTCGTCCGGCCGTACGATCGCTCCGACGGACTTCGAGATCTTCCGACCGTCCCGCAGCCACCACCCGTGAGCCCAGACGGTCGTCGGGAGGGGAAGACCGGCCGACAGGAGAAACGCGGGCCAGTAGACGGCGTGGAAGCGCAGGATGTCCTTTCCGATCAGGTGCACGCGGACGGAATCCGGCGAATCCCAGAACTCGCGGTAGAGCCGGTCGTCGCCGGAGCCGAAGCCGAGCGCCGTGACGTAATTCGCGAGCGCGTCGAGCCAGACATAGACCACGTGCCCCGGGCGGCCCGGAAAGGGGATCCCCCACTGCAGCTTCGTCCGCGACACCGAAAGGTCGTTCAATCCTCCGCGGATGAACGAGACGACTTCCGCCCGGCGGGTCTCGGGGCGGATGAACTCGGGATGGGCTTCGATGTGGTCGAGGAGGGGCTGCGCGAAGCGGGACAGGCGGAAGAAGACGTTCTCTTCGGAGGTCCAGGTACAGGGCGTGCCGTGGACGGGACATCGCTTCTCCTCGTCGAGCTCCTTTTCCGTGTAGAAGGCCTCGCAGTTCGAGCAGTACCAGCCGTCGTGCTTCGCCGTGTAGAAATCGCCCGCCGCTTCGATGCGGGCGATCAGGGCCTCGACGCCCTTCCGGTGACGAGGCTCCGTCGTGCGGATGAAGTCGTCGTTGGCGATCTCGTAGAGCTTCCAGAGCTCGCCGTAGCGGGCCACGACGCGGTCCGCGAGGGCGATCTCGGTCAGGCCCTGCGCCGCGGCCGCCTTCTCGATCTTCTGGCCGTGCTCGTCGGTGCCCGTCAGGAAGCGCGTCGGCTCCCCGATCAGGCGGTGGTACCGGGTGAGGGCGTCGCCGACAACCGTCGTGTAGATGTGCCCGATGTGGGGCAGATCGTTGACGTAGTAGATCGGCGTGGTCGCGTAGAAAGGCCGCATCGGGAGAGAAAGCTATCAGCTGTCGGCTCCCCGCCCCGGCCATCACAGGAGGCCGGCCTCCCGGAACGAGACGCATCCGGATCGCCCGACCACGATGTGATCCAGCAGGCGGATGCCGACGGACTCGGCGGCGGCGGCGAGGCGCCTCGTGAACTCCCGATCCTCCCGGGACGGCGCGGGGTCTCCCGACGGATGGTTGTGGTACAGGATCACGCCCGCGGCGTTCGCCAGGAGGGCGCGCTTCAGAATCTCGCGAGGCTCGACGACCGCGCGATCGAGGGTCCCCCGGTAGATGTCGGGATCGTCCTTCAGGAGGCGGTTGCGCGCGTTGACGAAGAGGGCGCCGGTTCGCTCCTGGGCGCCGTCTCCTCGCGCGCGCCGCAGGTATTCCTTGACGAGCGACGGCTCGTGGAAGAGGTCGCGCGCCGCGAGCGTCTCGGTGCCGAGCCGCCGGCCGAGCTCAAATGCGGCCTCGATCACGGCGGCGCGGGCGCACTTGATGCCGCGCTCCCGGCGCAGCTCGCCGCCGGAGAGTCCGGCGAGCGCCACCAGGCCGCCGTGCGCGGCCAGAAGCGAGCGGGCCCGGTCGAGCGAGCTCGCGCCGCGGGTTCCGCTCTGGAGCAGCAGGGACAGGAGCTCCTCGTTCGAGAGCGCGGCGGCGCCCAGCCGCGAGAGGCGCTCGCGCGGGCGTTCCTCCGAGGGAAGGTCGCGGATGCGGAGGATCGGGGTCGAGCGGCGGGGGATCAGGTCTTCGGTCATGGCTACGGCCGGAGAGCCGGTCGCGCCCGAGGAGGACAGGAAGATATTCTCACGGCATGGACGCCCGATTCCAGCCCCCCGTTCGCGCGCTCCTTCTGGCGGCCGGCGCCGTGCTCCTGCTCGCCGGATTGCTCTGGCCGCTTTTCTCGCGATGGCTCGGGAGGCTCCCGGGGGACGTGATCGTGCGGCGCGGCAACGCGACGATCGTCTTCCCGATCGTCACCTGCCTGCTGCTGTCGCTCGTCCTTTCGCTTCTGCTGTGGCTCTTTCGGCGATGAGCCGCGCGTAGAGCGCCTCGATTCGGTCGAGCCGCACTTCGGAGGAAAAGCCCTTCTCGACGCGCGCGCGACCGGCGCGTCCGAGCGCCGACGCCCGGGCGGGGTCCCGCAGAAGGCTTCCGATCGCCTGTGCGAGCGCCGCCGGATCCCGCGGCGGCACGAGGAGACCGGACTCGCCGTCGACCACCAGCTCCGGATTTCCGCCGGCGGCGCTCGCGACGACCGGCGTCCCCATCGCCATCGCCTCCCGGAGGGTCCCCGTGATGCCAAGTCCTTCGTAAGAGAGGTCGGCGACGACATCCGCTGCCGCGAGGACGTCCGGCATGTCGGTGCGAAACCCGATCGCGAGTATCTGCTCCGAAACCCCCCGTTCGCGCGCGAACGCCAGCACCTCGGCCTTCTTTGGCTCGTCCTCGCAGGCGACGACGGCCGTTCGAAGTCCCGGGAACTCCGCGGCGAGGAGCCCGGCCGCGGCGACGAGGTCGCGCCAGCCCTTCCATTCCCGCGCCCCGACCTGCACGAGCAGCGTCTCGTTCGGCGGGACGCCCCACTCGCTCCGGACTCGCGCGCCGTCGGCCTTCGCCGGATCGAAGGTCGAGAGGTCGACGCCGGCGTAGACGACGTGGACCCTGTCCCGCGGGATCCTGCCCGACGCGACGATGACGTCGCGGATGTCCTCGCAGACCGTCACGACCGCGTCGAGCCGCACGTGAAACTTGAGCCGGTTGAAGACGTTCAGGGGGAACGACACTCCGCGGTTGACGACCAGGACGGGGCGGCATTTCGAGAAGAGCGTCGAGAAGAGGGCGATCGAATGCGAAATGCCCTTGTGCACGTGGATGACGTCGACCTCGCGCTCGTCGACGATCGCGGCGAGCCGCCGGGCGCTCCCGAAGTCGAACTCGTGCCGGAGAGGCAGCGGCAGAAACTCGATCCCCTCCTGCCGCGCCCGCGCGGGGACGTCTCCCGCCTCCCGGGAGACGATGGCCACCCGATGCCCGCGCCGGGCGAGACCCCTCGCGAGCTGGAACATCTGCACGACGCTCCCCGTCGAGAAGAGGCCTTTTTCGAGGATCTGGAGGATGGAAAGGCGCGGGGGGGGGCCGCCCGTCACGCATTGCCTCCGGCGGGGTCCGGCTCGAGGACGATCTTGCCGAACTGGGCGCCGTCGTCCATGCGGCGGTACGCCTCCGCGGCACGGGAGAAAGGAAACGTCGCGTCGATCCGCGGCTTCAGCCTCCCCGCGGCGACGGCGGCGAGAAGCGTCCGGAACTCGCGGTCGTTGCTCATGGTCGAGCCGAGGATCGAGAGCTGCTTCCAGAAAATGAGGCGGATCTCCTCCTTTGGATTGGGCCCCGTCGTCGCGCCGCATGTCACGATCCGGCCGCCCTTCACCGACGCCTTGAGCGACGTCATCCAGGTCGCCTCGCCGACGCAGTCGACGACGACGTCGACGCCGCGCTTCTTCGTGAGCGAGCGGATCTCCGCGCCGACGTCCTGGCGGCGATAGTCGAAGACCGCCTCGGCTCCGCACTCCGACAGGCGCGCGGTCTTCTCGGCCCCGGACGTCGTCGCGTACACGCGGGCTCCGCAGAGAAGCGCGATCTCGACGCAGGCGCCCGCGACGCCGCCGCCGGCGCCGTGGACGAGAACGGTCTCTCCGGGCCGCACCGCGGCGCGTCCGACGACCATCCGCCACGCGGTCTGATAGACGAGCGGAAAAGCGGCGGCCTCAGCGAACGACAGCGCCGCGGGGATCGCGAACGCGTTCCTGGCCGGGACGACCACTTTCTCCGCGAAAGTACCCGGAACGTGCTCGCCCAGGAGCCGGTAGTTCACGCAGAGGCTCTGCTCGCCCGCCCGGCAGTGCTCGCAGACTCCGTCGAAGAGGCCCGGCTGGATCAGAACGCGGTCCCCGGGCGCGAGCCCTTCCACGCCCGCCCCGGCCAGGTCGATCACGCCCGCGCCGTCCGCGCCGGGCACCATGGGAAGGGGCACGTGCGGGATGCCGTTGCGGACGAAGAGGTCCAGGTGGTTCAACGCCGCCGCCCGGATGGCGATCCGCACCTCGCCCGGACCGGGCGAGGGCTCCGGGTAGTCGCCGTATTCCAGGACCTCGTTGCCGCCGTGGGCGCGGAAGAAGACCGCTTTCATCGGGGAGGCATCGTATCGAACTGATTCCGCTCGCGCCCCGGGTTCGGCCGTCTTGGCCGCCCGTATCAGCGTGTCCGAGTCATGTGCGGCTTTGCCTTTGAGCGTATTCGGGCGCGCGTGGGGCGCACGCGCCCGAATACGACGCGGCGGCCTTTCCGCGCTGCGCGCGGGGCGCCGCATGTCCGAGTCCTGTCTGCGGCGCTGC
>JBDTOO010000102.1:0-8966 GCA_039933215.1 Acidobacteriota bacterium
GTTCTTGCCGCCGCGAAAGATGATCAGGGCCCGGTCGCGGCCCTTCGTGTAGATGTCGAAGTCCGCGCTTCCGGCAGGCGTCCCGGACGTGACCTGCGTCGCGCGCGCCCGGATCACGGCCTCCTCGAACGCGTTGCGTGTCGAGTCGATCGCCTCGAGCCAGGCGCGGACCTGCGGCGACGTCTCCGCGCCCGCCGCGGCCGAGACGAGAAGGAGCGCCAGCACCGGACGGAGGAGCCTCACGGAGCCCTCAACGTTCCGGGAGCGTGCGGTCTTCCCGCCACTCTTCCATCAGACGTGCGAGAGGGCTTCGACGATCGACAGGCGCGCCGCCTTCCGGGCGGGAAACCAGGAAGCGATCGCCATCGTCGCGACCATCACGGCGAGTCCCGCCGCGTAGGCCAGCGGGTAGATCTCCACGTGGATGGGGTCGCCGTGCGTTCCCCCCGGCGGCGGCGGCAGAGTGAACCCCCACGCGTTCAGCCCCGCCCGGACGAGCAGCGCGAAGAGGGCCCCCGCGACGCAGCCGAGGAGCGCCATGACGACGCCTTCGGCGAGGAACATCCGCAGGATCCCGGAGGGCCTCGTCCCGAGAGCGCGAAGGGTCCCGATCTCCCGGGTGCGCTCGGTGACCGACATCGTCATGACGATCGCGGCCGAGAGGATCACGATGACGACCAGCACCGTGCCCACGAACCCGAAGATCCCGACGTACAGGAGCTTGACCTGATCGTAGAAGACGGCGAGCTCCCGCCAGTGGCGCGTGACGACCGGATACCCGGAACCCGCGAGGAGAGACGTGATCCGCTTCGCGGCCGCGTTCTCGTCGGCGTCCTTCTTCAGGAAGACCACGAGCTTCGACACCGTCCCTTCGCTCTGGAGAAGCCGCGCGACGAGACCGGTGCCGGCTGCCGCGTACCGGTCGTTCAGCTCTTTGATCCGGACGTCGACCAGCCCGCGGACGATGCCGTCGACGGCGTTCAACGAGCCGTCGGGCGTCGTCGCCATCAGCGTGACACGCTGGCCGGGCCGTACGCCGAGCGCCGCCGCGAGGCCGGTCCCGAGGAGCACGCCGTCCCCGCCGTCCCCCGCGAGGTAGCTGCCCGCGACGACCATCTCGCGCGCACCCGTGGCCGCGGCCTCGGGCTCCGGATCGATGCCGACCCCGAGATACGGGACGGATTTGGCGCCGTTCGAGGCGAGGCCGACGAAATCGATCCGCGGCAGCACGGAGGAGACGCCGGGGTCCCCGGCGATGAGAGACCGCGCGCGGTCCGCCGCCCGGATTCCGTGCTCGAGCGTCGTCTCTTCCGCCGCCGCAACCGCCCGGCGGTCGACCACCTGCAGCTGGCCGACCATGCGAATCGTACCTTCCCGCAGCCCGGCGAACGACTGCGCGATGAACCCGCCCGCCAGGGCGAACGCGGCGAAGCCGAACGCGACGACGATGCCCATGAGGATCGTTCGCCGCCGCTGCCGCACGAGGTTGCGCCAGCCGAGCGCGAGGGCGTTCACGCGACCACCGCGTCGGACTGGACCCGGCCGTCGTGAAGGGCGATGACGCGCCGCGCGCGAGCCACGACCCGCGGATCGTGCGTCGCGAAGAGGAACGCGACGCCGTTCGATTCGCAGAGCGCCCGCATGAGATCGAGGACCTCCTCCGCCGTGTGCGAGTCGAGGTTGGCCGTCGGCTCGTCCGCGAACACGATGGCCGGCCGGTTGGCGAGCGCCCGCGCGATGGCGACGCGCTGCCGCTGCCCTCCCGAGAGAAGATCCGGACGAACCTCCTCCTTGCCGGCGAGGCCCACGGCGGCGAGGAGCTCGCCGGAGCGCGCGCGTCGTTCGTCCTCGGAACGGCCCGCGAGAGCCATGGGGTACTCGACGTTCTCCCGGGAGGACAGGACGGGGATCAGGTTGAACGTCTGGAACACGAAGCCGTACCGGTCCCGGCGCAGGTCCGCGCGCTCGTTCTCCGACAGGGAGGAGGCGTCGCGGCCGGCGATCCGGACGGTCCCCGAGTCCGGATGGTCCAGAAGCCCCAGGAGATTCAAGAGCGTCGTCTTCCCGGAGCCGCTCGGGCCCTGCAGGGCGACGAACTCGCCCGGGCCGACGTCGACCGAAACGCCCTGAACCGCCCGGACCTCCCCCTCTCCGAGCCGGTAGGTCCGGACGAGGTCCCTCGCTTCTATCAGGGGGGGCGGCATGGCGGCGCCATATTACGTGCTTGGGAGGTGGCACGGCGATTGCCCCGTCGGACGTCGGAGGTCTCTCTGGCCACGGAACGACGACCCCCGGGGGGATCCCCGCGGGGCAGGAAAACATCGAAGACTCGACCGGCGAAGAAATCGGCCGGCGAACGCCTGCGGCGCGTCGGGAAGATCTCCCGGAAGACCCTCGTCCGGGTCGCCGCCGCCATCGGAATTCTCGTCCTCCTGCTCATCGTCGCCTCGTTCTTCGTCGACGAGCCGATGCGCCGTTCGATGGAACGGCGCATGAACCAGAGCCTGAAGGGGTACACGGTCACCCTCCCGAAGCTGCATTTCAGCCTCTTCGGACTGTCGATCACGCTGCGCGACCTCTCGGTCCGTCAGCAGGCGAACCCCGATCCGCCCGTCATCGTCATCCCGAAGTTGAAGGCGAGCGTCCAATGGCGCGAGCTCTTCTCGCTCCATCTCGTCGCCGACTTCCTCGTCGACAAGCCGCATCTCCACATCAACCTCGCCCAGCTGCGCCAGGAGAACCGGGATGCCACGCCGGTCAAGGACAAGGGCTGGCAGGACGCCGTCGAGCAGATCTATCCCCTGAAGATCAACCTGCTGCGCATCGACGACGCCGACATCGTTTACATCGACGAGAACCCGAAGGCTCCCCTCCACATCTCGCGGCTGACGGTGCGCGCGAGCAACATCCGGAACATCCATTCGCGCGAGAACGTCTACCCGTCGCCGATCCACGCGGAAGGCGTCATCTTCGACACGGGCCGGGGCGTCCTGGACGGCCACGCCGATTTCCTCGCCAAGCCCTTCCCGGGCATCCACACGGTTTTTCAGCTGGACAAGGTGTCGCTCGACGCGCTCAAGCCGATGATCGCGAGAGTCAACCTCTCGCTGAAGGGCGGCGTGCTGGCCGCCCGAGGCCGGGTGGAGTACTCGGCGAAGCAGAAATTCGCACAGCTCGCCGATCTCTCGATCCGCGGGCTCCGCCTCGACTACATCCACACCGCCGCGACGGCCGGCGCCGAGTCGGCGCGCAAGGCAAAAGTCCAGAAGGCGGCGAAGGAAGCCGCTAACCGCTCCGACCTCACGCTGCGCATCGACCGCCTCGAAATCGCCGACGCCGACCTGGGCCTCGTGAACCGGGCGAAGGAGCCGCCGTACCGGGTCTATCTGTCGAACGCGGAGCTCGTCGTCACCAATCTCTCGAACCAGTTCGTCCAGGGTCCGGCGAAGGCGCGGCTGACGGGCCGCTTCATGGGGAGCGGTCTTTCGAAGGCGACGGCGACCTTCCGGCCGGAAAAGAACGGACCGGACTTCGACCTGAACGCCGAGATCGCGGAAACCGACATGACGAAGATGAACGACCTGCTGCGCGCATACGGAAAATTCGACGTGGTGGCCGGCAAGTTCTCCTTCTACACGGAGCTGAAGGTGAAGAACGGCCGTATCGACGGATACGTCAAGCCGCTCTTCCGGGACATGGACGTGTACGACAAGCGGCAGGACAAGGAAAAGAGCATTTTCCGTAAGCTCTACGAGGGCCTCGTGGGCGGGGTGTCGAAGCTCCTGGAGAACACGCCCCGGGACGAAGTCGCGACCCGCGCCGACATCTCCGGACCGGTCGGCAACCCGAAGTCCAACACGTGGGAAGTGATCGTGAAGCTCATCCAGAACGCGTTCTTCCGGGCGATCCTCCCGGGCTTCGAGCACGGCATCCCAGCGGGGAAGAAGAAGTAGCGCACCGGACGAGACGCCCGGAGCCGGGCGCACACCCCGCGGGGACACGGCGCGACTCGCGGGGCAGAAGCCGGGGTGTGGCGGTCGCGCCTCCGCGAAATCGGCGCAGGAACAGAGTGGCCAATCGCGAGGTTGGTGTGCGCCGATTTCGAGGGTCCCCTCCGGGAGCGCACCCGGCCCCGGGCTCCCAGCGCGTCTCAACGTTGACTGGAGACCGCCGGCGGACCACGCTCCCTTCATTGCATCTTCCAGGGCAAGCGCGCTGCCGGGCACCCGTACACGGCGAATGCCGCCGCCCGACAGCCCCGGCGGTCGGGGCCTACGACGCGGGCCTCAGCGGGGGGCGATGAGGTCGGCGGGCGTGTCGTCCGGCCGTCGGATGGCCTGAGTCGAAGGACGGTTCGGGACGTGCGCGGCAGAAAAGTTCGTCTCGCCCGCCGTCAGGGGGTGGGGGTGGGGGGAGCCGGGCGGCTCCCCCCACCCAGTGGTCGTCCGGGTCTACGGCTTGAGGACTACCTTCGTGCAACCGTCGTCGTGATCGCGGAACATGGCGTACGCCTGCGGGGCGTCGTCCAGGTTCATGCGGTGGCTGACGATGAAGGAGGGGTCGATCTCGTTTTTTTCGATTCGCTCCAGGAGCGGGCGCAGGTAACGGTGCACGTGGGTCTGGCCCATCTTGAGCGTCAGACCCTTGCCGAAGGCGGCGCCCATGGGGACCTTGTCGATGAAGCCTCCGTAGACGCCCGGGATGGAGACCGTGCCTCCTTTGCGGCATGCCTGGATGGCCATGCGGAGGACTCCGGGGCGGTCCGTCGCGAGGCGCAGCGTCTGCTTGACGCGGTCGTAGGCCGCCTGCGGACCGTGTCCGTGGGCCTCCATTCCGACGGCGTCCATGCACGAGTCGGGGCCGCGGCCTCCCGTCATCGCCTCGATCCGCTCGAGCACATCCCCTTCGCTGTCGTCCAGAGTCTCGGCTCCCGCTTCCGCGGCGAGGTCGAGGCGCTCGGGCACGTCGTCGATCGCGATCACGCGGGTCGCTCCCTGGAGAAACGCGCTGCGGATCGCGAACTGGCCGACCGGTCCGCAGCCCCAGATCGCCACGGTGTCCCCGGGTTCGATCTGGCAGTTCTCCGCCGCCATCCAGCCCGTCGGAAAGATGTCGGAGAGGAACAGGACCTGCTCGTCCGACAGCGAGTCCGGCACCTGGATCGGACCCACCTGGGCGAACGGCACGCGAACGTACTCGGCCTGCCCGCCGGCGTACCCGCCGTACAGGTGCGAGTATCCGAACAGGCCTGCCGCCGAGCTGCCCTGCAGCTTCTCGAGCATGCTGGCGTTCGGATTCGTGTTGTCGCAGCAGGAGTAGAGCTCCTTCTGGCAGAAGAAGCAGCCACCGCACGCGATGGCGAACGGAACCACGACGCGATCTCCAACCTTGAGTCGCGTGTTCGCCTTGCCGACCTCGACGACCTCTCCCATGAACTCGTGCCCGAGGATGTCCCCCTTGCGCATGGTCGGGATGAAACCGTCGTACAGATGGAGATCCGAGCCGCAGATGGCGGTGGAGGTCACGCGGAGGATGGCGTCTTTCGGTGCGAGGATCTCCGGGTCCGGAACATCCCGGACCTCGACGTGCTTGCGGCCTTCCCAGCAGAGGGCTCTCATGACGCCCTCCTCTCGTCTTCGCGACTTTCCCGGCCCGACGGCTGGCCGTCCGTCGTCGGGACTTCGCCCGCTTCGGCGACCTGCTTGAAACGGCGCAGGTCCTCGTGGATCTGTGCCTTCGGATCTTCCCCGAGAAGCTTCGCGATCGCGACCCCGGCCCGCCCCGCAGGAGGCGCGTACTCGAGCGAGACCGTCACGAGGGTCCCTCTCCCGCCGGTCGCCGGGTCGAATCGCACGGATCCGCGGTGGGAGATCTCGGAGTCTTCGCTCGTGCGCCACGCGATGACTTCCCCCTCGCGGTCCGCCACGATCTGCGCGTCCCATTCGACGGGGACGTCCGCGGGCGCCGTCGCCACCCAGTGGGAGTGCTTCGCGTCCGTTTCCCCAACCGAGATCAGGTGCTCGAACACCCGGGGAAGGTTCTCGAGATTCCGCCAGAATCTATAAAGCTCCGCGGCGGGCCGGTGGACGGTCACCGATTCCTCGACGCGGACGGCCCGGTCGGGAGCGCGATCGACGCCGAGCAGCCCGTAGACGTCGCAATGCCCGGTGATGCCCCGCCACGCGAGGCCGGCGCCGGTCATCGCCAGGGCGACGCCGGGAATTCGCCGGCGCCGCGTCAACCCGAAGAGCACGAGGCCGCCGCCGGCCACCGCGGAAAGCCAGCGCTCCGCCGGCCCGAGATTGACCGGCCGGGCGAAGCGTCGGACGACCTTCCGAATCGGACGCGCGATGGGGGTGGGAAGCGCCGACATGGCTAGGCTTCCTTCTCGCTGGCGTCGTCCCCGTCATCGTCGTCGTCGTCTTCGTCCTCGTCTTCGTCGACGTCTTCGTCTTCCTCCTCGTCGAGGTCCTCGTCATCGTCTTCGGCGCCGACCGTCTCGTCCGCCTCGTCGACGTTCTCGACCTCCGTGTCCTTGCCACCCTCGTCGACGTTCTCCGTCTCGACGTCGGTGTTGGAGCGGGTGCTTCCGGGGGAAAAGGACGTCTCCGAGGTCTCGATGCCCATCGATTCGCTGCTCGCGAAGCCTTCCCCGAACAGGCCGGCAGAGGCCGGAGTCGAGGTGCGTTCGTTCGTCTCTTCTGTGCTCATGTCACGCTCCGAAATTCGGATGTCGGGCAGGATCGCCCGCGTTCCGGGAGGTGCAAATCCCGTTCCGGCGCCGAGCCCGTTCGGGTCCCGGGCGCCGTCCGTATTCCGCGGTACATCCCTTGCATCGCGCCGCCTGACGTGGACGCCAGTGGACGAAAATCCGAAGCCGGGACCGGCGCGGACCGCCGCGCGGGTCGTCCCGTTGCGGCGAGAGGCTTCCGGTGAGCGCCGTCCTGCCGCGCCGCGACGGACGGCGCAAGCGCGCGGAACGGTTGGCCGTACTCGCCGTCGCGGCGCTGATCGCGTCGCTCTTCGTCCTCCTCGGCTGAAGATGAAGCGCGCCGCGATTTTCGCCGAGGGGATGGGCGCGGGCGCGGCTGCCACGTTGATCACGCTCGTGGCGATCGAGTGGGTCCGGCGCCGCCCCGCGGGCCTTCGGTTTCGGATCGGATGGACTCTTCGCCCGACGCGGCGCCCCCTGCCGGCGGATTACCCGGACGTGTGCCGCGCCGCGGGGCTCTGACCTGCCCCACCCGTCTGACCGCGACCCGAGGTTCCGCTCGATCCGAGTCGACGAAAGGGCCTCATGAAAAGCAAAGCCGCGATCGGAACCCATCCCATCCACCCGATGCTCGTCCCGATTCCAATCGGCGCCTACTTTCTGGCGCTCGTCGCGGACCTCATGCACCTCTCCGGACACGATCCCTTCTGGTATCGCTTCGCCTTCTTCTGCATCGGGGTCGGCGTCGTGACCGGGCTCCTCGCGGCCGTTTTCGGCGCGATCGAATATTTCGGCGTCCGGATGAGCGCCGCGGGCGCAAGGGTCGCGACGGTTCGGGCTCTCGGTCGTCCTTCATGATGCTCGGCGTCTCGGGATGGCTCGGCGGGAACCTCGCCTACCACCACAAGGTGGGAGTCGTCGAAAAGGCCGACCCGGAGGCGACCGAGATCGGGATGCGCGAGAAGGCGCGGTCCTAGTGCGTCGCGGGGCCGCCCTGCTCCTCGCGATCGCGGGGAGCGTGGACTGCAAGAAGGTGATCTGACCGCCGACCAGGCGTCCCGTGACACGTACGGGTGGGCATCCGTTCGGCGCTAGTCCGCGCGGCGGGCCTCCGTGGCACCCGTGTTGCTCGGAACCGGGCAGGAGGTATCCATGAAGTGCGAGCACCAGGGCTGCCGTTGCGAGGAGAATCGGGTGGAGCGGGCGAACAAGAAATTCTGCAGTGATCGCTGTGCCGACATGGAGATGTCCGGCCAGCCCGAGCCGATGTGCGTCTGCGGACATCCGGACTGCGCCGCGCCCTAGCGATTCGAGGCGGCGCCCGCGACCCCGGTGTCGATTGGCGCGAAACTGGCACTCTGCGCCGACATGGCGAAGACGCCGGTCCTCCGATTCCGCCGGGACCTTCTGCGGTTTCCCCGGCGCCGTCGGGACCGCGTCCTCCTCCGGATGCTGCGCCGGGCTTTCGGGCCGGCGTCGTCTCTGGCGCCGTACGCGTCCGCCTACTGGGCGGAGATGCTCTTCCGGACGCCTCCGCGATTCGCTCCGTTACCGCGCGAGCGCCAGGCCCTCGAGCGCGGCCGCTTCGTGGCCATGCCGTTCCTGCGGGGGCGGCTCGCGACGTGGACGTTCGGCGAGGGGCCGCCGGTTCTGCTCGTTCACGGCTGGGGAGGCCACGCGGGCCGCCTGACCCGCTTCGTCGACCCGCTGCTCGCGGCCGGCTTCTCGGTGATCGCTTTCGACGCTCCGGGACATGGCCGGTCATCGGGGTACCGCTCCAGCCTCCCCGACTTCGTCACCGCCATCGACTTTCTCGCCCGGGAATGCGGCCCGCTGGCCGGAGTGGCGGGGCATTCGATGGGCGCGGCGGCGACGGCCCTGGCGATGCGGCGCGGGCTCGCGCTTCCCCGGGCCGTTTTTCTCGCGCCTCCCGCCGACCCCGAGGAATACGCCCGCCGCTTCAGCCACTATTTCGGCATCCCCCCGGAAATCTGCGATCGCATGAAACGCCGGCTCCAGGGACGGTACGCGACGACGTGGAACGACCTTCGCGTCGACATTCCCGTCCCCGACAGCGCGTCCGAGATTCTGGTCGTCCACGACCGCGGGGACGCTCGCGTCCCGTGGAGAGACGGCTCGGCCGTCGCGGCGGCCTGGCCGCACGCGACCCTGCTCACGACGCGAGGACTCGGCCACCACAAGATCCTCCGGGACGCCGCGGTGATGTCCGCCGCCGCCAACTTTCTCCGCGGCC
>JBDTOO010000103.1:0-8888 GCA_039933215.1 Acidobacteriota bacterium
GCAAGGATCCGATCACGGGCGAAGGGGCCTTCCATCCCGGCCTGGACATCTCGACCCGCCGGCGCGAGCCCGTGCTCGCCACGGCCGGTGGCGTCGTCGTTCGCAGCGGCTGGGCGGGAGACTACGGGCAGGTCGTCGAGATCGACCACGGAACCGGCTATCGGACCGTCTACGGTCATCTCGACGCGATCCTGGTGAAGGACGGACAGAGCGTGAAGCGCGGGGAGCGGGTCGGCCTGGTCGGATCGACGGGCCGCTCGACGGGTCCCCACCTCCACTACGAAGTCCGCCAGGGCGACCGGATCCTCAATCCCCTCGAATACATCCTCGACGCGCACTGACCCGGGGTCTCGTCCCCCGTCGCGCCCCGGGAAGCCTCCTGGCCGCGGGGTCTCCTGCCGACGCAGTCCCTGCTATCTTCGCGGGCGTGGCGGCCTCTCGGCCGCCCGCTCGCGAAGCGCATGCCGCGGCTGAAAGGCAATAATCCTCTTGCGACCGATGTTTAGGCTCCAAATATGATCGACCGTCTTCTTTCCAAAGTCTTCGGCACCCAGCACGAGCGGGACATCAAGAAGCTCCTGCCCCGGGTGACGCGGATCGGCGCTCTCGAGCCTTCGATGAAGGGGCTCTCCGACGAGGCGCTCCTCGGCAAGACGGAGGAGTTCCGCGCACGCATCGCCGCGGCGATGCAGGGCGTCTCCGACGACGAGAAGGAGCGCAAGGAGGCGCGGGCCGCGATCCTGGACGAGATCCTCGAGGAGGCGTTCGCCGTCGTGCGGGAGGCGTCCGTGCGGGCGCTCGGCATGCGTCCGTTCGACGTCCAGTTGATCGGAGGGATGGTCCTCCACCAGGGGAAGATCTCCGAGATGAAGACGGGCGAAGGCAAGACGCTCGTCGCCACGATGCCCGTGTACCTGAATGCCCTCACGGGCCTCGGCGTGCACGTCGTCACCGTCAACGACTACCTCGCGCGGCGCGACGCGGACTGGATGGGCCGGGTCTACAAGTTCCTCGGTCTGACCGTCGGCTGCATCCAGAACAGCCTGCTCGATGACGAGAGACAGGCCGCGTACGCGTGCGACGTGACCTACGGGACGAACAACGAGTTCGGCTTCGACTATCTCCGCGACAACATGAAGTTCGAGATCGAGTCGATGGTCCAGCGCGGGCACTCGTTCGCGATCGTCGACGAGGTGGACTCGATCCTGATCGACGAGGCTCGGACGCCCCTCATCATCTCCGGTCCGTCCGAAGAGAACACGGATATCTATTACAAGTGCAACCGGGTGATCCCGAGTCTCGTCAAGGGCACCGAGGAGAAAGACAAGCACGGCAACAAGGTGACGACCGGCGACTACCTGGTCGACGAGAAGTCGCGCACCGCGGTCCTGACCGAAGAGGGCGTCGCGAAGGCCGAGAAGCTCGTCCGCGTCGAGAACCTCTACGAGCTTCCAAACATCGATCTGCTCCACGGCATCGAGCAGGCTCTTCGCGCCCACGCTCTCTACCGCCGCGACGTCGACTACATGATCCGCGACGGCCAGGTTCTCATCGTGGACGAGTTCACCGGACGCGTCCTCCCCGGACGCCGGTGGTCCGACGGGCTCCACCAGGCGGTCGAGGCCAAGGAGAACGTCAAGATCGAGCGCGAGAACCAGACCCTCGCGACGATCACCCTGCAGAACTACTTCCGGCTGTACGCCAAGCTCGCCGGTATGACGGGCACGGCCGACACCGAAGCGTCCGAGTTCCACCAGATCTACAAGCTCGACGTCGTCGTGATCCCGACCAACCAGGCGATGATTCGCGCGGACCACCAGGACGTCGTCTACGCGTCCGAGCGCGAGAAATACGAGGCCGTCGCCGACGAGATCGTCCAGCTCCGCGAGAAGGGGCAGCCGGTCCTGGTCGGAACCGTCTCGATCGAGAAGTCCGAGCGGCTCTCGAACCTCCTCAAGTCGCGGAAGGTTCCGCACGTCGTTCTGAACGCGAAGTTCCACGAGAAGGAGGCGGAGATCGTCGCGCAGGCCGGACGCCCCGGATCGGTGACCATCGCCACGAACATGGCGGGCCGCGGCACGGACATCGTCCTCGGAGGCAACCCGGAGGCGATGGCGGACCAGCAGCGCGCCGAGCTCGGATCCGAAGAGGACTACAAGACCCTGCTCGACGGCCTGCGGTCCGCCGCCGCGAAGGACCGCGAGAAGGTGCTCGCCGAGGGCGGGCTCTTCATCGTGGGCACCGAGCGGCACGAGTCCCGCCGCGTCGACAACCAGCTCCGGGGCCGCAGCGGCCGGCAGGGCGACCCCGGCGCGTCGCGGTTCTACCTCTCCCTTGAGGACGATCTGATGCGGATCTTCGGGTCCGACCGCCTGCAGAACATCATGCGCAAGCTCGGAATGGAGGAGGGCGTCCCGATCGAGCACGGCATGGTGAGCCGCGCGATCGAGCGCGCCCAGAAGCAGGTCGAGGGCCGCAACTTCGAGACCCGCAAACACCTGCTCGAGTACGACGACGTGATGAACCGGCAGCGCGAGGAGATCTACACGCTGCGCCTGGACATCCTCCGCGGCAATCAGGGGAAGGACGACGTGCTCCGACTCGCCGAGACCATCCTCGACTCCTCGCTCGACCGGCACCTCGACCCCGAGAAGGGACCGGAAGCGTGGGACATGACCGCCTTCGACCTCGACCTGAAGGAGTATTTCGGGCTCGACGCGCCGGATTTCGGCGGACGCAACCGCGACGAGATCCGCGAGTCGATTCTCGCGGAGCTCACGACCCGGTACGAATCGAAGGAAACGCTCCTCGGGCCCGAGACGATGCGGCTGCACGAGAAGTTCGTCATGCTCCAGGTCGTCGACCAGCAGTGGAAGGATCACCTCCTCGCGATCGACCACCTGAAGGAAGGCATCGGACTGCGAGGCTACGGCCAGCGCGATCCCCTGGTCGAATACAAGAAGGAGTCCTTCGAGCTCTTCACGGTCATGAAGGAGCGGATCGAGGACCAGATCGTCCAGTACCTCTTCCGCCTCCAACCGGTCCTTCGCGAAGGAGAGGGCGAGGTCACCGAAGAGCGGCGCGAGCCCGTGCCGCTGCCGAAGCGCTCGGCTCCGAACGTCAACTACTCCTACGGGGCGGCGGCGTCCGGCGGCGCCGACGCGAAGGTCGAGACGATCCAGCGGCAGGCCCCCAAGGTCGGACGCAACGATCCCTGCCCCTGCGGCTCGGGGAAGAAGTACAAGAAATGCCATGGCGCCGAAGGCGGGCCAGCGGGAGGCGGAGGCGGAGGCCACGCCGGTGGAACCAGCCGGCCGGAAGTAGAGGCGGAAGCCTGATGGCGGCGCGAAAGACATCGAGGCGCCCCTCACGCCCCGCGCCGGCCGAGCGCGACATCCCCCTCGCCCTGACTTTCGACGACGTCCTCCTCCTTCCCGCGCACTCGCGCGTCCACCCGCGGGAAGTCGATCTCCAGACGAAGCTCACGTCCGGGATCGCCTTGAACATCCCCATCATCTCGGCCGCCATGGATACGGTGACGGAGTCGCGCCTCGCGATCGCGATGGCGCAGCAGGGCGGACTGGGCGTCATCCACAAGAACCTGACGATCGAGGGCCAGGCCGCCGAGGTCGACAAGGTGAAGCGGTCCGAGTCCGGAATGATCGTGGATCCGGTCACCTGCCGCCCCGGCCAGAAGATCAGCGAAGCGCTGGCGGTCATGTCCCGTTTCAAGATCTCCGGCGTGCCGGTCGTCGATGACGCCGGAAAGCTCGTCGGGATCCTGACGAACCGGGACCTCCGCTTCGAAACCCGGCTCGACCAGCCGATCTCGACGCGGATGACCAAGAATCATCTGGTCACGACGCCCGTGGGCACCACGCTCGAACAGGCGAAGGAGCTTCTCCACGAGCACAGGATCGAGAAGCTTCTGGTCGTCGACCGCGCGGGCAATCTGAAGGGCCTGATCACCGTCAAGGACATTCAGAAGGCGATCAAGTACCCGAACGCCGCGAAGGACCGTCTGGGCCGCCTGCGCGTCGGAGCGGCCGTCGGTGTATCGCGGGACCTCGTCGACCGGGCCCGCGCCCTGGTCCGCGCGAAGGTGGACGTCCTCGTGCTCGACTCGTCGCACGGCCACAGCCAGGGAGTCCTCGACGCGCTGAAGCTCCTGAAGCGTCGGTTCCCTTCGACCCCCGTCATTGCCGGAAACGTCGCAACGGAAGCGGGCGCCCGGGACCTCATCCGCCGGGGCGCCGACGCCGTCAAGGTGGGTATCGGACCCGGCTCGATCTGCACGACGCGCGTCGTGACGGGCGCCGGGGTACCGCAGATCCACGCGATCCGCGAGTGCGCGAAAGCGACGCGCGGCACCCGGGTGCCTCTCATCGCGGACGGAGGCATCAAGTTTTCGGGCGACGTCACGAAAGCCATCGCGGCCGGCGCGCATCTCGTGATGGTCGGCTCGCTTCTCGCGGGGACCGAGGAGTCGCCGGGCGAGACGATCCTCTACCAGGGACGAACGTTCAAGGCGTATCGGGGAATGGGCTCCCTCGGCGCGATGAAGGCCGGGTCGTCGGACCGCTATTTCCAGGAATCCGTCGAGACCGATCCGGGTGGGCCGACGACGTACGGCGGATCGAACGGGAACGGCGGATCGCTCTCGAAGCTCGTGCCGGAAGGGATCGAGGGGATGGTCCCCTACAAAGGCAGCGTCGAGGCGCTCGTGCACCAGCTCACCGGCGGAATCCGAAGCGGAATGGGCCTCGCGGGCTGTCCCACGATCGAGGACCTCCGGACGCGTTCGCAGATGATCCGCATCACGTCGGCGGGCCTCAAGGAGTCCCACGCGCACGACGTCATCATCACCAAGGAAGCGCCAAACTACCAGCGCGAAGAAGCCTAGGAGAGGCGGGCGGCGGGCCTAGAGCTCGTCGTCGCGGGCCTAGAGCTCGTCGTCGTCTCTCGCCGGCGGCTCGATTCTTCTCGGACGCCGGTTCTTGTCGCGGGACTTGTCCTTGTCCTTTTCCTTCTCCTCGCGGGCCCACTTCTCCTGCCGCTTCTGCATGACCACTTCGAGCCGCCGCGCGAGCTCGGCTTCCTCGCCGGATCCGCGCGGCCGGTAGTAGCGGCGGCCCTGGAGGGACTCGGGCAGGCACTGGATGCCTCCGACGCCCTCCGGCTCCGCGTGCGCGTAGCGGTAGCCGCGACCGTAGCCGACCTCCTTCATGAGACGCGTCACCGCGTTTCGGATGACGGCGGGGACGGGCTCCGCCGGCTTCTCGGCCACGTCGGTCTTCGCCTCCGTCTCCGCCTCGTAGAGGGCGTTCGACTTCGGCGCCAGCGCGCAGTACACGGCCGCCTGCGCGAGGGCGAGAGACCCCTCCGGCAGCCCGAGCAGCTCGAAGGCCTCCTTGGCGTCGAGCGCGACGCGCAGCGCCCGAGGATCGGCGAGGCCCACGTCCTCGGACGCGAAGCGCACGATGCGCCTCGCGAGGTACATCGGCTCCTCCCCCGCCTCGAGCATCCGGACGAGCCAGTAGATCGTCGCGTCCGGATCCGATTCCCGCATCGACTTGTGGAGGGCGGAGATGAGGTTGTAGTGCTCCTCCCCCGCCTTGTCGTAGAGGAGAACCTTGCGCTGCAGGAGCTCGCGAAGGCGCGAGACCTCGATGCGCTTCGTCTTGCCCGCCTCGGCGTCGAGCGCCGCGGCCTCGAGGAGGTTCAGGGCGCGGCGGGCGTCGCCGCCCGACGTCTGGGCGATGAACGAGAGCGCTTCGTCGTCGAGCCGGAAGTCCCGGGCGCCGAATCCTCGGGCGATGTCGCGCAGGGAGCGCCGCACGATCCGGGCGATCGCCTCCGGGGCGAGCGGATCCAGGACGACGACCTTGCAGCGGGAGAGGAGCGCGCCGTTTAACTCGAAGGAAGGATTCTCGGTCGTGGCGCCGATCAGGACGACTTCGCCCGACTCGATGTACGGCAGGAAGACATCCTGCTGCGCCCGGTTGAACCGGTGGATCTCGTCCAGGAAGAGAATCGTCCGCTCCCGGGTCGCCTGCCGCCGCTTGCGGGCGCCTTCGAGGACTTCCCGCATCTCCTTCACGCCGGTCGCGACCGCCGAGTAGGAGAGGAAGGCGGAGGAGGTCTGCGTCGCGATCAGGCGGGCGAGCGTCGTCTTGCCGACCCCGGGAGGCCCCCAGAAGATCAGGGAAGGGATCCGGTCCTCGGCCAGGGCGCGCCGGAGAAACCCGTTCGAGCCGACGACTTCCTCGGGGCCCTCGACTTCGTCGAGCGACCGGGGCCGCATCCGGTCGGCGAGCGGGCTGTCCGCCGCGGGGTCCTCGGGGAGCCGCCGCGGCCGATCGAGATCGAAGAGATCGTTCATGCGGTGTCGAGCTTTCTCCGGCACTTTTCCGAGCAGACCGGAAGCCATTCGTCTCCCTGCCGGACCGCGAGCGCGATCCGGCGATCCACCCAGGTGCCGCAGACCGGGTCGCGGACCATCTCCCCCTCGATCGGAGTTCCACGCCCCGGCGGCGCCGATCTCACTGCAAAGAACATGCGAAGCGCGCGCAGCACGAGGAGAAACGCGAAGAGGACGAAGAGGAAGAGGGCAATTCGCGCCACGGGGTCATCCCGCCCGAACCCGGGAGATCTGCTCCTGGATCCGTCCCAGGTTCGGAATCTCCGGGTATCGGCGTTTCAGCTCGTCGAAGTGCCGCTGCGCCGGGCCGGCCTCCCGCGAATCGAACGCGTGGATCAGCACGAGGTTCAGGAGGGACTGCCAGTGATCGGGATCGGCGGCCCGGGCGCGCTCGAAGGAGGCCACCGCGCGCCGGAATTCGCCGCGGTTGCGCAGCGCCGCACCCAGGTCGGAAAGCACGTTCGCGTCTTTCGGGGCCTTTCGCAGGGCCTTCTCGTACGCCTCGATCGCGTGATCCCAGTCCTCGCGGTCGTAGTACGCGTTTCCGAGCGCCGCCCAGAGGCGCGAGCTCTCGGGATCGCGCTGCAGCTCGGACTGGAGCGACGCGATGCGTCCCTGTCCACCGCCGCCGCGGTCGATTTCCGCCGCGGACGAGGGGCGGCCCCCTCCGGCCGCGAAATATCCACCGATGAATCCCAGGAGGGCGCCGACCAGAAGCGGCGCCACGGCCCGGACGAGCGGCGCCCGGGAGCGATCCGGCGGAGAGACCAGGGCGTTCACGGCTGAGGCTCCTCGGCGGCAGACGACTCGTCCCGGACCGCCTGCCAGCGCCCCGACCCCGGCCCCCCGGTTCCAAAGGTCGTCGCCTCCCACGTGCCCGCGAGCGAACCGTCGCGTCCCACGCGGCCGAAGTAGACCGTCGAGAAACCGAGCTTCGAATCGACGCGCTCGACGCGCAACCGGTCGTTGACGAGGGTGCCGCGGAGCGAGCCGGTGTAGCCGCCCTCGAGAGAATATTCGCCGGTCACGAGCGTGCCGTCGAGGTTGATCCGGAACAACCCCCTCTGCTCGCCGGGCTCCACGACCACCGCCCACCGGCCGGTCAGGGCGTCGCCGGGCTTCTTCAGCGCGAGCTCGGCTTCGAAAGCCGCGATCGAGCGGCGCCGCTCGACGATCCGATCGGCGAGAAGACGCCGCCGTTCGAAGAGGGAACGAACCTCCTGCTCGCTCGCCCCGAGCGCCTCCTCCCGTCGGGAGATCTCGTCGAGGCCCACGTCGGTGCGCGCCGCGCCGTCGGACACCGAACGGGCCGAGAGCGCCGCCTGAGCGAGCGCCGTTTCGAGCCGTCGCGTCGTCTCGGCGAGACCGCGCGCGTCCGCCGAGGCCCGGCGCCGTTCCCGAGCCAGATCCGCCCGGATGCCGTCCGACAGCGAGTCGGCGCGGAGCGGGAGGACGACCGCGGCAAAAAGAAAAAGCGCCACGAGTTTCCTCATGGCGCTATTTTAGTCCTCGCGCTCTCGTGCGGTCTCGGGTCATTGCCCGAGCTGCGAATCATCAGTGGGCGGCCGCCTTCGAAGCGGCGGATTTGGTCAGAGCCCGGTCGACCTGGCGCTCGACCTCCTGCTCGTCCAGCCCGTTGATCACCGCGATCTCCGAAACGATCAGGTACTTGGCCCGCTCGTACATCTTCTTCTCCCGGAACGAGAGCGTCTTGCGCGAGCTGATGAAGTTGAGCGTCTTCAGGACATCCGCGATGTCATGGAGCTTGCCGCTCTTCATCTTGTCCAAATTCTGCTTGTAACGGCCCTTCCAGTCGCCCGAGGCCGAAAAACGGCTGTCCGCGAGGCGTTTCATGAGGCCCGTGATGTCCTTGCGCTGGGTCAGCCGGCGCAGACCGATCAGATCCGTGTTGCCGATCGGGACCATGACCTTGGAGTTGTTCGACAGGAGACGGAGGTGATAGAAGCTCCGCGGCGAAACCGGACCCGTCGCGAACCCCTCGCCGATCTTTTCGACGACGGAGACGCCATGGTTAGGGTAAACGACCTTCTCTCCCACTCTGAAACTCACGGGGCCCTCCTGTTAAGTAAAGAGCGAACCTGGCAGAACCGCCGATTATAGGGCCAAACCTCGAAAAACTCAAGGTTTACGGGCGCCTGACACCCGGCGATTCGGCTCTCGCTTCCCGAAGATCCTGACCGTACGGACTTTAGGGGCGACGTTCTCGCGCGAGAGAAAAACTGGCCGAAGGGCCAGCCCGGCGTCTGCCCCGTTGGAGGAAAGCGGATGCCCTCGGAAAGGGACATTCGGCCCGGTTGGGCGGAAGCCGACCCTGCGGTTACGATCGAGCCGAGCCGGAGTGGTGGAATGGCAGACACAGGGGACTCAAAATCCCCCGCTCGCAAGGGCATGAGGGTTCGACCCCCTCCTCCGGCAAGAAGAGAGGGATCTGAAAAACGGCGCCTTC
>JBDTOO010000104.1:0-8865 GCA_039933215.1 Acidobacteriota bacterium
GGAGACGCTCGCGCGCTTCAAGCGGGAGATCCAGCTGTCGAGCAAGGTCACCCATCGCAACGTTCTGCGCGCCTACGACCTCGGCGAAAGCGACGGGGTCAAGTTCCTGACGATGCAGCTCGTCGAGGGAGACGACCTCGGAAACATTCTGAAGCAGGAGCCGCTTCCGACCGAACGACTCGTCCGCATCTTCCGGCAGATCTGCGAAGGGTTGCGCGCGGCTCACGAGCAGGGCGTGATCCACCGCGACTTGAAGCCCCAGAACGTGATGCTCGGACCGGGCGACGCGGTGTACCTGACAGACTTCGGTCTCGCGAAATCCCTCGAGCAGTCGGGGATGACGCAGACGGGCGCCATCATCGGCACGCCCTTCTACATGTCGCCGGAGCAGGTTCAGGGCCATCAGACGGACGAGCGTTCGGACATCTATTCGCTCGGCGTGATCCTCTACCAGATGTCGGCCGGCACGCTGCCGTTCCTGGGCAGCACCCCCTACGAGGTCATGGCCCAGCGGGTCCAGAGGGCACCGCGCCCGGCGGTCGAGCTGAATCCCGCCCTCCCGACGTACCTGAGCAAGATCCTGCAGCGCTGCATGGAGCGGGACCGGACGCTGCGCTATCAGACCGTCGACGAGATTCTCGCCGACCTCGATGCCCGGACGTTCCGGCCGACGCTTCGGTACAAGACGCTCCACCGGCGGTGGGTGCCGAAGGCGGCGATCGCGGCCGCGGGCGTGGCGCTGCTCGGCGGCCTCGCCTGGTGGCTCCTGGGTCACCGTCCGTCCGCGGCGCCCCGAAGCGCGGCGTCGGCCACGGAGTCGGTCCTGATCGCCGACTTCGACAATCGAACGGGCGAGCCGATCTTCGACGGGACTCTCGAGTCCTCGTTCGGCATCGCGCTCGAAGGGGCGTCCTTCGTCACGACCTACAACCGGGGGCAGGCCCGCCGCGTCGCGGCCCAGCTCAAGCCGGGAAGCACGAAGCTCGACGAGTCTCTCGGCCGCCTCGTGGCGGTGCGCGAAGGCGTGCACGTGGTGACGAGCGGGGCCATCGACAAGCGGGGGGACGGCTATCGGATCTCCGTCCGCGCGATCGACGTCGCCACGGGCAAGCCGATCGCCGCGGGTGAGGCCGACGCGTCCGGCAAGGACGCCGTTCTCTCGACGGTCGCCCGGCTCGCCGCCGACGTGCGCAGCGGTCTCGGCGACACGACGCCCAAGTCGCTCCAGCTGGCCGCCGCCGAGACCTTCACGGCCGGCTCGCTCGAGGCGTCCCACGAGTACGCGCTCGCCCAGGACGAGCAATACGCCGGAAAGTACGACGACGCCGTCCAGCACTACCAGAAGGCCCTCGACCTCGACCCGGAGCTCGGCCGCGCCGCCGCCGGCATCGCGGTCGTCTACTCGAACCAGGGCCAGAGAGAGATGGCCGACAAGTTCTACAAGCAGGCGCTCGCCCGCATCGACCGGATGAGCGACCGGGAGAAGTACCGCACGCGCGGCGGCTACTACCTGATCGTCAACCGGGACCCGGACAAGGCGATCGAGGAGTACGCCGAGCTCGTGAAGCGGTATCCCGCCGACACGGCCGGGATCTCGAATCTCGCGCTCGCCTACTTCTACAAGCGCGACATGACCCGCGCCCTCGCGGAAGGGCGCCGCGCGATCGCGATCTACCCGAAGAACGTCCCCCAGCGAAACAACGTGGGCCTCTATGCCATGTACGCGGGGGACTTCGAGTCGGCGATCCGCGCGCAGCGCGCCGTCCTCGAGATGAACCCGAAGTTCGTGCTCGCGTACGTCGGCCTCGCGCTGTCACAGCTCGGCCAGGGCCAGGTCGCGCAGGCCTCGGAGACCTGGAAGAAAGCGGCGGCCGTCAACGCGCGCGGCGCGTCGAGCGCGCTGCTCGGGCAGGCCGACATCGCGCTGTACCAGGGCGACGCCGCCGCGGCCGTCCCGCTCCTCGAGGCCGGAGCGAAGGCCGATCTCGAGGGGAAGGACAGCGAGTCGGCCGCGGTCAAGCTCGCGGCCCTCGCCGGAGCGCGCCTCGCGGCGGGCTCGAAGGTCGGCGCGCTCGAAGCCGCCGACAGGGCGGCGGCGTTGAACCGCTCGGCGGCGGTCCTCTATCCGGTCGCGCGCGCCCTTCTCGAAGCGGGGCGCGAGGCGAAAGCTCTCGAGATCGCGGCCGAGCTCGGAAAGAGCCTCGAGAAGGATCCCCAGGCGTATGGCCTCCTGCTGCGCGGCGAGGCCGCGCTCGCGAAGGGCGACACGAGAGAGGCCATCAGGCAGTTCCTCGCGGGCAAGGGCATCGCCGACACCTGGATGGGCCGCTTCGACCTGGGCCGCGCTTACCTCGCGCTCGAGGCATATCCGGAAGCCGACGCCGAGCTCGAGGCCTGCGTGAAGCGCCGCGGCGAGGCGACCGCCCTCTTCCTCGACGAGTCGCCGACGTACCGGCTCTTCCCGGCCGCGCTCTATCACCTCGCCCGGGCGCAGGAAGGCATCCACAGCCCGGCCGCCGCCGAGACCTACAAGGCGTTCCTCGCCATCCGTGAAAAAACGAAGGCCGGCGGGGATCCGCTCGTCGCGGACGCCCGCCGGCGCGTCGCCGGGAAGTAGACGCTCGCGTTCCTAGGGAACGATTACCACGCCCATGTAGCGGTTGCCGCCCGGCGGGCCGTTCCACCAGGCCGGGTACTGTCCGCAGTAGTACGTCGCGGCGTCATCGAAGCCGATGTAGTAACGGCCGGGCGCTGACGGCACCGTGAGGGATGCCGTCCCGTGGCCGGAGACTCCGACGACGCCCGGGACCGCGTCGTAGGTGCAGGTCTGGTAGTTCGCATCGTTTGCGAGGCCGACCTCGATCTGGTCGATGCAGCCCGGGCAGCCTATGTCGTTGACGATGAAGTAGTCGTGGTCGAGCGTGAAGCTCCCGCCCCCCGGCAGGACGAGGCGTTTGTTGCCGAGGTTCAACTGGACGTTGGAGATCTGGAGCCCGGGGAACGCGGGGGTCGCGGTGAAGTACGCCGGATAGAAGACTTCCGCCGTGCTCAAGACCGTTGCCGGGCTTGCGGTTCCGCCCGCGAGGAGGACGGTGTCGTCTGCCAGAGACGTCGCGGTGTGGATCTGCCGCGGCCCGACGAGCGCTGCGTTCGCCGACACGGAGACCGCGCCGTAGGGATCGTAGATCTCGGAGGTGGCAAGCGGGGACGTCACCACGCCCGCGATGGTCTGCCCGCCTGCTTCGAGGACCCGGTCATCCATGAGGCGCGTCGCGGTATGGGCTTCGCGCGGCGTCAGGAGGACGGGCTGCGTCGAGAGGGAGACGACGAAGCTGTTGGTCGTCGGGTCGAAGTACTCCGTCGAGCTCAGGAACGTGATGTCGTCCTCTCCTCCCGCCAGGAAGACCTGGCCGTTCGTCTGGAGAACGGCGGTGTGCTTCCCGCGGCGGGAGTTCATTGGGGTCGCCGCGGCCGAGAAGGTGGTCGAGGCGGGATCGAAGAGCTCGCCGTCCGCGACGGGGCCGCCGACGAAATTCCGGCCGCCTCCGGTGAAGAGCACGCGCCCGTCCGCGAGGAGCGTCGTCGTGAAGTCGCCGACCCGATCGTGCGTCATGTTTCCGGCGGTCGCGGAGAAGGTGCCGGCGCCCGGGTTGTACAGCTCCGCGGTGGCGAGGCCGGAGATGCCCGAGTCGATGGTGAACCCGCCGGCCACGAGAACCCGGCCGTCGTTCAAGCGCACCGCGCCGTGCCCCTGGCGCGAGTTGCCGGTCAGGCTTCCCGTCGGGGTGAAGAGCCCGGTGCCCGGGTTGTAGATCTCGGCGCTCGCGAGAGTTCCGGTCGCGAAGTCCGAGCCGCCGCCCACGACGAGGACGGTGCCGTCGTTCAGCAGGGTCGCGGAGTGGAGAACGCGTGCGACGCTCATGCTTCCCGTCGCCGTGAAGGCGCCGGTCGCGGGATCGAACAGCTCGGCGCTCGAGAGGGCCGCCGTACCGTCATGGCCGCCGGCGATGAGGACCTTCCCATTGGGGAGCCGGGTCGCTGTATGCCACTTCCTCGCCGCCGTCATCGGCGTGACGCTGCCGCAGAACCCCTCGACGTTGAATCCATTCGTCGTCGCCGTGATGCCGGGGAAGCCGATCACGTTGGCGACCAGCGTGTAACCCCTCTGGCCGCGGTCGATCGAGACGACGAAAGTCGCGTTTCCGGCCGCGTTGGTCAGCGCGGTCGTCGTTCCGCCCAGGACGGCCGCGGCGCAGGGCTTCGCGCCGAAATCGATCGAGAGGTTCGCGCCGGGAATCGGCGCTCCGACTCCGTCCTGGAGGTGCGCCGGGATGACGAACGTCTGGCCGCCGATCGCGTAGGACACACCGCCGATCTGGAGAAAGTTCGGCGCCGCGTTGTTGACGGTGATGCTGAAGCTCTGGATCCCGCCCTGCGCCGGGTTGGACGAGTCCGCCGCGCGCGCGACGAAATTGCTCGTCCCGGCGGATAGCGGGGCTCCCGTGATCGCTCCCCCTGCGGAGAGGGCGAGGCCCGCCGGCAGGCTTCCCGAGGCGAGGCTCCAGTCGATCGGGACGAGCCCTCCGGCCGCCGGGAGGCTCGCGGCGTAGGGCACTCCGACCGTCCCCGCGGGCAGGGCCGCGAGCGGAAGCGACAAGGGGGAGGTCACGCGGACCGTGAAGTCGCGGTTTGCCGACCCCGAGGCCGCCGTCATCGCGACGTTTGCCGGGAACGAGCCCGCGGCCAGCGGCGTGCCCGAGATCTGGCCGGTGGCCGCATTGATCGCGAGGCCCGGCGGAAGGCCCGAAGCCGTCCAGTTGGGCGGGCCGGAGACTCCGCTGGCGACAGGGATCGCGGAATAGGGGATCCCGACGATGCCGTCGGGCAGGGAGGCGGTCAGGATCTGCAGGGTTCCCGGAACGATCGCCGTCCCGCCGGCCGCCTGGGCGGTGGGCTTGTTGGTCGGGTCGTTGGTGTTGGCGCCCTGCGGCACGACCACCGGGACGATGCCGCTCACGATCGTGCCGAGGGACTTCGTGTCCGTGTAGGCGCGGAGCGTGACGGTCGCGGACTCGTTGGGTTTCAGCGGAATGGTCGGGTTGCCGATCCCGGGGTCGAGAACCGAGGGATCGTTGAGAACCGCGCCGGGGGGAGTGAAGACGGGATTCAGGACGTTCACCACCAGCGTTTCGTGATTCTGCTCGAAGAGCTGGCAATTCTGTCCGGCCAGTGTCTTGTAGGACTTCGTGATGATCAGCTGCGTCACGACTCCCGCCGGAGGCGCGGTGCCCACGAGCTTCACCTGATAGGAGGCCGTCGTATTCCCCGTGTTCGTCACGGTGTAGACGGCATCGGAGGGGTTGACGTTCGTGACGTTCGGATTCGTGACGTTGGGGTTCGTGACGTTCGGATTCGTGACGTTGGGGTTCGTGAGGTCCGGATTCGTGACATTCGGATTCGTCACGTTCGGGTTCGTGACGTTCGGGTTGGCGACGTCCGTGTTGGTCACGTTCGGGTTGGTCACGTTCGGATTGGTGACGTTCGGGTTCGTCACGTTGGGATTCGTGACGTTCGGATTGATGACGTTCGAGTTCGTGACGTTCGGGTTGGTGACGTTCGGGTTCGTCACGTTCGGATTCGTGACGTTGGGATTCGTGACGTTCGGGTTCGTCACGTTCGGCATGTACACCTCGACCGAGCCGATCGAGCCCGCATCCGGCACGTCGTCCGGTGGCACGATCGTCGGGGCGGAGGGATCGCCGTTCAGAACGACGAAGCCGTCGAGGCCGTTCACGACGAGAGGTCCGCCGACGCCGGCGGTCTCCGCGACGTTGACGGTGATCGCGGCGGTCGGATTCGAGGAGGTCACGAAGACGGATCGAGACGCGGACGAGTGGGCCGCGACGGCGAGGTCGAGGGTCGTGATCTTCGGAGTGGGAGCGGCGAGCGGCACGTTGGTGCCCGGGGTGAAGGAGGCCCAGCCTCCGGGCGGCTGGCCCGCGATCACCAGCCGGAATGCCTTGTTCGCCCCCGTCATGTTCTGGGCGACCACGACAAAGGCGCGCTGGAGCGTGCTCGAAAGCGGCTTCGCGTTCTGCGGGGACGAAAACACGAAGTCCTGCGAGACGAGCGCACCGTAGATGTTCTGGTTCCGGCTGCCCGTGAAGGGGCTCTCGCAGGCGGGCACGCTCTGCCCCGCGTCGAAGAGGCTCGAGTTCCCGCCGTTGCCCGCGTTCAAGGCCGACCGCGGCGGCGTGTAGAGGCTCCAGTCCGCCGTCTGCGTGGCCGGATCCACGGGTGGGACGACGTCCTGGTTGCTGGTCCACACGGCGAACTGGGCGCCCGCCTTCGCGGGGGCCGTGTTGAAGCCCCAGGCTCCGGTCGCGGGGTTCTGCACGAACGAAAGGCCGGCCACGTCGATGTAATCCCCCACGAACGGCACCGTCCCGAGCTGGAACATCGGGAGGTTCGGCGGGTTGACCTGGAGCTGCTGCAGGAACGTGAGCTCGGAAGTCTCGTCCCCGCGCGTGCCGAAATTGTACCGGGAGAGACGCGTCGAGGTGAAGGACGGCGACGCGCCGGGTGCGCTCTGCGCGAATCGCAGGTCGGCCGTGTGCCGACGCAGGGTGAGGCCCGCGTCGGTCAGGAAGGGCGTGAAGACCAGGGAGGGTGACTCGCCGGAGCAGACGGCGGGCGGCGCGACGCCGCACGGCGCCCGCGTCTCGAGCTCGAACCGCCCGAGCGCGTCGGGGCTCGGAAACGTGGCGACGGGCGTGAAAGTCCCGAGAGTGTGGTCGAGGCGCATGTCGTAGAACAGGACGGAGAGGCGGCCCCCGTTGAACGTGATCTGCGGCATGAACTGGTGGCCGCGCATGAAGAGGTTCCCCGTATCGTCCGCGATCGGGTTGTTGTCGACATACGCCGGAACGGACCAGGAGACTCCGTCCGTCGAGGTCGAGAGCATGATCCGCGAGTCTCCGAAGAGAAGCGGCTGCCGCTGGGTCCACGCGAGATAGACCCGTCCGGCGCCGTCGACCGCGAGCGAAGGATAGGCGTTCGTGCGAAAGGACCCGCCGGTCGTTCCCTGGTCGAAGAACGTCGCCGCCGCCGGGTTGCCGAAATCGAACGAGGGCAGCGCCAGGACGGAGGTGACGGGCCCGACGCTGGTACCGCCCGCCGATATCTTCACGACGTTGATCGCGTTGGACTGCACGCCCGATGCGAACTGGCGCCACGCGACGTACACGTTTCCGGACACGGGATCGACCGCCATCGCCGCTCCCTGGCTGACGGCCTGCGCCGGCGTCGACAGGGCGAGAGGAACGGACCAGCTCGCGCCGCAATCGGTCGAGCGCGTGAAAAATATCGTTCCCTGCAGGCCCGGACCCGTTCCCGTAATCGCGGAATACGCGAGGTAGACGTTACCGGCGGGGACCGTCTGCGAGACGAACCCCGTCCCCTGGGGCACGGAAAGCGAGCAGGTGCCCGCGCCCCTTGGGGCGTCCACCGCCATGGCGGGCTTGTCGATGAACGCGGAGGCCGTCGTCTGCGCCGCCGCGGTCGCTCCGACGTATCGGATCGGGTCGCGCGACTGCGTGGCGTCCCCGTTTTCCTTGTTGTTCAAATCCATGAACCGCGCCACGAAGAGCGCGCCCTGCGTCGGGTTGCCCGAGGCCGGGCGCACGAACCCGATCCCCGCGTAGTACAGGAGACCGCTCGTCCCCGCTCGGACGATGGGGTCGGCCGCGGCGCCGAAGCTCCCGACGTTCGTCTTGAACGCCAGTCCTTCCGCCGACTGGTCCTGCGGGTAACCGGGCAGGAGGGTGCTCTGCCAGGTTCGGCCTCCGTCGAAGGACTTGAAGAGACCGAGCCACGCGTCTCCGGAATATTCCTCGTCATCCGGATTCACCGCGGGGTTCGGCAGGTCGACGGTGCGGTAGTCGTTGGCGCCGCCGAGCAGATGGTCCGGGTTTCGCGTCGAGAAGGCGACGGACGGCTCGTTCTGCCGCTGGAGGAAGGGATCCCCGCCGGGCCAGCCGGTGCCGGAGACCATATTCACGCTGGCGCCCGGCTGCGGATTGATCCGCACCGGCGTCGAGCAGACGCTCGTCGTCGAGAAGCTCACCCAGAAACCGAAGCCGAGGCTCGAGCCGTTCGCCCAGAAGATCGCGGCGGGGTTGGCACCGGCCACGGTCGGCGAAGCGAATCGCGTGTCGGCGTTGGGCGCGGCGATGCCCGTTCCCTGCTGCAGGATGAAGGCTTCCCACGTCAGCGGATCCGTGCCCTGCGGGGGGAGCCCGTAGACCTTCCACGTGAAGGGCACCGCGAAGGCATTCGTGTTGTGCACGTTCCAGACACGGCTGACCGGCGGATCCTCCGAGCAGATCGCGGACAGGACGAGCGGCGCGACGGGAGTCGGGGTCGCCGTCGGCGTGCGCGTGGCGGTCGGCGTGCGGGTCGGCGTGCGCGTGGCGGTCGGCGGCGGCGTGGGAGTCTTCGAGGGCGTTGGAGTCTTCGACCGAGTCGGAGTCTTCGAGGGCGTCGGGGTCTTCGACGGCGTCGGAGTCCGGGTCGGCGTGGGGGTCTTGCTCGGCGTCGCGCCCGAGGCGGCCGGCGAAAACGCGAGAAGACCCGCGAGGATGACTCCGGACAGACGCGGGGATCCGGAGCGAAGGGTCACTGTCGCCAAGATGGCCTCCTGAAGCCGAAGGAACGCTTCGGCGACTTGAATCGGATCGCCGAAGAATACACTCCAATGCGTACGCCTGTCGCGTTTTTTCGCTATGCTCCGGGATGGGAAGGGAGACGCATGGCCACCGACGTCATCATGCCGCAGATGGGCGAGTCGATCGCCGAGGGAACGAT
>JBDTOO010000105.1:0-8799 GCA_039933215.1 Acidobacteriota bacterium
GCCGCCAGAGGAACCGTCCGGTGGACCTCCTTCGCGCCCGCGGCGGACGCGACGCCGAGGCCCAGGATCCAGCCGGCTGACGCCAGGGCGGAGACGAGCTTTCGCGAAAAAACGAGCATGGGGAGGGCCTCCTCTGGCAGACAGTACGTGGCCCCGGCCCGGAAGTTCCGGCCGGTCAGTGTCCGCGGACCGGATGGGGGCGGTATGGCTCCTCGAGCCGGCGCCGCTCCTCGCCGCTCAAGGCGACGTCGACCGCGGCGAGCGCCTCCGCCAGGTGCTCCGGCTTGCTCGCGCCGACGATCGGCGCCGTCACGCCGGGTTGTGCGAGGAGCCACGCGATGGCGACCTGCGCCGGAGCGAGGCCCCGGACGGCCGCGGTCTCGACCACCCGCTCCACGACGTCGAAATCGGCGTCCTCGTAGAGCTTTCCCGAGTAGTCGTCGGTCTTCGAGCGCAGCGTCAGCGCCTCGCCGCCTCTCCGGCGCGCGCCCGCGAGCAGGCCTCTCGCCAGAGGGCTCCAGGGGATGACGCCGATCCCCTCCGCGCGGCAGAGAGGCAGCATCTCCCGTTCCTCCTCGCGATAGACGAGGTTGTAGTGGTTCTGCATCGTCACGAACCGGTTCCAACCGTTGCGGTCCGCCGCGTGAAGCGCCGACGCGAATTGCCAGGCGGCCATGCTCGAAGCGCCGAGATACCGCGCCTTCCCCGCGCGGACGACGTCGTCGAGCGCTCGCAGCGTCTCGTCCATCGGAGTGTCGGGATCGAAGCGATGGATCTGGTAGAGGTCGACATAGTCCGTCTGCAGGCGGCGGAGCGAGGCGTCGATCGCGTCGAGAACGTGCTTGCGTGAGAGTCCCCGGTCGTTCACGCCGGGACCCATCGGAAAGAACACCTTGGTCGCCACGACGACTTCGTCGCGCCGCCCCGCGAACTCCCTCAGCGCGCGCCCGACGACCTCCTCGCTCGCGCCGTCGGAGTACATGTCCGCCGTGTCGAAGAAGTTGATGCCACCCTCGAGGGCCTGGCGGAAGAAAGGCCGGCTCTGCTCCTCGGAGAGAACCCAGGGCCGCCAGGCGGGAGAGCCGTACGTCATCGTCCCGAGGGCGATCCGCGAGACCTTCAGACCGGTCGAGCCCAGCCGGACGTATTGCATCGAGAAAGACTACCCGGCGGGCCCCTTTCGCCGCCGGGCCCGGATCAGCACCGCGATCTCGTCCGGACGCGGGTTGACGAAGAGGAGGCGGATTCGGCCGTCCTCCATCCGGGAGATGGTCGCCGGAATCGCGGACCCGGCGAGCGACCAGCCCGCCGGAAGGATGACGGTGTTTCTGGGCCGCCCGAACGTGCGGTCGAAGACGAGCTCGTCCCCCTCGAGCCGGTAACTTCCGGGATCCGTGTACGTCTCCGCGATCCGAATGCGGACGGACTGGTTCTTCTTCACGGCGGGAAAGCGCACGAGGACCACCTCGGTGTCGGCGGAAACGGGCTCGCCGATGTCGAGCTTCGCGCGGGTCACGGCGTCCCCCTTCAGGATTTCGGTCGATAGCCGCTCGCCGGTGTCGAGAAGAACGGCGGAAGGCTTCGAGACCGCGCTCCCCTTTCGCACGACGTTGACGTATCGGTCGACGCCTTCCTTCTCCTCGGTGTAATCGTGGTAGAGCGAAAACGCGTGCGTCTCGGGGGGATGCAGGTCATAGACGATCTCCCGGTCGGCCGCGGCGCGATTGACGAGCCGCTGGGGCTTCTCCTGCGCGGAAAGCGCCGTGGCCAGGATCACGCACGCGGCGAACGCCGACCTTCTCATGGCTCCCGCCGGCGCCCGCGGATCATCACGGAGACGGGATCCGGGCTGGCGTTGGCGTTCATGAAGGCGACGGCGATGCGGCCGTCCGCCTCGGACAGGACCTGCGCCGGTACGTTGCACGAAACGACTTCCCATCCGAGCGGCAGGACGACGACGTTGCGGGGGATGCCGAGCGACCGCCGGAAGACGATCTCGTCGCCCTCCTGGAAGTAGCTCGCCGCATCCTTGTAGGTCTTGTCGATCCGGAGGCGGACCCCTCCTCCAGCCGGCACGGGACGAGGCAGCGCGACCCGGATGTACTGCGTGCCCGGATCCGCGTCCGCCGCGCCGGACCGCCGCGCGGCCTCCCCCGGGACGATCTCGAACTTCAGCGGCTCCCCGCTGGCCCGGTCGACCACGGATTCCCGCGACGCCTCGCTGCCCTTCCGGATCGGGTTGAAGAAGAAGACGGCTCCCGCCGAGGTCGCGGTCACGTCGTAGAGGATCCGGAACTGCGCGCTCTCCGGCGCGAGCAGCTCGTACCGGGTGAGCTCGTCCGCTTCCGTCGCACCGGCTGCCGCCGGAGGCGGCGCCGCCGGGGTGCGCGCGGGCGACGCTTCGGCCAGGAGCATCGCTAGGAGCAAAGGGAGCAAGGCGCGGAGTATAACGAGCGGGCGGCGCGCTCCCAAGCGGTCCCCTGCCCTTCCGGCTCCGGCCGGTAGAATCGCCGCCGATGCGACACCGAGCCATCGCCGCGCTCCTCCTCGCGGCCTGCTCCGGCTGCATCGGGTCGCGCCCGGCGACGACGCCGATCGGGACGCGGTCGATCTCGCCCGACCCGGCGCCGTCCGGCAGCTGCCTCGTCGTCTTCCTGCCGGGCCGTCGCGACGGACCGGGGGCCTACGGGCGCCACCGCTTCCCCCGGATCGCCGCGGAAGCGGGCGTCACGGCGGACTACCTGGAGGCGGACGCGCACCTCGGCTACTACGTGGCCGAGACGATCTCCACCCGCCTCTACGAGGACGTTCTCGCTCCGGCGCGGGCGCGCGGGCGCGAGAAGATCTGGATCGTGGGAATCTCCATGGGAGGCCTGGGCGGTCTCCTCTCCGCGCGCGATCATCCGGACGCCACGCGGGGCGTCGTCGCCCTCGCCCCATTCCTGGGCGATACGGAGCCCGGCCTCGTCGCGGCCGCGGGCGGTCTCTCCGCCTGGAGAAGCGGATATCCGCGCCCCGTGGCCGATTACGAGCGGGAGCTGTGGGGATGGCTGCAGAGATACACCGCCGCCGGCGCGACGAAGCCGCCCGTCTGGCTCGGGTGGGGGCTCTCGGACGACCTGGCGGGGGCGGACAAGCTTCTCGGAGACGCGCTCCCGCCGGCCCGGACGCTGACCGTGCCGGGAGCGCACGACTGGCGGACCTGGACGGAGCTCTGGCGCGCGTTCCTCGCGACCGGCGCGCTCCAGAACGACTGCCGCGCCGGCGCGGCCCCCTCGCCATGACCCTCCAGGGCCGCACGGCGATCGTGACGGGGGGAACCGGCGCGCTCGGAACCGCCGTCGTCCGCGAACTGCTCGCCGCGGGCGCGCGGGTCGACGCGCCCTTCCGCGAACCGGGAGCCCTCGAGGCCCTGCGGCGGGGAGTTCCCTCAGGCGGCGACCGGCTTTCGGGCGGCCCGGTCGATCTCACCGACGAGGACGCCGTCGCCGGATACTTCGACGCCGTCGAGCGGGACCGCGGAGGCCTCGACATCCTCGTCCACACCGCGGGCTCCTTCGCCGGCGGAAGTCCCGTCCACGAGACCTCCTGGTCTCTCTGGCAGCGCATGCTCGACTCGAATCTGAAGACGGCGGTCCTCGCCTCGCGCGCGGCCGCGCCCCACATGCTCTCCCGCGGCGGCGGGTCGATCGTCCACGTGTCGAGCCGCCCCGCCACCCAGGCCGCCGAGAACGTGGCGGCCTACGCGGCGTCCAAGCGCGCCCTCCTCGCCCTGACGGACGCGATGTCGGCCGAGCTGCGCGACGGAAACGTCACCGTCAACGCCGTTCTCCCGTCGACGATCGACACGCCCGCCAACCGCGCGGCGGATCCCGGGGGCGACTTCTCGCGCTGGGTCCCTCCCGACGCGATCGCGCGCGTGATCCTGTTTCTCGTCGGACCGGACGCACGGATCGTGAGCGGGGCGCATCTGCCCGTCTACGGGCGCGCGTGATCGGGAGAGACTAGCGGCCGACCGGCCTCGTGACGACGGGCTCCCAGGCCGGCGCCTCGCCCCCGAAGTTCTTCACGAGGTAGGCCACGAGCTCGTCCTTGCGATCGGGATGGACGTCGGCGCCCCAGCCGATCATCTTCGTCACCTCGGCGCCCCACTGCTTCTCCGTCAGTCGCTGCTGCACGACGATGTCGGCGGAGTGGCAGACGAGGCAGGCGCCGTCGGCGACGGCCTTGGCGGATCCTGCGGGAAATTCGGAGAGCTTCGTCCCCAGCACCGGCAGACGCGCGTCGAAGGGCGCGGCGGCCGCGGCGCGGCTCTTCGCCGCCGGCTTCTTTCGGCGGGATCGCCGGGCGGCGGCTCCCTCGGGCGCGAGCAGGATCGCGGCCGACACGAGTGCCGCGAGCGCGAGCGCCCTGCGGCTCACGCGGTCACCTCGACCGCCGCCGCGTGCCAGCCGTTGTGGAGGTATCCGCTCGGATTCCACACCCCCTCCCGCGGCTGGACCGCTCCCCGGCTGTCCGTGGCGCGCGCGAGAATCCTCTGCGCTCCGGCCGCGGGCGGCGTCCAGCGAAACGACCAGAGCCGCCAGGCCCAGGCGTCGTGCTGCGCATCGAGCTCGGCGGTTCGCCACGTCGCGCCGTCGTCATCGGAAATGTCGACGCGCGCCACGTCCGGCGCGCCGGAGAACGCGAAGCCCCGCACGACGACGGGGACCCCCGCGCGCGTCCGGGCCGGCGCGTCCGTAAAGCACGATTTCACGAAGATCTCCGTGACCGGCCGCATCTCCGCCGCGGGGACCGCGACGCCGGGCGCTCCCGGCTCCTTCGGATAGCGATACGCCGTATCCATGTAGAAGCCCGTCTGCGGATCCGGCTGAGGGGACAGCCGCTCGAGCCACTTCATCCAGTGGTCACCGGCCCAGCCCGGCACGACGAGACGCGCGGGACCGCCGTGCGCCGACGGAAGCGGCTCGCCGTTCATCTCGTCCGCGACGATACCGTCCGCCAGCACCTTGTCGAGCTCGACGCTCCGGTGGAAGGGCGGCACCTTGACGGGCGGCCGGTCGCTGCCGAAGGTGTGGAGGTGGCGCGCGGACGCCTTCAGCCCCGCCCGCTCGAGGATGTCCTTCACGCGGACGCCCGTCCACCGCGCGTTGCCGACGGCCCCGTACTTCCACTGGACCCCCGGGATCGCGGGCCGGAAGAGCGCGCGGCCGTTGCCCGCGCACTGGAGGACGCAGGTCACGGTGGTCCGCGGCATCTTTCGCAGGTCCTCGAGAGAGAGCCGCAGCGGCCGCTCGACCTCGCCGTCGACGGCGATACCCCAGCCCTTGCGGGAGGGATACATCGGGTTCCAGTGGTTGCGAACGAAGAAGAGATCGTTCGGCGTCAGATAGCTCGTCAGCGCGTCCAGAGGTGTCTCGGCGTCCGAGGCGTACCCGCTCATCTGGATCATGCGCCGGCGGGAGGAAGGCACGCCGTCGGGCGCGGACGCGGCGAACAGGCCCGAGGGAAAGAGAGCCGCCGCGCCGGCCAGTCCGAGGAAGCGGCGCCGGTCGAGCGGGAAGGCGGACGCGGGCTTCGCGGTCGTCGTCATGGGGGCCTCCGGGTTTCGCGGATTCTATGCGGAGGGGCGCGCTTTCACGGACGATCCCCGACGCTGAACGTCACCACGACCGGAGCGTGGTCGCTCGTGCCGACCTCCCGGCGGACGACCGACTCCGTCGCGCGGCTGGCGAGCGCGTTGCTCGCGAGGACGTAGTCGAGGCGCCATCCGATGTTGCGCTGCCGCATGTTGCGCCACGGCGCCCACCACGTGAAGAGCCCGTCGTTGTCCGGATCGAGGGCGCGTCCGACGTCGACGAGTCCCTGCCGGAGGATCTCCTCGAAGAGCTCGCGCTCCTCGGGCAGCTGTCCGATCGCCGTCGGCTTGCGCTCCTTCGGGTGCACGTCGACCGCGGCACGGGCCACGTTCAGGTCGCCGCAGAGCGCGAGCGTCTCGCCGGATTCCCGCGCGGCCGCCGCGAAGGCGCGCAGGGACTCGAGAAAGCGCATCTTCGCCTCGAAGTCCTTGCCGCCGTTCGGGACGTAGATCGAAGCCACGGTCGCGCCGGGAACCCGCGCCGTGACGATGCGGGTCTCGTGGTCGAACTCGGGGTGCGCGAACACCGGCTTCTCCGGGGCGAAGGTCTTCGACACGTGGAGGCCGACTCCCGAGTAGCCGCCGACGCCGTGCCAGTAGCACCAATACCCATCCATCTCGCAGAGGGCGGCGGGCACCTGGGCGGAACCGGCCTTGATCTCCTGCAGGCAGACGACGTCGGGACGCTCCGCGTCGACCCAGTCCCGGAACTGGGCTTCGCGCGCGCGGATCCCGTTCACGTTCCAGGTGGCGATCTTCAAGAGTCGTTGCCCGGGCGGGAGGGTTCGACGGCCGCGAGCTGATCCTGGAGCTCGCGCCGCGCGGTCTCGAGAGCCCGGCGCCGCGGCTCATTCGCCGTAAGCGCCAGCTGCTCCTCGATCCGGGCGAGCGAAAGACGGATGGCGTGAACCTTCGCGCTGCGTTCCGCGTCGGTGCGGGTGCCGCTTCCGGACGCCCGCGCGTCCCGAGCGTGTTCCTTCTCCGCCCCCATGTCTTCCTCGCTCTTCCCCCATCCGCGGGCCATGGGGAGAGCATATCGATTCCACAGGTTACGGGTGACGGGTGACGGATGACAGCAGACCGAGACCGAGCTCACGGACGGGCCACCGCGAACCGGGCCGGGAGGGCCTGACGCACGAGATTGTCCTCGGGCCCGAAGGACCGCTACTTTGGGTCCTTGTCGAGCTTCAGGGAGACGGAATTCATGCAGTACCGCTGGCCGGTCGGGGCGGGACCGTCGTCGAACACGTGCCCGAGGTGCGCGTCGCACCGCCCGCACAGGACCTCGGTGCGGCGCATGAAGAGCGCGCGATCTTCCTCCTCGCGCACGGCATCCTCGGACGCGGGAGCCCAGAAGCTCGGCCAGCCGGTTCCCGAGTCGAACTTCCGGTCGGAGCGAAAGAGCTCGTTGCCGCACGCGGCGCAGCGGTAGGTCCCCGCGGCCTTCTCCTTGTCGTACTCGCCCGTGAACGGCCGCTCGGTCCCCTTCTGCCGCATCACGCGGTACTGCTCGGGGGTGAGCTCCTCGCGCCACTCTTCGTCCGTCTTCTCGACCCGGCCGGGCTTGTTGGCGGCTTCGGTCTTCTCGTTCTTCTCGTTCTTCTCGTTCTTCTCCATGGCCGGATCTTATGCCCGGCCGCCCCGACCCTGGAACGCGTTCGTATCCGCGAGGGCCGTCGGCTTCGCGGTCCTCCCGGAGCCGGCTCGAGAGACGGCGTCAAGGACTACGGAAGACGGCGAACGAAGAGAACCGTCTCCGCGATCGCGTGCGCCATGTGGCCCGCCAGGGTCTGACCCGAGCGGACGCGCGGCTTCCAGGAGTGGTCGCCGTCCTCCAGCCATTCGACGCGGATGGCGCCGGACATGCGGTACCCGGCCACGTCGTCCCGGGTGCCGAAAGGATCCCGCGTTCCCTGGAGGATCAGCGCCGGCGTGCGCAGCGCCTCGAGATGTCTTGTGCGCAGGCGGTCCGGCTGCCCCGGCGGGTGGAACGGGTAGCCGAGGCAGAGGAGACCCGCGACCCCCTCCTCGTCCGCGACGAGGCTCGCCATGCGCCCCCCGAGCGACTTGCCGCCCGCGACGACGCGCGCTCCGCCCCCCAGCTTCGCGATCGCCTCGCTCCAGGCCTTGCGGAGCACCGGCTCCCGGTCGGGCGCACCGGAACGCCCGGTCTCCCGGCGCGCGCGCATGTACGGGAACTCGAAGCGCGCGACGCGGATGTCCTCGGCGGCGAGGCCCCGCGCGAAGTCCGTCATGAATGGCGAATCCATCGGAGCGCCGGCCCCGTGCGCCAGCACGACGGTGCGTGCGGCCCCGTCGGGACCGTCGAAGAGGAAATCGGGAGCGCCGCTCACGGCGAGGATTCTACGAATATTCTCCGTGGGCGGACGCACCGGCTTGCGAAGCGCGGCTTACGACCAGGACAATCCTCGAGAGGCCCTCTCTCTCGATCGAGCCGCAGCCGCGCGCGATCCCCCTCACCCCGGCCCTCTCCCCCCGAATGCGCGGGTGGAGAGGGGGAAGCCCCCATTCCCGGCAGACCCAACCATCCGCTCGCGGCGTGAGTAGTCCGAAGAGCGCCTTCTTGAATGACCGTCCGCCGCGGCCCCCCTCACCCCGATCACTCGAACCCCATTTTCGGCACGGTCGAGCATCCGCTCGCAGCGTGAGAGTCTCCCGACCGAAGGGAGGGAGGAGCCTCACGCTGCGGGAGCCGGAGCGGAGCGAGGGGTCAGGCGTCCGGTCGAGCGCGCATCCGCGCGAACCGGAGGCCGGTGCCGCGAAGCGGCAGACCCCTCGCTCCGCGGACGTAAGAATGACCGTCCGCCGCGGCCCCCCTCACCCCGACCACTCGAACCCCATTTTCGGCACGGTCGAACATCCGCTCGCAGCGTGAGGAGTCTCCCGACCGAAGGGAGGGAGGAGCCTCACGCTGCGGGAGCCGGAGCGGAGCGAGGGGTCAGGCGTCCGGTCGAGCGCGCATCCGCGCGAACCGGAGGCCGGTGCCGCGAAGCGGCAGACCCCTCGCTCCGCGGACGTAAGAATGACCGTCCGCCGCGGCCCCCCTCACCCCGACCACTCGAACCCCATTTTCGGCACGGTCGAACATCCGCTCGCAGCGTGAGGAGTCTCCCGACCGAAGGGAGGGAGGAGCCTCACGC
>JBDTOO010000106.1:0-8786 GCA_039933215.1 Acidobacteriota bacterium
GTCTCGATGGAGCTCGGCGGCAAGTCGCCGAACGTCGTCTTCGCGGACGCGGACCTCGAGGCCGCGGCGCGCGGCGCCGTCAATGCGATCTTCTACGGGAAGGGCGAGCTGTGCTCCGCGGGCTCCCGGCTCCTGGTCGAGGAGTCCGTCCACGACGAGCTCGTGGCGAAGGTCGTCGAGCGGGCCAAAAAGATGACGCCGGCCGATCCTCTCGACCCGAAGACCCGGCTCGGCTCACTCGTGTCCGAGAAGCAGCGCGACAACGTGGCGCGGTATGTCGACGCCGGCCGTTCGGAGGGTGCGAAGCTCGTCGCCGGCGGCAACCGGGCGTCGGTCGGCGGAAAGGGAGCGTTCTTCGAGGCAACGGTCTTCGACGGCGTGACGCCCGAGATGACGATCGCGAGGGAAGAGATCTTCGGGCCGGTGCTCGCGACGCTTTCTTTCCGGGACGAGGCGGACGCGGTCTCCGTCGGCAACCGCACGATCTACGGCCTCGCCGCCGCGGTCTGGTCGCGGGACATCAAGAAGGCGCTCCGCACGGCCAAGGCGCTGAAGGCGGGGACGGTCTGGATCAACACCTACAACTTCTACGATCCGGGCCTTCCGTTCGGCGGATACAAGCAGTCGGGCTTCGGACGCGAGCGGGGCCGGGCGGCTCTCGAGGAATACACCCAGGTCAAGAGCGTCTGGATCGACCTGACCTAGCGGCGCCCCGCGCGCAGCGCGGAAAGGACGCCGCGTCGTATTCGGGCGCGCGCACCCCACGCGCGCCCGAATACGCTCAAAGACATCACAACAGACATTACTCGGACACGCTCCCAGCCGCGCTTCGGCGCCGCGGGCGCGGGCGCGGCGCGCCCCGCCGACGTTATGCTCTGCGGATGAATAGACCCCGCCCGGCCGCGGCCGCCCTTGTCGGCGCGCTCTCCCTGCTCCTCACGGCTCCCGGCGCACGGGGAGCGCCGAAGATTTCCGTCGAGTCAGTCTTGAACGAGCTCGCGGAGGTCAAGGAGTTCCGCCAGGTCGAGATCTCGCCCGATGGAAAACGGGTCGCATGGAGCGTGAAGATCCGCGACCGCCAGGGCGCGTGGAAGCTCGCGGCCGTCGAGATCGGCGACGTCGCCACTGCCTCCGCACCACCGCGGCGAATCACGGGCGCGGCGGACGGGCGCGCGCACGACGAGAACAGCCCCATCTGGTCGCCGGACGGCAAGCGCATCGCCTTTCTGTCCGACGCCGCGAAGGATGGCCAGGCCCAGATCTGGATCGCGCCGTCGTCCGGCGGGCCGGCACGCCGGGTCACCAGCGTGCGCGGACAGCTCGAAGACCCGCGCTGGTCGGCGGACGGCCGCTCGATCGCCTTTCTTTTCGTCGCCGGCTCGGGCCAGAAACAGGGGGCGTTGACCGCCTACAAGCCCGACTCGGGCGTCGTGTCGGAGACGATCGACGAGCAGCGCATCGCCGTCGCCGACGTGGCGACGGGACGCGTCCGGGAAGTCTCGCCGCCGAACCTCTACGTCTACGACTATGACTGGTCGCCGGACGGGAAGAGCTTCGCCGCCGAGGCGGCGGAGGGATCGGGAACGGACAACTACTGGATCGCGCAGCTCTACGTCGTCACCGCGGAAACCGGCGAGACCCGTTCGATCTGGAAGCCGCCTCTTCAGATCGCCTGCCCGCGGTGGTCTCCGGACGGCCGCCAGATCGCGGTCATCCACGGGATCATGAGCGACGAGGGATCGACCGGCGGCGACGTCTGGGTGGTTCCCGTCGACGGCGGCGCGGCGCAGAACCGCACGGCCGGAATGAAGGCGTCGGCCGCGGCCCTCTTCTGGAGGCGCTCCGGCGAGATCCTGTTCCGCGGGTACGTCGATGGCGACACGGGGATCGGGTCGATCGATGCCGCCGGGAAGATGACGATGCTCTGGCGCGGCCCGGCGGACCTGTCGCACTTCTCGATCGCGCGGGAAGGTCCCGCCTCCGCCGCGATGCGCTCGACGTTCCGGGAGCCGTACGAGGTCTACGCGGGTCCCATCGGTTCCTGGAATCCGGTGACGCGGGTCAACGCCTCGATCCACCCCCGCTGGGGGGAGGCGCGCAGCTTGACCTGGGAGAGCGACGGAGCGAGGGTCCAGGGATGGCTCCTGTACCCTCTCGACGTCGATCCCGCCCGGCGCCACCCGATGGCCGTCGTCGTGCACGGGGGACCCTCGAGCGTCGCGCTCTCGCACTGGCCTTCGCGCTGGACGGCCGTGCTGCCCGCCCAGGGGTACTTCGTCTTCCTGCCCAACCCGCGTGGAAGCTACGGGCAGGGCGAGGCGTTCACCCTGGGCAACGTGAAGGACTTCGGGTACGGAGACTTCCGGGACATCGACCGCGGCGTCGACGAGGTCCTGAAGGCCGCCCCTGTCGATCCGAAGCGGCTCGGCATCTGCGGATGGAGCTACGGGGGATTCATGACGATGTGGGCGGTGACGCAGACGGACCGCTACGCCGCGGCGGTCGCGGGCGCGGGTATCGTCAACTGGCAGAGCTACTACGGACAGAATCGTATCGACAAGTGGCTCGTCCCGTTCTTCGGGGCGTCCGTCTACGATGACCCCGCCGTGTACGCGAAGTCCTCCCCGATCACGTTCATCAAGAAGGCGAAGACGCCGACGCTCGTCCTCCACGGGGACCGGGACTCGGAGGTTCCGACGCCGCAGGGCTACGAGTTCTGGCACGCGTTGAAGACGCTCGGCGTGCCGACGCAGCTCGTCGTCTACGAGGGCGAGGGGCACGGGTTCGAGGCGCCCAAGCACCAGCTCGACCGCGACCGCCGCATCGTCGAGTGGTTCGACAAGTACCTCGGGCAAGGCGGCGCCCGCTGACGCAGCGAGCCGGCGGCCGCCGATGAGCGGTTTCTCGGCGGGGCTTCTCCGCGATCGCTCGATCCTCGTGACGGGCGGAGGCAGCGGCCTCGGCCTCGCGATGGCGAAAACCTTCGCCTCCTACGGCGCGAAAGTGACGATCGCCGGACGGAAGCCCGAGCGGCTCGCCGCGGCGCAGGAGGAGATCCGGGCCGAGGCGAAGGACGGCGGCGAGGTCGACGGGCTCGCCACGGACGTCCGGCAGCCCGATCAGGTGAAGGCGCTCGTCGAGAGGGCCGTCGAACGATTCGGAAAGGTCGACGGACTCGTGAACAACGCGGCGGGAAACTTCCTCGCCGCGTCGGAGGACCTGACGCCGAACGGCTTCGACGCCGTCGTGCGGACGGTTCTGCACGGATCCGTGCACTGCTCGCTCGAGGTGGGCCGGCACCTGCTTGCGCGGAAAGCCGCGGGCGCGATCGTCTCGATCGTGACCACGTATGCATGGACGGGGACCGCGTTCGCGCTGCCCTCCGCCTGCGCGAAGGCGGGGGTGCTCGCGATGACCCGTTCCCTGGCCGTCGAGTGGGGGCATGCGGGAATCCGCGTGAACGCTATCGCTCCGGGTCCGATACCGACGGAGGGCGCGTTCTCGCGCCTCATGACGAGCCCGGAGGCCGAGAAGAATGCGCTCGGACGGATCCCTCTCGGCCGGTTCGGCCGATCGGAGGAGATCGCGAACCTCGCCACCTTCCTCCTCTCGGACCTCTGCCCGTACCAGACGGGCGACGTCGTCACGATGGACGGCGGCGAATGGCTCGCCGGGGCCGGGGAGTTCTCGGACTATCGGAAGGTCCCGCGCGAGGCGTTCAAGGCGGTCCTCGGGGCGATGCGGAAATAGGAAACCGTCTCGTCGCGGCGCCATGATCGGTCCTTCCGCCCGGGAATCCGAACGCAACAATGTCGAAATGCGTGCCTGGCACCAATAAGTCCGAAATGCGTGCCTGACCCCACGTCTTGACGGCGCGGTAGAACCCGGATACGAACCGTCCGTGATCGCGCTCGATGACCTCAGGCGGTTTGCGGTCGGGCGGAGTCTCTTTCCTCCGACGACGCTCCGACGGGCCATACACCGGATGGGGTTCGTCCAGGCGGATCCGATCCGGGCGCCCGCCCGCGCCCAGGACCTGGTTCTGAGACATCGCGTCCGCGGCTACCGGGCCGGAGACCTCGAGGGGCAATACGAGAAGCTCGGCCTCGAAGAGGATTTCTTCGTCAACTACGGGTTCGTGACGCGGGAGCTCCAGGCGCTGATGCATCCCCGGCCCGACATCAACGTGCCGGCCGACGCTCCCACGCCGTGGCCCGTGGCGCGCCGCAGGCAGGCGCGGAAGCTCCTCGACTTCATCGGCGAGCGCGATGCCGTCCATCCCCGCGAGGTCGACGCGCATTTCTCGCACGGGAGCGTGAAGAACTACTGGGGCGGCTCGTCGAGCGCGACCACCCATCTGCTCGACGCCATGCACTACCGCGGCCTTCTGCGCGTGGTCCGCCGCGAAAGCGGCATTCGGCTCTACGCCGCTCACCGGCACGCGCCGGGACCGGAGGGCGCCGCGGCGGGGCGCGCCCGGCTGGACGCGCTCGTGGACGCGGCCGTCCGCATCTACGCGCCGCTTCCCGGGCCGAGCCTCTCCTATCTCGTGCGCCGGCTGCGCTTCGCGGCCCCTCAGTGGCAGAAGGAGATGACGGGCGCGCTACAGCGATGCCGCGAGCGACTCGCTCGGACGCGCGTCGACGGCGTCGACTGGTACTGGCCTGCCGGCGAGAGCCCGATCCGAGCGCCCCGCGCCGCCACATCGGAAACGGTGCGCCTGTTGACGCCGTTCGATCCCGTCGTCCACGACCGGGACCGGTTCGAGCTCCTGTGGGGATGGGTCTACCGCTTCGAGGCCTACACCCCCGCCGCCAGACGCAAGCTCGGCTACTACGCCCTGCCGCTTCTCTGGCGGGACCGCGTCATCGGCTGGGGAAACCTCTCGGTGAAAAACGGCGCGCTCATCCCGCAGCTCGGCTACGTCGCCGCCCCGCCGAAGGACCGCATCTTCCGCCGGGAGCTCGAAGCCGAGCTCGACCGCATCCGGGTCTTCTTAAACCTCGATACCTGACTTCCGCCGCTAGTCGGAATCTCCGACTCGCGGCGTCACCAGGGTCGCGGGGATTTCGGCCGCCGCCGCGTCGCGGAACGCGTCGGCCAGGAATTCGGCGAGCTCGCGCTTGTGGACGGACGCGTTGCCGGTCGCGGGCGAGGCGGAAGCGAGCCGCCCCGCGTAGCGAAGCGTCACGCCCGTCGGGAGGATCGCGGCGAGGCGCGAGGAGACGAACGTCCACGGACCCATGTTCCGCGCTTCCTCCTGGACCCAGACGAGCTCGCGCGCGGCCGGATACGCGGCGAGCGCCCGGGCGATGTCTTCGGCGGGAAACGGGTAGATCTGCTCGAGCCGCAGGATGGCCGAGCGCCCGTCGTTCTGGTGCTCTCGCGCCGCCTTCAGGTCGTAGTAGACCTTTCCGGAGCAGAGCAGCACCCTGCGGACGGCTCCCCGATCGCCCGCGTCGGGATCGTCCAGGAACGCCCGGAACCCTCCCGCCATGAGGTCCTCGAGCGGCGAAAAGGAGACGGGAAGCCGGAGGAGGCTCTTCGGCGTGAAGAGGATGAGCGGCTTCGCCCCCGGCTGCCGGACCTGGCGCCGCAGGAGATGAAAGTACTGCGCCGGCGTGGTCAGGTTGCAGACCGCCATGTTGTCCTCGGCGCAGAGCTGGAGGTAGCGCTCGATCCGCGCGCTCGAGTGCTCGGGGCCCTGGCCCTCGTAGCCGTGCGGCAGGAGCAGCGTCAGGCGGGAGCACTCGCGCCACTTGTCTTCCGCGGAGGAGACGAACTGGTCGACGATCACCTGGGCGCCATTGGCGAAGTCGCCGTATTGCGCTTCCCAGATGACGAGCGCGTCCGGGCGCTCGACGCTGTAGCCGTACTCGAAACCGAGCACTCCGAACTCGGAGAGCGGACTGTTGAAGATGTAGAAGGGGCCCTGCTCCGGTCCGAGCTGGCCGAGAGGCGTCCACTCCGCGTCCGTCTGCGCGTCGGTGAACACGACGTGCCGCTGCGAAAACGTTCCCCGGGCGGTGTCCTGCCCCGACATCCGGATGAGAGAGCCTTCGAGGAGGATCGATCCGAAGGCGAGCCCCTCCGCCGTCGCCCAGTCGAGGGGGAGCGCGCCCTCGGCCATCTTCGCCCGGCGGGCGAGCTGCTGGACCATCTTCGGATTGAGGTTGAACCCGGACGGCACCGTCGTGAGGACTCTGCCGATGCTCGCGAGGGTCTCTCGGGACACGCCGGTCGCCAGCTCTTCGACGCGCCCGCTCTCCCCCGTCCGGGGCGGCGGCGGCGCGGCCGGCGCGCGGCCCGCGGCCCGCTTGGCGGCGGTCAGCGCGGCCTCGTATGCGTCGAGCTGCCGCTTCTCGAGCTCGTCCGCCTCGGCCTGCGTGACGATCCCGTCGCGGATCAAACGCCTCGCGTAGAGCGCGCGCACGCCCGGATGCTCCTGGATGCGCCGGTACATGAGGGGCTGCGTGTACGTCGGCTCGTCGCCCTCGTTGTGGCCGTGGAGGCGGAATCCGATGAGGTCGACGACCACGTCCTTGTGGAACTCCTGCCGGTAGTCGAGCGCGATCTGGAGCACGCGCCAGGCCGCTTCGGGGTCCGTCCCATTGACGTGAAAGATCGGCACCTGGTTCACCTTCGCGACGTCCGTCGAATAGAGCGACGAGCGGCCCGAGGCCGGATTCGTCGTGAATCCGATCTGGTTGTTGACGACCAGGTGAAGCGTCCCGCCCGTCCGGTAGCCCCGGAGCTGCGCGAGGTTGAAGACCTCGACGACGATCCCCTGCCCGGCAAACGCCGCGTCACCGTGAAGCAGCACCGGAAACACCTTCGACCACGCTTCCTCGCGTGGAAGCTTCGTGCGGTCCTGCTTCGCCCTCACGAGGCCTTCGACGACGGGGTCGACCGCTTCGAGGTGCGAGGGATTCGACGGCACTGAGATCGCGATCTCACGGCCGCTGCCCGTCTGGCGCCGCGAGCGGGCGCCCTGGTGATACTTGACGTCCCCCTCGTCCGCGGGAAAATCCGGGTGGACCGTTCCTTCGAAGCCGGCGAAGATCCGCTCCGCGGCGTTTCCGACGACGTTGGCGAGAATGTTCAGGCGGCCCCGGTGCGTGAGGCCGATCGATACCTCCTCGACGCCGCGCGCGGCCGCTCCCTCGACGAGCTGGTCGAGAAACGCGATCGCCGTCTCCGAGCCTTCGATCGAGTAGCGTCTCTGGCCGAGGAACCGCGTGCCGAGAAATCTCTCGAACGTCTCGGCCGCGATGAGCCTCTCGAGCAGGCGCCGTCGGATCTCGACCGGGAGCGGCTCGGGCGGCGCGCCGACCCTCCGGCGGATCCACTCCTTTTCGACGGGATTCGAGATGAAGCGGTACTCGATCCCCACCTTGCCGCAGTAGACGCGGCGCATCAACCCGATGATCTCGCGCAGCGGCATGTGCTCGCGGCCAGCGAGGCCGCCCGTCCAGAAGGGCCGGTCGAGATCCCAGATCGTCAGCCCGTAGGTCTCGAGGTCGAGCTCCGGATGGTTCTGCACCGGCATCAGCCGCAGAGGATCGATATCGGCGATCAGGTGGCCTCGCACGCGGTACGCGTTGATGATCTCGAGCACCCGGGCCTGTTTCTCGATCTCGGCCGTGCGGGAATCGGCGAAGAGACCCGGACTCTTGTCCGTCGCCCAGTGGAGGGGCTGATACGGCACGCCGAGCTCCGAGAAGATGCTTTCGAAAAAGTCGTGCCCGCCGAGGACGAGCTCCTCGATGCGCGCGAGGAAGAGCCCGGACTCGGCGCCCTGGATGATGCGGTGGTCGTAGGTCGACGTGAACGTCACGACCTTGCTGATCGCCAGCCGGGAGAGTGCCTCGGGCGCCATCGCCGAAAACTCGGCGGGATACTCGATCGCCCCCGTCGCGACGATCAGTCCCTGTCCCGGCATGAGACGCGGGACCGATGCCGTCGTCCCGAGCGTGCCCGGATTCGTCAGCGAGACGGTGGTCCCCTCGAAATCGGAGACCTGAAGCTTCCCGCGCCGGGCTCTCGCGATCAGGTCGTCGCTCGCGGCCACGAACGCGCGGAAGTCCATCGACTCGGCCCCGCGCACCGACGGAACGAGCAGGGTCCTCGTGCCGTCCGACTTCTCGACGTCGACCGCGAGGCCGAGTCCGATCCCGTCGCGGCGGACCCGCATCGGAGCGCCGTCGATCGACTCGAACGCGTCGTTCAACCGGGGAAACGCCTTCATCGCCTGCACGATCGCCCAGGCAATCAGGTGCGTGAACGAGATCTTGCTCTGGTCGTTCATCGCCCGGTACTCGTTGACGAGGCGCCGGTTCTCGTCGAGAAGCTTGATCGGGACCTGGCGCTGGGACGTCGCGGTCGGCACCCCGAGGCTCGCCTGCATGTTCTCGGCAATCCGCAGCGCGGCGCCGCGCAGGGCCTGCCGCTCCGGCGACGGCCCGGCGACGGGCTTCGGCTTCGACTCGCCCGAGGACGGCGCCGCCGGTGCGACGCCGGAGGCCGCGGAAGCCGTGGGTGCGCTCGCGGCCGGCGGCGGGGCTTCCCCCTTCCGGACGGGCGGAGGCGCGCCGCCGAATCGCTCGTCGAAGAAGGCGCGCCAGTCGGCGTCCACGCCCTCGGGGTTCGTGCGGTATCGCGCGAGAAGCTCCGCCACGTAGGTGGCGTTCTCTCCGAACTCGGAGACGAGCTCCTGGGACAGGTCGACGTCGGGAGGACGGGTGGCCATGAGGGGAGGAATTCTAGCGTCGAATCGTCCCGCTCGC
>JBDTOO010000107.1:0-8742 GCA_039933215.1 Acidobacteriota bacterium
GCGCGGACGAGGCGGCTCCCGGATCGGGTTTCGGCCTGGCGATCGTCCGCGACCTGGCGGAGCTCTACGGCGGGGCGGTCTCCCTCGGGAGCTCGCCCGCCGGAGGCCTTCGCGCGCGCCTGGAGCTTCCGTCACCCTCCTCTTCTCTCCCGCCGGCCCGGGGGGAGACAGCGGGGTGAGGAGGGAGGCGTCGGATACGACGCGGTCCGCCTGCGTCACGGAACGACCCCCTCGCCCCGGTGCGCTCTTTCGGGCGCGGGAACGAGAGCGGGTTCGGTCGCCCGCGGCCATGCGGCGCGATTCTCTGTAGTCTTGCACCGAGGCATGTTCCCGACGACGCGGCGCAGCGTGGTCCTGGCGCTCGGAAGCGGAGACGCCTCCGAGCGCGAGCGCGCGTTCGACACGCTACTCGCGATCTACTGGAAGCCGCTCTACAAGTACCTGCGGGTCTCATGGACGCGCTCTCCCGACGACGCGGAGGACCTGACCCAGGGGTTCTTCGCGCGGGCCTTCGAGAAGGATTTCCTCGCGGGCTACGATCCGGCGAAGGCGAGCTTCCGCCATTTTCTGCGGACCCTCGCCGACCGGTACGCCTCGAACGAGCGAAAGGCGGCGCTTCGGCTGAAGCGGGGCGGTACGAGCACCCGGCTCGACTTCGACGCGGCGGAGGCTGAGCTCGCTCGCGAGCCGTCGACGGTGGCTACACCCGAGGAGTATTTCCACCGCGAATGGGTCCGCAGCGCGTTCGCCCTCGCCGTCGACCGGCTCCGCGCGGCCTGCGAGGCTTCGGGCCGGAGCCGGCACTTCGCGTTGTTCGAGGCGTACGACCTCGAAGCCGGGGATCACGTCACCTACCAGGACCTCGCGCGGACGCACGGCTTGACCGAGACGACGGTCACCAACCATCTCGCGGCCGTGCGGCGGCAGTTCCGCCGGATCGTTCTCGAAACGCTGCGCGAGGTGACGGCCTCCGAAAGCGAGTTCCGGGCGGAAGCGCGCGCCCTGCTCGGTGTCGACGCATGACGTGGCTCTCGGACGAGGCGGTGGCCCGCCTCCAGGACGCCGCCGGGAAGCCCGATTTCGCGGGTACGAGGTACCGGCTCGTCGCGGAGGTCGGGCGCGGCGGAATGGGCGTCGTCTTCGAGGCGGAGGACCTCGAGCTCGAGCGGCGCGTCGCGGTCAAGGTTCTGGCGCCGGAGCTCTCGACCTTCGAGGCGGCCGCCCGTCTGCGCCGCGAGGCTCGGATCGTGGCGCGGCTCGAGCATCCGGGAATCGTCCCCGTCCACGACGTCGGAGAGCTCCGCGACGGCCGCATCTTCTATGCGATGAAGCTCGTCCGCGGCGAGTGCCTCGACGCGTGGGCGGCCCGGAACGCCTCGCGCACGGACCGCCTGCGGGTCTTCCTCCGGATCTGCGAGGCCGTCGCGTTCGCGCACGCGCACGGCGTCCTGCATCGGGATCTCAAGCCGGAGAACGTCATGGTCGGAGAGTTCGGCGCCGTCCTCGTCATGGACTGGGGCGTCGCGATCTCCGACGGCGAGTCGCACGACGCGGGCACGATCGTCGGAACGCCGGGATTCATGCCGCCCGAGCAGGCGCGGGGCGAGCGCGGCGCTGGCGCGGCCGACGTGTGGGGCCTCGGAGCGATCCTGCGCTTCCTCCTCGAGGGCGGAGAAGCGGTGCCCCGTCCGCTCGCCGCCATCCGCGACCTCGCCCTGCGCGAGGCGCCCGGAGAGCGTTATCCAGGCGCCTCGGAGCTCGCCGCGGACGTCACGTCGTTTCTGGACGGGAAGCCGGTCGCCGCCCATCCGGAGAATCTGTTCGAGCGGATCGGGCGGACGCTCTCCCGCCATCGGGTCCTCGCGACGCTGATCGCGGCGTACCTCGCGATGCGGGTCTTCGTATTCCTCTGGGCGCGGCGGTAGACCGAGGGGTCAGTCAGTCAAAGGAATCCGGGGAAACGTGGAATGGAACAAGCGGAGGGGATGAAAGCATGAACAAGGTCCTCGTGGGTCTGCTCCTGGGAGGCGTCCTCGGCATCTTCGACGGCCTGACGGCCTGGCTCACTCCCGACGTCCGTCCTTTCATCGTGGGCATCGTGATCGGTTCCACGATCAAGGGGATCATCGCCGGCGTGGCGGCGGGATGGTTCGCCAGAAAGGTGCACTCGGTGCCCGCCGGCATCGCGTTCGGATTCGCCGTCGGTCTCGTTCTCGCGTTTCTCGTGGCGGCGATGCCCTCGGAGACGGGAAAGCATTACTGGTTCCAGATCATGCTCCCGGGCAGCGTGCTCGGCGCGGTCGTCGGATGGGCGACGCAGCGCTACGGCCAGGCGTCCCGCGGCGCGGTGGCGATGGTCGCCGTCGCGCTCGCGCTCGGCAGTCTCTCCGGCCGCGCGGACGCGGCCGTCCCCGTCACGGCGGCCGCCGCGCTCGAGCGGTTGAAGGGGCTCGCCGGCTGCTGGGAAGTCCGGCTCGGACGAATGGACGGGCGCAGGGCGTCGCTGCGGTACCGGATCGCCGGCGGCGGACGGATCGTCCTCGAGGAGCTCTTCCCGGGCACTTCGCGGGAGCGGATCACGCTCTACATGCTCGACGGGGACGAGCTCCTCGCCGCGCGGTACCCGGGCGGCGCGGGACGCCCGACGCGGCTGCGCCTCGACGCCGCGAGGTCGTCTTCGCGCGAGCTCGTGTTCGCGTCCGCGCGGCTGCGCCTCGCCGGCTCCGCGGCCGCCCGCATCCGGTTCGCGGGCCATGGATCCTTCGAGTCCGAGTGGCCCGGCGCGGCGGATCCGGAGGAGCGGGCCCTCTTTGCGACCACCACCGGCTGAGCCCGGACGGCGTCCCCAAAAAGAGGCATCGAAGTCGCGCGCGGCGGCGGGTACACTCGGCCCGGATCATGATCCCGGAAGTCTTCGAGTGTCCCCGCTGTGAGCGCCAGTTCGTCGTCGACGGTTTACCCGAAGAGGCGAACTCCGAGGTCCACTGCCCGCAGTGCAGCCGGTTCCTGGGCATCCGGGACGTCGCTTTCGTCCTGCGCACGGAGCTCGACGAGCTCGTCGAACGGCTCTCGTTCGAGAAGGACCGGCTCGAGAAGGACGAGGCGATCTACGGAATGACGGACTGCGACGCGGAGATGAAGTTCTACGGCCGCGAGGTTACGCGCGTGATCTCCGTGCTCCGCAACGCCCTGAAGGAGCTTCGGAACCTCCAGCAGGAATACCGGGTCGGCCGAGACAGCTGACGAGTCTTTTCTCCTCCCTCCCACCTCTCACCTCCTTCTCCTCCCACCTCTTACCTTCCTCACGGCTGACGGTCACGCGCCCGGGGCGGGCGCCCCGATCTTCTCGATGAATCTCCGCATGCGGCGCAGAGCTGTCTCCTGGCCGAGGAGCGCCATCACGTCGAAGAGCGGCGCGCCGACCGTCGAGCCCGTCAACGCGAGGCGCGTCGGATGGATCAGGCGTCCTCCCGAGACCCCCAGCTCTTCCGCGGCCGCGCGCAGCGCCGCCTCGAGCGGGCCGGGCGTCCAGTCCCCGGCCGCTTCGAGAAGAGAGACGAGGCGTTCGAGGTGCGCCGCGGTGTCCGCCTTCACGTGCTTGCGCAGCCCGTCCGGCTCGTACTCGTCCGGGTCCGCGGCGTAGGTCGAAATCGCGCGTCCCATCTCGATCGTCGTTCGGACCCGCGTCCGGTGGAGGTCGATCGCGGCGAGGGCGGTCTCCACCGGCGGAATCCCGGCCGTCGCGTAAGGCGCCGAGCGCGCCAGCAGCTCATCGGCGGGCATCCGCGCGATCGACTGCGCGTTCATCCAGAGAAGCTTCTCGGGGTCGAAGACAGAGGGCGAGGCGCCCACGCGATCGAGGGAGAACTCCCGTTCCATCTCGTCCCGGGTCAGGATCTCGCGGTCGTCGCCCGGCGACCATCCGAGGAGTGCCAGGAAGTTGAAGAGCGCCTCCGGAAGGATGCCGACGTCGCGCCACTCCTCGACCGCCGCCGCGCCGTGCCGCTTCGAGAGCTTCTTGCGATCGGTGCCGAGGATCATTCCCAGGTGCGCGAACTGGGGCACCGGGGCGCCCAACGCGTCGAAGAGGGCCACGTGCTTGGGCGTGTTGGCGAGGTGGTCGTCGCCGCGGATGACGTGCGTGATCTTCATGGCGGCGTCGTCGACGCAGACGCAGAAGTGGTACAGCGGATGGCCGTCGGAGCGCACGAGGACGAAATCGTCCAGCGCTTCGGGCGGGAACTCGACGCGCCCGCGGATCCGGTCTTCGACGGCGATGGTCTCGGAGGGCATCTTCAGGCGGACGACGTGACGCTCGCCCGCCCGGGCGCGGCGTTCGCTCTCATCGGGCGCGATCGAGCGCCCCGCGCCGCTGTACCGGAACGCGCGGCCCTCGGCATCGGCTTTCTTACGTTCCCCCTCGAGCTCCTCCGGCGTCTCGAATGCCCGGTAGGCCCGCCCTTCGGCGAGGAGCCTGTCCGCCGCGGCCCGGTAGAGCTCGGAGCGCGACGACTGGTAGTACGGGCCTTCGTCGTAGTCGAGGCCCAGCCACTCCATGGCCGAGAGGATCTGCGCCGAGAGCTCCTCGCGGGAGCGCTCGACGTCGGTGTCTTCGATCCGCAGGATGAAGGTGCCCTTCTCCCGCCGCGCGAACAGCAGGTTGTAGAGCGCGGTGCGCGCCCCGCCGACGTGCAGCGAGCCCGTCGGGGAGGGCGCGAATCGGACCCGCGGGGCGGAATCGGGAGTGGGCAAGCTGCGGATGCTAGCAGGATGGGCTCGGGCCGCGCGCGTCGCGACGAGACGGCACGCTTCGGATCGCAACCTTTTCGAGCGAGACCGCGTTTTCCCGCCGTGCTCCAGCGCCGAAGAGACGGCCCGTTCGTGAATAATGCGCCGACGCCATCGCCTCAATGAGCCAGAAGAGCGACTCACCCGATACCCCGCCCGCACGGGCCTTCACCGCCGACGCGGTGCTCGTCGGCGTCACCGTCGTCTGGGGCTCGTCGTTCGTCGTCGTGAAGAACGCGTTCGAGCACGCCCCGCCTCTTCAGTTTCTCTTCTGGCGGTTTTTGATCGCCTCCGCGATCCTCGCGCCGCTTCTCTTCTTCCGCCGGCGCACGAAGGGCCTCGCCCGGGACGGGATCGTCGTCGGCCTGTTGCTCGCGGGCGGGATGGCGTTTCAGGTTCTCGGCGTGCCGAAGACCACGGCGTCCAAGGCCGCTTTCCTGACCGGTCTGTCGGTCGTCCTGACGCCGTTCGCCGCCTGGCTGCGCTCGCGCAGGCTTCCCTCTCTCGAGAATGGGATCGGCATCACGGCCGCCGCCGCCGGATTCGTGCTGCTGACCTTCCCGACCGGCGGAGGCCCCCTGAATCGAGGCGACGTCCTCGTGTTCGTCTGCGGAGTGATCTTCGCGTTTTACATCGTGGAGCTCGCCGAGCGCTCTCCCCGGCAGGACACCGTGTGGCTCACCGCCTGCCAGCTCGCGACCGTCATGGTCGTCGCGGGCGCCGCCTCGCTCGTCCTGCGGCTGCCGGCGTTCGCGGGGCTGCCCGAGGGAATCGTCGAGCGGCGGCCGGTCTTCTGGCACGGGACGTTTCTCTGGAGCGTCCTCTACCTGGGCTCGATCGGGACGGTCGGGACCTTTTTCTGCCAGACGTGGTCGCAGGCCCGCATGTCGGCGACGCACGCGGCGATCATCTTCGCGCTCGAGCCGGTGTTCGCCGCCATTCTCGCCGCGTGGCTGCTCGGAGACAGACTCGGCGCCCGAGGCGCGGCGGGAGGGGTGCTCGTTCTGGCGGGGATCGTCGTGTCCGAGCTCCGGCTGCGGACCCGGCGGGCGGGAGCTAGTTCAGCGGAAAGGTGAGCGTGTAGGCGTACCGGCCCCGCGCGATCTGCATCCACAGGGTCGAGCGGTTGTGATCGCGCGCCATCACCTTGTTCACGTCCTCGGGATCCCTCACTTCCGTTCCGTTGACCGAGACGAGAACGTCTCCTGTTTCGAGGCCGGCTCGGGCAGCCGCCCCGCGCGGGTCGGTGACCGTGATGCGAAGCCCGTCCGAGCCGGAGCGAACCGTCAACCCCAGATCGGCGCGCAGGCGCCGGATGCCGTAGTCCGCCGGCGGCGCTTCGCCCGAGATCGTGATGGTCCGCTCGGCGGGGCCGTTTCGGAGGAGAAGCTTCATCGGGCGCCCGGGACCGCGCGTCGAGAGCGCCGTCTCGAAGGCCTCCTGGGAATCGATGGGCGCGTTGTCGATCGAGACGACGGTGTCGCCCTTCCGAAGGCCCGCCCGCTCCGCGGGAGAGCCCGGCTCGACGGAGCCGATCCGGAACCCTCGCGGGCGGCCCTCCCCGTTGTCGCTCGAGGTGACGGTGCGGCCGTGGGCTCCGATCCAGACCGCCCGCACCTGACCGAACTGGCGGATGTCGGCGACGATCCGCCGCGCCCTGTCGACCGGAATCGCGAACCCGATTCCCTGCGCGCCGCCGATGATCGCCGTCGCGATGCCGATCATCTCGCCCTGGATGTTGACGACGGGTCCGCCGGAGTTGCCCGGGTTGATGGGCGCGTCGATCTGGATGAAGTCGGTGTAGACGCGCTGATTCTCGGCGCCCTTGACGCTGCGGCCCATCGCCGAGACGACTCCCGCCGTCACCGTGTTCGAGAACCCGAACGGGTTGCCGATCGCGACGATCGTCTCGCCGATCAGGATGTCCGAAGACGTCCCGAGCTTCAGCGTGGGAAGCGGAGCGCCGGGTTTCTTGACGCGGAGGACGGCGAGATCGTTGTCGGCGTCCGAGCCGACGACCTCGCATTCGAGCTCGGCGCCGGACCGCGTCGTGGCGATGATCCGTGACGCCCCGGAGATGACGTGGTCGTTCGTGAGGATGATGCCGCGGGGGTCGATGATCGCGCCCGATCCGAGCGACTGGGCGCGCTCGCGCCGCGGGCTGGGCTCGAGGCCGAAGAAGAAGTCGTCCCAGAGCCCCGACCGGCGCCGGACCATCTGTTCGGCCGCGATGTTGACGACGGCGGGCGAGACCTTCTCAACGACCTCGACGACGTCGCTGCGGCGGGACGGAAGCGGGGAAGCGGCGATCGGCGGGAGGAACGAGAGCGCCAGGATGGCGCATGCGGCGGCTCGCTTCACGCCGTCCCAAACGGAGGGACGGGCCCCGGCATTCCGGGGGGCCAGCAAAAAAAAGCCCCGCCGGGGGCGGGGCCATCCACCGCCCCGGCGAGAGGCTCAGACGCTCTGGGGTTTCAGGGATTCGGTTCCCGGGCTCGGGACCACCGCGATGTGCTCCCGGTCCGGCGACAGGTCGATCTCGGCGGAATCGCCCGGCGCGATCGCGCCGGAGAGGAGCGCTCGCGCGAGCTCGTCGGAGACCGTCTTCTGGATCAGCCTCTTGAGCGGCCGGGCGCCGAAGGCGGGGTCATAGCCGCGACCCGCCAGGAAGCGCCGGGCGTCCTCGGTCCAGGTGAGTCGAACGCCCCGGTCGGCGACCGTCCGCGCGAGCTGCCGGAGCTGGACCTCGACGATCTTCTCGATCTCATCGCGCGTGAGGCGCGCGAACACGATGATGTCGTCGATGCGGTTCAGGAACTCGGGGCGGAAGTGCCGCTGCAGCTCCTCCTCGATTTTGCGCTCCACTTCCTCTTCGGGCATCCCGGCCGCCTCCTCGGCGATCCAGTGGGACCCGAGGTTCGAGGTCATGATGATGACGGTGTTCTTGAAGGAGACGACGCGGCCCTTCCCGTCCGTGAGGCGCCCGTCGTCGAGCACCTGGAGCAGGACGTTGAACACGTCAGGATGCGCTTTCTCGATCTCGTCGAAAAGGATGACCGAATACGGCCGACGGCGGATCGCCTCGGTGAGGCGGCCCCCCTCTTCGTAGCCGACGTATCCGGGCGGAGCCCCGATCATCCGCGCCACCGAGTGCTTCTCCATGTACTCCGACATGTCGAGCCGGACCATCGCGTGCTCGTCGTCGAAGAGGAACTCCGCGAGCGCGCGGGCGAGCTCGGTTTTCCCGACTCCCGTCGGACCGACGAAGATGAAGGAGCCGATCGGCTTCTTCGGGTCGGCGAGCCCGGCCCGCGAGCGCCGGACGGCGTCGGAGACGGCCTTGACCGCCGGTGACTGGCCGATGACGCGCATCTGGAGTCGTTCCTCCATGTGGAGGAGCTTCTGCTGCTCCTTCTCGAGCATTTTCGTCACGGGAACTCCGGTCCACCGCGAGACCACCGCCGCGATGTCCTCCTCCGTGACCTCCTCGCGGAGCATCGGGCCGCCCTTCTGCAGCTCGGCGAGCCGGCCGTTCAGAGTCGCGAGCTCCTTCTCGAGCTGCGGGAGCTTTCCGTAGCGCAGCTCAGCGGCGCTCTGGAGGTTGCCTTCGCGCTCGGCCTCGACGGCCTGCTGGCGCGTCTGCTCGATCGCCTCCTTGACCTGCCCGATCTTCTGGATGGCATCCTTCTCCGCGGACCACTTCGCGCGCAGACGCGTCGACGTCTCGCGCTCTTCGGAGAGCCGCTGCTCGATCTCGGCAAGCCGCTCCTTCGACTCCTTCGTCTTTTCCTTCGTGAGCGCCCGCTTCTCGATCTCGAGCGCCACGATGCGCCGCTCGACCTCGTCGATCTCGGGCGGGAGGGAGTCGATCTCGGTGCGCAGCTTCGCGGCCGCCTCATCGACGAGGTCGATCGCCTTGTCGGGCAGGAAGCGGTCGGTGATGTAGCGGTGCGA
>JBDTOO010000108.1:0-8342 GCA_039933215.1 Acidobacteriota bacterium
GCGCGCCCGAATACGACGCGGCGTCCTTTCCGCGCTGCGCGCGGGGCGCCGCTAGGCGTCCCGCAGGGCGTGCATCGGGTCTGCGGCCGTGGCGCGCCGCGCCGGGACGAAGCAGGCGAGCGCCGCGACGCCGAGCAGTACGAACGCGACGCCGACGAACGTGAACGGGTCCGTCGGGCGCACGCCGTAGAGGAGTCCCGACAGGAGCCGCGCGAAGGTGAGGGCGGCGGCGAGCCCGATTCCGAGGCCGATCGCGACGAGACCCATCCCCTGGCGCAGCACCATGCGGAGGACCGAAGCGGGCGCCGCTCCGAGAGCCATGCGGATCCCGAACTCGTGGAAGCGCTGGCTGACGGAGAACGCGAGGACGCCGGTGATCCCCGTCGCCGTGATCACGAGCGCGAGCGCGGCGAAGAGCGCCAGGAGGAGCGCGGTCAGGCGCGGAGTGGAGAGGCTGTTGCTCCGGACCTGCTCCAGGGTCCGGAAGCGGTCGACGGGCTGATCGGGATCGACGCCGTGGACGGTCTCGGTCGCGACCCGCGACATGCTCATCGGGTTGGCGACGGTCCGCACCATCAGGGTCGACGACAGGGTCGGGTACTGCAGGAGGGAGAGGTAGATCTGGTCCGCAGGCGCCGCGGCGAGACCGTACTGCTTCACGTCCCCGACGATCCCCACGATCGAGAGCCAGGTCTTTCCCTGGTTGAAGGAGATGCGATGGCCGATCGCTTCCCCGGCGGGCCAGAAGTGCCGCGCCATCGTCTGGTTGACGAGAGCGACCTGCACGCTCTCCTTGCGGTCGCGGCCGTCGAAACCGCGGCCGGAGATGACCGGGATCTGGATGGTCCGGAAGTAATCCTGGCTGACCTGCTGGAAGTCGGCCTGGGGGAGGAGATCCTGCTCGACCGGCGGCTGGCCCTCGATCTGGAACCGGCCGTTCCCGTTGCCGGGTCCTCCGTCGTTCAAGGGGAACGTGCCGGACACGGCGACCGAGACCACCCCCTGCTCGCCCTGCAGGCGGCGCAGCAGTGCCTCGTGGAACTCGAGCCGCTTCGGGGCGTCCATGTACTTCGAGAAGTTCAGGTCGAGACGCATCGTGAGGACCCTCTCCGTCTGGAATCCGGGGTTCACCTGCTGGAGATTCCAGAGAGTGCGGATCATCAGTCCGGCTCCGATCAGGAGGACGAACGAGATCGCGACCTGCCCGACGATCAGGACGTTGCGGATGCGATGCCGGCCCGTGCCCGACGTCGCCCGCTCGCCGCCCTCGTTGATGGAGGACGCGAGGTCCCGGCGGCGCGAGATCACGGGGATGAGTCCGAGCGCGATACCCGTCGCGAGAGAGACGACGAGGGTGAACGCGAGAACGGGCGCCTCCATGCGGATCTCGCTCGCCCGCGGCGTGAACCGGGTTGCGAACGAGACCAGGAGCTGTAGTCCAGCGCGCGCGAAGACGAGCCCGAGCGCGCCGCCGAGGAGTCCGAGGACGGTGCTCTCCGTCAGCACCTGTCGCGTCAGCCGGCGCCGGTCCGCCCCCAGGGCGGACCGCAGAGCCATCTCGCGCTCGCGGCGGATGAGGCGCGCGAGCGACAGGTTGGCGACGTTCGCGCAGGCGAGGAGGAGCACGAGGCCCACGGTTCCGAGCAGAATCAGGAAGGTCGGCCGCGCCTGCCGCGTCATCTCCTCGCGCAGGGAGAAGGCGGTCGTGGTGAACCCGTTCGTGGGGTACGCGTCGGGGGCCGCCTGCCTCATCCGTCCCGCTACGGTCGTGAGGTCGGTCCGGGCGGCCGCGAGGGTGACGCCCGGCTTCAGGCGGCCGAACACCTGGAGCATCCGGCCGCGCCGGTTCGATTCGAGCTGCGGGTTCGAGCGGAACGGGCACGCGGAGACGGGCATGTAGAGGTCGTTCTCCTCGGGATAGCCCGGGATCGGTGGGAGCACGCCGATGACGGTGTGCGGGCGGTCGTTCATCGCGAAGACGCGCCCCACGACCGCCGGGTCGCCGCCGAAGCTTCTCATCCAGTACGCGTAGGAGAGAACGAGGACCGCCTCGGCACCGTGGGCGTCCTCACCCCGGCGAAAGGTCCGGCCGAGGATGGGCCGCACGCCGAGGACGTCGAAGAACTCGGCCGAGACGACGCCCGTCTGCACGCGCTCCGGCTGCTTGCGTCCGAGAAGGACGAACCACATCGAGTGGTACTCGACGAGTCCGTCGAAGCTCCGGGTCTGGCTCTTGTAGTCCGCGAGCTCGAGGGGGGAGAAGCCGGCGTCCAGGATGGTCGCATTCGGTGCGTCCTGCTGGATGCGCACGAGCCGGTCGCCGCCGCCGTAGGGAAGGGACTGCAGCAGCACGCCATGGACGACGGAGAAGATTGCCGTGTTCGCCCCGATCCCGAGCGCCAGGGTCAGGATCGCGGCGGCGGAGAAGCCCGGGTTCTTGCGCAGCGCGCGCAGCCCGAAGCGGACGTCCTGGAGCACCGTCTCGAGGAAGCGTCCCGCCGTCTGATCCCGCACTTCGTCCTTGAACTTGTCGACCCCGCCGAAGCTGCGAAGGGCTTCCGTCCGCGCGTCTTCCGGGGAGAGCCCGCGGGCGGCGTTCTTCTCGATCTCCATCTCGAGGTGGAAGCGCATCTCGGTGTCGAGCTCGCGCTCGACCGCCGTCTTCCGGAAGAGCCGTCGCGAGGCGCGGACGAGGGGATTCGACATGATTTCCTCCCTGGTGCCAGATCGATCAGGCGGTCTGAAGGACGCGGGCGACCGCGGCCGAAAACCGCTCCCAGCTCTCCGTCTCCGCGTCGAGCTTCCTGCGCCCCGCTCGCGTCAGCTCGTAGAACTTGGCTTTCCGGTTGTTCTCGGACGTGCCCCATTCCGCCTTGATCCAGCCCTGGCTTTCGAGCCGGTACAGCGCGGGATAGAGAGAGCCCTGGTTGACGCGCAGCACCTCTTCGGAGACCTGCTGGATGCGCTGGGAGATTCCCCAGCCGTGCATGGCGCCGGGGGAGAGTGTCTTCAAGATCAGGACGTCCAGGGTCCCCTGGAGCAGATCGTTCTTCGCTTCGGGCATGGCGCTCCTTTAGCTGTTCGACAGGAGTCTCCCGCTCCTCCTGTCGAATGTCAAGGGGAGGTACGGGGGACCGGTGCGTGGGTTTCAAGTTTTCTCCCGGTCGGGAGCGGCGGCGGAGCGGCGTGGGATCGAACCTCGTCCATCCTTCGGGGAAACCTCGGGATCTTCGGCCACGCTTTCCCGTAACAACCGAAACGAAACGGAGGACACCGCATGGCGAGATACGCGCTCACCGTCAACGGCCGGCGGCGGACGATCGAGGCGGAGCCGGACACCCCCCTTCTCTGGGTCCTGCGCGACGAGCTCGGCCTGACGGGCACCAAGTACGGGTGCGGGGTCGGCCAGTGCGGGGCTTGCACGGTCCATCTCGATGGGGTGGCGATGCGCTCCTGCGTCGTCGCGATCTCGTCGCTCGGAGCGCAGAGGGTCACGACGATCGAGGCGCTCTCCCCGGGCGGCGACCATCCGGTGCAGCGGGCCTGGATCGACGAGGACGTTCCGCAATGCGGATACTGCCAGGCGGGGCAGATCATGATGGCCGCGTCCCTTCTCGCGCACTCCCCGAAGCCGAGCGACGCGGAGATCGACCAGGCGATGTCCGGCAATCTCTGCCGCTGCGGGACCTATCCGAGGATCCGCCGGGCGATCCACCGGGCCGCCGCGGAAGGGAGGAAGGCGTGACGGGCCCGGCGCTCGACCGGCGGGCCTTCTTCCAGGTCGGGGCGACCGCAGCGGGCGGGCTCCTCGTGACGCTCTGGTGGAAGGGGACGGCCTCGGCCGCTTCCGCGACGCCGGCGGCCGGCCCTCCGGCTTCCGCGGCGGCGAAGGGCGCCTCTCTCGGCGCGTTCGTGCGGATCGATCCGGACGGGACGATCGTGATCGTCTCGGCCCGCCCCGAGATCGGTCAGGGGGTCAAGACCTCGATCCCCATGCTCCTGGCGGAGGAGCTCGACGTCGACTGGGAGCGCGTCCGCGTCGAGACGACGGAGGATGTCGACGCGAAATACCTCGACCAGTTCGCGGGAGGCAGCACGGCCGTGCACGATTCGTGGGAGCCCGTGCGCCAGCTCGGAGCGGCGGCGCGGGCCACGCTCGTGGCGGCGGCCGCGGAGAGGTGGGGCGTCCCGGCGGCGGAATGCTCGACGGAACGGGGAGAGGTGCGCCATCCGTCCGCGGGAACCCTGCGCTACGAGGCGGTCGCCGAGCGCGCCGCGGCCCTTCCGGCTCCGAAGGACGTGAAACTGAAGGACCCGTCGGCCTTCCGGATTATCGGGCGGCCCACGCGGACGGTCGATCTCGCGGAGGTCGTCACGGGGCGCACGAAATACGGGCTCGATCTGCGCGTATCGGGGATGCTCTACGCCTCGATCGAGCGGGCGCCCGTCTTCGGCGGACGCGTCGGGAAGGTCGATTCCCGGCGCGCGCTCGCCGTCCGCGGCGTCCGGAAGGTCGTGCCGATCTCGACGGAGGGCACGGCGCTCGCGTCCGGCCGCCCGACGGCGGGATCGAACGGCGTCGCGGTCGTGGCGACGTCGACGTGGGCCGCGCTCAAAGGCCGGAAGGCGCTGTCGATCGAGTGGGTGGACGGCCCCGGCGCCGCGGAAAGCACGGAATCGCTGAGGGCCCGGATGGCGAAGGCGTCGGGAGAGCCCGCCGGGAAGGTGCTTCGAAACGACGGCGACTTCGACGAGGCGTTCGCCGGCGCCGCGAAGAAGATCGAGGCCGTTTACGAAGTGCCTTTCGTCGCGGCCTCGCCGATGGAGCCCATGAACTGCACCGCGCGGACGACGGAGACCGGCTGCGAGCTCTGGGCGCCGACGCAGAATCCTTACTCGGCCCGAAGCTTCGCCGGCCGCGTCCTCGGCCTCGACCGCGAGAAGCTGAAGGACACGGTGCCGGTGCACCTCCTGCGGCCCGGCGGAGGGTTCGGCCGCCGCCTCGACACCGACTATGCCGCCGAGGCGGCCCTCGTCGCGAAGGCCGCGGGCGGCGCGCCGGTGCAGGTCGTGTGGACCCGCGAGGACGAGCTGCGCCACGGTCTCTACCGGACGTGCGGCCTGCACCGGATGCGGGCGGGCCTCGACGCGAAGGGCGCTCCCGTGGCGTGGTCGCACGCTCTCGTCAATCCTTCGCGCTACCGCTGGCAGCACAGCGAGCAGGAGCCGCACGCGTCGGAGGTCACTCCCGACGACTTCCCCGCCGCGTTCATCCCGAACTTCCGGGTCGGCTATACCGAGATCGAATCGGTCGTGCCCCGCGGGTACTTCCGCTCCATGGTGCCGGGCGTCAACAACTTCGTCCTGCAGAGTTTCCTGGACGAGATCGCGCACGCGGCGTCGCGCGACCCGGTCGAGCTCCGCGTGGCCCTTCTCGGCGACGACCGGAAGCTCCCGTACGACGGGCACGGCGGCCCGACTTTCGACACGGGGCGCCTCCGGCGCGTCCTCGAGACGGCCGCGGAGAAGGGCGGCTGGGGAAAGCGCGCGCCCGCCGGCCGGTTCCGCGGCATCGCCTGCGGGTTCGTGTTCGGGTCCTACGTGGCCGAGCTCGCGGAGGTCTCGATCGGCCGGGGAGGCGTCGCGCGCGTCCATCGCGTCGTCGCGGCGGTGGATCCCGGCATCGTCGTGAACCCGGAGGGCGCCCGCAAGCAGGTCGAAGGCGCTGTTCTGGACGGCGTGAACATGGCGCTGCGGCTGGAGATCACGGTGAAGGGCGGGCGCGTCGAGCAGTCGAGCTTCGGCGACTACCCCTTCCTGAGGATGGCGGACGCCCCGGCGATCGACGTCCACCTCGTCGGAAGCGGCGCGGAGCCGTGGGGCCTCGGCGAAACGGGCGCGCCTCCCGCGGTCGCCGCCGTCGCCAACGCGATTTTCGCCGCGACGGGCGAGCGGCGGCGTCGGCTGCCTCTGCGGCCATCTCCCGCCGGCCGCGCCTGAGGATAGGGCGGGGAACGTCGGTCCGCCACCGGCGACGTCAGTCGAGGTTCTCGAGCATCTTGATGTCGGAGGAATGCCGGTCGACGCGAGAGTAGACGACGCGCGCGCCGTCCGGCGAGACCGCGAAGCCGTACCAATCCTGTCCGCCGGGCGTGGGCAGGTCTCGCGCCGGCGATCCATCGGCGGGCTGGAAGCGGACGACGTCAGGACGCTCGCCGTCGCGGGATGCTCGGTAGAAGAAGCCGCCGGGGCCGAGCTGCCAGTCCGTGGCGTTGGAGGGCTCGGGCCCCGCGGAGACCCGTTCGGCGGGCGCGTGCTCCGTTCCGAGCGCCTTCTTCCAGAGGCCGGCGGCGTCGGCACGGGAGTAGTAGAGAGTCCGTCCGTCGGCCGACTCGGCGGCCGCGTACCCTCCGCCCTCCGTGACGCGCGTGACAGAGCTCGTCGCCAGCGCGAGTTCCCAGACCTCCCAGGCTCCGCTCCTGCGCGACGCGAAGTAGACCTCCGTACCGTCCGCGGACCACGCCGGGGCGAGCTCGTCGCCCGGCCCGGTCGTGAGGCGGGAGACCGGTCCGCCCGCGGCGTCCACGCGGTAGACGTCCGCCTGCCCCGAGGGCCGCGCCACGAAGAGGACCGTGCGTCCGTCGGGAGACCAGCGCGGCGAGCCGACGAATCCGCCCCGGAATGACGTCAGCCGGACGGGATTCGTCCCGTCGCTTCCCGACGACCAGAGCTCGTAGGTCCCGGAGCGCGTGGACGTGTAGGCGACGCGGCGCCCATCCGGCGACACCCGCGGGTCGAGGTTCCACTCCTCGTTGGAGGAGGTGAGCGCGAGCGGCGCGGCCGCTGCGGAAGCCGGAGACACGGCCGGATCCGCGAGCGGGTACGACCAGAGGTTGATCTCGTAGATCCAGTCCTCGTAAGCGACGAGGCTGCGGGCGCGGGCGGAGGACGGATACTTGATCTTCGAGCCGCCTCCCGCCACGAATCGCGGCTCGCCTCCCGACGCGGAGACGCGCCAGAGGCTGTACAACCCGGCGCGATTCGACGAGAAGAAGAGGTCCCGGCCGTCGCGCGACCAGTCGGCTCCCCGGACGTCGCGGTTGTCGGCGGTGACGCGGCGCGGCTCGCCCCCGGCCGACGGGACCGTGAAGACGTCGTCGACGCCCGCGCTCGAGGCGCGGAGGAAGGCGATCGTGCGGCCATCCGGGGAGAACGCGGGCGAATAGTCGCCGACGGCCGGCGCGGAAGGAGACGTGAGCTCGCGCGCGGCGCCGCTTTCGAGATCGAGCCGGAACAGGTGCTTGACCCCGTCCGCGTTGCGGCGCGGATAAACGATCGACCGGCCGTCGGGTGCCCAGGCCAGCCGCTGCCCTTCGGGGACTCCGCACGGCGCGAGGGTCCGGACGGCGCCGCCCAGCGCGGAAACGACCGAGATCGAGCAGCCGGCGCCGCCCGGGAGGACGCGCGAGAACGCGATGCGCTGCCCGTCCGGCGACCACGACGGGGCGTAGTCGGACGGACCGTCCGTCAGCTTCAGCGGCTTCTCCGCGTCGACCAGCTGGAGCCAGACGGCTTCGGCCTTCCCGCTGCCGCCGTTCCAGTTGAAGGCGACGCGGCTGCCGTCGGGGGAGACTGCCGGATCCGACTCGTTGCCGGGGGAGCTCGTCAGGGGAACCGCGCGGACGGGATCGCGGGGCGTCCGGCTTGCGCGCGCGAGCCACACCGCCGCCGCGACGGAGATGAGAAGGAGGAGAGCGAAGAGGGGGAGAAACCGCCGGAGCGGCGACGCCGGAGCGAGCGGGGGCGGGTCCGAACTCGGAATCCCGGAGCGGGGCGCCGAAGAAACCCGAGGCGCGCCTTCCGCCGCGGGCCGCGGGGCGATGAGACGATAGCCACGCTTGCGGATCGTCTCGATCACCCGCGGATGGGCGGCGTCGTCGCCGAACACCTTGCGCAGCTCGCCGACGGCTCGCGTCAGGACGTCCTCGGTGACGTGGGTGCCGCTCCAGACGGTCTCGAAGAGCTCGTCCTTCGAGACGACCTCGCCCCAACGCTCCGCGAGCCGGAGCAGGACGCCCATGACCTTCGGCTCGAGCTGGAAGGTCCGCCCGGGGGCGATGACGCGGTTCAGGTCCGGCTGGACGGTGCGATCGCCGATCGCAAACCCATCGGGCCCGAAGGCGCCCCCGTTCGTGCGTTCCCTCGGATCCAGGCTCACTCAGGGATCTTACGTCGCCTCCGCGGAGCGAGGGGTCTGCCGCTTCGCGGCACCGGCGTCCGGTTCGCGCGGGTGCGCGCTCGACCGGACGCCTGACCCCTCGCTCCGCTCCGGCTCCCGCAGC
>JBDTOO010000109.1:0-8309 GCA_039933215.1 Acidobacteriota bacterium
AGAAGACGGGCGAGGCCGAGGAGCCCGCGGCCGCCCGTCCGGTCTCGAAGTCCGCCCTGCGGCGCGCCGCCAAGGAGACCCGCACGCACGATTCCGGAAAGCTGCTCGAGTTCAAGAAGCCGCTTCCGACCGGACCCGTGTTCCTTTCCGAGGGCGTCACCGTCAAGGAGCTGTCGGAGAAGCTCGGCGTGCTCGCCAAGGACATCCTGAGGCTGCTCATGCAGCGCGGCATCATGGCGACCGTCAACCAGCCGCTCGACGCGCAGACAGCGATCCAGATCGCCAAGGAAGTCGGCGCGGAAGCCGCGGTCGTCTCCTTCGAAGAAGAGCTCGAGCTCTCGCGCAACCAGGACGCGGCGCCCGGCGTCAACGAGGCGGCCGAGGCCGCGCGGATCCCCCGTGCGCCAGTCGTCACCGTCATGGGTCACGTCGACCATGGCAAGACGTCCCTCCTCGACGCGATCCGCCAGGCGAACGTCGCCGCGGGCGAGGCGGGCGGGATCACGCAGCACATCGGCGCGTACCGCGTCGAAACGCACGGCAAGCCGATCGTGTTCCTCGACACGCCGGGCCACGAGGCCTTCACGTCCATGCGCGCCCGCGGCGCGAAGGCGACGGACATCGTGGTCCTCGTCGTGGCCGCGGACGACGGCGTCATGCCGCAGACGATCGAGGCGATCGACCACGCCCGGGCCGCAAAGGTCCCGATCGTCGTCGCGATCAACAAGATCGACAAGTCGAACGCGAACCCCGACCGCGTCAAGAAGGAGCTCGCCGATCGCGGCGTGCTTCTCGAGTCCTGGGGCGGCGACGTCCCGTCGGCCGAGATCTCCGCCTTGAAGAAGGAGGGGATCGACCACCTCCTGGAGCTCATCCTGCTCGTCGCCGAGCTCCAGGAGCTCCGGGCGCCGGCGGTCGAAGAGGCTCGCGGCGTCGTCCTCGAGGCGCGACGCGAGATCGGCCGCGGCAACATCGCGACCGTCCTCGTGCAGGCGGGGAACCTGAAGATCGGCGACGTGTTCTTCGCGGGGTCCGTGTTCGGGCGGGTGCGCTCGATGCAGGACGACCGCGAGAAGAAGATCGACACGGCCGGTCCCGCGACCCCCGTCGAGGTCACCGGGTTCGAGGACCTGCCCCAGGCGGGAGATGCCTTCCAGGTCGTCGAGGACGAGTCCAAGGCGCGGTCGGTCGTCGCCTTCCGGCAGGCGAAGGACCGGGACAAGGCGATGGCCGCGACATCCAAGTTCTCGCTCGACCAGCTCTTCAACAAGATCCAGGAAGGCCGCGTGAAGGAGCTCGGAATCGTGCTCAAGGCGGACGTCGCCGGCTCGGTCGAGGTCCTTTCTCAATCGCTGCGAAACCTCTCCAACGAGAAGGTCAAGGTGTCCGTCCTCCACGCCGGCGTGGGGGCGATCAACATCAACGACGTCCTCCTCGCGTCCGCTTCGAAGGCGATCATCGTCGGCTTCAACGTGCGTCCCGAGAAGAAAGCCGAGACCGAGGCCGAGAAGGCCGGCGTCGACATCCGCCTGCACACCGTGATCTACAACGTCACCGACGAGATCAAAGCCGCGATGGAGGGCCTCCTCGACCCGACGCTCAAGGAAGTCGCGCAGGGCCGCGCGGAAGTGCGCAACACGTTCAAGGTGCCGAAGTTCGGTATCGTCGGCGGCTGCTACGTCACCGAGGGGTCGGTCAGCCGCGCGTCGAAAGTGCGGCTGCTGCGGGACAACCGCGTCATCTACGAGGGCCGGATCGGCTCGCTGCGGCGCTTCAAAGACGACGTCTCCGAGGTCAAGCAGGGCTTCGAGTGCGGCATCGGGCTCGACAAGTACCAGGACCTGAAGGTCGGCGACATCATCGAGGCGTACCAGGTCGAGAAGGTCGCCGGCGTCATGAATGCATGAAAGCCGCCGGTAGCCGGCCGCCCGCCATCCCCGGTCCCCGATTTCGAGTCTGAAATCGGCCGCCGGTCCGGATGGCGGGGCTGCCGGAACAGATACCGCCAGACCCCACAACATGGTCCTCGCGTACGCCATCTTCGATCTGCACCTTCCCGGCTGCCGCGGGCTCAAAGAGAAGCGCATGATCGTCAAGAGCCTGAAGACGCGCATCCGCAACGAGTTCTCGATCTCGGCCGCCGAAGTGGGCGGGCAGGAGCTCCTGCAGCGGTCCGAGCTCGGCGTCGCGGCGGTCGGCCCGGACCAGGCGCCGCTCGACGCGCTGCTCCAGAACGTGCTGTCTTTCGTCGAGTCGAACCTGGACGGCGAGATCCTCGACTACAGGAACGAGTTCATTCATGTATAGGGGACGGGACAGGTGACAGGTGACAGGTGACAGGTGACAGGTGACAGGTGACAGCAGCCGATACCTGACACCAGATACTGATACCTGAAAACCCAAGAAAGCATGAAGAAACCTTCACGCCGGAGCGAGCGCGTCGCGGACCTCGTGCGCGCGGAGATCTCGCGGCTCGTGCTGCTCGAGGCGCACGATCCCGAGCTGCGCAAGATCACGATCACCGAGGTCTCGATGCCCGGCGACCTGCGGGCTGCGCGCGTTTACTTCTCCGTGCTCGGCGGCGAGCCCGAGAGGGCCGCGGCTCTCGAGGCTCTCGACCGCGCCGCGGGCTTTCTGCGCCGCGAGGTGGGTCAGCGCTGCGGGCTCCGGTTCGCGCCCGAGCTGCATTTCTTTGCCGATCTCTCGATCGAGCGCGGCGCCCGCATCGAGGAGCTCCTGGCGAAGGTCGCTCCCTCTCAGGATCCGGAGGCCCGGGACCCCGGGACCGAGGAGGAGTGACGAGGCCCGATTCGCTCTCCCGCGGTTTCCTCATTCTGCTGGACAAGCCGGGCGGCATGACCTCGCACGACGTCGTCGAGCGCGTCCGCCACTCGACCGGCATCGCGCGCATCGGCCACAGCGGCACGCTCGATCCCATGGCGACGGGCCTGCTGTTGCTCTGCGCGGGGGGCGCCGCCAGGCTGCAGGGCTTCTTCACCCTGATGGACAAGTCCTACGAGGGGATCATCCGGCTGGGCCGCGCCACCGACACTTACGACCGCGAGGGCGTGTTCCAGGGCGAGGAGCGCGACGCGACCGGAGTCGGGGCGGCGGAGATCGAAGCCGCGGCGAGCGCCTTCCGGGGAGAGTTCCAGCAGTCCCCCCCGCCCTACTCCGCCAAGAAGGTGAAGGGGCGCAAGCTCTACGAGATGGCGCGCAAGGGGGAAGAGATCCCCGTCGTGCCGAAGAAGGTGCGCGTGACGGAGCTCCGGCTCTCCGCTCCCGCCGGCGGCCGGGTCGAGTTCTCGATCTCCTGCTCCTCGGGCACCTACATCCGATCGATCGCCCACGCGATCGGGGAGGCGGTCGGCTGCGGCGCGCACCTGGAGAGCCTCCGCCGGACGCGGATCGGAGAGTTCCACGTCGAGCAGGCGATCGCGCTCGAGCTGTTCGAGACGCTTCCCCCGGGGGAGCGTCTCGGTCCCGACCACGCCGTCCCGCTCGCCCGCGTCCCGTTCCCCTTCGAGCGTCTGCGCCTGGCTTCCCTCGAGGCCTGGAAGGTCCGGAAGGGGCAGGCGATCCCCGCCCGCGGCGTGACGTCGCGCGACGGCGATTGGGTGACCCTGCTCGGGCCGGCGGACGAGATGGTGGCGCTCGGGCAGGTCTCTCCGATCGGCCACGGCGGGATCTCCCTCATCCGGCCGAAGATCGTGCTGGCGGAAGAGCCGGTTCCCGGCCGCCGCTGACGGGGTTTTCGCTGGAATGGCCCCGCCCGGGCGTGGTAGGCTCGGCGTTTATTAAAAAGTAGTGTGTTGAGAGATTGAGGCTATTGGAGGATTCTTGAACGCCACCACCTACGTCACGGAAAAACCGAACATCGTGCGGGACTACCGCACGCACGATTCGGACACGGGGTCCCCGGAGGTCCAGGTCGCACTCCTGACGAACCGGATCACCTACCTCACGGACCATTTCAAGACGAACGCGAAGGACCACCACTCCCGACGCGGTCTCTTGAAGCTCGTCTCGCGCCGGCGGCGCCTCCTCGACTACCTGAAGGGCGAGGACAGCAACCGCTACTACCGCCTGATCGAGCGCCTCGGAATCCGTAAGTAATCGATCCTCCGGCCGGGGGGCCGGATCGGGTCGCGCGGTCATCCCGGGGCTCACGCCCCCGAACCCCGCTTCCCGTCAAACCTCCTCCCCGCCGCTTTCGAAAGGAAAATCCATGCGACACACCCTCAGCGTTCCCGTCGGGAATCGCCGCCTCGACATCGAAATCGGAAAGCTCGCGAAACAGGCCGATGGCTCCGCGGTCATCCGGCTGGGAGACACCGTCGTGCTGTGCACCGCCGTCTTCCAGAAGGAGCCCAAGGAAAACGCGGACTTCTTCCCGTTGACCGTCGACTACCGCGAGAACACCTACGCCGCCGGTCGGATCCCCGGAGGATGGTTCAAGCGGGAAGGCCGGCCGACCGAGAAGGAGATCCTGACCTCCCGGCTGATCGACCGCCCGATGCGGCCGCTCTTCCCCAAGGGCTTCAACCACGAGACGCAGCTGATCGCCTTCGTCCTCTCCGCGGACGGCCAGAACGATCCGGACGTGCTCGCCTTGAACGGCGCTTCCGTCGCGCTGACCTGCTCGCTCATCCCGTTCTACACCCCCGTCGGCGCCGTGCGCGTCGCCCGCGTCGAAGGGCAGTTCGTGGCGTTCCCCACCAACGCGGAGCGCGACAAGTCGGACGTCGACCTCGTGGTCGCGGGGACCGAAGACGCGGTCTGCATGGTCGAGGCGGGAGCGCGCGAGGTGCCCGAGCAAACGATGCTCGACGCGATCTTCTTCGGGCATGAAGAGATTCGGAAGATCGTCGGAGCCCAGAAGGAGCTCCAGCGCCAGGCCGGGTACCTGAAGCCGGACTGGAAGGCGCCCCAGGCGTATCCGCCGGAAGTCCTCGCGGAGGTCCGACAGAAGTGGGAGGCGCCGATGATGGGCGCGCTCACCATGAAGAACAAGATCGCGTCCTACGCCGAGATCAAGGCCGTCAAGAAGGCCGCGGCTTCGATGGTTCCCGAGGCGGAGCCCGAGCGCCGGCAGCAGACCGCCAAGGCGGCCGACGACCTCGTGAAGATCCTGACCCGCGAGACGATTCTCGGCCAGCGCCAGCGGCTCGACGGGCGCGCCTTCGACGAGGTCCGTCCGATCGAGTCCGAAGTCGGCCTTCTCCCCCGCACCCACGGATCCGCGCTCTTCACGCGCGGGGAAACCCAGGCCCTGGTGACCGTCACCCTCGGGACCTCCGACGACGCGCAGATCATCGAGGAGTACGAGGGCGAGCTCGAGCACACGTTCCTCCTGCACTACAACTTCCCGCCCTTCTCCGTCGGCGAGGCCAAGTTCCTGCGAGGCCCGTCCCGCCGGGACATCGGCCACGGCAACCTGGCCCGGCGCGCCCTCTCCCCCGTCCTTCCGACGGAGGATTCGTTTCCGTACACGGTCCGCGTGGTCTCCGACATCCTCGAGTCGAATGGCTCCTCCTCGATGGCGACGGTGTGCGGCGGAGCGCTCGCGCTCATGGACGCCGGCGTCCCCATCAAGGCGGCGGTCGCGGGCGTCGCGATGGGCCTCGTCTCGGACGGCGAGCGCTTCGCGGTCCTGACGGACATCGCGGGCCAGGAAGACCACTACGGCGACATGGACTTCAAGGTCGCCGGAACCCGCGAGGGGATCACGGCGCTCCAGATGGACATCAAGATCAAGGGGCTCCGGCGTGAGATCCTCGAGCAGGCGCTCGAGCAGGCTCGTGTCGGACGCCTGCACATCCTGGGCAGGATGGCTTCCGCGCTCGAAAAGCCGCGCGCCAACATTTCGCCGTTCGCCCCGCGCATCTTCACGATGCAGATCCCTCGCGACCGCATCCGCGACGTCATCGGCAGCGGCGGCAAGACCATCCGCTCGATCATCGAGTCGACGGGATGCAAGATCGACGTGGAGGACTCCGGCAAGGTCTCGATCGCTTCCTCGGACGAAGCGCAGGCTCTGCGGGCGATCGAGATCATCGAGAGCCTCACGCAGGAGCCCGAGATCGGGAAGGTCTACAAGGGCAAGGTGCGCCGGGTGGAGGCGTACGGCGCCTTCGTCGAGATCCTGCCCGGCCAGGACGGTCTCGTGCACATCTCGGAGCTCGCTCCGTACCGCGTCCGGCAGACGACCGACGTGGTCAAGGAAGGCGACGAGGTCACCGTCAAGATCATCGCGGTGGATCCGATGGGCAAGATCAAGCTCTCCCGCAAGCAGGCCATGTCGAAGGAAGAGCTCGATGCCGAGATGGCGATGGCCCCCGCGGGGGCCGGCGACGACGACCGCGGCGACGACCGCGGACCTCGAGACGACCGCGGCCCGCGCGGACCGCGCGACGACCGGGGCGGACCGCCCCGCGGGCCGCGGCGGTAAGTTTGCGGCTCGATCCGGGCGCGGGCGGCGCGCCCGGGTCTTTTCTTCTCCCTCTCCCATCCGACGACGGCCGCGGCCGCGCCGTCTTCTCCGTCTCTCGTCTTTCAAACCCGAACAGGAGGACTCATGCTTCGCCATTCACAGATCCGCTCGCTCGTCCTGACCACCGCCCTCGCGCTGTCGCTCGCGGCGTGCCGCCAGGCGTCTGTCGAAACGGCCGCGCCGGCGGCGACGCCTGGCGCTTCTACCTCGACGACGACGGCGACGGCCGCCGGGGAGACCTCGCCGGGCACCGCGATCGAGACGACGACGACCACGACCACCACGCGCCTCGTCACCGTCGACCCGGTCGAGGCCTCGCAGCACAACGCGGCGCGCCGGCGCTCGCGCCCGGCCGCCCCCGCTTCGCAGAGTGCCGCCCCGGCGGCGAACGCGCCCGTCACTTCCGCCTCCGCGCACGAGGTGCCCGTGGGGACGATCCTGCGCGTCGAGTTCGAGAAGACGATCTCGACGGCCACCGCGCGCGGCGGCCAGACGGCCACGGGGGATCTCATGGATGACCTGCTCGCGGACGATGATCTCGTCGTCGCTCCCTCGGGAGCACGCGTGCGCGGCCGCGTCGAGAGCGTCGCCTCGTCCGGGAAGCTCGCGGGCGCCGCTCAGATGACGTTCCGGCTGACGGAGCTCGAGGTGAACGGCAAATGGGTCCCGATCTCCACGTCGGCGTATGAGCGCAAGGGGGACACCCACACCAAGCGTAATGCCGGCTACATCGCGGGCGGCGCAGCGGTCGGCGCCCTGCTCGGCCAGGTCCTCGGCCGCGACACGTCCGCGACGCTGGTGGGAGCCGCCGCGGGGGCGGCCGCGGGCACCGGAGCCGCGGCGCTCGGAGGCGATCTCGATTTTGAGATCGAGGCCGGACGCCCCATCGCGTTCACGCTGGAGGAGTCCCTGCGACTCCCTTCCCGCCGCTAGCGCCCCGCGCGCAGCGCGGAAAGGACTCCGCGTCGTATTCGACGCGCGCGCACCCCACGCGCGCCCGAATACGCTCAGAGGCAGCCGCTGACATGGCTCGGACACGCCGCACGGCCGCACCGCCGCACGGCATCGCGTCCGCTTCCGGGCCGCCTTCGGGCGGCCCTTTTCTTTCGGCAGCCGGGGCTCCCCAGGATCCGCTCGGGCTGCTGCCGTGGCGGCGGATAAACTGCGCAGTCATCGAAGGAGGAATTCTTGATCTCACCCCTCCGCGCGCTCGCCCGGGCTTCGATCCTGGCTCTCTGCGCCGCCTCATCCGTCCCGGCGCAGACCGGGGACATGCCCTTATTCCCCGAGATGCGCTGGCGCTGCATCGGACCCTTCCGGGGCGGCCGGACAGTCGGCGCCGCGGGGATCCCCGACCAGCCGAACGTTTTTTTCATCGGCGTGAACAACGGGGGTGTCTGGAAATCGTCCGATGCCGGGCGCACCTGGGTCCCGATCTTCGACGGGCAGCCGACGCAGTCGATCGGCGCCATCGCCCTCGCCCCGTCCGACCCGAACGTGATCTACGTGGGAAGCGGCGAGGGACTGCAGCGCCCGGATCTCTCCGTCGGAGACGGGATCTACCGGTCGACGGACGGCGGGAAGTCCTGGCGTCACCTGGGACTTCGGGACGCGCAGCAGATCGGCGCGCTGGCCGTCGACCCGCGCGACCCGAAGCGGGTTTTCGCGGCCGTCCTTGGACATCCCTACGGCCCGAACGCCGAGCGGGGCGTGTTCCGTTCGAAGGACGGCGGCGAGACCTGGGAGAAGGTGCTGTTCCGCGACGAGAACACGGGCGCCATCGCGGTCGTCCTGGACCCGAAGAACCCGGACGTCG
>JBDTOO010000110.1:0-8261 GCA_039933215.1 Acidobacteriota bacterium
CTCCCCGATCAGGCGGACTTCCTTCCACCGGATCTGTTCGTTCACTCGGATGCTTTTTTTATCGATCTTTCACCTCCGCGACAGCGTCCAGCTCTCTCCGTCTCTCCGCGATCGCGCGTTTCGCGAGCGCGGAGAATTGCTCCAGGGACATCGTTCCGGCGTCGCCGCCGTGCCGCAGGCGCACGGACACCGTGCCCGCCTGCACTTCCTTCTCGCCGACCACCAGCATCGCCGGCGTCTTCTGCATCTCCGCCTTCCGGATCCGGGCGCCGAGCTTCTCGCTGCGGTCGTCCGTCTCGACCCGGAGGCCCTCGGCGCGCAGCGTGCGTCCGATCTCCCGCGCCCGGTCGGCGAAGCGGTCCGAGATCGGAAGGACCACGGCGTGCACCGGCGCGATCCAGAACGGGAAGTTGCCGGCCGTGTGCTCGATCAGGATCCCGAGAAACCGCTCGATCGATCCGAGGATCGCCCGGTGCAGCACGACCGGCCGGTGCGCCTTGCCGTCCTCGCCGATGTAGGAGAGGTCGAAACGCTCCGGCTGATTGAAGTCGCACTGGATCGTGCCGAGCTGCCACGCCCGGCCGATCGCGTCGCGGACGCGGAAATCGATCTTCGGGCCGTAGAAATTCCCGTCGCCCGGCGTCACGACGTGCGGGCGGGCGAGCTTCTCCAGAGCGGACGCGAGCGCCTTCTCCGCGATGTCCCAGTTCTCGTCGGACCCGATCCGCTTCTCCGGACGCGTCCCGAGGGAGATCTCGACGTCCGTAAACCCGAAGGTCGCGTACACCGTATCCAGGAAATCGATGAAGTCGGTGATCTCCGCCTCGATCCGGTCGATCGGCGTGAAGATGTGGCCATCGTCCTGCGAGAACGTGCGCACCCGGGTCAGGCCCGCCGTGACGCCGGACCTCTCGTACCGGTGCAGGCGGCCGAAGTCGGCGTACCGGACGGGAAGATCGCGGTACGACCAGTGCTTCTCGCGGAAGAGGAGATAGTGCCCCGGGCAGTTCATGGGCTTCACCCCGAACTCCCGTTCGTCGATCTCCGTGAAGTACATGTTCTCTTTGTAGTTGTCGTAGTGGCCGGAGATCTTGAAGAGCTCGGCGTCGAAGATCTGCGGCGTCACGACCTCGTCGTACCCGCGCGTCCGGTACTCGGACCGCAGGTAGTCGAGAAGTCCCGTGTAGACCGCGGCTCCCCGGGGGTGGAAGAGCGGCGACGCGGGTGCCAGCGGATCGAAGGAGAAGAGGTCGAGCTCGCGGCCGAGCTTGCGGTGGTCGCGGGCTCTCGCCTGGTCGACGCGAGAGAGATGCTCGTCCAGGTCCTTCTGCGTCAGAAACGACGCGCCATAGATGCGCTGGAGCATCGGGTTGTGTTCGTCGCCCTTCCAGTACGCGCCCGCCGCGTGCGTCAGCTTGAAGACTCCGAGCCGGCCCGTCGAAGCGACATGCGGGCCACGGCAGAGATCGATGAACTCCCCCTGCCGGTAGCAGGAGACGGCCTCGCCCGGCGGGATCCCGCGAGCGATCTCGACCTTCAGGGCGTCGCCCTGCTTCTCGAAGATCGCCACGGCTTCCTCGATCGGCATGTCGAGCCGCTCGATCGCGTGATCCTCCGCGATGATCTTGCGCATCTCCGCCTCGATCGTCTCGAGGTCCTCCGGCGTGAACGGGCGCGGGGGGTTGAAGTCGTAGTAGTAGCCGTTCTCGATCGGCGGGCCGATCCCGATCTGGACGTCCGGGAAGAGCCGCTTGACGGCCTGCGCCGTCAGGTGCGCCGTCGAATGCCGGTATATGGGCACGGCGTCCGGGGATTTCGCGGTGATGATCTCGACCGACGCGTCCGACTCGATCGGAGCGACGAGGTCCACGACCTTTCCGTCGAGCTTGCCCGCCCACGCGTCCTTCGCGAGCCGCGGGCCGATCCCGAGCGCGACCTCGCGCACGGTCGTCCCCTTCGGAATCGACTTCGTCGATCCGTCGGGGAGAGTGATCGTCACCGTGTTCGCGCGAGCCTCCATGCCGGGTCGTCTCCTTTTCCGAAAACAAAAAAACGCGGGTGCCCCCGCGTTCTCTTTTCGTTCCGGTCCCGTCCTCGCTGGAATGGTAGGCGCTAACGGGATCGAACCGTTGACCTCTTCCGTGTGAAGGAAGCGCTCTCCCAGCTGAGCTAAGCGCCTTCGGAAGAGAGGATTGGTAGGCTCGAGCGGATTTGAACCGCTGACCCCCACAGTGTCAATGTGGTGCTCTCCCCCTGAGCTACGAGCCTGTTTCCGGAATCCCGGACCGCGCTCGACGTCGAGCCGCGAACCCGAGGGGCTACGGACCGGAAGCCCGCGGGGGCTTTGAATTCCGGTCTTCGTCCCTGATTGAGAAAGAGCGTGCCCCCGAAGCGCAAGCCGCGAGGGATGCGGAATCTAGCATGGAACGGGGCGATCGCGGAAGGCGCCGGGCGCTCCCGGCGGGCGTCCCGCGGCCCGGACCGCCGCGCCATGCGGCTCTCGACCGCCTGCTACACTTTCGAAGCTCCATGTCCACCGCCATCCGCAGCTCCCTGGCGTCTCTGACCCGCCGTTGGAGCTCGTTTCGCGAGGCGCGCGCGGAGACCGAGGCAGCGCGCCGGTTCTGGGACGAAGGGGCGCCCGGCGAGCCGGAGAACCACTACTGGGGAGCGCAGCCCCTGGTCCGCCGGGCGATCAACCGGCGGGTGACGGGCGACCCGAACCGCTGGCCGATGGAATGGTTCGCGCAGCGCTACGCCCCGCGGCCTCTGCCGCTCGGGCTGTCGATCGGATGCGGCCCGGGTCTTCTCGAGCGCGATGTCCTCGCCAAGGGGATCTGCCGATCCGTCGAAGGGATCGACTTCGCGCCCGAGGCGATCGCCGAGGCGCGCCGAGGCGCGGAGGAGGCCAACCTCTCCCGGGACCTCGAGTACCGCATCGGCGACGTCAACGCCCTCGCCCTCCCGGAATCGCGCTACGACATCGTCTTTTTCCACGGCTCTCTCCACCACGTCCGCTCCGTCGAGCGCGCCCTCGCGGAGGTGCGGCGGAGTCTGAAGCCGGGGGGACTCCTCTACCTGGACGAGTACATGGGGCCGTCGCGCTCGGAATGGCAGACGCCGGCGTGGGCCTTCGCCCGCAGCGCTTTCGACGCCCTGCCCGCGAACCTGAAGAACCGGCGAGAGCTCATGGTCCCGATCCCCATGGACGATCCGCTCGAATCGATCCGCTCGAGCGCGATCCTGCCCGAGACCCGCCGGCTCTTTCGCGTGCTCGAGGACAAGCCGTACGGCGGAAACATCCTCTGGTTCGTCTTCCCCTGCCTGGACATGGTCGAGCTTCGCGGAGACCGGACCGAGGCGCTCTCGCGGCTGATCGCGCTCGAGGATCACCTTCTCGAGAAGGGTTGGGTCGAGAGCTACTACCGGGTGATCGTGGCGCGCAAGGAGGACTGAGACCGGGAAACGCCGCGGTTCAGAGAAGTTCTCTCCACCTCCCCGGAAATCACGCCCAGTCGCCGGCCTTGCGCGAAAGGATCGGCGCCCCTTCCAGGAAGGTCAGGATGGCTTTCGTGTTCTCCGCGACGGCGAACAGGATGCGGTCCTCCCCGCGCGCGTATCCCTTCCGGATCGCCAGGTCGAACTGCGCGAGCAGCGGGTCGAAGTAGCCCCCGATGTTGGCGATGACGATCGGCTTTCCGTGGATGCCGAGCTGCTTCCACGTGAGCATCTCGATGATCTCCTCGAGCGTTCCGAAACCCCCCGGAAAGCCCACGAAGGCGTCCGACAGGTCGAACATCGCCTGCTCGCGCTCGTGCATGGAATCGACGACCTTCAGCTCGGTCAATCCCCGGTGCGCCGACTCGCGGCCCTGGAGCGCTTTTGGAACGACGCCCGTCACTTTCCCGCCCGCGGCGAGCACTTCGTCGGCGAGCGCCCCCATGAGCCCCTTGGAAGAACCGCCGTAGACGAGCCGGACCCCGCGTTTGGCGATCTCGCGGCCGAACAGGCGAATCTCCTGTTCGACGACGGCGTCTTTCGCCGAGGAAGAGCTGCAGTAGACGCAGACGCTGCGAAGTTCCATGGCGGGATCTTACACAGCCGGTCGAGAGACCCGACCCGGAGCCTCCGGGCGATAGCGGCTTCCCGGCGTGTCGACCGGCGTCCCCTTCGCGCAGAGCGGGCATTCGGACTCCTTCCACGCCGGCACGTCCAGAGAGAGCAGGGAACGGGAGGGCACGGGGAAGGCGCCGGCTCCGACGCCGCGATCGACGATTGAGCCCACCGCAACGGGGCGCGCTCCGAGCGGCGCGAGCGTCTCGATCACCTCGCGCGTCGATTTCCCGGTCGTGAGCACGTCCTCGACGATGGCGACCGCCGCGCCAGGATCGAGGGCGAAGCCGCGGCGGAGCGCGAACTGACCGTCCTGCCGCTCGGTGAAGAGGAAGGGAACGCCCAGGGCGCGCGCGACCTCGTGCCCGATGATGATCCCGCCCATCGCGGGCGAGACGACGACCGACGGATCGAACTCGGAAAGCCGCTCCGCGAGGTCCCGTCCGGCCTGCTCGGCGCGCGCGGGCCACTGGAGAAGGCGCGCGCACTGGAGATACCGGTCGGAATGCAGCCCCGAGGAGAGGCGGAAGTGGCCGGTCAGAAGCGCCCCGGTCTCCCGGAAGTCCTCGATCGTGAGCACGGGAAGAAAGGTATCAGCTCGCGCCGTGGGCGTCTTTCTCCCTCGAGATCTTGTGGTGCTCGATCTTCTTGTAGAGGTTCGAGCGCGGAGTGTGGATCACCTCCGCGGTCCGGCTGATGTTCCAGCCGTTCTCGCGGAGCTTGGTCACGAGGAACTCCCTTTCCGCGTACTCCTTGAACTCCGAGAGTGTTGCGAGCTGGAGCCCGCGGTCGGAGATCTCGGACGGGGAGACGCGCGCCTCCGGCGGAAGGTCCTTCGCCTCGATCGGATCCGAGTCCGCCATGATGAGCACGCGCTCGACGAGGTTGCGCAGCTCGCGCACGTTCCCCGGCCACGAGCGCGCCTTCAGCACGTTCAACGCGCTCGGCGCGAAGCGCCGGGGCTTGCGGTTGTCGCGGTGCGAGAAGAGGCGCGTGAAGTGCTCGACGAGCTCCGGGACGTCGTCGGTGCGCTCGCGCAGGGGCGGCGTCCGGACCGGCAGGACGTTCAGCCGGAAATAAAGGTCCTCCCGGAACCTCCCCTCCTTGATCGCTTCGGTCAGGTCGCGGTTCGTCGCGGCGATGACGCGGACGCTCACCTGCCGGACCCGGGGCGCGCCGACGGGTTCGACCTCCCCCGCCTCGAGCACGCGGAGGACCTTGGCCTGGGCGCGCGCCGACATGTCGCCGATCTCGTCTAAGAAGATCGTCCCGCCGTCCGCCTCGACGAACTTCCCGGTCTGCTTACGGACGGCGCCGGTGAACGAGCCCTTCTCGTGCCCGAAAAGCTCCGACTCGATCAGCTCCTCCGGGATTGCCGCGCAGTTGACCTGGATGAACGGTCCGCTCGCGACGCGGGAGCCCTGGTGGATCTCGCGGCCGACGAGCTCCTTGCCCGTGCCGCTCTCGCCGACGATCAGGACCGTGGCCGTCGTCGGGGCGGCGCGCGCGACTTCCGCGCGCAGCCGCGCCATCGGCTCGCTCTTGCCGACGAGGACGGACTCCTCCTCGAGCTTCTCCCTCAGGCGCGCGTTCTCCGCGCGCAGGGAGTTGCGGGAGAGCGCGTTCTGGATCGAGACCAGGATCCGCTCGCGCTGCGGAGGCTTCTCCAGGAAATCGACGGCCCCGCGGCGCGTCGCCTCGATCGCCGTGGCGATGTCTCCGTGGCCCGAGATCATGAGCACGGGCGGCGCGTCCTCCCGGGCGACGATTCGGTCCAGGATCTCGAACCCGTCCATGCCGGGCATCTTGATGTCGAGCAGCACCGCGTCGATCCGCGTCGCATCGAGATCGGAGAGGCCCGTCTTCCCGTCGGGCGCCGACAGCACCTCGTAACCCTCGTACTCGAGGATCATCCTCAAGGCGTCGCGAATGCCCGCATCATCGTCGACGACCAGGATCTTTTGAGCCATCGGCTCCCCTTCTAGCAAACCCCGCGCCTCGCGGGGGAAATGGCCCCCCAAAATGACGGCGCCCGCCAGGGGCGGGCGCTGCGACCGGACATCAGACCCCGATCAGTCTTCGATCTTCACCAGGGCAAAGAACGACACTTTCGCCTGCGGGCGGAGCACGTAGAGGCGGATGTACTCGCCCTTGTTGGTGCTCTTGACGATGCGCCCGAACTCCTCGGAAGAGCCGACGGGCTTGCCGTTGACCGACGTGATGACGTCTCCTTCCCGCAGGCCTGCGTCGGCCGCGGGCGAGACTTCCTTGACGTGCTGCACGTAGAGGCCGTCGGAGCCCGATTCGATCCCCGCCATCCGGCGGATGTCGGGAGTCAGGGGCTGCACCGTGATCCCGATCTTGCCGCGCGAGTCGTCGGCGCCGTGAGACTTGTTCTCCCCGTCCGCCGCCTGATCGACGCCCCGCTCCGCGAGCGTCACGGTGAAAGGCGCCTCCTTGCCGTCCCGGACGACGCCGAGCTTGACCTTCGTCCCCGGCGCCTTCGCCGAGACGTACCCGATCAGATCGCGGGTCTCCTTGACGGGCACGTTGTCCACGCGAACGATCGTGTCGCCCGGCTTCAGCCCGGCCTTGTCGGCCGGGTCGCCCGGCACGATCGACTCGACGAACGCGCCGTCGGGCGTCTTCAGCTTGAAGGCCGCCGCGTGCTCGTCGTCGACGTTGCGGATGTTGATCCCGAGGTATCCCCGCGTGACCTTGCCCTTGTCGCGAAGCTGCGGAAGGACCTGCTTCAGGGTGTTGATGGGTACCGCGAAGCCGATGTTCTGCGCGGGCCGGAACATCGCCGTGTTGATGCCGATGACCTCGCCGTTGACGTTGATCAGCGGACCGCCCGAGTTGCCGAAGTTGATGGCCGCGTCCGTCTGGATGAAGCTCTCGAAGGAACGCGTCGCGGTGTCGGTCGACAGACCGTTGCGCTCCTTGGCGGAGACGACGCCGACGGTCACCGTCTTGTCGAAGGTGAGAGGGTCGCCGATCGCCATGACCCATTCCCCGACGCGGAGGCGGTCGGAGTCGCCGAGGGGAATCGCCGTCAGCTTCCGCTTCGCGTCGATCTTCAGGAGCGCCAGGTCGGTGGCGGCGTCGCGCCCGACGATCCTGGCGGTGAAGCGTTCCTTCTGGATCCGGACCTCGATCTTGTCGGCGTTGTCGATCACGTGGTTGTTCGTGACGATGTAGCCGTCATCCGAGATGATGAATCCGGTGCCTCCCTGGACTTCCTTGTGTTCCTCTTCCTCGCCGCCGCGAGGCTGGTTGCGCCGCGGGCCGAAGAAGAACTCGAACGGATCGCCGTCGCTGCCGCCCCCGAACTGGTTGCCGCGGCGTCCGGCGCCCTTCACGATGTCCGTGGACGTGATCGAGACGACCGAAGGCATGGCCTCTTCCGCGATGTCCGCGAAGGAGACGCCGCCCGCCGGCCCGACGGCCCGCGTGCGCGCGGTCGGGACGTCCCGCTGCGCTTCCGACTGGGGAGTGACGTTGACCAGCCCCGCGACGACCATGCCGAAGACGACGGCCGCCGCGATCAGGACCGAAAAGGAAAGGGCTCGCTTGGTGGACTTCTGCATGGAGTCGTTTTCTCCTAATTACCGTTGCCCGGTCTCTGGCCGGGGACAGAGGCCCGGTCCATGCCGGGACAAAAACCGCAACACCGGCCTCGTTTTTCGAATTCCTCTTCCTTCGACAGTCGCCGGGGGGCGGGCGTGGGGGCGCTCACGAGCGCCCCAGCCGCTCGTGCTCGACCAGGATGCAGCGGTCCATCGCCACGGGGATGCCGGCTTTCTCGAGCTCGAGGGCGGATTCGCGATCCACGACCCCCTGCTGCATGAAGAAGAAGCCGGCGCCCCGCGCGATGGCCTGCAGGGCGACCGGCCGGACCTCCTCGGACCGCCGGAAGACGTCGACGATGTCGATCCGGACGTCGGCGGGGATCGCGGCGAGCGAGGGGTAGCAGGTCTCCCCGAGCAGCGTCCGGTGCCCCGGGTTGACGGGGATCACCCGGTACCCGTTGTCCATGAGGTACCGGGCGATCGAGTGGGAGGGTCGGGCCGGGTTGGGCGAGCAGCCGACGACCGCCACGGTCTCGGCGCTCTCGAGCGCTTCGCGGATCTTCGCCGGTTCGTTCA
>JBDTOO010000111.1:0-8218 GCA_039933215.1 Acidobacteriota bacterium
CCCGTTCGAAAAGGAGGCGCGCGAGGCGGAGGGCGCGGCCGGGTAGATCGAGCGGCCGGCCGGCGTCCCGGAAGGCAGTAGCCGCGAGCGGACCGAGACTCTCCCTCGAGCCCGGCGGGCATCCGGAGGCCGGGAGCATGTCCGAGAAATGTCTGCGGGGCTGCCTTTGAGCGTAGTCGGGCTCGCGTGGTGTGCGCGCGCCCGAATACGACGCGGTGTCCTTTCCGCGCTGCGCGCGGGGCGCCGCTAGGGCGGGGCGACCATCTCCCGGCGGTCTCCGACGCGGCGGGTCACGCGCGTTTCGTCGAGGTGCTCGAGAAGAGGGATCGCCAGGCGGCGCGTCAGCCCGAACATCTCCTTGAACTCGGGGACGTCGAAGGAGCGCTTCCCCGAGGATCGGAGCTTTTCGACGACGCCGTCTACGGCCTCCCTCGCGATCAACCAGCCGCCGGGCAGCCGCAGCAGATCCCCCCTCTTCACAAGATATCCGGCGAGACCCTCGACGACCTTCGCCTTGTGGCCGATCTCCCGCGTGACGTCGGGCAGCGAGGGAGGATCGAGCCCCTTGCGCCGGAAGGCGTCGGCAATCCGCTGTGAAAGGTCCCGCTCCGAGGGGCCGAGGTCGTCGCGGCCGGGCGGCCGCGCCTCCTCTCCCGCGATGACGTAGATCCGCCGCGCGACGAGAGCGGTCTCGATCGCTTCCGACCAGCGCCCGTCGGTCTCATCCGGCAGGAGGCGCGCGAGAAGAGTGCGGCGCGACACACCCACGGCGCCCCCGGAGGCGAGGAGCCGCGCGATCTCGTCCTGCGCGCGATCGGCGAGCCGCGCCAGAACAGTCTCGGCGAGGTACCGGTCGGGCGAGCGCCGGAGCGCGTGGATCCGCCCCAGGTCGGTCGCTCGGGTCGCCGCGAGCCGGAGCGCCTCCCGCGAGACCCCGGCTCTCGCCGCGAGCGCCTCTTCGGTCGCGCCCGACTCCCGGCCCTGCTCCACCCATATCGCGATGCGCTCCGAGAGATCGCCCTTTTCGAAGCGGTCGAGGAGGGCGAGCGACTCCTCCCTGCCTCGCCGCACCGGAGGCCACGCCGGATCGAGAACCACTCCTCCACCCACGGTCTCGACCGGCGAGAGCCGGCGGAGCACGAAGCGGTCGCCCGGCGCCGCGGCGACGGGAGAAGACAGGCGCAGCTGCGCGCGGCCCGTTCCTCCCGGAGAGAGCTTCTCGGCGTCGAGCGGACGGACACGGACCCGAGCTTCGGTCGAGAAGTGGTGGAAGGAGAAGCGCCCTCCGCTCGCGATCTCCGCAGCCCCGGGCAGGAGCTCGACGCGCGCCGTGAGAAGAGTCGTCGTGGCGAAGGACCCCGGCGTGGCGAGGACCACGCCGCGATGGAGCGCGGGAAGCTCGACCCCCGCGAGATTCGCGCTGACGCGCTCGCCCGCTCGGACCTCCGGGGTCTCGCGGCCGTGGACCTCGAGCCGGCGCACGCGCACCGGCGTGCGGCCCGGAAGCAGCTCGAGCTTCTGATCGCGGGAAATCGTTCCCGAGACGAGGCTTCCGGTCACGACCGGCCCGAAGCCCGCGATCGAGAACGCGCGGTCGATCGGCAGCCGCACCAGGTCCGCCTCGCGGTCAGTCGACTCGCCGTCGAAGGTGAGTGCCACGAGTGCTTTCTGAAGGTCGGGGATCCCCTCGCCGGACCGCGCCGAGACCGGCACGATCCGCGCCCCCTCCAGGAAGGAGCCCCTCGTCAGGTCCCGCACGTCGGATGCCGTCACCTCGACGAGATCCGGGGAAACGCGGTCGGTCTTCGTCAACGCGATCACCCCGCGGCGGATCCCGAGCATTCGCACGATCTCGAAATGCTCGCGCGTCTGCGGCATCACGGACTCGTCCGCGGAGACGACGAGCAGGACCGCGTCGATGCCGCCGGCCCCGGCGAGCATGTTCTTGACGAAGCGCTCGTGGCCGGGAACGTCGACGAACGAAACGCGGACGCCCTCCCATTCCGCGTGCGCGAACCCGAGATCGATCGTGATGCCGCGCCGCTTCTCCTCCGGAAGGCGGTCGGCGTCGATCCCGGTCAGCGCTTTCACGAGAGCCGTCTTTCCGTGATCGATGTGACCGGCCGTGCCGACGAGGAAACGCTTCACGGTCACGAAGGCTACATGACGGCGCCGCCGGGAGCGGACACGGCCGCCGCGTAGGCCGGATCGCGCGCGGAGCCGCTGATATTCTCCGGCCATGCTCGCGCGGCTCGAAGCGGATCTCAAAGAGGCCATGAAGGCCGGCCAGAAACGCCGCGTCTCGACCCTGCGGCTGCTCCTCTCGGCATTGAAGAACGAGCGTATCCAGCTCCAGCGCGAGCTGACCGACGAAGAGGTCGAGGCGGCGATCCGGCGCGCGGTCAAGCAGCGCCGCGAGGCGATCGAACAGTACGGCCTCGGCGGCCGCGCCGACCTCGTCGCCGCCGAAACGGAGGAGCTCGGTATCCTGGAGGCGTATCTTCCGAAGTCCCTCTCGGACGAAGAGCTCGAGGCGACTGTCGGGGCGATCATCCGGGAAAAGGGTCTCCAGTCGGGCAAGGACGTCGGCCTCGTCATGAAGGAGCTCATGGCGCGCCACAAGGGGAAGGTCGACGGAAAGCGAGCCCAGGAGATCGCCCGCCGGCTCCTCCCGTGACTCCGCCGGGCACGGGCGCCGCTCGCCCGCGCGAGGAAGTCGAGGTCAAAATCCCGTGCCCCGACCTCGACGCCGTGCGCGAGGCGCTTCGGGAAAGCGGCGCCGAGATCGCCCGGCCCCGTCACTTCGAATCGAACGACCTCTACGACGACGCGGACAAAAAGCTCTCCGGCGCCGGCCGTACCATCCGGCTGCGCCGTGCCGCCGGCCGGGCCATCCTGACGTACAAGGGCCCCGCAAGGTTCCAGGGCGGGATCAAAACGCGCGAGGAGCGCGAGACGGAAGTCTCCGATCCCGGAGAGGCGGAGGGGATCCTGGCGGGACTCGGTCTCCAGCGCCGCTTCCGGTACGAGAAGTACCGGGAGGAGTGGCGGCTCGAAGGCTGCTCCGTCGCGCTCGACGAGACGCCGATCGGAACCTTCGTCGAAGTGGAGGGCGATCCTCCGTCCATCCGCCTCGTGCTCACCCGCCTGAACCTCGAATTCGGCGAAGCCCTCCCGTACTCCTACGCGCGGCTCTACTCCGAGCGCCGCAAGGACGACACGTCGCTTCCGCCCGACATGGTCTTCGCCGGGGACCATTCTTGAGGCCTCATCCCCGAAACGGCATGTCCGGACTGACTTGACCGTCGAACCAGCGCCCCCGGTCGCCCGGGCGTTTCTCCTCGCCGCCGGCCGCGGGCTCCGGTTCCGGCCGGTCACCGAGAGGATTCCGAAGCCGCTCCTCGAATACCTGAACGTCCCGCTCGCCCGCGCGCATCTGCGGCGGCTGCGCGACGCCGGGATCCTCGAGGCGGCAGTCAACCTCCACCATCTCGGAGAGCAGATCGAGGAGAACCTGGTCCACGGCGCGGCGGAACTCCCGCAGCTCCGCTTCTTCGCCGAGCCCGAAATCCTCGGTACGGCCGGCGCGCTGCGCAACGCGGGAAGCTGGCTTTCCGGAGGAGAGTTCCTCGTCGTGAACTCCGACGCCGCGATCGATCCCGACTACGCGCGGCTCCTGCGCCGCCACCGGGAGAGCGGGCGCGCCGCGACGCTCCTGGTCGTCGAGAACCTCGAGCCCGACCGCTACACGCCGCTTCAGTCCGAAGGGGACCGCGTCACGGCCTTCGGAAGTGCCACGGGCCGGCCGCTCGATCGCGCGCCCTGGCTCTACACGGGCGTTTGCGTTCTCGCTCCGCGGCTTCTCGACCGGATCCCGCCTGGCGAGGCCTCTCTCGTGTCGGACCTCTGGGAACCCCTCCTCGCCGAAGGGCGGGAGGAAATCGGCTGGCTTCTCCACGAAGGGTCCTTCGCCGACCTCGGCCGACCGCGCGATTTCCTCCGCGCGTCGCTCGAAGCGCTCGCGCGCGGTGGCCCGTTTCCGGCCGGCGCCGGCCGCTTCGACGAGAAGGCCCGGGTTCTGTCCGCCCGTGAGATATCGGGCTTCGACGTCCGGGACAGCGTCATCGCCGGAGCAGCGGTCGGAGACGGAGCGCGCATCGCATCGAGCGCCCTCTGGGGCGGCGTCGAAGTGGGCGCGCGTGCGGACCTCCGCGGCTGCATCGCCGCGCGCGGCCGCATCGAGCCGGACGCCCGGTTCGACGACTCTCTCCTCTGGTCTCCGGACGGCGGCACCGTGCGCGCCTACCCGCTCGGCTGAGGAGAGCTCTCTCGTCATCCTCCCGCGATCGCCTTCCGTGCTCATGGCTTCCAGCTCCTTTCCCCCCGCCGGTGGTAGAGGGTCCGCAGCTTCGCGGACCGGTTGTAGACGCGCACGACCGCCATGCGATCGCGGCCGTCCCACAGATAGACCGAGCCCGGCGTCGACTCCCCGATGGGCGAGAAGGAGCAGATGTCGGAGCCGTTGAAACGGATCGGGTCGTCCGGACGGTCGAGCACGGCGGTCGGATCGCCCGGATCCGGAACGGGCGTCCCCGTGAGGATCCCCGGCAGGACGTCGTTGCGGCTCCACGCGAACGCCGCGACCGGTCGATCGATCCCGCGCGTGATGTCCGCGGTGCGGATGCCGTTGCGATTGCCGTCCGCGTAGATGGTCCATTCGTAGCGGTCTCCGTTCGGACGGAACTTCAGGCCCACGTAGCGGCCGCGAGAGATCGCCAGGGATCGCGCGCGGAGCATCGCGGTGCCGACTTCGCCGGCGGCGGACCGGATGGAGACGGACTGCTCGAGGTGCGAAAACGCCGGGCCGGCCATCACGAGCAGCGCCGCGATGATCGCGAGCGTGAGCAGCGAGCCGACGGCCGAGAACCCCCCCTGCCCGCGGCCGGCGTGCCGCCACGAAGGCGGAGCGGGCCGGGCAGTGCGGCGAAGCGAGAGGGGCCCGGGGCCGCTCGCGCGGCCCCGGGCGGGCGAAGTGGTCACCGTCCCTTGCCCACCGGGACGGAGCTCGAGGCGGATTTCTTGGCGGCGCGGCCGCCGCGGGAAGACCCGGAGCGCACCTTTGCGGAGAGCGTCGTCGCCCCCGAAAGCGCGACGTAGGGCTTCAGCTCCTGGAAGAGCTTCTCCCCGACGCCCTTGACCTCCATGAGCTCTTCGATCCGGCCGAAGTTGCCACCGTGAGCCTTGCGGTATTCGACGATGCGTTCGGCCGCCTTGGCGCCGACGCGGGGAAGGAAGGCGAGCTGCGAGGCCGAAGCCTGATTGATGTTGATCTTCTTCGCCGCCTGCGCCTCGGTGGCGTCCGCGGCGAGCGCTGATCCCGGACCGGCGGCGACGAATGCCGCCGCGAGAAATGCCAGGGTTGTTCTGTTCATGTCGCTCCTCTTTCGTTTCGTTGATCTCGATTCGGGGAAATGTCCTCATCGGGTCCTCGCGATCAGGCGTTCTCCATCGGCCCTCCTTTCGTTTGGAGCGGGGAAGGGCGAGAGGCGTGCCCGCGGGCGAAAAACGACCCAACCGCTTCCAGGGGAGCGAGTTCTCCGCCTTCCGAGGTCCCCGTCTGTTCGGGAGCAGCGACAAGGCTTTCTGCGTGACACGGCGGGAACCGACGCGAAGCGCCGGGGCACGAGCGAGTTAGGCCGGCGACAAACGTTCCTGTCGCACGTTCGAGATCGTGTCGGATGGGGGCGGATAAACTCGGCGCCGATGGGCGGGAAGGAAATCATCGTCGGGGTGTCCGGGGGTTCGGGGGCGCTCCTCGCCCGCCGGTTCGTGGAGCTCGCCCTCGGGGCGCCCGATCTCACCCGCCTCCACCTCATCGTCTCGGACTCCGCGCTGCGCGTCGCGCGGGCTGAGCTCGACCCGTCGATCGAGAAAGCCGCCGACTTCGTCCGGCTGCTCCGCATCGAAAAAGACGCGGCGGCGAGGATCGAGGTTCATCCGAACGAGAACGTCGGCGCGTCGATCGCCTCCGGCTCGTACCCGACCGCCGGGATGGCCGTCGTGCCGTGCAGCGGCGGCACGCTCGGCGCGATCGCTCACGGCATCTCGCGCGGTCTCCTCCAGCGCGCCGCCGACGTCTGTCTCAAGGAACGGCGTCCCCTGGTGCTCGCGTTCCGGGAGTCGCCGTACTCGCTCGTGCACATCGAGAACATGCGAAGCGTCACGCTCGCGGGCGCGATCGTCGCGCCGCCTTCTCCCGCGTTCTACCTGTCGTCTCCTTCCATCGACCGGTTCCTGGACGTCTACTGCGCGCGGGCGGCGCGCTGGCTGGGAATCGAGGTCGGGGATCCCGCCGATCGGTGGCAGGGCGAGCCCGTCCGATCGCCGTGACACCTCCCGCTTCCGGCTCCGGGGCCGCGCTGGCCCGATCGGCGCGCACGACGCTCGAGATGATCAAGTTCTCGCACACGCTCTTCGCACTGCCGTTCGCCCTTCTCTCCGCGGTCCTCGCCGCGCGTGGGATCCCGGCGTGGCCGACGCTTTTGAAGATCCTGCTCGCGATGGTCGGCGCGCGCAGCGCCGCGATGGCTCACAACCGGCTCGCCGACCGCGAGATCGACGCGGCGAACCCGCGCACCGCCTCGCGAGCGCTGCCCGCGGGCGCGCTGTCGCCGGCGTTCGTGAAGATCTTTCTCGTCGCGTCGGCGATCCTCTTCGTCGCCGCGGCGGCGTCTCTCAACCGGCTGACGCTCGTCCTCTCCCCCGTGGCCCTCGCACTCCTCTTTCTCTACTCCTATACGAAGCGCTTCACGTGGGCTTCTCATCTCGTCCTCGGCCTCTGCCTGTCCCTCGCTCCGGCGGGCGCCTGGATCGCCGTGCGGGGCCGACTCGACCTGGCTCCGGTCCTCCTTGGATTCGCGGTTCTCTTCTGGACGGCCGGATTCGACGTGATCTATTCGCTGCAGGACGAGGAGCACGACCGGTCGACGGGCCTGCGATCGATCCCCGCGCGGTGGGGCGCCGCGAAGGCGCTGCGGATCTCCGCGCTCCTCCACGTGGCGATGATCCCGCTGCTCGTCGCGGTCTGGCGCCTCTCGGGCGGCGGCGCTCTCTTCGCGGCAGGCATCGTCGTGACGGCCGCGGCGCTCGTGTATCAGCACGCGATCGTCGGGCCCGGGAACCTGTCGCGCATCAACGCGGCCTTCTTCACGGCCAACGGGTTCGTCTCGGTGGCGCTCGCCGCCTTCGGCATCGCGGACGTCCTGCTGGGATGACCTTCGCCGTCCCGCCCGGCGGAATCGCGCCCGCCCGCCCGGAGTAAGATTCCCGCACGCATGGCGATTCCATCGGAAGGCGACGTCAAGCTCCGCCACGTAGCCATCGATGGGCCGATCGGCGTCGGGAAGACGTCGCTCATGGAGCTTCTCTCCCGGCGCTTCCACGGCACGCAGATCCTGGAAGACCCGGAGAATCCGTTCCTCGCGGAGTTCTACCGGAAGAAGAAGGGCGCCGCGTTCCAGACCGAGCTCTTCTTCCTGCTCTCGCGCTACCAGCAGCAGCGCGAGATCGCGCAGATCGACCTCTTCACGACGCTGGTCGTCGCCGACTACCACTTTCCGAAGAACAAGATCTTCGCGTGCCTGAACCTGGACGACTCGGAGCTTCTGATCTACGACCGCCTCTACACGCTCCTGACGGAAACGGTCCCGCGGCCCGACCTCGTGATCTACCTGCAGGGCTCCGTCGAGACGTGCCTGAAGCGGATCAAGAAGCGATCGAGGACCACGGACAAGTCGATCACGCCGGAATACCTGGCGCAGATCATCGAGGCGTACAACTACTACTTCTACCATTACGAAGAGACGCCGCTTCTCGTGGTCGATTCGAACGAGATCGACTTCGTGCATCGCCCGGGAGACTTCGACGACCTGGTCGCGCAGATCCAGAAGGCGAAGCGGGGCGTGCAGTACTACGTCCCGGCGACCCACCAGAGTTGAGTCTCGGCCCGCGTCCGCGCCGCTGACCGCCCTGACACCACCCTGAAAACCGGACCGACAGCGTCCTCTCCGTCCCATCGAGGCGGGCCCGGGGGGATTCCGGACGCATCGCATTTCCTTCTCCCTCGCGCGCGGGAGAGGTTCGGGCCAGCCGGTGCTCAACTGCCCTATAATTCTCCTCACGCCCTTGTCGGCGGCGATCCTCTCTTCGGGGACGTCGA
>JBDTOO010000112.1:0-7999 GCA_039933215.1 Acidobacteriota bacterium
GCGGCCGAGGCGGCCCGCGTCGCATCGAAGACGGCGCACCACGTCGAGCGGGTAGACGGTCAGACTCTCCCACGGCGCTCCGAGAACGCGGCGCGCGGCGGCGCGGTCCCGCGCGAAATTGAATTCGTGCGGCCACACCGGGGGCCAGACGCCGCGCGACGAGAGATTCCCTCCCACGACGGCGAGAGAGGTCCTCGCCGGCCAGGACGGATCCGCGAGCGCGGCGGCCGCCAGGTTCGACAGCGGGCCGAGCGCGATCACCGCGCAGCCGGGAGGCAGGCCGGCGATCGCCGCGCCGGCGCGCGAGCGGGCGCGCGAGGCGCCGGCGCCCTCCACGAGAGGGACGGAAACGCCGCAGGCTTCCGCGATCCGGGCGGCGCACCGCGCGGCCTCGCCGGCGTCCGTGTTGCCGGTCACCGTGGAGACGCCGAGAAGCTCGACCTGGCCGGCCCGGGCGGCGCCGAAGAGGGCGGCCAGCGCGAAGCCGTCGTCGACGTCGCCGCGGCCCGCGCCGAGCGCGACGTCCGTGTCGACCCAGACGCGCCGCCGGGCCGTCTCCCCCACCTTCAGCGCGGAACGAAGAAGAACGTGACGGCGCAGATCAGGTAGAGGGCGAGAAGCTGGACGCCTTCCAGCCAGTCCGTCTCGCCGTCGAGCGAGACGTACGCGAAGATCGCGCAGGACGCGAGCAGCGCCACGAGCTCCATCGGCCGGAAGATCAGCGTCATCGGGTGGAGGAAGAGGCTCGCGAGCACGAGGCAGGGAGCGACGAACACGGCGACCTGGATCGACGAGCTCGCCGCGATGGCGAACGACAGCTCCATGCGGCCCTGCCGGGCGAACTGCACGGCGCTGTAGTACTCGGCGATGTTCCCCACGATCGGGATCACCACGAGCCCGACGAAAAACGGCGACAGGCCGATCGAGCGGGAGACGGGCTCGACCGCTCCGACGAGAAGCTCGCTCGCTCCGGCGGTGGCGACGACCGCGCCCGCGAGGACCGCGAACGCGCGACCGAGGCCCCAGCTGGCTTTGCGTGCAGCGGCCCGCGGAGGAGCCGCGCGGTTTTCTTCCGCCGCGCGGCGGCCCGCGCGCGAGAAGTGCGAGAAGCCGATGTACGCGGCGTAGGTCAGCAGGAGGAGAACGGCGATGCCGACCGACACCTCCTCCTGGAGAAACGGGCTTCGCTCCGCGTGCGCGAAGACGGCGGGAAGCGCCAACGCCGAGACCGCGAGGATCATCATCGCGGCGGCGCGCCGGACGAACTCGAGGTGGAATCTCTGCGTGCCATGGCGCAGCCCGCCCACCACCGCGGCCAGGCCGAGACCGAGGAGGGTGTTGGAGAGGATCGACCCGACGAGCGACGCCTTGACGAGCTCGGGCAGTCCCTCCTTCAGCGCGACGAGCGTGATGATGAGCTCCGCCGCATTCCCGAAGGTCGCGTTCACGAGTCCGCCCAACCCTTCGCCGAGATGCTCCGCGACGTGCTCCGTAGCAACCTGGATCAGGAGAGCGAGCGGCACGAGCGCGAGCGCGGCGCCGGCGAAGACCGCCCACTCCGGCCCTCCGCCGCGCCGGGCGAAGAACGCCGCGGGGATCCCGAGGAGAAGGATCCCGGTCCAGCGCGCCACAGTGCAGATGATAGGTCCACTCGTAAGTTGGAGGTGACGGGTGACGGGTGACAGGTGCCGGCAGCGCCGGGGAGCAGGTGACGGGGGACAGGTGACAGGTGACGGCAGCCACGTAAAGGTGACGGCAGCAGCCCCGTTCTGCTGTCACCCGTCTCCGGTCACCCGACTCCCGTCCCCCGTATACTTCGCCGCCTCATGCTGCGCGCCGGGATCGTCGGTCTGCCCAACGTCGGAAAGTCGACGCTCTTCAACGCCCTGACCCGCACGCGCAAGGCCGAGGCCGCCAATTACCCTTTCTGCACGATCGAGCCGAACGTCGGCGTCGTCTCCGTCCCCGACGCGAGGCTCGAGCCGCTGGCGAAGATCGCGAAGACGACAAAGCTGGTTCCCGCCGCGATCGAGTTCGTGGACATCGCCGGGCTGGTCCGCGGCGCCTCGCAGGGCGAAGGCCTCGGGAACAAGTTCCTGCAGCACATCCGCGAAGTCGACGCCGTCGTCCAGGTCGTCCGATGCTTCGAAGACCGCGACATCGTCCACGTCTCCGGGGCGCTCGATCCGCTCTCCGACATCGAGACCGTCACGACGGAGCTCGTCCTCGCGGACATCGAGACGGTCACGAAGGCGCGGGACAAGGCGGAGCGAATTGCGCGCGGCGGCGACAAGGAGGCCCGTTCGACCGTCGCGGCGGCGGACCGCCTGCTCCCCCATCTGAACGCGGGAAAGCCCGCGATCACCCTCGCGCTCGAGGACGAGGAAAAGGCCGCCGCTGCCCGCCTCTTCCTCCTGACGTCGAAGCCGACTCTCTTCGTTGCGAACGTGGCCGAGGGCGAGCTGTCGCGGGCGGAGACGCTTCCGCACGTGCTCGCCGTGAGACAGTACGCCGAGACGCATCTCGGCGCGGAGGCCGTGGTCGTCTCGGCGCAGATCGAGGCGGAGCTCGCCGAGCTTCCGGACGCGGACGCGCGCGAATACCTCGCGGGACTCGGCGTCGCGGAGTCCGGCGTCGGATCGCTGATCCGCGCCGCATACCACCTGCTCGGGCTCCGCACGTACTTCACGGCGGGAGAGAAGGAAGCGCGCGCCTGGACCATCCACGCGGGAGACACGGCGCCCGCCGCCGCCGGGGTCATCCACTCCGACTTCGAGCGCGGGTTCATCAAGGCCGAGACCGTCTCCTACGACGACCTGATCGGGTGCGGGTCGATGGCCGCGGCGCGGGAAAAAGGGCTCGTCCGCCAGGAAGGCCGCGAGTACGTCGTCCGGGACGGCGATGTCATGCTCTTTCGCTTCAACGTGTAAGCGGGCCGTGCGGAGCCGCCCGCGAAAACCGGCGACTCCGCTGAGCAAAACGCAGGTGCCCACGCCTGCGGGGACGCGCCGGAGGCCCAGGACCGGCCGGGTTGTGTCAAAATTATTCGGAACCTGATCATGAAATCTCGAAACGTCGCGGTCGCCGGCGGTCGCTCTGCCCCCCGTCTGCAAGTCGCTCTCGTCGCGATGGCGGTCCTCGCGGCCGCTGCCCCGGCGTGGGCACGCCCGCGGCCCCGGGCACGGGTCCTTCCCGCGCGACCGACAATCGCGCCCGCGCTCCCCACCCTTCCATCCGCGAACGGCGCCTGGCCGGGATGGCGGGGCAACGCCCAACATTCGGGATACCAGCGCCTTCCGGGACGGATCGGCACGCCGAGTGTGCGCTGGCGATACCGCCTGGGCGGCAAGCTCGAGCCTTCGGAAGCGGTGATCTGCGCGGCCGGCGGCGACCTCTCCGAAGACCTTCTCGTCGTCTCGCCCACCGGCCGCCTGGCCGCTTACCGCTTCGACGGGAGCGTGGTCTGGGAGCAACGGACGATCGGGAGCTTCACGCTCCACGGCTGCGCGGACCTGGCGGGCGACGGCCACCCGCGCGTCGTCGCCGGCTCCTCCGGCCTGTCCGGCGGACAGCTTCGGATCTTCGACGCCGCGACCGGGCGGGCGCTCTGGGTGAGCGATCCCGGTCCGGGAAGCGTCGGAGCGGTCAAGCTCGGGCCCGCCGGGCCCTTCGGCCGGACGCTGTACTGGCTTCCCGCGGCGAGCGCGACTCTGACCGCGTTCTCGATGATCCCCGGGCGGGACACTCCGGCGCCGCTCTGGGCCACCGACCTCCAGAGCTTCGTCTCGGATCCCTACACGTACTCCTCGCTCGCCCTGGACGGCCCGCCCGGGAGCCGCCGGATCATCGTCAGCGGCGCCCGCGGCGCGGTGCCGACCATCGTGGTGGACGCGCCGACCGGCCGGGAAATCACGCGCGCCCAGTTCTATGCCGCCGCGAACGACCACGGGTACGAGTCGGGCGGCCAGGGCCAGCTTCTCCAGCTCGCTGACGTGGACGGCTCCGCGGCCGGCCCGCAGATCGTCACCGTGAGCAACTACGGTTCCGGAGACACCTACATGTTCCAGGGCGTCACGATCGCCCATCCGCTCCGGCCGCAGGACGACCGCTCTCTGGACACGTATCCCGTCGGGCTCCGGTACGTGCAGGGCTCCCTGCAGGCCTTCGACGGCGGCTCGCGGAAGGAAATCCTCGTCTCGCGCTTCAACCCGGCGGCCGGACGGCACGACCTCGTCCTGCTGGATGGCGCGACGCTGCTCGCCAAATCGACGGTCGAGGATGTGTACCTCGCGGGGATCGTCGAGGACGCCGGAGAGCCGCTGATCCTCGGCCTCGCGGAGTCGGACTCCGAGAACGCGCTCGACCGGGAAGGCCGTCTCGTCTCGTACCGGTACCGCAGCGGAGCCTTCGTGCGGGCGGGGTTCGAAGTTTCCGCGGGAAGCCTCGCCGCCGTGACGACGCGCGACCTCGACAACGTCGGCGGGGACAACACGGGAACGGCCGTCGTCACGTTGACCCGCTCCGGGGCGCACGGCGTGCTGGTGATGCGCGATCGCGACCGCGACGGAAAGAAAGACACGCTCGTGCTCGCGGACGTCGCTTCGGGTAGCGCGCTCGCGACCTTCGAGGCTCCTTCCGGCGTCGGCCTGGACATCCTCGCCGTTCGCGCCCCCGGCGACGAGGCGCGGCAACGGCTCGTGGTCGCCGGCGACGACGGCTCGCTTCTCTTTCTCGACGGCGACCTGCACGTCGTCGAGACGATCCCCGTGGGCGGCTTCTACCGCAATCCCGCCTTGAACGGTCACGCTTTCGAGGTCGCCGCCGTCGGGCCCATGCTCCAGGCGGGCCGCAACGACGTCGTGGTCGTCGACTCGTTGAACCGGATTCTGCGGCTCACCGACGTCGATCGAGCCGACCGGGAGACGGGGCCCTCCGCCGTCGTGCTCTCGCAAAACGGCGTTCAACAGGAGCTCCTCCTCGTGCCGGGTCAGAGTCTGAATCGGATCGCGGTGCGCGCGGCGACGGCGAGCGGTGCGGCCCTGAGGCTGTTGGACGGCGGCGGACACGTCGCGTGGGAGCATGCGTTCGCGGGCGACGGGCTCGGACCGACGACGCTGCCGATCGGTTGGAACGTCGGCCGTTTCGGGTCCGGGGCCGGCGGCGACGTCGTGGTCTCGGTCGGAACTCCGGACAAGTACCCGACGCGGATGTGTGCCCTGGACGGAAGCTCCGGTGCGAAACTCTGGTGCTCGACGATGGGAGCGTTCTGGGACGCAGCTCCGGCCATCTGGGATTTCAACCGGGACGGGTACGACGACCTCACCCTCAATTTCAACAATTCCAAGTCGATCCTCCTGGATGGCCGGACGGGACAGGAGTGGGGCCGTCCCGTCGTGCTGCCGCAGTGGGAGCACCTCGGCTGGGTGGACTACAACGGGGCGCCTTCCGTCGCCGGCGTCGACCCCTCGGGGGCCGTGCGGATCGTCAACTCGGGCGACGACGCGCACCTCGCGCTTCTACACGCCGACGTGACGAAGGGCACCGCCGCGGCGGCGATCACCCAGGTCTGGGCGGTGCCGCAATCGCGGCCGGACGACCAGAGGTACTCCATGGCGGCGATCGCCCCCGCCGGAGCGCAGAGCAGCGACTGGGTGGTCGGGGTCGGAGGCCAGACGGGCCTGCTCGAGGGGCGGCGCGGCTCCGACGGGACCCTGCTCTGGCAGCGGCGCCTCTGGAACGGCGGCTTCGTCTCGGGCGTCGAGAACAATCCGCTGAGCAGCATCCTGGCAGTCGACGTCAACGGCGACAGCCGCGTGGAGTTCGTCGTCGGTGGCGCGGACGGCTGGCTCTACGCCGTGAGTGCGGCCACCGGCGCCCTCGTCTGGAGCCTCGACCTCGGGACCTCGCTCGGAGAGCCGATCGCGGCCGACTTCCAGAACGAAGGGTCCTCCTCCCTGCTCGTTCCCGCGGCGGACGGATATCTCTACGCGATCGGCCCGCCCCGGTGAGCGCCCCCCCGTCTCCGCCCGTCCCCGGCGCCTGACCTAACGGGGCCCGACCGTCTCCCACTCCGCCGGCCGCGCCGGCAGCGGCACGATCGTGACGCCGGAGGCGGCGACCCGCCAGAGCCGGCACTCGCCGGACGAGGCGTGGCGCCAGAGGATCCCGGGCTTGCCTCTTCCGTCGAAGTCGCCGACGGCTTCGATCCGCCACGCGAGGTCCGGCACCGGAGGAAGCACGAGGCCCGAGACGCGGGAGAGGCGATTCATGATCCAGACGCCCACCGCGCCCGAGCGCCGGTTGCGCCAGACGATGTCCGTCTTCCCATCGCCGTCGAAGTCGCCCGCGCCGGCGGGATCCCAGTCGGCGGGCGCGTCGGGAGATATCGGAGCGACGGATTTCGGCAGAGTCCCGGAGAAGATCCAGACGGACAGCCGGCCCGTCGTCTCCTGATACCAGAGAACGTCGGGATGGCCGTCGCCGTCGAAGTCGCCGGTCGCCGCCACGCGCCAGGTCGCGTCCGGGTGATCCGGCAGGTTGATGCCGCTCCGCCGCCGGGTCCCGTCCATGAGCCACAGCCCGAGCGCGCCCAGATCGGTGTGGCGCAGCAGGAGATCCGTCCGTCCGTCCGCGTCGAAGTCCGCCGTACCGACCACCCGCCAGTGGATGTCGTCGGACGACTCGACGTGGACGGCGCGGGGCGCGCGATCCGAGCCGAGCGACCAGAGTGAGAGCTCTCCCGTCGCGCGATGCTGAAAGAGCACGTCGGCCCTGCGGTCGCCGTCGAGATCTCCCGGCGGGCGGGCGCCGCACGCGGACGCCGCGGCGGCGGTCACGGCGAGACAGGCCAGCCGGAAACCGCGTCCTCCACGCATCGCCGGATTTTACGCCGTCACGTCCGCATCGCCGCGGCGATGCGCTGGACGGCCCAGAAGAGCCCCACCGCGGCGATCGCGAGCGAGCCGGGGATCACGATCCGCCGCCGGTACCAGGGCCGGTGGCGGAAAGGCAGCCCGAGCGCGAGAAACGCGGCGAGGATGACGGTCAGCTGGCCGAGCTCGACGCCGGCGTTGAAGGAGAGCAGTGCGGGGAGAAATTCGCGGCGCGGGAGCCCGAGCTCCGACAGCACGCCGGCGAATCCCATCCCGTGCACGAGCCCGAAAGCGAAGACGAGCGCGACCCGCCAGGGGTTGAGCTCGTTCGTGAAGAGGTTCTCGACGGCGACATAGACGATGGAAAGCGCGATCAGAGGCTCGACGATGGCGGGCCGCAGCGACACGACCCCGTAGATCGTGAGAGCGAGCGTGATGGTGTGGGCGATCGTGAAGGCCGTCACCTGGACGAGGATGGGCCGGAGGCGGCGGGACAGGAGAAAGATGCCGAGCACGAAGAGAATGTGGTCCGTCCCCCTGGGAAGGATGTGCGTGTAGCCGAGCGCGAGGTACTGCCGCTCCACCTTCCCCCTCGACGGCGGCACGACGGCGGCGTTCAACGGAATCGCGGCGCTCGTCTCGCCGCCTTCGAGCCACACGCGGGTCGGAGACGCGTCGCCCTCTGTGCGCACGGTCAAGAGATAGGAGCCGAGGCGCGCCCGGCTCGACCATGCGAACGTCCGCGCATCTCCGGGAATCCGACCCGAGAGGCGCAGGACGAGATCCCCCGGCCGGCCCCCGGCCGCCGCGGCAGCCGGCCCCCGGGCCCACCACTCGACGCGATCGGGAAGCACCTCGCGTCCGTCGAACATCGGCCGGGACGCGTCCGCGATGGCCTGGACGATCTCTTCGGCGCGCGGATCGGCATCGGCTCCTTCGGGGGTTCTTCGTGAGGTCGGGTTTACCGGCGCGCCGGGAAATCCCGGAGGGACGTGCTCCCGGTCGATCAGGACCACCGCGACATAGTCGCCCTGCTTCGTGAAGACGACGTTTGTCCGGATCGTCCCGAGCTCGTGCGCGGTCGCGGCGGCGCCGACGAGAAACAGGACGACGGCGGCGAGTCGAAC
>JBDTOO010000113.1:0-7643 GCA_039933215.1 Acidobacteriota bacterium
TTGATCTGTTTGCCGCCCGCGCGGACGATGGCGTACATGAGGCCTCCCAACTGAGCAGAACTGCGAATTCTATGGTTTACCCGAGGAAAGTCAAGGGCTTAACCCCCTTCGGTGGTCCGCCCGGGTAATGGGGCCACCGCAACGATCGGCCCAGGATCGGATCCTCCGCCAGGAGCCGCCATCCGCTCGCGAGGCGAGGAGTCTCCCGACCGAAGGGAGGGAGGAGCCTTCCTCGCGGGAGGCGGAGCGAAGCGGAGCCGACGGTCTAATCTTCGTCGATCGCGTCCGGGAGCTCGTTGCGGTCGTCCGCGCTTCGAGGAAAGTGAGCCTTCAGGATCTCTCCGATGCGGTCGATCCCGGCAACGAGCCCGGCCGTGAACTCCTCCGTCCGGAACGCCTCCTGCATCTCCACGGCGGTGGCCTTCCAGAAATCGTCCCCGCACTTCTCGTGGACCCCGGAGTCTCCCAGGATCTGGAACTTTCGGAGCCGCGGAGCCACATAGAAGAGCACGCCATTGTGCTCGGCCGTATTCGCCATCCCGAGCTTGTCGAAGCGCTCGCGCGCCGCCGCCTCGATGTCGTGGGGCTCGCGGCGCGTCACGTGGACGCGGATCTCACCCGACGTGCCGGACTCGGCCTGGCCGATCGCCTCGACGATCCGGTCCGAATCGAGACGTGAGAAGAACTGACGGACTTTCATTTCTTCACCAGCTCCCCGAGGAGCCGCCTCCGCCCGAGAACCCGCCGCCCCCGGAGAAACCGCCGCCTCCCCCGCCCCCGCTCCAGCCCCCGCCTCCTCCGCCGCCGAATCCCCCGAAACCGCCCCAGCCTCCCCACCCTCCGGAGCGCCATCCGCGGCGGCCGAACGTGCGGTGGCGGGGTCTCAGGAGAAACGGGAGGACGAAGAAGAAGAGAAAGGGCAGGAGGCAGCCGAAGCCTCCCGAACCTCTCGATCGCCGGCCCCCCCGTCCTTCGTCCACTGTCGTTCCCTTTCCCTTGTACTCCCCTTTGGCCGCGGCCATCAAGGCCGTCATCCCGCCTTCGATGCCGCCCGTGTAGTCGCCCGCCTGGAATCGCGGCGTGATCTCGTCCTCTCGGATGCGGCTCGTCAGCGCGTCCGGGATCGCTCCTTCGAGGCCGTACCCGACCTCGATGCGGATCTTGCGATCGTCCACGAAGACGTACATCACGAGCCCGTTGTTGACGCCCTTCTGCCCCACGCCCCATGCCTTCATCGTGTCGACGGCGAATTCCTCGAGCGTCGTGCCCTCGGGGATCTTGCGATCCACCCAGACGAGGAACTGGTTGGAGGTCTCCTTCTCGAATTGCTCCAGCCGCGAGTTCAGGGCCTCCGCCCGCGACGGATCGAGGACGCCGGCCTGGTCGGTGACGTACCGGGCCGGCTTTGGAGGCAGGGGGCGGCCGGCGGCCGAGAGCGCCGCGGCGATGAGAAGGAAGAGGACGGCGAGACCGGCGGCGGCGCGCCCGGCAAATCGCCGGGCGCTCGCCGTCCGAGAGGCGATCAAGCGGCGTTCCTAGCGCGCCGGCGCCGGTGCGGGGGCCGCGGGAGTCGTTCCGAAATTGAAGTTCACGGCGGGGGGACGGTCCGAGCCCGTCGTCGCATGGAAGTAAGGCTTCTCCTTGAAACCGAGCATCTTCCCGACCATGTTCGTCGGGAACTTCATGAGCGCGGTGTCATAGGCCTGGACGACCTCGTTGTAGCGCATCCGCTCGACCGCGATGCGGTTCTCCGTCCCCTCGAGCTGGGTCTGCAGGTCGCGGAAGTTGGCGTTCGCCTTGAGCTCCGGATACTTCTCGACGACGACCAGAAGCCTCTGAAGTGCGGCGCCGAGCTGCTGCTGGGCGGCTTCATACTGCGCGAGCTGCGCCGGATCGTCCGGAGCCTTGCCCGGATTGACCTGGGCCCGGCCGACGGAGGCCCGCGCCTCGACGACCGCCTGGAGCGTGGACTTCTCGAACTGCGCGGCACCCTGGACCGTCGCGACGAGGTTCGGGACGAGGTCCGCGCGCCTCTGATACTGATTCTCGACCTGAGACCACTGCTTGTCGGCTTCCTGACTGAGCGTGACGAGGCGATTGTTCGTGCCGGCCACCGAGATGCCGATGATCACGACCAGCACCACGATCAGCGCGAGACAACCGAGTCCGATCTTGCCCATGTGCGTCCTCCCTTATGCGAAACGACGTGGATTGTATAAGACGGGTGACGGGTGACGGGTGTCGGGTGACGGGTGTCAGCAGCCCGAGTTGGTCCCTACCGGACATGTCACCCGTAACCTGTCACCCGTCTCCCCGGACCCGTCGCTGCCGTCAACCGTCTCCTGTCACCTCTCCTCGGACAGGTCGCTGCCGTCACCCGTCACCTCTCCTGTCACCTCTCCTCGGACCCGTCGCTGCTGTCACCTGTCACCCGTCACCCTGTCACCTCTCCTCACCGTCTCCCGGGACCCGTCGCTGCCGTCACCTGTCACCCGTCACCCTGTCACCTCTCCTCACCGTCTCCCGGGACCCGTCGCTGCCGTCACCTGTCACCCGTCACCCTGTCACCTCTCCTCACCGCCTCCCGGGACCCGTCGCTGCCGTCACCTGTCACCCGTCACCTGTCACCTCTCCCCGCCAGCGCTTCCAGCACGGAAGGCGGCAGGTAGGCGCGCAGGGTCGCCGACCAGCGTCCCTCGACGGACAGGCGGGCGATGGAGGCCTTCTTCATCGGGAGCTCGACGCGCGGCCCCGCGACGAGAAGACCGAACAGGAGCCCCAGGTGGGGCTGGTGTCCGACCAGGAGCGCGTGGCCCTCCCCTTCCGAGACCTCGAGGAGGATCTCTCCGGGGTCGCGCTCCGGCTCGAGCGCCTCCGATTCCTCGACGCGCAGTCCGAGCGCCTCCGCGGCAGGGCGCGCCGTCTGGAGGGCGCGCTTGTACGGCGAGCTGATTACGCGCTGGATTCGCGGCTCCAGGGACGCGAGTCCGCGCGCCACCGCCTCGGCCCGCCGCATTCCATCGGGCGTCAGCGCGCGATCCGCGTCCCGGCCCGAGGGGGATCGATCCTCGGCGGCCGCGTGCCTCAGAAGCCAGAGTTCCACACGGCAAGAATAGCCCGAGGATCGTCGTAGACTCACCCGCGATGGACCTGCCTCCCGGCGAGCTTCTCGGCCCCTACGAGGTCGTCGCCCCCATCGGGCGCGGCGGAATGGGCGACGTCTACCGGGCTCGGGACAACCGCCTGCGCCGCGAGGTCGCCCTGAAGCTCCTTTCGGCGGCGGACGCCAACGACGAGGCGTCACTGATCCGGTTCCAGCGGGAGACCCATGTCGTCGCGGCCCTGAACCATCCGAACATCGTCGCCATCCACGACACGGGCTCGCACAAAGGCGTGCCCTACGCGGTGACGGAGCTCCTCCAGGGAGAGACGCTCGCCGACCGCCTGCGCGGCGGACCGATCGCGGAAAAGCGCGCCACCGAGCTCGTCTGCCAGGTCGCGGACGGCCTCGCCGCGGCCCACGCGAAAGGCGTAATTCACCGCGACATCAAGCCGGAGAACATCTTTCTGACGAACGACGGGCGAGCGAAGATCCTGGACTTCGGAATCGCGAGAATCGAGATGCCTTCGACGGGCGCCGCGCTGCTGACGAGCTCCGACACCCACATCCGTCGCGGCCAGTCGAGCGGACGCGTGCTGGTGGGGACCGCCGGGTACATTTCCCCCGAGCAGGTCCGGGGAAAGCGCGCGGACGCCCGCAGCGACATCTTCTCGCTCGGCGCCGTTTACTTCGAGACGTTGACGGGCCGCCGCGCGTTCGTGCGGGACACGCCGGTGGACACGCTCGGAGCCGTGCTCCGGGACGACCCCCGCAAGTATCCCGAAGCGGAGCGGATCCCCGACGACCTGCGCGGCTACGTCTTCCGGTGTCTCGAGAAGGACCCGGCCGACCGATACCAGTCCGCGTCCGACCTCATGATCGACCTTCGGTCCTGGCAGGCCGAGCAGACGTCCGAGGCCGCGGAACGAGTCCACTTCCGGAGCGAGCCGCCGTGGAAGCATCGCCGCACACGGCTCTCGGTCCGCGTCCTGGGAGGCATCGCTCTCTTCCTGCTGGGGATCGCCGCCGGGTCCTGCTGGGAGCGATCGCGGAAGGCCGGGGCCAGGGCGGCCGGCCCCGCGCCGGGAACCCCGGCGGCGGCCTCCGGAGGCGCTCGGATCTCCGCTTAGACGGGAACCGAAGCTTCGGGAAAGGCGTCCGACGGCGGGCGGGAAACGGCGCCGTCCGCCGGCTCGCGAACTTCGGGGATCGGGCTCGTGCAGCAGACGTCGCGGCAGGCGTCGTAGAGAGTGCGGCGCTGCACCGCCTCGTAGCCCGCGCCTTCGATGAGACGCCGCATCTCCGGCTGCGTCATGCGATTTCGCGCGCCCGCGGCATAGACGACGTTCTCTTCGATCATGATCGAGCCGAGGTCGTCGGCGCCGAACGACAGGGACACCTGCCCGATCTTCGAGCCCTGCGTCACCCAGGATCCCTGGACGTGCCGGATATTGTCGAGAAAGAGCCGGGACACCGCGAGCGTCTTCAGGTACTCGAATCCGCCCGCTTCGTCGACTTTTTCGTCCAGGGCCGTGTTCTCCCGCTGGAACGTCCAGGGGATCCAGGCCGTGAATCCGCCCGTCCGGTCCTGCAGATTTCGGACGACCTCGAAGTGAGTCACCCGGTCCGCGTAGGTCTCGCCGACGCCGAACATCATCGTGGCGGTGGTTCGCATGCCGAGACCATGCGCCGACTCGTGGACGTCCACCCACTTGTCCGTCGGTGCCTTCGTCAGCGACCAGATGCGCCGACGCACGGAGTCCTCGAGGATCTCGGCCCCGCCGCCGGGGATCGACTGCAGGCCGGCGTCCTTCAGGCGGGCGATGACGTCCCGCATCGGCTGCTTCGTGAGCTTCTGAAGGAAGTAGACCTCCGGCGCGGAGAGGGCGTGAAGATGGATCGTCGGGAAGTGGCTCCGGATGAACCGGAACATCTCCTCATAGAAGGAGAACGGCAGGTCGGCGTGCACGCCTCCCTGGAGAAGAACGCCCGTGCCGCCGAGGTCGATCGTCTCCTGGATCTTCTGCCCGATCTGGTCCCAGGTGAGGACGTAGGACTCGGGATGATCGGGCGAAGGCCGGTAGAAGGCGCAGAACTGGCATCGGTAGATGCAGACGTTCGTGTAGTTGATGTTCCGGTCGACGATGTACGTGGCGACCGCGGGATCGTTCTTCGCGCGCCGCACGGCGTCCGCCGCGGCGCCCAGGGCGAGGAGATCTCCTTCCTCGAGCAGGGTCACCGCGTCCTGAAATCCCAGGCGCTCTCCGCCGAGAGTGCGCTCCAGGATCGATCCGGTCCGCTTCGCCGTCACGCCTCGAATTCTATCGTTGACGGCGCCCGGAGGACTACGCCCTGAACACTGGTGAGAGGAGTCAGGTGAGCCGTTCCGGCGCCGTCTCGTGTGGCTGCCGTCACCTGTCACCCGTCACCCGTCACCCGTCACCCGTTCTCAGGCGCGCAGGCGTGAACGTTCCGGCGAGCGGGCTTCTTCGCGGCGATCTGGCGCCCGGCCGTCCGGCGGGATCAGCGGGACAGCGTGATGCCGTGCGGGACGAATTCGATCGTCCGCGCCGCGCCGATCAGCCCCGCGTCGGCCGCGAGCCGGTAGAACAGCTCGAGCCCGCCGAAGTCGGCGCGATCGAGCTCGAAATGGAGGCTGTGACGGAGGTAATCCTCGACGACGGCCTCGGAGAGGCCCGTCTCGACGGCTTCCTCCCGAACCAGGCGAGGAAACTCGGCCCGCGCCCGATCGCGCGACCAGAGGACGAGCCTCTCGGCCTCGAGCGCGTCGACTCCCTCACGCACCGCCCAGAAGGCGAAGACGAACGAGCGGCCCGTGAAAGCGCGCCACTCGGCCGCGAGATCGAGGACGACCTGCCCGGAGACGCGGGTCTTCAATGCCGGATCGCCGATGACGAGCCGCGCGTCCGCGTCCTCGGAGGGCCCGTCGATGAACCGCGGCCGGATTCCGTACCGCCTCTCGAGCAGGATGCGCACGAGCGCCGCCGAGGTGCGCGACGCCGGATCGAGAGCCACGGAGGCGATGAGATCGCGCGGCACCCGCGAGACCAGAAGCACCGAGCGCACCTCGGAAGACGCCGCGATCCCGAGAGACGGGATGGCCCGGAGGCCGGGGATGCGCTGGTACTCGATCGACGGGATCAATCCGACGTCCGCCTCGCCGCTGGCGAGCTTGTCCGCGCAGGCGGAGGGCAGGTCGCGGGAGACCTCGATCCCCTCCGGAGGCTCCCGGAGGAGACCCCACGTGAGGGGCCTCGCGTTCAAGAAATCGACGACGGAGAAGCGCAAGGCGGACGGTAGACCGGGATCCGTCTTCAGCTCCGGGAAAATCCCGCCGCGGCCGGCCCGGCTCCCGTCACCCCTGGCTCATCATCGAGAGGAACTCGCCGTTCGTCTTCGTCTTGTCGAGCTTCTCCGTCAGGAGCTCCATCGCCTCGACCGTCGAGAGCGGATTCAGGACCTTCCGGAGCACCCATACGCGGTTGAGCTCCTGCTTGTCCATGAGGAGCTCTTCCTTGCGCGTGCCCGACTTGTTGATGTCGATGGCCGGGAAGACGCGCTTGTCGACGAGCTTCCGGTCGAGGTGGACTTCCATGTTGCCCGTGCCCTTGAACTCCTCGAAGATGACGTCGTCCATTCGCGAGCCCGTGTCGATCAAGGCCGTCGCCATGATCGTCAGCGAACCGCCCTCTTCCACGTTCCGAGCGGCCCCGAAGAAACGCTTGGGACGCTGGAGGGCGTTCGAGTCGACGCCGCCCGAGAGGACCTTTCCGGAGGGCGGCACGATGGCGTTGTAGGCGCGGGCGAGACGGGTGATCGAATCGAGCAGGATCACCACGTCTCTCTTGTGCTCGACCAGCCGCTTCGCCTTTTCGATGACCATCTCGGCCACCTGGACGTGCCGCGCGGCGGGCTCGTCGAACGTCGAGGAGATGACTTCGCCCTTGACCGAGCGCTGCATGTCCGTGACTTCCTCCGGCCGCTCGTCGATCAGCAGGACGATGAGCGTTACCTCGGGGTGGTTGGTCGAGATCGAGTTCGCGAGCGACTGCAGGACCATGGTCTTGCCGGTGCGCGGCGCGGCCACGATGAGCCCGCGCTGTCCCTTCCCGACGGGCGCGACGAGGTCGAGGACGCGGGACGTCATGTTCGCGGGCGCCTCGAGCTTGATGCGGTCCTGCGGATAGAGCGGCGTGAGGTTGTCGAAGAAGATCTTCTCCCGCGCCACGTCCGGGTGCTCGAAGTTGACGGCTTCCACCTTGATCAGCGCGAAGTACCGCTCGCCTTCCTTCGGCGGACGGATCTGCCCCGAAACGGTGTCGCCCGTGCGGAGGTCGAACTTCCGGATCTGGGACGGCGAGACGTAGATGTCGTCGGGCCCGGGCAGGTAGTTGTACTCGGGCGCGCGCAGGAACCCGAACCCGTCGGGCAGGCACTCGAGCACGCCCTCGGAGAAGATGAGGCCCTTCTTCTCGGTCTGCGCCTGGAGGATCTTGAAGATCAGGTCCTGCTTGCGCATCCC
>JBDTOO010000114.1:0-7561 GCA_039933215.1 Acidobacteriota bacterium
GGCGCCTTTTTTCTATCCGGCCATTTGTCGGCGATCGGGTCATCGGGTCATCGGGCGATCTGGCCATCTGGGAATGCGGCTCGCGACGAATGGGAGTTCGAAGGAAACGTAGCCCTCGCGCGGATAAGATCCGGGCGTGGTTTCCGAGTTCACCCTCGACTTCGACCGGCAGCGGCGCGTCGGGTTTCCCGAGGTCGTGCTCGCGGACGGCAAGTCCGCGCCGCAGATTGCGGAGATCTGCCGCCAGCTCGCCCGCGCGCACGATGTCCTCGTGACCCGGCTCTCGCGCGAAGCCTGGGAAGAGGTCGGGGCCCATCCCCTTCCGGGCCGCGCGGACTACGACGAGCGCTCGGGCACGCTCGTGCTCTCGGTCGGCAAGGCGATGGCGAAGAAGGAAGGAACCGTGTGCGTCGTCACCGCCGGCACGATGGACGTGACGGTGGCGGAGGAAGCGCGGCGGACGCTCGAGTATCTGGGGGTCGCGACGACCCTCGTTGCCGACGTGGGAGTCGCCGGGGTCCTGCGTCTGCTCTCCCGCCTCGAGGAGATCGAGCGCGCCGACGTCGTCATCGCGGTGGCCGGGATGGAGGCGTCGCTCTTCTCCGTGATCGGCGGGCTCGTCGGGCGTCCCCTGATCGCCGTTCCGACGGCGCGGGGCTACGGCGCCGCGTTCGGAGGTCTCGCGTCGCTTCTTTCCGCCGTCAACTCCTGCGCGAACGGGGTGACGGCGGTCAACATTGACTCCGGCTACGGGGCCGCTATGGCCGCGTACCGAATTCTTTCCGGAGGACCCCGTCGATGGGATCGAAAAAACGAGCCGGTGGAACCACCGCCCGCGAGTACACGCACGAAGCCGCGGTCGGCGTCGACCGGAAGCGCAAGAAGGCGCTCCTCGGCCGTCCGACGACGCCGGTAAGGATCACCCGGAAGACCACCGTCTCCGAGCTCCTCGACGCCTACCGGGACGCCTCCTTCCAGGCCCGGGCTCTGGGCAAGTGCGCGTCCGTCTTCGAGAAGATGCTTCGCGACCGGCAGCGTCCGACGATCATGCTGGGCCTCGCCGGCTCGCTCATCGCCGCCGGGATGCGGCAGGTGATCGTCGACCTCATCGAGAACAACATGGTCGACGTCGTCGTCTCGACGGGCGCGATCATTTCCCAGGACTACTACCAGGTCCGCGGCGGACGCCACTACCACGGCAGCCCGGATGCGGACGACAAGGAGCTGCGCGACCTCTACATCGATCGTCTCTACGACACGTTCATCGACGAGGAGAAATACTGGGACACGGACCTCGCCGTGTCGCGCTTCGCCGACACCCTCGCTCCGCGTTCCCTCTCCTCGCGCGCGTTCCTGGCGCTTCTCTCCGAGAAGGCGCGTGGGGACGCGGGCTCGATCCTCGGCGCGTGCGGCCGCCGCGGCGTCCCCCTGTTCGTGCCGGCGCTGAACGACTCGTCGATCGGGATCGGCCTGACCGAGCACTACCACCGCTTCCGGAAGGCCGGCAAAGAGCCGTTCACGATCTCCTCGATCCGCGACAACTACGAGCTCACCCAGATCGTCGTGCAGAGCCCCGCGACGGCGGCCGTGTACGTCTCGGGCGGAGTGCCGAAGAACTACATCAACGACTCGATCGTGATGTCCTACATCTTCGGACTCGACACGGGAGGACACAAATACGCCCTCCAGATGACGACCGACGCGCCTCACTGGGGAGGGCTGGGAGGCTCGACCCTGTCCGAGGCGACCTCGTGGGGAAAGGTGTCGAAGCAGGCGACGCACGAGATGGCGTTCGTGGAGACCTCCGTGGCGCTGCCGATGGTGTACGGATACGCGCTGCAGAAGGATGCGGCGGCGGGGAGGAAGAGACTCGCGTATCAGTGGGATGGGGACATCTTGAAGAAGGTGCGCAGAATCTGACGCGCGCGTTCGCGCGCGTCTATCCGGCCATCGACGCAGATCGGGTGATCGGGTCATCGGGCCATCGGGCCATCGGGTGTCCGCTCCGCGGAGGGATGGCGCGGGCCGATGGTGACGGTGCGGTGGGAGGCGGCGAAGATGGCCAGGAGTTCGTTCGCCTCCTGGAGCAGGGTTCGGATTTCGTCTGAAGCACCGAACTCCATCATCAGTTCAAGCCAGAACACCGTCTCGTCGGCCTCCTCGACGACGACGCCGAGTCTGGAGGCGAACTCTTTCTTCGATCGGGCACGTCCGGTCGCCCGATAGTTCGCTGCGACGGCGGTCGCGGACCTCAAGAACTGGCTCCGCAGAATGGGTGAGGGCGCGCCCCTGGGAAGACCCTCCAGAAGCCGAATGGCGCGAAGCGCAAAATTCTTCGATCGATCGCGAAGGGCTTCCTGCCTGGATGTCATTCATTCCCTCGCACACCAGATTGTCGCGAGGCCGCATCCGAATCGTCGCTCTCTCGAACTGGCACCGAGCGATTCGTCGCGAGCCGCATTCCCAGATGGCCCGATGACCCGATCGCCCGATCGCCGACAAATGGCCGGATAGAGAAAAGGCGCGAAGGCGTCTTTTCTCAGATTGCCGTACTTGCGTTCGGCGGGAGGTGGCGGTAAGGTCCCTGCTCTTCGGGGCTCTTTGACTTTCGTACGGCTAAGGGAAGCGGGTGAAAATCCCGCGCGGCCCCCGCCACTGTCACCGGGGACGTCCCGGGCACGAACCACTGAGCGCGAGTTGATCGAGTCGTCGGTCGCGCGTTCGGGAAGGAGCCCGGCGGCGCATGATCCGGAAGCCAGGAGACCTGCCGGACGGAACGCTGACTCGGGCGGGTGGAACCGGAGTGGCGCGCCTTCGAATTCGCGCGGGCGTGCGGACCCTTGCGGCCTCCCGATCCGAGATTTCGTCTCGTCGAACGGGAGGTTCGAATGACGACCGCGCTTCTTCTCATCCTTTTCGGCGCCCTGTCCCGGCTGCTTCCGCACCCGCCGAACGCCGTCGCAATGGGCGCGCTCGCGCTCTACTCGGGCGCACGGCTTCCGCGCCGTCTCGCCTTGGCGGTGCCGCTCGCCGCCCTCGCACTCTCGGACTTGGTCATCGACCACGGGACGGGGCGTCCGGTGTTCACCCTGGTCCGATGCGCGGTCTACGGCTCGTTCGGGGCGATGGTTCTGCTCGGCCGCGTCGCCGCGCGTCACTCCGGTCCGATCCGCCTGGCCGGCCTCTCCGTCGGAAGCTCGCTCTTCTTCTTCCTGACCACCAACCTCGCGAACTGGTGGGAGATGGGCACCTACCCGCTGACCAGGACCGGCCTCGCGCTCTGCTTCATCGCCGCGGTGCCATGGTTCTGGAACACGCTCCTCGCGGATCTCGCCGGCACCGCGGTCTTCTTCGGCCTGGATGCCCTGGCCCGCCGGCAGCGGCAGCGAACGCAGCGGAGCGCGGGCCTCGCCGCCCTCGCGGCGGCGCTGCTCTGGACATCCGCGGAGCCCGCGCGCGCGCAGGCGCCCGTCTCGGAGAACGTCGTCGTCACTGCCGCAGCGGTCCCCGAGGAGCGGGAGGACGTCGGCTCCGCATCGACCGTCGTCACCCGCGAGCAGATCGAGAGGGAGGGATGGAAGACCGTGGCGGACGCTCTTCGCTCGGTGCCGAGCGCCGTCGTCCTCGGTTCCGGCGGGCCCGGCTCGCAGATCTCGGTCTTCCTCCGCGGCTCCAACTCGACGCACGCGCTGGTGCTGGTCGACGGCGTCCGCGTCAACTCTCCCTTCTTCCCGGGATACGACTTCTCGCTGCTGACGACGGAGAACGTCGAGCGGATCGAGGTCGTGCGGGGACCGTTCTCCGCCCTCTACGGCTCCGACGCGATCGGGGGCGTCGTCCAGATCTTTACGCGTTCCGCCGCCGAAAGGTTGTCGGGACGGGTCTCCGCCGAGGCCGGCAACGCGCGGCAGCGAGAGGAGACCGCGTTCGCGACGGTTGGCCGGGGGCCATGGTCGATCGCCGCGAGCTTCCGCGATCACCGCGCCGACGGGGATCGGGACAACGACGACTGGCGCGAGCGCTCCGGCACGGTGCGGATCGACGGCCGTTTCTCGCAGAGCCTCCGCGTCGGCCTCGAGGGCGCCATCACCGACGGCGAGCTCGGTCTTCCCGGGGCGGTCGGCGCCCCGTCGCCGCACGACCGATACTCGCCGCGAGAGGAACGCATCGCGGTCCCCGCGAGCTTCCAGCCCGCCGAGGGCCATACGGCATCCGTCCTGCTCGGTTGGGCGGCCTCCCGTCCGTCGTACGACACCCCAGGCTTTCAATCACAGACGGACGCCCGCACGCTCCAGGCCCGGGCGTCGGACAGCTTCGCCGTCGGAAGTCACACCGTGACGGGCTTTGCGGGCTGGGAGCGCTGGACGGTGGACGACGCGTCAAATTTCGGCTCCAACCTGGACGGCGCCCGGGCCACCCTCTGGCACGCCGGCGCCGAGGACCAGGTGCGTGTTGGAGCGGCGATCCTGACCGTCGGCGTGCGCTACGACCATCACTCCCAGTTCGGCGACGCCTGGAGTCCGCGCGCGACGCTCGCGTGGACGAGCGGAAACTGGAAAGCGCGCGCCTCGGCGGGGACCGGATTCCGCGCGCCCTCCGTCGGAGAGCTCTACTACCCCTTCTCGGGAAACGCGGATCTGCAGCCCGAGCGCTCGACCTCCTTCGACGTCGGCGTCGAGCGGCGAATCGGCGCGGGAAGGGTCGAGGTCTCGCTCTTCTGGACCGATTTCCGCGACCTGATCGTCTACGATTTCTCGCGCTTCCAGAACTTCAACGTCGGACGCGCGAGGTCCCGGGGGGTCGAGGTCGCGTGGCGGCAGCCGGTGACCGCCGCGCTGTCGGTCGACGCGAGCTACACTCATCTCGACGCCCGCGACCGCGACACGGGACTCCTCCTCATCCGGCGCCCGAGAAACTCGGGATACCTCGGCGTGACCGTGCAGCCTCTCGCCGGCCTGGACGTGTCACCTCGCGCGACTTTCGTCGGGTCTCGAGCCGACTTCGGCGCGATCAGCCGGGAACGGATCCAGGATCCGGGTTACGTTCGGGTGGATCTGTTTGCGCGGTACCGCGCCGGGAGCGTGTCTCCCTACGTCCGGTTCGAAAACCTCGCGGATCGCGATTACGCGGAAGTCGACGGATATCCCGCGCCGGGACGGCGGTGGGTCGGCGGCCTCGAGCTCCGGTTCTGAATCGAGGAGGGGAGGCGTACACATGCCGAGGATCACCCGGGTCTATACGCGGACGGGCGACGACGGGACGACGAGCCTCGGCGACGGCGCGCGGGTTCCGAAGGATTCGCCCCGCATCGAGGCCTACGGCACGGTCGATGAGCTGAACAGCGTGATCGGCGCTGCGATCTCCCTCGGCCTCGATCCCGAGGTCTCCGAGACCCTCCGGCGCGTCCAGAACGAGCTCTTCCATCTGGGAGCCGACCTCTGCGTGCCGGAGTCCGAAAAGGAGAAGAAGCCCGTTCCCCGGATCGAGGATCGTCACGTCGTCGCACTCGAGAGCCTGATGGACGCGCTCTCCGAGCGTCTCACCCCGCTCGAGAACTTCGTCCTCCCGGGCGGGACTCCGGGCGCTGCGGAGCTTCACGTCGCGCGGACCGTTTGCCGGCGGGCCGAGCGACTCGTGATCGCGCTCTCTCGCGTCGAAGAGGTCGGCGCTGGCACCGTGCGCTACCTGAACCGGCTCTCCGACGCCCTCTTCGTCCTCGCGCGGTACGAGAATTTCCGGCGCAGCGTCCCGGACGTCCTCTGGGACAGCCGCGCGTGACGTTCGGGCTGCCTCGCTCGCCGCGAGGGGTTGCCGGGCGGTCGGACGGCGCGGTATCGGACGCCCGCGCCGCCGACCGGGTTGCTCGCTCGCCGCGAGCTGTCGTCTCCTGGAGCTCGGGGAAGGATGGCGCGTGGGCGCTTCATGAGGTTCGCCGGGAGGGCCGACTGGACGTCGTCGGCCTCATGACGACCCTCACTGAAGAATACGGCCGCGTCTCGATGCACGGAGTGAGGCGGGAAGTTCTCGAGAGGCAGGCGGAGCTCGCCGGCCTTCCCGTCGCCGCCGTCGGGATATCGGCGGGCGCTTCGAACGCCGAGTACGAGCGCGCGTTCCTCTCCGCGGCGCTTCGGGCGAAGGCGGAGTGGGGCATCTCAAGGATCGTCTTCGGCGACCTCTTCCTCGAAGACGTGCGCGCGTACCGCGAACGCCTTCTCGACGGAACCGGGATCGAGCCGGTATTCCCCCTCTGGGGACGCCCGACGGCCTCGCTCGCTCGCGAGATGATCGCCGGCGGCCTCCGCGCCGAGCTCGTTTGCGTCGACCCGGCTCGCCTTCCGGCCGAATTCGCCGGGAGATCCTGGGACGCCTCGCTCCTCGCAGACCTGCCGGCCGGCGTCGATCCGTGCGGGGAGAATGGCGAGTTCCACACGTGCGTCACGGCCGGGCCCATGTTCTCGGAGCCGATCGCGGTGAGACGCGGCGAGAGGGTCTTGCGCGATGGGTTCGTCTTCTTCGACCTCTTTCTCGAGGGCGAGCTGCCCGGAAGGCAGGCGGCATGCTGACGGCGCCGTCGCCCCGGATCGTCTCGCTGCTGCCTTCGGCCACGGAGATCGTCTCGGCTCTCGGATTTGCGGACGCGCTCGTCGGGCGATCCCACGAGTGCGATTTCCCTCTGGAGGTCCGAAAGCTGCCGGTCTGCACGGCGCCGAAGCTCGATCCCACGGGCTCGAGCCGCGAGATCCACGCGCGGATCGAGGAGCTGCTCTCCGAGGCGATCTCCGTGTATCGCGTCGACGCGGAGCTCCTGCTCGCTCTCGCTCCGACCCACGTCCTCACGCAGGTGCATTGCGACGTGTGCGCGGTGAACCTCGCCGACGTGAGGAGCGCGGTCGCCGGCTGGACGCCTGCTCCGACGCTGGTGGCGCTCGGCGCGAGCACTATCTCCGAGGCGATGCGCGACATCGAGCGGGTCGCGGCCGCCCTGGGCGTCCCGCAGCGCGGCGCCGCGGTCACCTCCCGTCTCGTGTCGCGGATGGAGGCGATCCGCGACGCCGCGGTGTACGCGTCCCGGAGGCCCCGCGTCGCGACGATCGAGTGGCTGTCGCCTCCGATGGCGGCCGGCAACTGGATCCCGGAGCTCGTCCGGATGGCGGGAGGCGAGAACCTCTTCGGCGAAATGGGCCGGCACTCCCCGTGGCTCGGTCCCGACGCCCTGCGCGAAGCCGACCCCGACATCATCGTGGCGTTCCCGTGCGGCTTTGGCCTCGAACGGAGCGAAACGGACGCCGGCCTCCTGGAGGAGATTCCCGGCTGGGAGACCCTCGCGGCGGTGCGCCGCGGCGCGGTCTATCTCGCCGACGGGAACCAGTTTTTCAACCGCCCGGGCCCCCGGCTCGTGGAGTCGCTTGAGATCCTGGCGGAGATACTCCACCCTGACCGCTTCGACTTCGGCCACCGGGGCGCGGCGTGGAGGAAGGCTCCGGCCGCGAAACCGGTCAGTTCCGATCGATCGTGATGTTTTCCTTGCGGCCGCTGCTGCCGACGGCAATCATGATGCCGA
>JBDTOO010000115.1:0-7445 GCA_039933215.1 Acidobacteriota bacterium
CCGCGATGATCTTCTTCTGGAGCGGCCAGATGATCATCCACACGTTCATGAACATCACGGTTCCGATCCCGCCGCCGATCAGAACGGAAATCGAGCGGTTGCTCGCGCCCCACGCGCGGCCGTAGTACCAGGCCACCCAGGCGGCCGCGAACACGATGATCGCCACGAGGACCGCGACCGCGCGCCCGTCCTTCAGCGGGCCGCCCTGGACGGCCATGCGGAACACGAGCGACTCGACGACGAAGGCGACGACCCAGACGCCCAGAAAGAGGCCGAGGATCTTGTGGCCGGGCGCTTCCGTTCCCGCGATGATCACGTAATAGATGAAGCCCGTCAGCCAGGTTCCCACCGCGCCCCACCGGAACCACCAGAGAGAGCGCGTCAGAAGAGGAGGATTGACCTTGGGCTTGACCGACGCTTCGATCTCCTTTTGAAACTGCACGTTGACGAGGTTGAAGAAGTACAGCATGCCGATCCACGTGATTCCCGCGAGGAAGTGACCCCACCGGAGAAGGAACAGCACGTTCGTCTGCCAATCCTGAGGCCAGCTCATCGATTTCCTCCTGACGTTCGGCCTGCCGCACGAAGCGGCCGGCGTTCCTGATCGAAACCTCCGCAGAGACGCGTCACTCGAGTGGACCGAGGAGCGCGGCCGGCGTCATCGCCTCGTCGAGCTCCTGCTCAGTCACGATTTTCTTTTCCAGAAGGACCTGCCGCACCCGGATGCCGCGGGATACGGCCTCCTTGAAGATTTCGGCGGCCTTCGCGTAGCCGATTTTGGGAGTCAGCGCCGTGACCACGGAAGGCGACTCTTCGAGATAGTGCCGGCACTTCTCCGGGTTCGCCGTGATTCCGTCGACGCACCGCGTGCGCACCACGGGAAGGAAGTTCAAGAGGAGCTGCGGACCGCGGGTGAGATTGTGCGCGAGAAGGGGCATCATGACGTTCAGCTCGAGCTGCCCCCCGGCCACCGCCAGCGTGTTCGCCGCGTCCATGCCGACGATCTGAAAGCAGAGCTGATTCAGGCATTCGAGCAGCGACGGATTTACCTTTCCGGGCATGATCGACGAGCCCGGCTGGACGGCCGGCAGGCGGATCTCGTCCAGCCCGGTGGATGGACCGGACGCCAGAAGCCGAAGATCGTTGGCGATCCGGCCGAGCTCGACAACGAGGCCGCGCAGGGCCGAGGAGTAATCGCCGGCGGCGGCGCGGCTCTGCATCGCCTCGCGAGGGTCAGCGGCCGGAACGTAGGCCTCGCCCGTCATCTTCGCCAGGCGCTCGATCGCCTTCTCCCGGAAACCGGCGGGCGTGTTCAGGCCGGTGCCAGTGGCAGTCCCTCCCAGGGCGAGATCCCTGAGTCCGTCCAGGGCCGCGTCGATCGCGCGGCGCCGGCGGGCCGCCGCGGACGCGTAGGCGCGGAATTCCTGACCGAGGGTCACGGGGACGGCGTCCATCAGATGCGTGCGTCCCGATTTCACGATCCCCGCGAACTCCGTTCCCTTCCTTCCGAGCGACTCGCTCAGCCGGCCGACCTCCGCGGCGAGCGGGCGGCCCACCGCCACGGCCGACATGTGGAGGGCCGTGGGGAACGTGTCGTTGGTCGATTGCCCGAGGTTGACGTCGTCGTTCGGGTTGACCGCGGATCGGTCGCCGCGGGTCCCCGCGAGGATCTCCGCGGCGCGCCCCGCGACGACCTCGTTGACGTTCATGTGGAAGGAGGTTCCCGCGCCGGCCTGGTAGACGTCCACCACGAACTGCTCGGCGTGCCGGCCCGCAAGCACTTCGCCGCAGGCCTCGACGATCGCGCGGGCCTTCTCCGGAGGCAGCCGCCCCATCTCGGCATTCGTCTCCGCGCAGGCGCTCTTGATCCGGGCGTAGGCGCGGACCATCTCGGGATGGGCGCGCTCGCCGGATATCGGATAGTTCTCGACGGCGCGGGACGTCTGGGCGCCCCAGTACGCGTCGTCCGGTATCTCGCGGACCCCGAGGCTGTCCTTCTCCTGTCTCAGAAGATCCTCCCGGCGGCGCGGCGCCGCCGGCCGGGAACATTAGCAGATGGTGGCGCCCCGCGCCGGTCGCCCGCGATCCGTTGCCATAGAATCCCGGCGGTTTCGACGCATGGGCAGCGACCTCTTCCGATCCGCCACAATTCGCTTCCGCAGACTCGCGGCCGGCGCCATCCTCGTCGCCGCCGCGATCGCTTCGTGCCGGCGGATCGCTCCCGCCGCGGCGGTCCAGCCGACCCCCGCCCCGGACGCGGCGCGTCGGGCGGAACCGCCGCGCGCGGCCGTCCGTCCCGCGCCCGCGAGCTACGCCTTCACGGCGGCCGAGACGGCTTCCGTCGACGATTTTCTCCGGCACAATCCGGCGCTGCGGATGGCCGCCGACGGCGACCGGCGGGTCTCCGGCAGCGACTCGGACGTGCGGGGCCTCTACGGCATCTACCACCCGTACTTCGTCCGCGGCGACATGAACGACGACGGGATGCTCGATTTCGTCCTCGGCTTCGTTCGCCGCGACAACGGATCGTCGGCGCCCTGGTTTTCCGTCGTCGTCTTCATGGGGCGAGCCGGTGGCGGCTCCGCGTCCTTCTCTCCGGGCTCGTTCATCGAGAGGGATGTGACGCTCTCGCGAGGAGACGTCTCGGTCGACCGCGACTCGGTCGTCATCACCCCCGACCTCGACGAGGACTCCGTCCGCCGCTATAAGTGGGATGCGGCGGGCCACGCGTTCGTCTTCGTCCCGGACGAAAGCGACGAGGCGGATCCGCCAGCTGTCGTCGCCCTAGGGGTCGCTGCGCGACCGTCGGGCTCCCGCATCGCGAACCTCCTCCGCGCGGAATCGCGCGGAGACTATTCGCGATGCGACCGGGGCCCTTCTAAGCTTGTGCCGCTTGTCGAGCTCGTCTCCGGCTTGACCCGCGGCTCGGCTTAGCCTCGACCGCTCGGGGCGCTTTCTGTAGCCAAGCGGCGCGGTGCTTTCCCCCCTCCACCCGCGCACCGGGGGGAGAGGGCCGGGTGAGGGGGGCGGTGCTCCACTCCGCTGCAGATCGTCCGCCTGTGGGTCGCTTTGCGGCCGTCGGGCTCCCGGGGCACTTGGGAGATTGCGCCGCTTGTCGAGATCTTCCCAAGCGTGAGCCGCGGCTCGGCCTAGCCTCGACCGCTCAGAGCGTTCTTGGGAAATCGTCGAACGTGCGCTCGCAGAGCGTCCCGCCACATTCCAGGAAGGGGTGACTCGCTCCGGATAGGCTTGAGGCCGGCCCATGATCTCCGTCCCGCCCCGCGCTCGCGCCATCGTTTCCGTCGCGCTGCCTCTGCCGCTGCGGCGGGAGTTTTCTTATTTCGTGCCGGACGGGGTGGCCGTTCCTCAGCCCGGGTCTCGCGTGCGCGTTCCGTTCGGCGAGCGGGCTCTGACCGGGGTCGTCGTCTCGGCCGAGGGGGAGGAGGCTCCCGGGATGCGCGAGATCGTCTCCGTCCTCGACCCGGAGCCCGTCTGTCCGCCCGATCTCCTGGACCTCGCGCGGCGCACCGCGGCGCGCTTCTTCGCCTCGACCGGCGAGGTGCTGAAGAGCGCTTTGCCGGCGAAGCTTCCCGCGGCGGGCGCGATCCGCTACCGGATCACCGAGAAGGGCGCGCTCGGGCGGGCCCGCGGAACCGAAATCCCGATCCTCGAGGCGCTCGCCGGCGGCGCACCCGTCGCGGCGAGCGAGCTGCCCGCCGACGACCGCGCGGAGACGATCCGCTCGCTCGAAGAGCGGGGATGGATCCGACCGGTCTCGCAGCGGCCCGAGCGGGGAGTCCGCGTCGAGACCGCCTACGCCGCCCTGGCCGACGGGAGGACCGGCGGGAAGGCTCCGGGCCCGCGCGGGCGCGATGCCCTCGCGTGGCTCGTCGCGATCGGCCGTCCGGCCACGGCCCCGGAGGTCCGGCTCCACACCGGCGCCGGCCCGGGAGTGCTCCGCACCCTCGTCCGGGGAGGATTCGCCCGGTCGTTCGAGCAGCCCGTCCGCGAGGAGTCCTCGCTCCCCGGCGCGCCGCTCCCTCCCCGGCTCGCCGTCACGCCGACCCCCGCACAGGCCGTCGCGATCGACGCGCTTTCCGCGGCCATCCGCGAGCGCCGGTACTTCCCCGCGCTCCTGCAGGGCGTCACCGGCAGCGGGAAGACGGAGGTCTACCTTCGCGCCATCTCGGCGGCGCTCGAAGCGGGGCGCGGCGCCATCTGGCTCGTTCCGGAGATCGGTCTCACGCCCGTCTTCTCGCGGGAGCTGTCCCGTCTCTTCGGGAGCCGCGCCGCTCTGCTCCATTCGGCGCTGTCCGAGCGCGGTCGAGCGGAAGCCTGGGACCGGGTGCGGCGGGGAGAGGCGCGCGCGGTCATCGGGCCCCGGTCGGCGGTCTTCGCGCCGGTCGCCGATCCCGGCGTGATCGTCGTCGACGAGGAGCACGACGCGTCTTACAAGCAGCGCGAGGCGCCCCGGTACGACGCGCGGGACGTCGCGGCGCTCCGCGCCCGGGCGGCCGGAGCGGCCCTCGTCTTCGGGTCCGCGACGCCGTCCGTCGAGGCGTATTTCGCCGCCGATCGCGGACGCCTGACGCGCCTCGGCCTTCCGGATCGGATCGACTCCAAGCCGCTTCCCGACGTGACGATCGTCGATCTCCGCCGGGAGATCGCGCGGCCGGAGGAGAAGGGCGTGACTCTCTTCTCGCGTCCCCTGATCGAGCGGCTCCGCGAGGTGTTCTCCCGGAAGGAGCAGGCCATCCTCCTCCAGCCGCGACGCGGCTACGCTCCCTTCCTCCTGTGCCGCCTGTGCGGCCACGACTTCCGCTGCACGCGGTGCAGCGTGTGCCGGACCGTCCATGCGCGCGGCCGAACCCTGATCTGCCACTACTGCGGGGAGCGAGTCGGCCGGCCCGACCGCTGCCCGGAGTGCGGCGGCGCCGTCCTCGAGGCGATCGGAGCGGGGACGGAGCGCGTCGGGGAGCGGTTTGCGGAGATCTTTCCCGACGTATCCCACGTCGTCCTCGATCGCGACAGCGCGCGGCGGCGTGGCGGCGCCGGGTCGGTGCTCGAGGAGTTCTCGTCCGGCAGGGCCGGCTGCCTGATCGGGACGCAGATGGTGGCGAAAGGGCACGACTTTCCGAACGTCACGGCGGTCGGAGTGTTGTCCGCCGACAGCCTGCTGAACTTCCCGGACTTCCGATCGGCGGAGAAGACCTTCCAGCTCGTGGCGCAGGTCGCCGGCCGCGCCGGCCGGGGAGACGAGCCCGGCACCGTCCACGTGCAGACCTTCCATCCCCAGCATCCGGCGATCCGGCGTGCCTCCCAGCACGACGTCGACGGGTTCTGCCGTCAGGAGCTCGAGTTCCGAAAATCCTTCTTCTACCCGCCGTTCTCGGAGCTCGCCGCGATCCTCGTCTCGTCCGAGAACCGGGAGCGCGCCGAGGAGACGGCGTCGGAATTGGGGAAGGCCGTGCGCTCCGAAAAGGACCTGCGCATCTCGGGACCCGCGCCCGCTCCCCTCGAGCGCCTCCAGGGACGATGGCGGTTCCAGCTTCTCCTGCGGGCCGCGGATCGCCGCACGATCCTCGCCGCGCTCGACGCCGCGATGCCCGAGCGCCCGCCGTCGGGCGTTCAGATCGCCGCCGACGTCGACCCGCAGGATCTGCTCTGAGGCCGACGAAAGGGCCGCCGCTCGAAAGGGCCGGCGGGCCCCGCCGCGGCGGCGAGCCGGTACAATCCTCTCGATGAACTCCGAGGAATCCGCCTTCGAAGAGCCCATCCTGAAGCTGCGCCAGCGGATCGAGGAGCTCTCGGCGCTTCCGGACGACGCGGCACACCGGCGCGAGCTCGAGAAGCTCCGCGAGAAGCTCGAGCGGATCACCCGCGAGATCTACGAGCGGCTCACGCCATGGCAGAAGACCGTCGTCGCCCGCAATCCCCTCCGGCCGTACCCGCTCGACTACGTCGCCGCGCTCATGACGGACTTCGTCGAGCTCCACGGGGACCGGAAGTTTGCCGACGACCCCGCCATCATCGCGGGATTCGCGTTCTTCCGCGGCCAGGCCGTCGCCGTCGTCGGCCATCAGAAGGGCCGCGACACCAAGGAGAAGATCCGGCGCAACTTCGGCATGCCGCGCCCCGAGGGATTCCGCAAGGCGTTCCGCGTGCTGGAGCTCGCCGAGAAGTTCCACCGGCCGGTGCTCTCCTTCATCGACACGACGGGCGCCTATCCCGGCATCGACGCCGAGGAGCGGGGCCAGGCGGAAGCGATCGCCGCGAACCTCAAGGTCATGGCGACGCTCGACGTCCCCATCGTGGTCACGATCACGGGGGAGGGCGGATCCGGCGGCGCGCTCGCCCTCGGCATCGGAGACCGGATTCTCATGCTCGAGCACTCCGTGTACTCCGTCATCTCGCCCGAGGGCTGCGCCGCCATCCTCTGGAAGGACGCGGCGCGCAAGAAAGAAGCCGCCGAGGCGCTGAAGCTGACGGCCGACGACCTGCGCTCCTTGGACGTCGTCGACGAGATCATCCCGGAGCCTCCGGGAGGCGCGCACACCGATCCCGCCGGGGCGACGGCCGCGGTCGGGGAGGCCATCGAGCGCCACCTGAGCCCTCTGACGCGGATGTCCCCGGAGGAGCGGCGCGAGGAGCGTTACCGGAAGTTCCGGGCCCTGGGCCGGTTCGAGACCGCGGCCGGTCCGTGACGGGCCCCGGGGCGGACGGAGCCCCGGCGCCGGGTGGACGCCTCTTGTCGGTGCTCCCGGGCACCATTGGATCGATGGACGCTCTCTGGACGACCGCCGGCGCCACGCCCGCCGCGGCGAGGCTCGCACAGGAGGCGGGCATCCCGCGCCTGATCGCGGAGATCCTGATCTCCCGGAACGTCACGACCCCCGAGGCGGCGCGGGCCTTTCTCCGGCCGGCCACGGAATCGCTTCACGACCCGGGTCTCCTGAAGGGCGCGGACGAGGCCGCGGACCGTCTCGTCCGGGCGGCGAAGGCCGGGCGGCGGATCGTCGTCTTCGGCGACTACGACGTCGACGGTGTGACGTCCGTCGCTCAGCTCCGGGCCGCGCTGCGGCGCGCCGGCGCGGACGCGGTCGCTTTTCTGCCGCACCGGCTGCGGGACGGATACGGCCTGCGGCCCGATACAGTCCGCCGCGTCCTGGCCGAGCTGTCGCCCGGCGTCATCGTGACCGTCGACTGCGGCATCACGGCCGTCGAGGGCGTCGCGTGCGCGCGGGCGGCGGGCGTGGACGTGATCGTGACCGATCACCACCTCGTCCCGGACGAGCTGCCTGCGGGGGCGGTCGTGGTGAACCCGAGGCAGCCGGGCTGCGAGTATCCCGAGAAGGAGCTCGCCGCCTGCGGCATCGCCCTGAAGATCTCCGAGGCCGTCGCCCGGCGCGCCGGCGTCACCCTCTCGCGGGAGTCGCTCCTGAGGG
>JBDTOO010000116.1:0-7254 GCA_039933215.1 Acidobacteriota bacterium
TGGGAAGATAGGCGTAATAAAGGCGTAAATCAATACGACAAGCTCTGTCCGATCCCAATGGAGAACAGAGAACAGTGACCTTGACTTTATGTCAATGAACCTTTACAACTCTCGGGCCAGGGAAATAGCCAAACGATCGGAAACGCCCGAATCGCTTTCAGGAGGAGCTCATGACGAAGCAGACCGCCGAACTCAGAGGGGAGTGGACCATGTCCGAGCCAGAACCGCCTTCCGTCGACGCTTCGCTCGAAGATCAGAAGCTCGTGCTCCTGCGTCCCATCTCGAAACGATCGAGACGCACCATCTTTCTCATCTATGCCTCTTGGATGATTTTGCTGGGGGCGCTCGATGTGCTTCTTCGCATCCCGAAGGACCCGATTCAATTGACGCCGGGCCGGCCGGGGGCGATCGCCGGCATCGTGCTCTCCATCGCCGGCCTCATCGTGGGCGCCGTCCTCCTCGCCCGGGAACGGGATGACCGCGCGGTGTTTCTGGCGAGCGGGTATCTCGCTGCCTACTCGGTCATCGCCCATGTTCTGTTCAGCGGGTTCCTCCCCCAGGTGATGGCGCTCGCGCTTCTGCCCGGGATCATCATGGTCGTGAGCTTCATCCGGATCATCCGAACCGCGGACGAGCTGGAGAAGAAGACGCTTTCGGAAACGCTCTCCTTCGCATTCATCCTGAGCAGCGCCGTGCTGGTCCTCTACGGCTTTGCCGAGGTCTTCGGCGCCCCGAGACCTCCCGTCATCGTCTGGACGCTGGTTCTTTTCGTGAGCTGCGACGTGGGCCTCCGCATCGCCACGAAGAGGTACCGCGGATGACGGACGCCCGCCCGTCCGGCCGGCGGCGGCCATGACGAACCGGCTCCGAGTGCTTCGCGCGGAGCACGAGTGGTCGCAGGCGGAGCTCGCCGGGCGCCTCGGCGTCTCGCGGCAGACCATCAATGCCCTCGAGACCGGCAAGTACGACCCCAGCCTCCCGCTGGCGTTTGCCATCGCGAAGCTCTTCGGCAAGCTGATCGAGGAAGTTTTCGACCCGGACACGGCATCCTCCTGAATCGTCCACCATGTCTCCGAACACCCGTTCTCTGCGGACTGGAGAGAAAGAAGGCCGGGCGAGGGATTGCCCTCAGGACATCGGGATGTCGCTGCCAGAGAGAGGGCGACCCCCTCACCCTGACCCTTTCCCCCGGGTCCGGGGGAGAGGGAAGTGCCTGGCGAGGAAGAGTCTTTCCTCTGAGAACGCTCGGCGGAAGGAGAAGGCCTGGCGACGTGGATTGTTTCTAAAGAGGCCCCCGTCGCATCGCGAATAGTCTCCGCGCGATTCCGCGCGGAGGAGGTTCGCGATGCGGGAGCTGAGCGCCGCAAGGGACCAGGCGGACGGTCGAGCCTTCAGGCGAGCCGTCCGCCGGCCCCGTCAGGGGCGGTCCCTTGCGGCGCGAAGCGACGGTATGATTCGGCGCGCCCCGCGCGGGAGCTCCATGCCCCACGACGTCTTCATCAGCTATGCGACGAGCGACAGGCCGGTCGCCGATGCCGTGTGCGCGGGGCTCGAGTCGCGGGGGCTCCAGTGCTGGATCGCGCCGCGGGACATCGTTCCCGGGCTCGACTGGGGCGCCGCCATCATCGACGCGATCAGCGAGTGCCGGGTGATGCTCCTGGTCTTTTCTTCGAGCGCCAACACGTCGAAGCAGATCAAGCGGGAGGTCGAGCGCGCCGTCGCCAAGGGCGTCACGATCATTCCGCTCCGCATCGAGGACGTCCCGCTCGGAAAGACGCTCGAGTACTTCATCAGCACGCCGCACTGGATGGACGCGCTGTCGCGGCCGCTCGAGCCGCACATCGAGCACCTCGCGGAGACGATCCGCACGCTGCTTGCCCGGCCCAGCCGCACGACCGACGACGGCGTCGTCCCGGAACGCGAGGCGGACGAGGAATCGGCCCCTGCGCCGCGCTCCCGGCGCCGCGCGGGAAAGCTGCCTCCCCCGCCGCCGTCTCTGACGGACGAGAAGCCTCGCGCGCGGGAGCGCGGGCGCGAAGGGACGGCTCCCGGGACGCGCCGCTTCCAGCCGCTCGTGATCGGCGCCGCCGTGGCCGCGGTGCTGCTCGTCCTGATTCTGCTCGGCGTGTTCCGCTCGGCGCCGCCGCAGATCCTCTCGGTCCAGTTCCCGACGCGGATCTACGCGGACAACCAGCCGGCCTCTGGAATGGTCTTCTTCCGCGCGCGCAAGAACGACATCGCGTCGGCGCGCTTCGACGTGCTCCAGTCGGCGGGATTCCCGCCGTTTTCGTTCTCCGTGCAGGGTGCGCCGGCGAAGCGCGACGGCAGCATCTCCTTCTATATCCACACCCCGATCGTCCAGCGCATGACGCTGCGCGCGGTGCTCCTCGACAGCGCGGGGCACGAGAGCAACCAGGTCCCCTTTTCTTTCGACGTCGTGCCCGTGCCGCCGCCCGCCGCGAACTTCGTCCCGAAACACCGGTTCCCCACCCCGCGCGGCTTCGAGGTCCAGGCGCCGAACGGGTTCCGCTTCAAGGTGCGATGAGTCGAAGGCGGCCGGCGCTCCTCTCGCCATCCGGAGAGGCGCCCCGCCTTCGTCCTTCGGTTGCGTGAGGAGAAGATCGTGAGCTACCGCCCCGCCCCCCGGGACACGTCCGCCGTCGAGCTGCCCGACGCGATCCGCGAACTGACCGAGATGCTGGCGAAGAACACGCACGAGAACTGGGCGCGGCAGCGGATGGACGAAGGCTGGCGCCACGGCCCCGCGCGCAACGACGAGCGCAAGGAGCACCCGAGCCTCGTGCCCTACGAGCAGCTCTCCGAGTCGGAAAAGGAATACGACCGCCGCACGGCGATCGAGACGGTGAAGACGATCCTCTCGCTCGGCTACCGGATCGCGAAGGCATGAAGGAGTCCGCGCCGCGGCCCGACGACGAGATGCACGACGATCCCCAGGATCTCGGGGATCCGGGACCGCTCGGGGAGTACCTGCGGCTCTGCCGCGACCAGATCGTCGGACCGTTCGACGAGGCGGACTCCCAGGCGCTGCGCAGCCAGAAGCTCCACCGGCGCATCACGGGCCTCGCGGCGGCATTCGGCGGCGCGTCGCTCGTCGCCGCTGCGGTGAACATCGCGTTTCTCGACGCTGCGACGGAGCTCACGCTGCTCGTCGAGGCGAGCCTCGCGGCGGTCGGCACGGCGCTCGTGTTCGCCGGTCTCGTCAAGAGCTGGCACGGCGAGTGGCTCCTGCGCCGGTTTCAGGCGGAGCAGCTGCGGCTGCTCAAGTTCCGGATGCTCGTCGACCCCGACTTCTGGTGCGCGGGCGGGCCGGCTCTTCCGGGACCGCGGGAGCGGCTGCTCCGGAAGATCGAGGAGATTCAGGGCATCCGGGAGAAGCAGCTCGAAACGTTCGCCGCCAGGGAGGGCGTGCCGAAGATCGCCTCGGCCGCGGAATGCGCCGGAATCACGCGCGACCTGCGGCTCGAGATCCTGACCTACTACCGGCGGCGGCGGCTGAACTCGCAGATCACGTATTTTTCCCGGAGCGGATCCCGCCCGTCGCGGTGGTATCAGAGCTCGGCGATCCTTCCCTTCATCTTCTTCACGAGCGTTCTCTGCGTCGGACTGCACGCGTGGGCGGAGCACGCCATGGAGCACCGCGTCGGGAGGGCGGCGGCGGTCGCGGGCGAGCGCTCCGGGGCCCCGCGGCGCGATCCCGTCGAAAAGCTCGGTCGCCTCGCGCTCGCGCTCTCGCTCGCCCTGCCCGGCGCGTGGGCCGGATTCCGGACGTGGCGGACCGCCAATGAGTTCGGGCGCAATCAGAGCCGATCGCAGGCGCGGTTCGATTCGCTGTCGAAGATCGCGGAGCGCCTGAGGCCCGACGCGTCCAACGAGGCCGTCTTCGCGGACCTCGGTCTTTCCGAGCACATCCTCGCCGCGGACCAGGGCGAGTGGCTGCGGCTCATGCGCGACGCGGACTGGTACGGGGGCTGAGCCGACCTCGCCTTTGTGGCACCGCGCGCTTCCGGTAAGATGCGCGGCCCTTTTCCCCCATGAGCGAATCGATCGAACGGCCGCCCGCGGCCGAAGCCCTCTCCGCCCTCTCCGGGGGAGACGTCGCGCGCATGCCCTTCTGGGCCACGGTGCGCGAATCGCTCCGCGGGTCGCGGCGCGACTACACCGAGGGACCGATCGGCCGGGCGATCCTGCTCCTCGCCGTCCCGATGGTCCTCGAGATGGTGCTCGAGTCGGTGTTCGCGGTGGTGGATGTCTTCTGGGTGTCGAAGCTCGGGCCGGACGCGGTGGCGACGGTCGGCATCACCGAGTCGATGCTCGCGCTCATCTATGCGGTGGCGATCGGGCTGTCGATGGCCGCGATGGCGACGGTCGCGCGACGGACGGGCGAGAAGGACCCGGAAGGCGCGTCGCGGGCGGCCGTGCAGGCGATCACGCTCGGGATCGCCATCGCGGTTCCCGTCGGGATCGCCGGCGCGCTCTTCGCGCCGCGGCTGCTCGGCTCATGGGCGGAAACGCCCGGGTGGTTGCGAGCGGCGCCGGGTTCACGCGCGTGACGCTCGGATTCAACGCCGTCATCCTCCTGCTCTTCCTGATCAACGCGATCTTCCGCGGCGCCGGCGACGCCGCGATCGCGATGCGCGTGCTCTGGATCGCGAACCTGATCAACCTCGCGCTCGATCCGTGCCTGATCTTCGGCCTCGGGCCCTTCCCGGCGCTCGGCGTCCAGGGCGCGGCCGTCGCGACGACCTGCGGCCGCGGCATCGGCGTCGTGATCCAGCTCTTCACGCTCTTCGGCGGCCGCGGGCGTGTCGCGCTCGCCCGGCGCCATTTGAAAATCGAGCCCGCGGCGATGCTCCGGATGCTGCGCCTCTCGGGCAGCGCGATCCTGCAGGTGATGATCGGCACGGCGAGCTGGATCGGGCTCGTCCGGATCCTCTCGTCGTTCGGAAGCGCAGCGCTCGCGGGCTACACGATCGCGATCCGCATCCTGGTGTTCGCGCTGCTGCCCTCGTGGGGCATGTCGAACGCGGCCGCGACGATGGTCGGGCAGAGCCTCGGCGCCCGCAAGCCCGACCGCGCGGAGAAGTCCGTCTGGATCGCGGGCTTCTACAACATGATCTTCCTGGGCTCGGTCGGTGTCGTCTTCGTGGCGTTCGCGCGGCCGCTCATCGGCCTCTTCACGTCGGATCCCGCCGTGGTGCCGGTCGGCGTCGCGTGCCTGCGGACGGTGGCCTACGGGTTCCTCTTCTACGCCTACGGGATGGTGATGGTGCAGGCCTTCAACGGGGCCGGGGACACCTTCACGCCGACGCTCATCAACTTCTTCTGCTTCTGGGCCTTCGAAATCCCGCTCGCATACCTGCTCGCGAAGCCCTTCGGGTGGGGACCACGGGGCGTGTTCTGGGCGATCGCGATCGCGTTTTCTCTCGTCGCGGTCATCGGCTCGCTGGCCTTCCGGGCCGGGCGCTGGAAGCAGAAGAAGGTTTAGCCCGCCGGAGTTTCTGAAACGAACGTTCGTGCTATTCTTCACCGCGATGGGAAAGGGAGAAGACACCCGGACGGCGATCCTCGACCAGGCCGTCGGCCTCGCGAGCCGGGTCGGCCTCTCCGGGCTGACGATCGGAAAGCTCGCCGACGCGCTCGGCCTCTCCAAGAGCGGGCTCTTCGCGCACTTCCAGTCGAAGGAGGCGCTCCAGGTCCAGACTCTCGGACGCGCCTCCCACATCTTCGTGCGGGTCGTCGTGCGCCCGGCGCTCGCGGCGCCCCGGGGCGAGCCGCGCATCCGCGCGATCTTCGACCGGTGGCTCGGATGGACGAAAACGGCGTCTCTTCCCGGAGGCTGCCTCTTCGTCGCGGTCGCGGCCGAGCTCGACGACCGGCCCGGGATCGTCCGCGACCGCCTCGTCGCGCTCCAGAAGGAATGGCTCGAGCTCATCGCGAACGTCGTGCGGACGGGGATCGACGAGAAGCACTTCCGGGCGGACCTCGACGTCGACCAGTTCGCCCACGACCTCTACGCCGTGATGCTCGGCTACCATCATTCCGATCGCCTCCTGCGCGACCCGCGCTCGGAAGATCGCGCCCGCTTCGCCTTCGACTCCCTGCTGCAGCTCGCGCGCCGTCGACGCCGCCGCCGCGCCGCCTGACGCCGGAACCTCCCGCGAAGGAGATCCCCATGGAGAACCCCGAACCGAGGAGCGGCCCGAAAAAAAGCACGGTCGTGCGCAAGGCGCCGCTGGCCGTTCGCGCGGCGATGCGCGTCCTCGGCGTGGTCGCGCCGCCGCTCGCGGCCCGCGCCGCCGAGACGCTCTTCCGGATTCCCCCGCGGCACGTCCCGGCCGACGGCGAGCGGGAGCTCCTGGCGAGCGGGCGGCCGCTGCGGCTCTCGGTGCGCGGCGGGACGATCGCGGCCTGGAGCTGGGGTGAAGGACCGCCGGTGCTCCTCGTCCACGGCTGGGGTAGCCGCGGCGCTCGGCTCGGGTCCTTCGTCGCGCCGCTCCTCGCCGCGGGCCATTCCGTCCTCGCCTTCGACGCGCCCGGACACGGGGACGCGGAGAGCCGGCAGTCCTCGCTTCCGGAATTCCTCTTCGCGGTCGAGGCGGCGCACGCCGCCCATGGACCCTTCGCCGGCGTGGTCGCGCACTCGATCGGCGGCGCCGCCGTGACGCTGGCGATGGACCGAGGCGTGTCGGCCGGCCGCGCCCTGATGCTCGCGCCCTCGTCCGATCCGGCCAGCTATCCGAAGCTCTTCTCCGCGGCCGCCGGAGTGAGCGAGGGGATCCGCCTCCGCATGGAGGCGCGGGTCGTCCGTCGGTTCGGGATGCCCTGGTCCGAGTTCGACGTCCTCGCGGCGGCGCGCCGGCAGCGGGCTCCCCTGCTCGTCATCCACGACGCGACGGACACCGACGTGCCCTGGCGCGACGGCGCGGCACTCGCGGCCGCGTGGCCCGGCGCCAACCTCGTCACGACGGACGGGCTCGGGCATCGGCGCATCGTGCACGACCCCGGCGTCGTGGCCCGGGGCGTCGCGTTCCTGGAAGACGCCGCGGCCTCCCGGCCCGCGGCCGCTCCCGCCGCGGGCTGAACCGGACGGGCTAGCGGCGCCCCGCGCGCAGCGCGGAAAGGACGCCGCGTCGTATTCGGGCGCGCGCACCCCATGCGCGCCCGAATACGCTCAAAGGCAGCGCCGCAGACATGACTCGGACACGCCGCGCCCCGCGCGCAGCGCGGAAAGGA
>JBDTOO010000117.1:0-7219 GCA_039933215.1 Acidobacteriota bacterium
TCCACTGGAAGCAGTCGGCGAGGATGCGGCGGTGGATCGTGCGCGAGCGCGAGGCGGAGCGCGACCGCACCGTCGTCCTGACCGTCGACAACGCTCTGGCGGATCCCGACGACCCCGCGGCTCTCGCCGCCTTCGAGCGGGCGGTCTCGCGCTGCGCGGGCGAGGCGCTTCTCCTGCTGGCGCGCGGCTCGGACGTCGGCTTCCACGCGCGGGGCGTGCGCGTGCCCGCGTCGTCCGGCCGGACCCAGCGCACCCGCATCCTCGAGAGCCTCGGCCGCCTCGAGGCCGTTCCGGCCGCCGTCGCGCCGGCTTTCCCGGCGCTACGCCGCGGGGATCTCCGCGTCCTGGTGCCCGGATGAGACTCTGGCCGCGGGACACCCCGGAGATTCCCGAAGGCCTGCGCCGGGCATATCTGCTCGTGCTGGCTCCGGTCGCGGCCATCGCGCCCCTGCCCCTCTTCTGGACCGAGGGGGCACTCCCTCTCGCGCTGGCCGCCTACGAGCTCGCTCTCTGGCTGCTCTGGTGGCGCGCGCACGCAGACCATCCCGTGCGGCTCTCCGACACCGTATTGAACGCGCTCGGCATCTCCTATTTCGTCTGGCTCGGGGTCGAGGTCGCGGTCTTCCACCACGGTCTCCTCCGCTCCGTCTCCCATCTGCTTCTCTTCACGACGATCGCGAAGCTCGCCTCGTTGAAGCGACCCGGCGAAGCGCGCACCGCTCTGCTCGTCATCTTCCTGATCACGCTCGCGTCCGCGTCGTCCGCGACGCACGTGGCTTCGCTCTTGTATTTCGCCGCCATGGCTTTCATCGGCTTTCGGGCGCTCGGCCGGCTCGCCGTGCTGGCGGACTTCGACGACGCGCCGCCCGACCGGATCCTTCGCGCCGTCCCGACCCGGGGCGTCGCCGCGACCGTCATCGTGGCGGCCGCGCTCGTGACGGCTCCGCTCTTCTACGCTCTGCCGCGCGTGCGCAGCCCCTACGTCACCGCGCGCATCCGGGTCGACGACGCCCTCTCGACGGCCCTCGCCGCCGATCGCGTGGACCTCGAGGGGTTCGGAGCCGCGAAGCGCAGCGACCGCGTCGTTCTGCGCATGAACGTGGCGCCCGACCGCCTGCGCCCCCGCGTCCTCCGATTGCGCGAGGCCGTCTTCACCGATTACCGGGCCGGCGTGTGGACCCGGAACCCGTACCGGACCGGCCTCGCGTCCCACCACGGCCCGCGGCGCGACTCGGCGCTGCCGGACGCCCGGCCGTCTCAGGTGATCGCGGGGCGTGTTTCGATCGACTTGAACCCGTTCGTCAACGGATTTCTCTTCCTGCCCTACGAATCCGTCGGGGTCGAGCTCGACCGCGGCTACCCGGTGTCACTCACGGACGGGATCGTGCGCCTCCCGACCAACCGTCGGTCGGTCCGATATACCGCGGGCGTCCGCCGGAGCGACCCGCGGGGCATCGGCGCGACCGCGATCGCCGCGGACGCCGTACCGCCCGAGATCCGGGACTACGCGGCGAAGATCGCGGGCGACGCCACCGATCCCGTCGAAGTCGCGCGCCGGATCCGCGTTCACTTCGTGAAGGACTTCGTCTACACGCTCGACGCGCCGCGCGGCACGGGGGATCCGATCGTCCACTTCCTCCTGCGGTCTCACGCTGGCCACTGCGAGTTTTTCGCGTCGGCCGCGGCGCTCATGCTGACCGCGCGGGGAATTCCCGCGAGGCTCGTGACGGGTTCCTACGGCGGAGAATCGGGGCTCTTTTCGCCCGCGATCGTCGTCCGCGGGACGAACCTCCACGCCTGGGTCGAGGCGGAGCTCGACGGCTCGGGATTTTCCGTCTTCGACCCGACCCCGCCGGGCGGCGTTCCTCCGGCGGTGTCGGGCGGCTCGTTCTGGCGGGGCATCGCGAGCCTCGGGCGGGAGGCCGAGTTCTTTTACGACCGCCGGATCCTCGGCTTCGACGCCTTCGACCAGGCCCAGTTCCTGGACCTCGCGCGGCAGTCCGTCGGGACCGCGGCCGAAAGAGTCTCGGGGTGGAAGCCGTTCGCGCGGACACCCGCCCCCGCCTCTCTGATCGCCGCGGCCTCTCTCCTCGTGGCGCTGTCGCTCCTCGCGCTCCTCCGCAGCGCCCGGATGCGGCGCGCCCGCGTGGCGGCGCCGACGCGCGCCTACATCCGACTCCGGGGGATTGCCGCCCGGCGCCTGGGCGGCCTCGCCGCTTCGACGCCTCCCGCCGAAGTCGCCCGCCTACTCGGCGATGCCGTGCCGGACGCCCGGGAGGACGCCGCCGCGCTCGTGTTGATCTACTGCGAGAGCGCCTTCGGCGGCCGGGAGCCAGCGCCGGGGATCGAATCGGAGCTCGGTGCGCGGCTGAAGAGGCTTCGGAAACTGGCCTGACGCCCGAGCGTCAGTAGGCGTTATGGCGGAGACCGTGTTTCGCGGTCAGCCAGAGAATCTTCAGGTCGAGCGACAGGGACCAGTTCTCGATGTAGTACAGGTCGTATTCGATCCGCTTGTCGAGGCTGGTGTTCCCGCGCCATCCGTGCACCTGCGCCCAGCCCGTGATGCCGCTGCGGACGCGATGCCGGAGCATGTACTGCGGGAACTGATGCTTGAAGGAGTGCACGAATTCGGGGCGCTCCGGCCGCGGGCCGACGATCGACATCTCCCCGCGCATCACGTTCCAGAGCTGCGGGAACTCGTCCAGGCTCCACCGGCGGAGGATCCTTCCGACGCGCGTGCGCCGCGGGTCGTCCCGGACGGCCCAGGTCGGTCCCGAGTCGTCCTCCGCTCCCACCCGCATCGACCGGAACTTGACGATCTCGAACGGCCGTCCGTCGAGGCCCATGCGGACCTGGCGGTAGAAGACGGGCCCTCCGTCCTCCATCCGGATCGCCGCGGCGATGGCGGCCAGGAGCGGCGACAGCGCGAGCAGCCCGCACGCCGAGATGCCGGCGTCGAGGGATCGCTTGACGAGCCCGCTCCACCCCGTGAGCGGGACCGACGTGAGGTGAACGACCGGAAGCCCGTCGAGGTCCTCGATCCCGGCGCGGAAGGTGATGTGCTGGAGGAGGTCGGGAACGACGCGGACGTCCGCCACGGTTCGGCCGACGTCCTGCAGGACCGCGAGCATCGTGCGATGGGCCTCCAGCGGCAGAGCCAGGAACACGGTGTCGATGCCGCCGTCCTCCACCAGGGCTCCGACCCCGGCCGTCGTCCCGATGACGGGAACGCCGCGGTAGGACTGGTCGCGTTTGCCGGGGTCGTCGTCCGCGAATCCCCGGACCCGGAGCCCCGCCTCGGGATGCTCGAGGAGCTTGTCGACGAGCGCGCGGCCGAGGCGCCCCGCGCCCACGACGAGGACGTCCCGGACTCCGACGCCGTGTCGCCACGCCTCCTCGTAGTAGCGGCGGATCGCCGTCCGTCCGGCGAAGACGAACAGGACGTCGCCGAAGAAGAAGAGAAGGAGCACGAGACGCGAGTAGGAGAAGCCCCGGTAGAAGGCCGCCATGCCCGTGAGGAGCAGCGTGGCGAGGAGAACGGCGACGAGAACGGCGATCCCTTCGTCGACCCGCGAACGATGGCGGCGGACCTGGTAGAGCCCGTAGAAGGAGAAGACGATCGGCCAGAGGACCGCGATGAAGGGGAAGAGGCGGAAGTAGGAGGAGGCGTCCGGGGTCCCGCTACGGATCGGGACGATCTCGATCCCGAAGCGGAGGCCGTAGGCGGCGGCGAGCGCCGCGAACGTCGCGAAGAGGTCCGAGGCCAGGAACAGGGCGGCGAGGCGGCGGGTCTTGTGGATCATGAGGTCAGGCGGTCGATCTCGCGGCGGAACTCGTCGATGAAGCGTTCCGGGCGGAATCGGAGAGCCCGGGCGCGCATTCGAGTGTAGTCGAACCGCAGGCTTCCGGCGCGCCCCACGGCCTCCGCGAGCGCGTCCCCCCCCTCGCCGGAGTAGAGCACGCCCGTCTCGCCGTCGTCGACCACGTCGGACGCGCCCCCGCGGGCGAGGGCGACGATCGGAGCGCCGCAAGCGAGCGCCTCGACGGAAGCGATTCCGAAGTCCTCCTCGCCCGGCTGCACGAAGAACGCGCATTGCCGGTAGAGGTCGCGGAGCCGTTCGGGGGAGACGCCGGATTCGAACCGGACGGAGGGCCCGGCGATGCGGCGAAGCCGCGCTTCCTCCGGGCCGCGCCCGACGACGACGAGCTGCCTTCCGGCCTTCGCGGCCGCCTCGATCGCCCATTCGAATCGCTTGTAGGGGACGAGGGCTCCGACGGCTAGCAGGAAGTCCGACCGGGCGGCGCCGTCCCCTTCGAAATAGTCGACGTCGACGGGAGGGTGGCAGACGGCCGCGTCCCGCCCGTAGTTCCGGCGGATCCTCCCGGCGACGGCGGAGGAGTTCGCCAGGTACCGGTTCGGACGATCCGCGGTGGCGCGGTCCCACTCGCGAAGGCGCCGGACGAACGCGCGCTGGACGGAACGGACGAGCGATCCGGGCGGGAAGTAGACGTCGAGCTGATCCCATGCGTACCGGACGGGCGTGTGGCAGTAGCAGAGGTGGGGGACACCGGCCGGAGCGATGGCGCCCTTCGCGACGCAATGCGACGACGAGACGACGAGATCGAACCCCGACAGGTCGAAGCTCTCCACCGCCTTCGAAAAGAATGGAAGAAACTGCCGGTAGTGACGCCGAGCGCCCGGAATGCGGTCGAGAGCCGACACGCGGATCGGGTGCCGCTCGATCGTTTCGGAAACCGACCCGGGAACGTGGAAAAGGGTGAAGATCGTCGGCTGCGGGACGATCTCGAGGATCGTTTCGAGCACCTTCTCCCCGCCCCGCATTCCGTTTAACCAGTCGTGGATGACGGCCGTCCGCGGGCCTGACCCGGTTTTCGCCGTCAAGGCTTCCCGGCTTCTTCTTCCGCCTTCCGGGTCTCCCCGCGGAGCGCGGCTTCGTAGACCTCGAGCGTGCGCTCCGCCGCCTTGTCCCACGAGAAGTCGAGAGCGCGCTTCTTGCCGAGCTCGGCGTAGTCCGCTCGGACCTTTTCGTCCGTCGAGAGCGCGACGATGCCGCCCGCGATCGCCTCGACGTCCATCGGGTCGACCAGGTACGCGTACCCGCCCGCGATCTCCTGGAGCGCGGAGGTCGACGACGTCAGGACGGGAACGCCGCAGGCCATCGCCTCGATGACCGGCAGACCGAAGCCCTCGTAGAGGGTCGGATAGAGAAACGCCGCCGCTCCGGCGAAGAGGCCGGGCAGGTCTTCCTCGTCGACGATGCCCGGCCGGCGGATCGCATCCGAGAGATCGAGGGCGGAGATCAGGGCGTCGATCCGGCCCGGGTTCCTGGGCATCGGCCCCGCGAGAACGAGCGTGTGGGGAAGCGGATGGTGGCGGCGCGCCTCCGCGAACGCGCGCACCACGTTCTGGACGTTCTTGTGCGGCTTCTCGCCGCCCAGGAACAGGAGGTACGGCGCGGTCAGACCGTGCTTCTGCGCGACGCGGCGGCGCTCCGCCTCGGGGATGTCCGGCCGGAACGCGGCGGAGACCCCGTTGTAGATCACCTCCGTGCGCGAGCCCGGGATGCCGAAGTAGTCGGTCAGGTCCCGGCGGCTGTTGTAGGAGACCGTGATGATCCGGTCCGCCCGTCGGAGAGCCCGGCGGATCATCAGCCGCGCGTAGAGATGCGCCGCGCGATTCGGCAGGAACCGCGGATAGAGCACGTGGATGATGTCGTGGATCGTCACCACCGACCGCGTCGTCGGGAGCGGAGGCAGAACGTAGTGGGTGGCGTGGAAGAGGTCCAGTCGGTCGCGGAAGATCCGCCACGCGAACCCGGTGAGCTCGGCGAGCGAGTACCCCGGAGCTTCCTCCTCGACGATCCGGAAATGCGACGGCAGCGGCGGCAGCGCGTCACGGTCCGCCGCCCGCGCATAGACGAGGAACCGGTACCGGTCCGATTCATCCCGGCGGCCGAGGGCCTGCAGGAGCTCGCGGATGTAGGAGCCGATTCCGTAGTCGCGCAGCTTGCGCGCGTCGATGCCGATGCGAGGCTGAGCCACCCTCACCGGGAGCCCTCCCGCATCGCCTCCCCGAGGGCACGCTCCGTGTCTCGCGCCGCCTCTTCCCACGTGAAGCGCGCCGCCCGCGGCGGCCCCGCGAGCCTCAGGCGCTCTTTCGTCGCCGAGTCCTCGAGAGCGCGCTCGATCTGGCGGGAGAGCTCGACCACGTCCCGGGCCGGCGCATAGAGCGCGGCGTCCCCACCCACTTCGACCAGGGCCGGATCCGTCGAGGCCACGACCGGCACGCCGCACGCGAGCGCCTCGAGGACGGGCAGACCGAATCCCTCCGCGAGCGAGGGGTAGACGAACGCTTCCGCCGCCCGGTAGAGCTCTCGGGCCGTCTCGCGCGGGGCGTAGCCCGCCAGGTGGATCTTGTCCCGATACGGGGAGCGCCCGATGCGACGGAGCAGCGGCGCCGACTTCCAACCGATGCCGCCCGCCAGGACCAGGTCCGGTCGGGAGCGGCGCTTCGACCAGAGCCGCTCGCAGGCGAGCACGAGGGCCTCGACGTTCTTTCGGGGCTCGAGCGTCCCGAGGTAGAGGATGAAGCGCTCGCCGCCCGCGTGCTGGCGGCGCGTGCGCTCGGCGTCGGGGCTCTCCGGCCCGCCTCCGGGGGAGAAGCCGGTGTCGAGGCCGTTTCGCGCGACGCGGACACGGTCCGCCGTCTCGGGATACCGGGCGACCAGGTCGCGCGCCGTCGCCTCGGAAACGCAGAGGAATCGCGACGCGCGCTCCGCCGTCCGCTCCCAGAGAGGGATGAATCCCACGATCGTCCGCCGGGCATGCCACTCGGGGTTCGTCCAGGCGGTCAGGTCGTGGACGACGGAGACGAAGGGGGGGCCGGCCGCCGCGACGGGCCCGATGGTGAGCGCGGCCAGGATCGCGTCGGCGCCCCACCGGCGGGCGCGCGACGGCAGCGTCGTCTGGGCCCAGATCATCCCGGCGGGATGGGAGTCCGCATGGACGCTCCAGGGGCCATTTTCCGAGCTCCCCGGCAGCTTCCGGGGCGTGAAGAGGCCGACCGAGACGTCCGTCCGCGCGGCGAGCGCGTTCGCGATCCCGCGCGTATAGGTGGCGATTCCCGTGGCCTGCGGCAGGAGAGCCCGGGCGTCGATCGCGATCCGCATCGAAAAGGAACGTATCAGCATCGGCGCCG
>JBDTOO010000118.1:0-7186 GCA_039933215.1 Acidobacteriota bacterium
GTCGCCGTCGTAGATGAAGTTCGCGACGTAGGAGAAGAGGATCGCGGCGGCGAACGGCGACGGGACGCGCGACTCCGAGGAGACGACCCGGATCCGGCGCGCGGCCACGCTGCGGAGGATCTCGAGAAGGCCGGGCAGGTCGAAGACGTCGCGCAGGCACTCGCGGTAGGTCTCGAGGAGGATGGGAAAGGAGCCGTATCGGGAGGCCACCGCGAGCAGATCGGCGGAGCGCTTCCGCTGCGCCCAGAGGGGCGAACGGCGGCCGGGGTACCGCCGCGGGAGGAGCAGCGCGCGCGCCGCGTTCTCCCGGAACCGCGCCGCGAAGAGCGACGTCTGGCCGAGCGAGCCGACCAGGAGATCCTCGACCTCGTCCGCCGGCGGCAGAAAGAGCGCCGCCTCCGGAGCCTCGTCCGACTCGGGAAGCCGGAAGACCATCCCGTCGTCGGACCACATCATCTCGATCTCGCTGCCCGTTTCGCGCCGCAGGCGGGCGACGACCGCCATCGCCCACGGAGCGTGGACGCGCGCGCCGAACGGCGACAGCACGCAGACGCGCCAGTCGCCGATCTCGTCCATGTACCGTTCGACGACGATCGTCCGGTCGCTCGGAACCTGTCCCGTGGCCTCCGTCTGCTCCGCCAGATAGGCGACCAGGTTCGTAGCGGCGCGGGCGTCGAGGCCGTGGCCCGACGCGAGCCGCTCGATGGCCTTTTCCCGCGGCGCCGCCGCGAGCTCCCGCGCGAGCTGTCCGATCGCTCTTCCGAACTCCGGGGGCCGGCCCGGGCGGTCGCCGTGCCAGAACGGCATCTTCCCGGGCTCGCCCGGCGCGGGCGAAACGATCACCCGGTCGTGGGTGATCTCCTCGATGCGCCACGAGGACGCGCCGAGAAGAAAGATCTCGCCGACGCGTGACTCGAAGACCATCTCCTCGTCGAGCTCTCCGACGCGGCGGCTCTTGCGCGGATCGTCGCCGGCGAGAAATACCCCGTAGAGCCCGCGATCGGGAATCGTGCCCGCGTTGACGATCGCGACGCGGCCCGCCCCTTCCCGCGCGCGGATCTTCCCCCCCACCCGATCCCACGTGATGCGGGGCCGCAGCTCGGCAAACTCGTCGGACGGATAGCGGCCGGAGAGCATGTCGAGCACTCCCTCGAACGAGCCGCGCGAGAGCTCGGCGAACGGCGCCGCGCGCCGGACCAGGTCGAACAGGTCGTCGACGTCGATCGGGCCGCCCGCAGCGATCGCCACGATCTGCTGGGCGAGGACATCGAGCGGATTGCGGGGGTAGAACGTCTCCTCGACCTTTCCCTCGAACATCCTCGCGGTGACGGCGGCGCACGCGAGAAGGTCCCCCCGGTACTTGGGGAAGATCACCCCGCGGGAGACGGCCCCGACGGAATGCCCCGCCCGTCCGATCCGCTGCATGCCGGAGGCGACGGAAGGCGGCGCCTCGATCTGCACCACGAGATCCACCGCTCCCATGTCGATGCCGAGCTCGAGCGAAGACGTCGCGACGATGGCGGGAAGCTCGCCGCGTTTCAGACGATCCTCGATCTCCAGGCGCCTCTCCCGCGCGATCGAGCCGTGGTGCGCCAGGGCGATCTCCTCGCCGGCGAGCTCGTTCAACGAACCGGCGAGGCGCTCGGCGAGCCGGCGGCTGTTCACGAAGATCATGGTCGAGCGGTGCGCCCGGATGAGCTCCAGCAGCCTCGGATGGATCGACGGCCAGATCGAGCGCCGTGCCGGTCCGGCGGCCGCGGGCCCGGAGGGGATCTCGTCCACCACTTCCCCCATCCTCGCCATGTCCTCGACGGGCACCTCGACGGTCAGCTCGAACGCCTTGCGGCTGCCCGCATCGACGATCGCGACCGGCCGGGCGGTCCAGGCTCCCTTCCGCCGTGCGACGGAGCCGCCTCCCAGCAACCTCGCGATCTCCTCGAGCGGCCGCTGGGTCGCCGAGAGGCCGATCCGCTGGAGAGGCGGGGCACCCTCCGGCCGCAGCGCTTCGAGCCGCTCGAGCGACAGGAAGAGATGCGCGCCGCGCTTGGTCGGGACCATGGAGTGGATCTCGTCGACGATGACGGTCTCGACGCTAGCCAGGATCGAACGGGCGGCGGACGTGAGCATCAGGAAGAGCGACTCGGGGGTCGTGATGAGGATGTCCGGCGGATGGCGGAGCATCCGGGCGCGCTCGGTGGAGGACGTATCGCCGGTCCGGATCGCGAGCGTCGGGACGTGAAACGCCGCGTCAGCCCGGCCGGCGACGGCGGTGATCCCCACGATCGGCGCGCGGAGGTTGCGCTCGACGTCGACGGCGAGCGCCTTCAAGGGAGAGACGTAAAGGACCCGGCACCGCTCGCCCTTTGGCGGCAAGGGCGAGAAGAGCAGGCGGTCGATCGCGGCGAGGAAGGCCGCGAGCGTCTTGCCGGAACCGGTCGGCGCGAGCAGCAACGTCGATTCCCCCGCGAGGATCGGAGGCCAGCCCTTCGCCTGCGCCTTCGTCGCCTGCTCGAAGGAGCCCTGGAACCACCGGCGGACGGGCTCGCTGAAGGCGGCGGTCGGATCGGCGGCCATGCGGGCATTCTATGGAGAGGGCGCGGCGCGCCACGGTACGTCCGCAACGCCACGCGGGGACCCGCGTGAGCTAGACCGCGGGGCCCAGGAGCTGCCGGGCCCGGGAGAGCGCCTCGTCGATGTCGGCGACGATATTCTCGCGGCCGAATCGTTCGAGGCTGCCAGTCCGTTCGAGTGCGGCGAGCACCTGCGGGTGGATCCCGGCGACCAGGAACCGGATCCCCCGATGGCCGAGAGACCGATGGAGATCATCCAGGACCCGAATGCCGGACGCGTCGATCGCCGGGACGTTGCGCATCCGAAGGATGAAGACCGCCGGCTTCCGGGTGACCACCCCGAGCACGTCCCTGATCTTGTCGGCGGCGCCGAAAAAAAATGGCCCGTTGACCTCGTAGACTTCGACGCCCGCCGGGACTGCCCGCCGCGAGATTCCCCCGGCGTCCGAGCTCATCGTGCCGTCCGGCGCGTCGACGAGCTCGGAAGTGATCATCCCGACATTGGTGACGTCGGCCATTCTGCGGATGAAGAGGAATGCGGCGAGCACCACGCCGACCTGAACGGCGACCGTGAGATCCACCACTACCGTCAGAAGAAACGTCGTGAGCAGGACGGCGACGTCGCCGCGCGGGGCCCGGATCAGGCTGCGGAAGGCCCGCCACTCGCTCATGTGGTACGCGACGACGACCAGGATGGCCGCCAGAGTCGCCAGAGGGATGTAGCGCGCCCATCGGCCCAGGAAGAGCAGTACCAGCATCACCGTGACGGAGTGGACCATCCCCGCCACCGGCGTGCGGCCGCCGTTCTTGACGTTCGTAGCAGTCCGCGCGATCGCGCCCGTCGCCGGTATCCCTCCGAACAGCCCGGAGGCGATGTTCGCGACGCCCTGCGCGACGAGCTCGACGTTCGACTTGTGGCGCGCGCCGATCATTCCGTCCGCCACGACCGCCGAGAGAAGCGATTCGATCGCCGCGAGCAGGGCGACGGTGAGAGCGGGGGGGAACAGCTCGCGAACCCGTTCGAGGGAAAAGGACGGAAACGAGGGGACGGGAAGCGACGCGTGAATCTCTCCGAACTTCGAGCCGAGCGTCTCGACCGGAACGTGGAGCAGGGCGACCGCGACTGTGACCGCGACAATCGCGACGATGGGCGCCGGAATCCGGCGAGACACTCTCGGCCAGAGAACGAGAATCGCGAGAGAACCGGCGGAAACGGCCATCGCCGCCGGGGAGAACGTCCCGGCGTGCGCCCCGAGAGCGTGCCATTTGGCGAGAAATGGCGCCGGCACGGACGTCATCTCGAGCCCGAGCAGGTCCTTCATCTGAGACGAGAAGATGATGATGGCGATTCCACTCGTGAAGCCGGTGACGACCGGGAAGGGGATGAATTTGATCGCGCCCCCGAACCGCGCGACGCCGAGCCCGATCAGGAGGACGCCAGCCATCACCGTGCAGAGGATCAGCCCGTCGACACCGTACTTTTCGACGATGCCGTAGACGATCACGACGAAGGCGCCCGTCGGGCCGCCGATCTGGACGCGGCTGCCGCCGAGAAGAGAGATCAGGAATCCGGCGACGACCGCCGTGACGAGACCCTTTTCGGGCGCCACCCCCGACGCGATCGCGAACGCGAGAGCGAGCGGGATCGCAACGATCCCGACGATCACGCCGGCCTGGAGGTCGGCCAGAAACTGGCGGAGCGTGTAGCCGCGCAGCGCGACGACAGACTTCGGCCACCAGCTCGCAGGCATCAGGAAGTCGCAGCAGCGAGGCACCGGGCGTGAGCTCGCCCGATATCGCCCGCGCCGCTCATTTCACGGGAGGTCTAGGGAATCAGGCGCACGTCGCGGAGCCGGTTGTCCGCGATCGAGAGCTGCACGTGGCTGCCCTCGACGAGCCGGTTCCACTGCCCGGCGCTCACCTCGAACCGGTAGCGGGCCGTGGCGTCTCCCTCTTTCGCCTCGAAGACGAGGTAGTAGATGGCCGTGCCCGTGTAGCTCGTGTTCCGCTCCCGGTCGACCACGGTCGCCTCGAGCGTCTTGAAGCCCCGGTCCTTTTTGGCGGAGGAGCCGGAGCCGGAGCCGGCGGCTCCGCCGCTCGCGCAGGAAACGGCGAACAGGACGACGAATGCGAGTCCCGCCGCCGCGAGGCGTCGAGTCATGGGCATCCCCTTCACTTTCTTTCCCGGGCCATTCTCTCGATCTCCGTGCGCGCCCGGTCGAGGGCCTCCCGCGCGGAGCGCAAGAGCTCGACCGAAACGACCCGTCCCTCCTCGAAGATCGTGCGTCCGAGCGCGGAAAAGGAGCGGCCGAGCTGCCGCAGCTCTTCCGTCATCGCGCGATCGCCCGTCGGTCCGGGTGCTCCCGGCTGATTGTCATTCACCGTTCACCTCTCCTTGACTACTTGACTACTTGACCCGCACGCCGTTCTTCACGACGAGGTCGACGTTCTGGAGGAGGTCGATGTGCGTGAGCACGTCCCCCTTCACCGCGATGACGTCGGCGTACCGACCCGGAGCGAGCGTGCCCATGTCCTTCTCGCGCTTCAGCCAGACGGCCGGCCAGCGCGTCGCGCCGGCGATCGCCTGCATCGGAGTCATGCCGAGCTCCACCCACGTGGCGAGCTCGCGCCAGGTCGAGTCGGTGTGGAAGTTCCCGGGGATTCCGGAATCGGTTCCGACGAGCAGGGTGACTCCCGTCTCGCGGAGCTGCTTGAACTTGGCGGCGAGGGTCGGCAGCCGGCGGCGCACGAGGGAGAAATACGGGAGCCCCGTGATGTTCCGGAGGGACTGGCGGATGTCGGCGACGATGTCCGGGGCGAGTCCCGCCTGCCACCGCGGATCGTCGAGCCGGCCCGGAAAGACGTCCGCGGTGTACGCGGAGAGGTAGAGGCCCTCGACCGTCGGGCACCAGCCGAGAGTCTGGTTGCGCTTCCGGATCCCCTGCAGAATGTCCTCGGGGTAGGCCGGCTCCGTGGCGAGGCCGGTGTGCTCGAAGCAGTCGACGCCGTACTTCAGGCCGATGCGGATCTCGTCCTCGCGATGAGCGTGCGCGACGACCGGCTTGCCCGCCTTGTGGGCGGCGTCGATGACCGCTTTGACCTCTTCTTCCGTCATCTGGTCCTGATCGATGAGCTTGATCATGTCGACGCCGCCGTCGACGACCTTCTGGACCTTCGCGCGCGCGTCCGCGGCGCCGGAGACACCCCAGCGGAATTCCTTTTCGTAGTCGCTGTACGGAGCGTGCTGGATGAACGGTCCGGAGACGAAGAGGCGCGGTCCCGGGATCTCCCCTTTCTCGATCTTCCTCTTGATGGCGACGATGTCCTCGAGCGGCGCGCCGAGGTCGCGCGCGAAGGTGATCCCGCTCTGGAGGAGCTGCCGCGCGGCGGCGGGCATGATTTCGTTCAAGAATCGCCCGCGGTACGTTTTGTCCCAGTGCTCGTAGTCGCCGTGGCCGAGGATCATCAGGTGGACGTGCATGTCTGCCATGCCCGGCAGGACGCTCATCCCCCGCGTGTCGATCACGGGAGTCCCGGCAGGAACCGCCACCTCGCCCCGAGGACCGACCGCGACGATGCGCTCCCCCGCGATCAGGACGACCCCGTCCTCGATGGGCTTGCCCTCGTAGCCGTCGATCACGCGCCCGCCCACGAGCGCGAGGGTCGCTTTCGCGGGGGGGTCGGCCGCCCGCGCCGGCGCGGATGCGCCGAGGCCGAGGGCGAGCATCAGGAACGCCGCGAGCCGGTTTCTCATCGTCATGGACTCGCATCCTAAAGCCGGCCGCGCCAAATCGCGAGCGGCCCTTTCCGGCGGCCCCCCGGGATGCGAGCGGCGAAACCTGGTGTTTTCTTGCCATGCGGCGGCGCGTCCACTAAGGTTGCCCGTCCGTAAGGCAAGGAGGGCTGACGTGCACAAGCCGGTTCGCGCCCGAGTGGCGCTGGTGGGTCTCGGTCCGATCGGAATCGAAGTCGGAAAGGCGCTCGCGGACCGGGACAGCGTCGAGGTGATCGGCGCGGCCGATCCGGCGGCGGACAAGGCGCGGCGGGCGCTGGGAGACGTCCTCGGAAACGGATCCGGCGGACCCGTGATCGACGCCTCGGCGGCGGATCTCTACGCGCGGTCGGCCGGCGACCGGCGCAAGACGGACGTCGTCGTGCTCTGTACCGGCTCGCGCCTGCAGTCCGTCACGTCGCAGATCGAGCAGGCGGTCGACGCCGGGATGCATGTCGTGTCCACGTGCGAGGAGCTCTCGTATCCCGAGCTCAAGCAATCGGCGCTCGGCCGGAGGATCGACGAGCGGGCGAAGGCGAACGGCGTCGCGGTGCTCGGCACGGGCGTCAACCCGGGCCTCGTGATGGACCGTCTCGCTCTCGCCGTCGCGAGCGCGTGCGTCCGGATCGAACAGGTGCGCGTCACCCGCGTCGTCGACGCGGCGAAGCGGCGCGGACCGCTCCGCGCGAAGGTCGGCGCCGGCCTGAGCCGCGAGGAATTCCTCCAGGGCGTCACCGAGAAGAAGCTCGGCCACGTGGGACTCTCGGAGTCCGCGGCGATGATCGCCCTCGGGCTCGGCCTTCCGATCGACGACATCACGGAGACGATCGAGCCGGTGATCGCG
>JBDTOO010000119.1:0-7039 GCA_039933215.1 Acidobacteriota bacterium
GGCGTCGCGAGTCCCAGCTCCGCCGGTGACGTGAAGATCATCAAAGTCACGATCTTTCGAACGTCGTGCGTGAAAAGGAACACCGCCAGCAGGAAGACGAACACGACGGGGATCAGCCAGGCGGAAACGCGGTCGGCGAGCTTCTGGACGGGCGCCTGGGACTCTTCCGCCTCTTCGACGAGCTTCACGATGCGCGCGAAGGTCGTGTCCGCTCCCGCTTTCTCCGTTCGGACCTCGATCGCGCCGGATTCGAGCACGGTGCCGGCGAAGACCGGGGCGCCTTCGGACTTGTCTTTCGGCACGCTCTCGCCGGTGATTGGAGCCTCGTTGACCGCTCCCGTCCCCGACGAGACCTTTCCGTCAACCGGGATCTTCTCGCCGGCGCGGACAAGAACCACCATTCCCGGTTTGAGCTCGTCAATCGACACGCGCCGTTCTTGCCCGCCCTCCCGAAGAAGCGCGGTCTGTGGGATGGAGCCGATCAACCCTCGGATCGACGCCCGCGCGCGATCGGTATTCAGCTCCGCGATGAACTCGGCGATCAGAATGATCACCATCAACACTGCACCGGCAATCGCTTCACCGCCGATGAGCGCAACGAGAGTCGCGAGGGTGACGAAGACCTCCGTACCGACCCTCCGCTCGCGAACGAGATCCTGAACACCTTTCTTCGCGAGCGGATACAGACCGAACGCGACCGCCAGCCAGAGCACCGAGACGGGGACGACGCCTCGCCAGAACAGCAGGATGACGATCGCGGTGATGGCGATGCGGCCGATCTCGATCCAGCGCTTCCGCGTCAGGAGCGAGGTCAGCGGAACACGGGGTCGTACGTCGTCTGAGACTCCTGGTTTCGTGAAAAATGCCTGTCCCGGCCCGGAAGCACGGAAGCGACTCAAGCCGGAGTCGCCCGAGAGCCGAACCGTCCCCGCACGGTCGCGCTCCACCCCGGCCACCGGCGTTCGAGAGATCGATACAGGACTGGAAGAACGATGAGTGTGAGCACCGTCGATGTCAGGAGACCTCCAATCACCACGGTCGCGAGCGGTCGCTGCACCTCGGAGCCGGCGCTCGTCGAGGTCGCCATGGGGATGAACCCGACGCTCGCCACGAGAGCCGTCATGAGCACCGGCCGGAGCCGGATCCTCGCTCCTTCCAGCACGGCCTCTTCGACGGGCCGTCCCGCGGCACGAAGCTGATTGATGTAGGAAAGGAGAACGACCCCGTTCAAGACCGCCACGCCGAAAAGCGCGATGAAGCCGACCGACGCCGAGAGGTTGAGGTGAAGCCCGCGCAGCCAGAGCGCGGCGATACCGCCGATCAGAGCGAAGGGCACGTTGAACATCACGAGGACCGCCTGACGCAGGTTGCCGAAGCTCGCGTAGAGAGAACCGAGGATCACGAGAAAAACGAGGGGAACGATCAGCTTCAGGCGTTTCATGGCCCGTTCCTGATTTTCGAACTGTCCCCCGTACGTGACGAAGTATCCCGCGGGGAGCGAAACGCGACGTCCCACTTCCCGTCGAACCTCGTCCGCGAAGCCCCCTAGATCCCGGCCCCGCACGTTGCTCTGCACGATCACCATGCGCTCGCCATTCTCGTGATTGATGAGCTCGGGACCCTCGGCTACGTGAACTCGTGCGATCTGCGACAGAGCGATCCGCCCTCCGCCGGGGGTGTTCACGAGCAGCCCCGCGATGCTCTCCGGTGTGGACCGGTAGTTTTCGGCGAGGCGCACCACGATCGGAAACCTTTTCCGGCCGTCGATGACCTCGCTCGACTGAGCCCCTCCGATACCCGCCTGGACCGCTTCACGGACGTCTGTCACCGTGAGTCCATGCCGCGAGAGGGCGGCTCGGTCCACTTCGATCTCGACCTGCATGGCGCCGGCGCTGACGTCGACGGAGACGTCCGCGGCGCCGGGGACTTTCGAGATGACGTCGCGGATCTCGGCCGCCTTTCGCTGAAGGACCGGCAGGCTGTCGCCGAACACTTTGACGCCGAGCTCCGTCCGCACGCCCGAAATGGCTTCGTCGAGCCGCATCGCCATCGGAGCCGTGAAGTTGTAGTCGATTCCAGGAATGTCCTTCAGAGCCGCGTCCATCTTCGTAATGAGATCCTCGTTCGAGTGCGCCTTCCACTCTTTCCGGGGGCGCAGAAGGACGTACACGTCTCCCGCGTAAAGCCCCATTGTCTCCGTCGCCAGCTCCGGCCGTCCCATCTTCGTCACGATGCTGCGAACTTCGGGGAACCGGAGGAGTGTCTTTTCCACCTCGCGGGCTATCTTCATTCCCTGCGGGAGCGATGTGCTCGGAAGGCGGCGCGTTTCGATCAACATCGACCCCTCGTCGAGCTTCGGCATGAATTCGGTTCCGAGGAAAGGCACGGATGCGAGGGAGACGACCAGGAGTCCGACAGCCGTCAACACGATCGTGCTCGGCCGCTTCATGGCGCCGGCCAACGCCCGGGAATAGCGGTGCGCAACGAATTCCAGCCAGCGCGCGGGCTTCTCCTCTTTCCGGCGGAGCAGGTATGAGCCCGCCGCCGGAACGTATGTCAGAGCGAAGAGGAGAGAGCCGAGGACGGCGACACAGACGGTGAAAGCCATGGGGCGGAACATGCGGCCTTCCAGGCCCTCGAGGCTGAAGATCGGAAGATAAACCGCTACGATGATGAAGACTCCGAAAAGGATGGGACGCCCGACCTCCACGGCGGCTTCCTGAATGAGCTTCCGGGAGTCTTCCAGTTGGTCTCCAGTCGGACGTCCGAGGCGGCGCACGAAGTTCTCGACCATGACCACCGAGGCGTCGACGATGAGACCGAAGTCGAGTGCCCCGAGGCTCATCAGGTTTGCCGACACGGCGAAGCGGTTCATGAGGATGAAGGTGAACAGCAGCGAGAGAGGAATCACGGACGCCGTCAGAAGGGACGCGCGGATGTTTCTGAGAAAAAGGAAAAGAATGACGACGACCAGAAGGCCACCCTCGAGAAGATTCCGGAATACGGTGGACGTCGTTCGATCGACGACCTCTCCCTGGTTGTAAAAAGGGCGGATGCGGACGTCATGGGGAAGGAGCTTCGCGACCTCCAACAGCCGCGCTTCGACGCGGCGCACGACCTCCCGGCCGTTGGACCCCTTGAGCATCACGATCATCCCGGAGAGGGTCTCGCCCTGTCCGTCGCGTGAGACGGCGCCCTCGCGTGGCATCGGGCCCACGGCGACCTGTGCGACGTCGCTCACCAGGACGGGGATCCCGCCGGTCCGGGTTGTGACGACGACGCTCGCGATCTGCTCGCTGGTGAGCAGCCGCGCGATACCACGGACCGTGAAGCGCTCCCCTCGGTCCTCGATGTAGCCGGCGCCGAAATTTCCGTTGTTCTTCGCGATCGCCGTCTCGAGATCCTCGAGCGTGAGGCCGTAGCCCGCAAGCTTGTTGGGATCGGCCAGTACGTGGAACTGCTGGACCATGCCACCCCACGAGTTGACGTCGGCCACGCCCGGAACGGTCCGGAGCAACGGTCGGATCGTGTACTCTTGGATGTTCTTCAGCTCCATTAGGGACACGGTCGGCGACTCGACGAGGTATTGAAAGACTTCTCCCATCGGAGTCGCCGGAGGCCCGAGCGCCGGCTGATAGCCCGCGGGAAGGGCCGCAACCGCGTCCTGCATCCGCTGTTGGACCTGCGCTCTCGCGAAGTAGAGGTCGACCTGGTCTTCGTAGGAGACCGTCACGACCGAGATTCCCGCCTTCGAGATCGATCGAACGCCGAGAGTCGAGGGCAGGCCCATCATCGACGTCTCCATGGGGTAGGAGACGAGGTTTTCCACCTCGTTCGGAGACAATCCCGGTGCGACCGTGATGACCTGGACCTGATTGGGCGTCAGGTCGGGGAACGCGTCGAAGTTGATCTGACCGAGTGACCAGACGCCTGCAACCGCGATCAGAAGCGCTCCCGCGACGACCGCGGCACGGAAGCGAAGCGCCAGAGCAATCCAACGTTCCATCGGTTCAGCCCCCCGCCATCTTCGAGCGCTCGAATTGCGATTTAATGGCGAACGCTCCCTCGAGCACGACCAGCTCACCGTCCTCGACGCCCGCGAGAACGGCCGCCCGTCCGAAGAACCGATTGCCGAGCTCGACTTCGCGCCTTTCGAAGCGCGCCGCGCCGGAGCCGTCCGGAACGGCCACGAAGATGACGGGCTTTTCATCCACAAGAACGATGGCCGTATCGGGAACGACGACGGCTCTCGTCGGCGGTCCGGCTTCGATCCGCGCCGTCGCGAACATTCGCGGCTTGAGTCCCCCGGACCGGTTATCGACGATGGCCTGGACCGGGAGGGTTCGAGTTCGGGCATCGAGCGCTCCCGCGACGCTCCGAACGATGCCCTCGAAGGTCTTGCCCGGAAACGCCGGAACGGTGAACCCGATCCGAAGGCCCGGGTAGATGACCCCCGACAAGCGCTCCGAGGCGGACACTTCCAACCAGAGGGTCTGCGAATCGGTGACCGTGACGAGCGGCGTGCCGGATGCCACGATGGACCCGGGCACCGCCTCCCGGCTCAATACGACGCCCGAGATGGGCGATCGAAGCGTCACTTCGCCCGACGCCACGGCGGGTCCAATGGACGCCATCCCCGCTCGTGCGCGTTCCGCCTCCGATTCCGCCTGTCGAAAGGCGGATTGCGCCGTCTCTTCGTCGGTGCGAGCTCGTTCCACTTCCTGCCGCGACATGGCCTTGGCCTCCAGGAGGCGCTCCGCGCGCTCCCGGGCGACGCGGGCGTAGGTCAGACTCGCCCGGCGCGACCGCAACTCGGCGAGTGATTTCTCCAAATCGGATCTGGCCGTCGACGCCTCCGAGCTTCGCAGTGTGACCAGGGCCTGATCTTTCGACACGTGGTCGCCGACGCGCACATGGACCTTGATCACCCGGCTTTCGACGGGAGCGCCAATCCGGGCGGTCCGATCCTCGTCGGGTACGAGCTCGGCCGGGACTTCGACCGACGGGGTGACGTCGGTGGCGAGCGCGCGAGCCCACTTCACGCCGCCATGTTGAATCTGGGCGCTGGAAAAGGAGATCGTGTCGGTGTCCTGCGGTGCGTCGGCTTTGCTGGTCTCGGACGAAGTTCTCCGGCAGGCGGAGATCGCCAGAGTGACCATCACGATTCCCGTCATCGGGCGTCGGAAGGCGTCAAGCCTCTTCATCGCTTCTCCTCTGTCGATGGCTCGGGAATGTTCTGGTCGGCCAGGAGGGCGGTGATCCCCCCGGCCGCGACGGTTCTCAGCTCCAGCAGATTTTCGGCTCGCGCGATCAGCGTCCGGTAGTAGACGCGCCGCGTCTCGCCGACCGCCCTGGTCGCATCCAGCACTTGCAGAAGACTCGCCGCTCCCTCTTTGTAGGCGGCAAGAGCGATTCTTCTCGCTTCTTCCGCGCGTTCGAGGATTTGTGCGCCCGCGGAACCGCCGGGAGGAGAGAGGGTCTGGAATGAGTCGTACGCCGCCGCGACTCTGGCGGCGATCGTGCGCTCCGTCCAGACGAGCTCCATTTCACGAGCTTCGCGTTCGGCACCCGCGCGCTCGATCTCACCCCGATTTCGGTCGAGCAAGGGAACGGGAAGAGTGAAGCCCGCGATCAGGGAGTTCGCGCCGGCGGTCCGTTTGTTTCCGAACGTCAAGCCCAACTGACGAATCCCGAGGCTTTGCTGATAAGAGGTCTCGAAGCGAGCGACTTCGAGCCGCGCACGGGCTTCGCGGACGTCCGGATGCCGCATTCGCGCCTCGTCCAGGATTTGCGCCCGCGACGGGATCGGAATGGATTCAGACGCTGCCGGATCGATCGTCAGGACGATCCCCGGAACCGCCGGGCCCCCGGGCGCGAGGCCGAGAAATGGCGCCAGTTCGGCCTGGGCTTTTCTGAGCTCGATGCCGTCGAGGCTCTCTTCCATGAGCGCCCGGTCGAGCTCGACGCGTGCCCGGATGGCATCGCCTTCGGACGAGACTCCCTCCGACGCTCGAGCTCTGTTGTATCGCTCGAGCTCCCCCAGCGTCCTCCGGACTTCGGAGGTTGTCTCCAGCGCAAGCTGCGCCAGCGCGAGACGGTAGTAAGCGCGCCCCGCGTCGAGCACGAGGGACCAGCGAGCGCGATCGAGCGCCGCTTCGGCGGCGCGCATCTCCGCCTCCGCGCGGCTCATTCGCGGTCCGCGCTGGTAAACGAACTCGAGTGGAAACGTCGCGAAGGTCGAGGTTTCCTTCTCCAGATCAGCGGGAGACTCGCGACCGGGATACGCGGCGTTTTCCACCTGATAGGTGAACGTGGGATTCGGAAGCGACCCGGCGGCGCGGCGAGACCCGGCGGTCGCTCGAACGCGGGCCAAGGCCGCCTCGACCAGAGGATTGTTCGTCGTCGCCGTCCGAAGGACCTCGCGCAACGTGATGGTCCGAACGGGCCCCCCAGATCCCACGGGCTGCCCTGCAACAACAGCGCTCATGGCCATCCAGAGGGCCGCCGACGTGAGCGTTTCGGTGCGTCTCCGCGCGAGACCTGTTGAAGCGCCGCAATTGGAAGACACCGGTGCGGTGGCGCTGTCAAAAAGCATCAAGATTCCCCTCATCAAGAAAAGTAGGGCGCAAAACTCTTGCGCCGGAGGGCGAAGCCCTCGGGATCAGATGAGGAGAATCGGAATGCGAGAAAGAAGGGGGGACGGTCGGATTCTGTCTGACCTGTATCGCCCGATGGTCGCCGATTGAGTCACGCCAGCGGGGCTGGCCATCGAACGGGCGGCAGAGATCGCCCAAGAGCAGTCGGAGTTTCGACAAGACACGAGCGAGAACCCGGCTGACGAGATCCGAGTGTCGTGGTCCGGTTCAGTCGGCTCCGTCTGCTCGATTTCTGGAACCTGACGCAAGCGGCCGCGATTCGTCCACAAGGGATCTCCATGTTCGGAGACTTGACGCAGCTCGCCTTTTTCGACGGCGAGGTAGGACCTGTGCACGTGATCCCCGATATGAGGCTCGGAAGTCCGGCCTGGGTTGTCCGGAAC
>JBDTOO010000120.1:0-7019 GCA_039933215.1 Acidobacteriota bacterium
ACAGATTCGCTCCCGTCCGAGACACGTCGTTGTGCTGCGTCAGCACCCCCACCTGGCCATACGACGCCTCCGCCGCCCCGAGGAGGAGCAGCACGAAGAGCCATGTTCCGGACCGAGGGGACGACGATCGCATTCGAAAATCTCCCGATTCTCTTCAGATTCCGCCGCCTGGCGGAGCCGCCCTTCCGAGGGAACGCTCCGTATCTCGCCGTCCCGGCGCTCTCGGACGCCGTAAAAGACCCGTCAGTCTATCTTTGGAATCCTTGGGGCGACTGTCTTCTCCCGTACCAAGTACGACGGCCGGGGGTCGCCGGATTACTTGGGCCCCGCCAGGGCCCACGCGCTGTCGGAAACCACCGGAATTCCCACCACCGCGGTCGCGGCCGTCCCGTCCATGAGCCAGATCCCATTCAAACCATTGAGGGTGTTGCGCCAGACGAGGTCCGGCTTGCCGTCCTGGTTGTAGTCGCCGACCGCGACGATCCGCCAGTCGGACCCCGCAACGGTCGCGAACGACAGGACGGCCGTTGCCGCCGTCCCGTTCATCACCCAGATGCCGTCCAGACCGGTGACCCGATTGCGCCAGACGATGTCGTTCAAGCCGTCTCCATCGAAGTCGCCGAGCCCGGCGATCTCCCAGGACGTGTCGGCGACGGCCGGGATGGAGGCGACCGAGACGGGCGTCAGCCCGTTCATGTACCAGATCACGTTGTCGCCGGTCACGGTGTTGCGCCACAGCAGGTCGGGCTTCCCGTCCGCGTTCAAGTCCCCTGCCGCGACGATCCGCCAACGGGTGTCGGGCTGAGCGTTCAAAGTCTGCACGGACGCGACCGTCGTGCGGTTCATCAGCCAGATTCCGTTCAGGCCGTTCGCGAGATTGCGCCAGACGAGATCCACTTTCCCGTCGCCGTTGAAGTCCGCCGCCGCCTCGATGACCCAGTCGGGACCGATGTTCGAGGGAAGGGAGACGACGGTGACGGGCGTCGTGCCGTTCATCAGCCAGATGGCGGTTCCGCCGCTCGAGCCGTTGCGCCAGAGGAGGTCGCTCTTCCCGTCGCCGTCGAAGTCGGTGTGATTAGCCGAAGGGGTGACGATCTGCGAACGCGCGGACGACGTGGCCGTGGAAAAGGCGGCGTCGCCCGAGTACACCGCGGTGACGCGGTGGAGCCCGACGGCGAGTGTGGACGTCGACAGCGTCGCCCGTCCGGAGACGAGGGAACCCGCGCCGAGCGACGCCGCTCCGTCGAAGAACGAGACCGTCCCCGTCGGCGTGGCTCCCGGAGGATGACCCGGCGAGACGCGGGCGGCGAACGTCACCGCCTGACCGGGGAACGAGGGCTCGGCCGACGTCGAGAGCGAGATCGCCGCCGAGTCCTGGACGACCTGGACGAGCGGGCTCGAGTTGCTCGGCGGAAACGTCGCGTCTCCCCCGTAGCTCGCGGTCACGGAATGGCCACCGATCGCGAGCCCGGAGAGGGTCGTGGACGCCTGCCCTCCGGGGCCGATGGAAGCCGTCGCGAGAACCTGGGCTCCCTCGAGGAACCGCACGGTCCCCGTCGGCGAGCCGCTCGAGGACGACACGACCGCGGTGAACGTCACCGGCTGGGCGAGACGCGAGGGGTTCGGGGAGGAATTGAGCGAGGTGGAGGATCCCGACGAGATCGTCTGTGCGAGAGGCGGCGCCGAGCTCGGAAAACGGTTGGCATCGCCGCTGTAGCTCGCCTGGATCGTGTGTCCGCCCGTGGCGAGCTTCGAGATCGTCAACGACGCGTTGCCCGACGCGTCGAGCGCGGCCGTTCCGAGCAGAGCGACTCCATCCGAGAACGTGACGGTACCCGTCGGCGCGGGGCCCGCGGGGCCGGTCACGGACGCCGTGAAGGTGACCGGCTGGCCGTTCGGGGAGGGGTTCGCGCTCGATCGCAGCGCCGTCGTCGTGGCAATCTTGACGGACTGCGCGAACGGCGACGAGGTGCTGGGGTCGAGCCGCGCGTCTCCACCATAAGCGGCGGTGATCGCGTGGGAACCCACGGTGAGAGCCGACGTCGCCAGAGACGCCTGCCCACCCGCGGAAACCGCGCCCGTTCCCAGAACGGACGCGCCATCCCGGAAAGTCACGTTGCCCGTGTACGGTCCGCCGGCCGTGGAGCTCACGGTCGCCGTGAACGTGACGCTCTGCCCGAGGGGAGAGGGGTTGGAGGACGAAGCGAGCGAGGTCGTCGTGCCCGAAGGCGTGCCGGCCGTCGCGGAGACGAACCGTGCCTGGCTGGCGTTGAAGTAGGTTCCGCTTCCCGTTTCGAGCCGCACCGCGCGAACGGCCCACGTGTAGGCCCCGGCGGGGCCGCCCGCGACGGCGTCGTCCGTGTACGTGGTGCCCGTGACGAGCGCGCCGTTGACGCGCGCGAAGGGCCCGGCCGGGCTCGCCGCCCGATACACGTGGTAACCGAGGACGGCATCCGGCGACGCGGTCCATGAGAGCGCGAGCGAGTGGCCCGACGGCGCGGCGCTCAGGCCCGACACGGGCGCGATGACGTGCATGCGCAGCGTCGGGTCGCCCATCAACGCGATGTGGATCTGCCGCGCGAAGGAGAGGTCGGGATCGTTCCAGTAGAGACCGTCGTTGTTCTGCGACAGACGCGTGCCGTACCCGACCGTCTCCCCCATCCCCATGTGCTGGAAATACCAGGCGGGCCGGCCCGCCCACGCATCCGTGAGGCCATACGTCGTTCCTGCGAGCGGTGCGCGCATGAAATTGTCGGTCGTGTCCCAGTCGCCGAACCAGCTCCCGAAGAGCATCGTGAACACGGCCTTTGGATCCTGCGCGCCAAAGTCCGCGGTCGAGCCTACGCCCTGAGCGGACGTGTAGCGGCCATTGGCCGAACCTCCCGAGCCGTACGCCCACAGATAGCTCTGGGTCGGAAGGGTCGTAAACCAGTCGAGATCGAAAACGTTCGAAGCGCCGAAGAACGCGGAGAAGTTCCGGTACGCGCTCGACGCGAACATCTCGCCCACGTAATAGCCGAAGTTGTCGTCGACGAGTCCGCGGCCCTGGGCCCGCGTGATCCCGTGCCGGAAGGCGTGGTCCTTGTTCAGGTACTGGCGGAGGAGGTCGAGCTCCGTCTTGGGAGCGAGCACGGGCAGATCGGAGAGATCGACGCGGCCGACTTCGAGCTCCACATCGGATGGGATGTCGCTCTGGTCGTATTTTCCGTCGCCGGCGACGTTGTGCTGTCTGCCCGGGTTCGTCGTGTCGAAATCCTGGGTGTCCGTCCAGACGCCGTCCATGTCGCCATAGAAGAGGTCCGCGGGCCACGCTCCGAAGTGTTCCGTGAAGTGATCGTCCGGCGCATAGGCGCCGGAATAGGGGACGGGTACGTGACCGAAGAGGAACACGGCCTGAACGTGGGACGGATCGGCCGCGTAGTCCGCGAGGATGAGCGCCTTGACGTTCGGCACGGTCTCCGAGCGGGACACATCATGCCGAATCACGGTCCAGCCATCCCCGATCAGGTCCTCCTGGAGGAGCGCGAGCTCGGTCGCGAGCGCCGAGGCGTAGGTCGCGTCGACGATCAACACGACTTTCCCCCGCGACTCGACGAGCGGGACTTCGATGCCGGAGACGACGTACCCCTCCCCCACGATCGACTTCTGCGCCGACACCCTGTACTCGTAGAGAACTCCGACAGCGACGGCGTTGTCGTCCCACGTGGTCGCCGAACCGGGGAGGGAGACGACCGGGGCGCCCCACGCGGTGGCGGAAATGCTCTTCCGGTAGACGTCGAACTGGCTCACGGTGCCGTCCGGAGGCCAGGACAGCGTGATCTTCGGGGTGGGGGTTTTCTGCACGGCCGCGCTGACCTGGACCGCCGCCTCGGCGGGACTCTGCGCGAGGAGCCGGCCGGAGAACGCGATCAGGCCAGCGGCGGCGAGCGCGACCGCGAACCGGCGGGCGAAACGTCGGGAAAACGGAAGGCCGTTGGACACGGTCAGGGGATCCGGACGCGCAAGCGGGAACCCGGCCGGGAACCGGCCGAGCGACCGCGCTCGAGAATGGAGAGAAGAGAGAGAAACGCCGGGGGGAGCCCGGCGTTCATCACTCCCCACCCGTACCGGGAGGAGAAAAACATGACCGAGCGCATTATGACCAATCCCCCGGCAGAATTGGAGAGAATCTGTACGAACCTCGCTCAACATCTGCCCAGGTCGGGCGATTCCCCGCTCGGCAGGGCAACTTGGAGGCGTCCGGAGGGGTCACGGGCCCTCCGATCGCAAGATCGAGGCCAGCGCGGCGGCCTCCCTCCTCCCGCCCCGGGTCAGGGGGCGGGCGGCCTGGACGTCGGAGGCTGGCGGGAGACCTTGCCGCCCTTCATCACGAAGAGGACGCGCTCGGTCGACCGGATGTCCCGGAGCGGGTCTCCGGGCACCGCGACGATGTCCGCTTCTTTTCCCTTCTCGATCGTGCCGATGAGGGCGCCCAGGCCGAGCAGGTCGGCCGCCGACGCCGTGGTGCGGAGGGCGGCCGCGGGGGTCATGCCGAGGTCGACCATCAACCCGAACTCGCGGGCGGACATGCCGTGCGGCGAGACCCCCGCGTCGGTCCCGAATGCGATCCTCACGCCGTTGCGTAAGGCGCGCCGGAACGTCTCGGACCGCGCCGCCAGCGCGGCCCGCCCCTTGACGGCGATCTCGGGAGGAAGCTTGTCCGCCTTCCCTCCAATCCATTCGCCCGCGAGCAGCGTCGGGACGAGGAACGTCCCCTTTGCCTTCATGAGCCGGAGGGTCTCGTCGGTCAAAAACGATCCGTGCTCGATCGAATCGATGCCGGCCTGGACCGCGGCGCGAGCGGCGAGATCGCCGTGTGCGTGCGCCGCCGTCTTCCGGCCGAGTCGGTGCGCCTCGTCGACCAGCGCGGACAGCTCGGCGTCCGTCAGCTGCGGCGCGCCGACGTCGTCGCCGAGGGACAGCACGCCGCCCGAAGCGCAGACCTTGATGACGTCGGCGCCGTACTTGATCTGGCGGCGAACGGCCTCCCGCGCTTCGTCCGCGCCGTGCAGGATCCCCTCGTTCAAGGCACCCTCGGCACCGAATGTCTCGGGAGGGAAACCGGTGCTGTCGCAATGTCCGCCCGTGGCGCCGAGCGCGTAACGGGAGACGAGCATCCGGGGCCCTTCGGTCCAGCCGTTCCGAATCGCGTTTCTGAGGCCGACGTCCTCGTCCTTCTCCGCGCCGACGTTGCGGACCGTCGTGAAACCCGACGCGAGGGTCCTGGCCGCGTACGTCGCCGCGAGAAGGGTCTGCTCGGGAACGCTCCGCCGGAGATTGGTGTAGAAGTCGGAGAGCCAGTTGTCCGATGCCTCCCCCGTCAGGTGCGTGTGGGCGTCGATGAAGCCCGGAAGGATCGTCGCGTCTCCGAGGTCGATGACCGTCGCTCCCGCGGGAACGGCGAGCCCCGGGCCCGCGTCGCGGATTTTCGATCCCTCGATGACGACGACCGCGTCGGCGATCATCCGGTCCGACCGTCCGTCAAAGAGGCGCGTCGCGCGCAGGACGACGATCTTCGGCGCCGCGGGCGGCGACGCGGGGGCGGAAGGCGGCGTCTGGGAGCGCGCGATCGTCGCCCCGAGCAGCAGGGAGAGGGCGAGGGCGGATTTTCGGAGCACGAGGCCTCCTGTCGCGGTCGAAGGGGAACTCAAACGTCGGGGGAAACCGCGGCGGCGCCGCGGCGCGCGAAGTAGATCAAGGCTCCGACCGCCAGGGCGACCGCGCCCGCGAGGAGCTGGTTGCGCGTGGCCTGCGAGAGAAAGCCGAAGCACATGAGAAGGGCGAGGATCGGAATCAGGGGCCCGCCCGGGAGGCGGAAGCTGCGCGCCGTCGTCGGCATCTTCCGCCTCAGGACCGGCACGGCCGCGGCCGTCCCGATATAGGTCGCGAGCCGCGCGATGACCGAGAGCTCGACGAGCTGCCGGAAGGTTCCCGTCAGCGCGAGGGGCAGCGCGATCGCCGTCTGCGTGATGATCGCAATCCAGGGCGTGTGGAAGCGCGGATGCACGCTGGCGAGCACGCGGGGAAGCCGGCCCGTCTGCGCGAGGGCGTAGAGGTATCGCGGTCCCGCCAAAATCGTGTTGTTGTTCGTCCCGAGGACGGAGAGCGCGGCCCCGATGGTCAGGATGAGCCCTCCCGCCGGACCGAGGATGTTGCGCGCCGCGTCCGCCAGCGGCGTCTCCGACGCGCCGAGGTTCGGCAGCAGGCCGATTGCCACGAGCTGGACCAGCGTGTAGATGGCGGTGACGATTCCGATCTGGGTGATGAGCGCGAAGGGGACGTCGCGCCGGGGGTTCTTGAACTCGCCCGCGGGGGCGGCGGTGTTCTCGAACCCCGAATACGCGAACAGCACGACGAGGGCCGCTCCTCCGAGGCTCTTCGCGTCCGGGATCGGAACCGGGAAAAGGCGGCCCCAGGACACATAGAAGATGCCGACGGTGACGAGCAGGACGAGCGGAAGAATCTTTCCCCACGTCAGGATCACCGCTGCGCGCGCGCCCGACCGGATGCCGACGACGTTGATCAGAGCGAGGACGAGAACGGGCAGCACGATCATCAGGGTCTTGCCGGGGCCGCTCTTCGCGCCATCCCAGAGAAAGGACACCACGCGGGCGAACCCGACGGAGAGCCCGGCGACCGACGTGATGCGCGCCACCCACGTCATCCAGCCGACCTCGAATCCCACGAAGTCCCCGAACGCGGCGCGCGTGTAGACGTAGCCGCTGCCGGCCGTGTCGAAGAGGCTTCCCGCCTCGGCGAAGCACAGGACGAGGAGGAGGACGGCGACACCCGCCGCCAGGATCGCCCAGACGCTCGCGGCCCCGAGGAGCTCCGCCGCCTCCTTGGGGTTCGAGAGGTAGACGCCACTGCCGATGACGTCGTTGAGGGCGAGCGCAACGATTCCCCAGCGCGAGACGGCGCGCAGCAGTCCGGTCTTCGGATCCGTCGTCGCTTGGGAGCTCAGGATGCGCATTCTGGAC
>JBDTOO010000121.1:0-6907 GCA_039933215.1 Acidobacteriota bacterium
GGAGCAGGCCGGCGGTCGAGGCCGCATCCGGCCGAGCCGCCGGCCGGTGCCTTCGCCGCGCACGGCGAAGGCAGCTCCCGCAGTGAGCGAAGGCGACGTTGCCTGTTACAATTCCTGCGAACTTCTCCGAAAAAACTCACCGGATGCCAAAGAAGATCCTCCTGATCGACTACGAGCCGCGCTCGGTGGAGCGCGTGCGCACCCTTCTTCCCTCCCCGGACTACACGCTGACGGTCGCGACCGACGGGGAAGAGGGCCTGACCCTGGCCGGCGGGTCGGCGTTCGACCTGGTCGTCCTCTCGGGGATGCTGCCGCGGCTGCCGAGCGCGGAAGTGATCCGGGAGATCCGGCGCAAGGGCGGCGCAACCGCCCCTCCGATCCTTCTCGTCGTCTCGGGGTACAACGGATCGAATCCGAAGGCCGACGCCCAGCGGGTGGGCGCGTTCGACATCGTCGTGCGGCCGTTTACCGACGAGGGCTTTCTGGGCGCGGTCCGCGCGGCGCTCGATACGGCGGAAGCGCGCACGATGCGGATCCCGACCGCCCAGATGGTGGCGGCGCAGCCCACCCTGACGTCCGACGACATCTTTTCCGACGTGCTCCAGGACATGGCGAGCGATCGCTCGCCTCTCGAGGTGACGCCTCCCCGGGGGACCCCTCTCGCTCTCACCGCGGAGCAGCAGATCGAAAAACGCCTGCGCGAGACGCTCTCCGGGATGGTCGACCGGGCCTCGACGCGGCGTCCTCCTTCGCCACCGCCTCCGCTCCCGATCCCTTCGTCTTCCGCCGCTCCCTCTCCGGGTCCGCGGTTCTCGACGGATGCCGACATCGACCGCATGATCTCCGACACCCTGTCGGGGCTGAAGGTCCCGCCGCGGCCGAGGCCCGTGGCCGACGTGACGCCAGAGTTCGGGATTCGGATGGAGACGCCGCCCCCGACCCCGTCAATCGCCGATGAGTCTTTCCCGTCGGCGCCGCCTCCGGGGGGGCCTCCCCCTCCGCCGCCGGCGACCCGCGCGTCACCGGCGCTTTCCGTCAGCTCTTCGGGACCGGACCAGTTCGGTCAGTACGAGATCATCGAGCGGATTGCGGCGGGCGGCATGGCGGAGCTCTCCAAGGCCAGGCTCTCGGGCGTCGAGGGGTTTCAGAAGATCCTCGCGATCAAGAAAATCCTTCCGCACCTCGCGGACAATGACGAGTTCATCACGATGTTCGCCGACGAGGCGAAGCTCGCGGCCCAGCTGAACCACCCCAACATCGTTCACATCTTCGACCTGGGAAAGATCGAGGCGGGCGGCTACTTCATCGCGATGGAGTACGTCGACGGACGCGATCTCCGCTCCCTGCTCCAGTCCGCGCGGGAATTCGGCACGCCGCTCCCCGTGCCTCTCGCCGTGTACATCGCGTCGAAGATCGCGGCGGCTCTCGACTACGCGCACCGGCGACGAGACGGCGAAGGGCGCGAGTTGAACGTCGTGCACCGCGACGTCTCTCCTCCGAACATACTCATCTCGTACGAAGGCGACATCAAGCTCTGTGATTTCGGCATCGCCAAGGCGGCGTCGAAGGCGTCGCAGACGGAGTCGGGCGCGCTCAAGGGCAAGGTGCAGTACATGTCGCCCGAGCAGGCGTGGGGCCGGCCGATCGACCGGCGCAGCGACATCTTCTCGCTCGGGTGCGTGCTCTTCGAGATGCTCACCGAGGAAAAGCTCTTTCGCGGAGACACCGACCTCTCCGTGCTCGAAAAGGTCCGCGCCGCGAACCTCGTCGTTCCCTCGACCCTGAACCCCGAGGTCCCGAAGGGGCTCGACGCGATCGTCGCGAAGGCGCTCGCGCGCGAGCCAGAAGAGCGGTACGGCATCGCGTCCGACATGCTCCGAGACCTCGAAGGCGTTCTCTACTCCTACACCCCGGCGCCCGGGAGTGCGGACCTCGCCATTTACCTCCACCGGCTGCAGGCCGAGGAGTCCGCGCGGCAGGAGACGCTGGACCGCGAGGCCTCCCGCGGAGGCGTCGTCCCCGAGCCTGCGCCGCGGCGGAAATCAAAGGGCGCCCCGATGGTCCGCCGCACGGGCTCGACGCCGCGCCTCGTCGTTCCGCCGGAGACGCTCGCGCCTCCTCCGGCGCCCGGCCCCTCGGGCCGGAAGGAACCGACGAACTCCGGCGTCTTCGGGTCGTTCTCGCCTAAGAAGCTGGAGGCCGAGCGAAAGAGCCGGATGCCGCTCTACGCGATGATCGCGGCCGCGCTTCTGCTGCTGACCGTCCTCGGCGTCTGGTACACGCGCCGCCCTTCCGCCGTGGCGCCCGTCCGCGCGGCGCCGACCGCCGTTCCCGCGGCGCCGCTTCCGACCGCCGCCCCCACGGCCGCCGCGGTGGTTCCGGCGAGCGGAGTGGACCCGAAGGCGATCGAGGAGGAGGTCCAGAAACAGCTCGCGAGTCGCCGCAAGGAGCTGCAGAAGGCGCTCGAAGCCGGGAAGCCGCCGAAGGAGGCGCCCCCGACGGCCGCAGCCGTCTCGAAGAAAGTCGAAGAACCGGTGGTCGTCGTCCCTCCCCTCGCGACCGTTCGGGAGGCGACGCCCGAGCCGGCGCGCCCTGAACCGACGGCCCGGGAGACCGTCCCGGAGGCCACCCCGGTTCCGGCGCCCCCTCCCCGGCCCGCTCCCGCGCGCCCGGAGGCGAGAGACGAGGTCACGCGCGGGGATCTCGTCGGGCCGGGTGCCGGCGTCATCGAGCCCGTGTTGGTGTCGACGCCGCGGGTCACCTACCCCGCGATCGCGCGGCAGCAGCGTCTGAGCGGGAAGGTCATCGTGCTCGTGCTCGTCTCCGAAGACGGCGTGGTGGCGGAAGCGAGGATCCAGCAGGGACTCCCGTCGCGGTCGGGAGTGAACGAGGCCGTCCTCGAAGCGGTCCGCGCCTCGAAGTTCAAGCCGGCGACCAAGACCGGAGTCCCGGTCCGGATGTGGCGGACGGTCGTCGTCGACGTCAGGCCATGACGGCATGAGGGGGTGGACGGGCGACGAAGAATTTTCAAACCGGATGTGTCATTCTGTTCGGACCGGTTTTTCCGGACGGAAAGCGTCCCGGGTCAAGGCCGCGCGACTTGAGGAGGTCAACGGAGCATGAGTCTTTCTCCGGATCAGAAGAAGTTCTACGAAAACACCCTCTCCGTCACCAAGCGGGAGATCAACGATCTGGAGGGCCTCATCCAGGAAGAGCTCGCCAAGGTCAAGGACCGGCTGGCGGAGCTGCAGAACGCTCAGAAGGCGGCGCGACAGATGTACGACGCCTCCTGCATGCGCCTCGGCATCCCGAACGATCTCGAAGAAGCCGAAGCCCAGGGCTAAGACCCTCCCGCGCGGGAGGATGCCTGCATGGCTCTGGCGGCCGGATCGTTCGGCGTCGCGAACCGCGCACTGCGCGTCGCCGCCGTCGCGGCGCTCGGGCTTTCAGTCGCCGCCGTCGCGGCGCTCGGGCTTTCAACTGTCCGCTGCGGCAGAAGCGGATCTTCTCCCTCGGTGCGACCGCCGACGCCCGGCCCCGCGAAGCGCGTCGTCGCGCTCGCGCCGAACCTGACCGAGATCGTGTTCGCGCTCGGTGCGGGCTCTTCCCTGGTCGGCGTCTCGGAGTTCTCCGACTATCCTGATGCCGCGCGTTCCATCCCGCGCGTCGGCGGACTCGAAGTGAGCGCGGAGCGGGTCGCTTCACTCACTCCCGACCTCGTCCTCGCGACAGCCGAGGGAGGAAACCGGAAGGGCGCCGTTTCCGCGCTCGAGGCGTCGGGGCTTCCCGTGCTGGTCGTCCCGGGAGGCTCTCTGGATGAGGTGCTCGCCGGAATCGAGCTCGTCGGCCGGCGCCTCGGGAGAGAGGCGGAGGGCCGGCGGCTCATGCGTGCGCTCGAGGAGCGGCGCGAGGCTGTGCGGCGGTCCGTCGCATCGCGGCCGCGTCCGCGCGCCGTGCTCCTCGTCTGGCCCGATCCGCCGTCGGCCGCCGGCGGCGGCACCTTTCTGGACGACGTGCTGACCGAAGCCGGCGCGCAGAACCTGCTCTCGAGCCGCCGGGGATGGCCGGTGGTGTCCGCCGAGTGGCTGGCGACCGCCCCGATCGAGGTGGCCGTGATTCCCGACTCGCCGGTGAATCGTCCCGTTTTCGAGCGCGCATTTGCGGCGGGGGCGCTCTCGCGCGGCTCGATCGCAGCCGCGCGCGTGATCCGCGTGGACGAGTCCGCGCTGACGCGGCCCGGACCGCGGGTCTTCGACGCGCTCGAGCAGCTCGCCCGGGAGCTTTCCCCTTGAAGGCGCGGGCGCGCGGCCCCGGGCTCTGGCTCGCGGCCGGAGCCCTCCTCGCCGGCTGCCTCCTCCTCGGGGTGTCGGTCGGAGGGGTTCGTCTCTCTCCCGCCGCCGTGTGGTCCGGAGCGGGGCCCGAGGGGGAGACCGCCCGCCTGGTCGCCTCGATCCGCGTTCCGCGCGTTGCCCTGGCGGCGCTCGTCGGCGCGTGCCTCGCGCTCGCCGGCGCCGCGCTCCAGGCGCTCCTGAAGAATCCGCTCGCCGATCCGTTTCTGCTCGGGACGTCGGGGGGAGCGGCGACGGGGGCCGCGCTCGCGAGCCTGCTCGGCGTATCGCCCCTCCTTTCGCCGGGGGCGGCTTTCGCGGGCGCGGTGGTCTCCTCGATCGGAGTGGCGGCGCTCGCGCGAAGGGGCGGCCGCCTCGACCTCCAGCGACTCCTGCTCGGAGGCCTGATCGCGAATGCGTTCTTTTCCGCGATCCTCCTCGGGGTGTTCTCCCTGGCGTCCTCCGAGACGGCGAGGACGATGCTGTTCTGGATGATGGGAAGCCTCGCCGACGCGTCGCCGCAGAAGCCGCTCGCGCTGCTGCCTTACGCGGCGATCGGGGCCGCGGCGCTCCTCGGCTCGGCGTCTCGCCTGAACCTCTTTTCGGTCGGAGAGGAGAACGCGGCCGCGCTCGGCGTCAACACCGAGCGTTCCAAGGCGGTCGTGTTCCTCGCGTCGTCGCTTCTGACCGGCGCGGCGGTCGCGTTCGCGGGAGTGATCGGCTTCGTCGGCCTTCTCGTGCCGCACGCGGCGCGCGCGATCGTGGGCAACGACCAGCGGACACTTCTGCCGCTGTCGGCGATCGCCGGTGCGGCTCTCCTGGTCGCCGCCGACGCGGTCTCGCGAGCCGTCGCCGCCCCGTCCGAGCTCCCGATCGGAGCCGTCACCGCGGCGATTGGCGCGCCGGTCTTCGTGTACCTGCTCCTGCGAACTCCATGACGGCTTCTGCGGAGCCGGTGCTTCCGATTCTGCTCGAGGCGCGGGGACTGTGCGCAGCCTACGGACCGAACCAGGCTCTGCGGGGCCTCGACGCGCGGTTCTTCTCCGGGGAGATCGTGGCCATCCTCGGCGAGAACGGGTCCGGAAAATCCACGCTGTTGAAGGTGATCGCGCGCATCCTCGCGCCGTCGGCGGGCGACGTCCTGTTCGACGGTCAACCTCTCGCCATGATCCAGCGGCGCGTCACCGCCCGACGTATCGCGTACGTCGCGCAGAGCGCCGACCTCGTCTTTCCGATCCGGAGTCTGGACCTCGTGCTGCAGGGCCGGGCGCCCCACGGCCGCGGGTTCTCGGCGGATTCCGCGGAGGATCGGCAACGCGCCATAGAGGCAATGCGCGCGTGCGACGTAGCCGGCCTCGCCGACCGCGACGCCTCCGCGCTGTCCGGGGGAGAGCGGCGGCGCGTGTTCCTGGCGCGCGCGCTCGCCCAGGAGGCGGAGGTCTGGCTCCTCGACGAACCCACGTCGGGTCTCGACCCGCGACACCGGATTGATTTTCTCGACGTCCTGGTGCGCGAGCACCGTGCGCGCCAGACGACCGTGCTGCTCGTCACGCACGAAGTCGACCTCGCGCTCTCGATCGCGGACCGGGTGCTGCTCCTCCGGGAGGGCCGCGCGTTCGCGTCCGGCCCCCCGGGCGAAACCCTGACCCCCACGGCGCTCCGCGATCTTTTCGGCGTGGAAGCCCGGGTGGACCGGGATGCGGGCGGGCGCCGGCGGGTCGTCTGGATCGGCAGGACCACCCCCGAGGACGGCCGCCCCGCGGGGTAGGATCGGCCTTCCCCATGTGGTTCAAGAAGGAAAAGCCGCCCAAGGAGCCTCGCGACGGGCGCCCGAGCAAAGTCCCCGAGGGGCTGTGGGTCAAGTGCGACAGCTGCCGGGAGATCCTCTACAACAAGGAGCTCGCCCGGAACTTCAAGATCTGCCCGAAGTGCGGCTACCACTTCCGCCTGTCCGCGCCGGAACGGCTCCGGATGCTGTTCGACCAAGAGGAGTACGTCGAGCTCGAAGGCAACCTGCGGTCGCAGGACCCGCTGAAGTTCCGCGATACCAAGCGGTACCGCGACCGGCTGAAGCAATACGAGGAGAGCGTCGGCACCTCCGACGCGATCGTGATCGGGTCGGGCACCATGGGCGGAATCCCGGTCATCATCGGCGCGATGGAGTTCTTCTTCCTGGGCGGGTCGATGGGCTCCGTCGTGGGCGAGAAGGTCACCCGCGCCGCGGAGCGCGCGCTTGCGGAACGCAAGCCCCTCCTCGTGGTCTCCACGTCGGGCGGCGCGCGGATGCAGGAGGGGATCCTCTCTCTCATGCAGATGGCGAAGATCGCGGGGGCGCTCGCGCGGCTCTCGGACGCCGGGATCCCGTACGTCTCGATCATGACCGACCCGACGACGGGAGGGGTCACGGCGTCGTACGCGATGCTCGGAGACTTGAACGTCGCGGAGCCAAACGCTCTCATCGGATTCGCCGGGCCGCGGGTCATCGAACAGACGATCCGTCAGACGCTCCCGGAAGGGTTTCAGCGCTCCGAATTTCTGCTCGAGCACGGGATGCTCGACTTCCTGGTCGACCGGTCGGA
>JBDTOO010000122.1:0-6501 GCA_039933215.1 Acidobacteriota bacterium
TCACGCCGCCGCGGCGGTGACCTGCGTCAGCGCCTCGTAGAGATCGTTGACGCTCTGGAAGCGGTTGTTGGGATCCTTCTCCATGCACCGCAGGATGATCGCGGAGATCCGGGGGTCGATCCGGGGGTTCTTCGACTGCGGCGCCGGCGGCTTCTCCTGGACGTGCTTCAGAACCACGGCGATCGGGGTGTCACCCTCGAACGGGAGGGTCCCCGTGAAGATCTCGTACAGCACGACGCCCATCGAGTAGATGTCGGAGCGGAAGTCCAGGGCGATCCCGCGCGCCTGCTCGGGCGACATGTAGTCCGGTGTGCCCACGACGGTGCCGGTGGCGGTCATGCCTCGATCCTGCGTCAGGCGGGCGATCCCGAAGTCCATGATCTTCAAGCCGCCGGTGGGCTCGATGATGATGTTTTGGGGCTTGATGTCGCGGTGGATCACTCCGACCTCGTGCGCCGCCGCGAGGCCCGCGCACATCTGCTTGGCGATGCGGAGGGCGACCGGCGTCGGGAGCAGCTGATCCTGCTCGACGAGGTGCTTCAGCGTGATCCCCTTCACGAACTCCATCGACAGGTACCGCAGGCCGCCCGTCTCGCCGAGATCGTGCGTGCGGAGGATGTTGGGGTGGGTGATCTTGCGGGCGAGCCGGATCTCCTGCTTGAACCGGTCGAGCAGCGAGGGATCCGCGGAGAGGGCCTCGCCCCGCAGGGTCTTGATGGCGACCATGTCCTCGAGGTCCCGGTCCAGGGCCTTGTAGACGATCCCCATGCCGCCCTTGCCCAGAATGGACTGGATCTCGTAGCGGCCGGCGAAGAGCGCGCCCACCTGCGGCTCGGCGCTGCGGCCCGGGGAGCCGCTCAGGGTCGGCGCGCCGAGCGTCAGCCCGCTCGACGTGCGGACCAGGGGATTGGCCATGACGGTCGCGGCGTCGTCGCCGAGGTTCATGGTCAGCGCTCCGAGGTATTTCTCGAGCGCCTCCTTCTCCTTGAGCTCCTCGAGCATCGCCCGGAAGGACCGCGCCAGGATCCCGATCTCGTCCTTGGATTCGATCGGGAGGTCGGGCGTCTCGAGATTCCCGACACGGACCTCCTCGGTGGCGCGGAGAAGCCGCGCGAGGGGCAACGTGATCCGCCGCGCGAGGAAGAAGGAGACGAGAGAGGCGACGGCGAGCGCAACGAGCCCCACGAGAACCTGTGTGTTCTGGATCGTGCGGAACGGAGCGAGTTCCCGCTCCCGGCTGCGCAGGGCGACGGCGGACCCGACGAGCGCGTCGGTCGACGAGCGAATCGGAAGGATGTAGGCGAGGTAGGTCTCGCCCGACACCTCCAGCGGCAGGGGGCCGATCGTGCGGCCCTGCCGCAGGACGGCGGCGGCGACGTCCGGACGCCGGCGGATCGCGTCGAGGACGCCCGCGCTTCGATCCTGCAGCGTGGACGCCGCGAGGATCGGGTGCGCCGGCTCGGCCGGCTTCGCCTCGTCGGCCAGGAACACGACCTCGGCGTTCATGAGGGACTTGAACGCGATCGCGACCTCGTCGTTGATCTGGAAGGCGGCGGCGATCACGCCGACGATGCGCGTCCCGCCCTCGAGGACGGGCGAGGCGACGACGTTGTAGAGCCGGCCGCCGGAGAGCCAGATCCCCGACGTCTTCTCGCCCTCGAGGGCTCCGGAGATCGTCGGAACGCGGGAGAGATCGGCCGAATAGGGGAGCGGCTTGTCCGTCCGCAGGAACGCCTGGCCGCGGGGGTTGACGGCGACGAGAAAGTCGGCGCGCGTGCCGGACGCCTGCTCGTTCTTCAACGTGTCGAAGGCCGTCGCGGGGTCCACGTCGCTCGTCATCATCGAGATGATTCCCGCGTTGTTCACGACCACCGCGAGCGCGCGCTGTAAGCCGGCGTAACGGTTCTGCTGGAATGATTCCCAGGCCGGCCCCGCCTTCTTCAGGTCCTCGTCGATTTTGGCGTCCGCGATCTCCCGGGCTCGGAAGGCGGAGATCGCGATGGCCCCGCCGACCGACATCAGGATCAGGAGCGCGGCGGCGAGAAAAATCTTGAGCGTCAGGGAGAACCGGGGAGGCCGGGGAGGGGGAAGCTTCAATCCCCGGATGGGGATGTCCGTCCCCGTCCGCGCCGTTTCGCCCGCGTCGTTCCCGGTCATCCTGCTAGTAGCGCTCGTCGTCCGCGCCCGTCTGGGGAGGGTAGTCCTTGCCGTACTTGTTCTTGTGCGCCCCGGGCCGGTACGGCGTCGCGTCGAGGCGCATCGCGACGGGACTGTCCGAGCGGTTTCGCACGGAGACCGGCGCCTGCGCCTCTCCGCCCTCTTCGTGCCAGGCGTGGACGGTCCAGCTTCCGGCCGGCACGCCTTCGAAGCGGAAGGCGCCATCGGCGCCCGTCACCGCGGAGAAGTCCGAGTCGACCACCATGACGAAGCCCACCATCTGCGGGTGGATGTTGCAGTAGACGCGGACGAGCCCCGGCTCGCCGAACCGTTTCTCCTTCGACCCACCGCTCCGGTAGAGGCCCAGGTCGAAGCGATTCGAGGGAGAGACCGAGAAAACGTTGTGGAAGATCGGGTCGACGTTCGGAAACTCGACCTCGGACGCGCGGCCCACCGCCACGACGCGGGGAACGAACTTCTTGCCCTGGCTCTTCATCTCGACGCGAACGGGCTTCGCGCCGGAGGGCGCCGCCCGGAGGCCCTCGATCCACACGACGGCGTTCGAAGCGTCGGAGTTCGCGCCGCCTTTCACGATCGCGAGCCGGCCCGAGACTGTTCCGGTCCCCGCGGCGCCGGGGATCGGGGCGGCGGCGAGCGGGAAGCGGGCGAGCAGGGCGACGGCGAGAACGACGAGAAAGCCCATCGAAATTGGGCAAAATCATAGCATTCGCGGCGCGACGCCCCGCATCCGGCGGCGCGCTCCGGCCCTCGAGCGCGGCGCACCTATAATCCCCCGCAAGAAAACTACCGACCTTAGACGGAGGTTGCATGGCGAGCCACTCGGAAAGCGGTCCGGAGTTCCGACCCTACGTCCCCGCCGACCAGTCCATACCCGAGTTCACGCCGAAGGCGATCCTGCTCGGCGTCTTCTTCGGCATTCTCTTCGGCGCGGCCACGGTGTACCTGGCTCTGCGCGCGGGTCTGACGGTCTCGGCCTCCGTTCCCATCGCGGTGCTCTCGATCGCCGTCTTCAAGAAGATCGGCAAGTCGACGATCCTGGAAAACAACATCGTTCAGACGATCGGCTCGGCCGGCGAGTCCGTCGCCGCCGGCACGGTGTTCACGGTCCCCGCCCTGCTCTTCCTGTCCGGGGGCGAGAACTACTTCCAGTATCTGCAGATCACGATCCTCGCCATCTTCGGAGGCACCCTCGGCGTCCTCTTCATGATTCCGCTCCGGCGGGCCCTCATCGTCAAGGAGCACGGAAAGCTGCCGTACCCGGAGGGCATGGCCTGCGCCGACGTCCTCATCGCCGGCGAGCGCGGCGGGAACCTCGCCCGCACGGTTTTCGCCGGCGTCGGGGTCTCGCTCCTCTACAAGTTCCTCTACGGCGTCCTCGGTTTCTGGAAAGAGACGCCGATCTGGTTTCGCACGAAGAAGGAGTCTGTGACCTACCCGGCCGCCACCCTCGACGTCGCGGTCACGCCGGAGTACCTCGGCCTCGGATACATCATCGGCCCGCGGATCGCGTCCGAGCTCTTCTCGGGCGGCCTGCTCGCGTGGATGGCGCTCATTCCGCTGATCGCGATCTTCGTTCCCGAATCGCGCGTCGTGACCGACCTCCACAACCTCGGGTTCTCCGACGCGTGGATGGCCGACAACTCCTACGCGAACTGGATCTACCGCGCCTACATCCGCTACATCGGCGCGGGGGCGGTCGCCTGCGCCGGCGTGATGACGCTCATCAAGACGCTGCCGACGATCGTCTCGGCGTTCCGGGAATCCGTGAAGAGCTTCGGGGCGGGCCGCGCGCTGCCGGGGTCGATCAAGCGCACCGACAAGGATCTCGGCATGGGCTTCGTCGCCATAGGATCGCTCGTCATCGTGCTGGTCCTGGCGGTCCTTCCGAACTTCCCGCACGGGCCCTTCCCCCAGTCGCTCCTGATGTCCCTGATGATCGTCGTCTTCGGCTTCTTCTTCGTCACCGTCTCCTCGCGCATCGTGGGCATCATCGGCACCTCGTCGAATCCGATCTCCGGCATGACGATCGCGACGCTCATGATGACCTGCGTCGTTTTCGTCGTCATCGGATGGAAAGGCGACGTGTACCAGGCCGTGGCCCTCTGCGTCGGGGCGATCGTCTGCGTCGCCGCGGCCAACGCCGGCGCGACCTCGCAGGACCTGAAGACGGGTTACATCGTCGGGGCGACCCCCCGGTCGCAGCAGATCGGCTTCTTGATCGGAGTCGTCTCGTCCTCGTTCTTCATCGCGATCACGCTCTTCATCCTCGACCGTACCTACAAGGGGGCGAACGAGCTTCACGGGATCGGCGGCACGCAGCTCGCCGCGCCGCAGGCCACTCTGATGGCGACGATCATCAAGGGGCTCCTCGCGCAGAACCTGCCGTGGGCGCCGGTCCTCGTGGGCGTCTTTCTCGCGTTCATGGCGCAGCTCGCCGGCGCGCACGCCCTGTCGTGGGCCGTGGGCGCCTATCTGCCGGTCTCGACGACGGCGCCGATCTGGATCGGCGGGATGGCGAAGTACTTCGTCGACGCCATGCGGCGCCGCCGGGAAGGCGTGGTGAAGGAAGAGTCCGAGCTCTCCTCCGGGATGCTCTACGCGACGGGGCTCGTCGCCGGAGGCTCCCTGGGAGGCGTTTTGATCGCGTTCGTGGCGTTCGCCGGCGATTTCTTCTTCCACATCTCGAATCCGGCGATCCTGGACCGACTCGACCTGGGCACGAAGCTCTATCCCCAGTTGAAGAACGGCCTGGTGAGCGGAGGCATCCTGGCAGGCGCCGCGTTCGCCGTCCTCTGCTTCCTCCTGCTGAAGAACGCCCGGAGGAAGCTCGAAGCGTAAGGTCGAACCTACAGGCCGGGGACGATTTGAAAAAGGCGCTTTACGCGCCTTTTTCTATCCGGCCATTTGTCGGCGATCGGGTCATCGGGTCATCCTACGTCGGCCTTTGGGTCGCTACGCGACCGTCGGCCGACGGGGACACTTCTGAGGTTGTGCCGCTTGTCGAGCTGGTCAGAGACTCGAGCGGCGGCTCGGCTTAGCCTCGACCGCTCAGAGGTGCTTCTGTTAGGGACGGGCGGTGCGGCAGCTTTCCCCTCTCCCCCGCGCACCGGGGGAGAGGGTCAGGGTGAGGGGGCGGTTCCTCCGCCACTCAAGTCGTCGATAAGGATTCCAGGAATTGAGGGGGTCGCTCGGCTCGCCCCGGCCATCCTGGGGAGGAAAGAAGATCCCCCTCACCCCAATCCCTCTCCCCAGCGCACCGGGGGAGAGGGGGTTCTTTACGTCTCCTCCTGGCTGTAACAGCCTTCAGCGAACTGAAACATCCGCTCGCAGCGTGAGGAGTCTCCCGACGGAGGAGGGAGGAGCCTCACGCTGCGGGAGCCGTAGCGAACGGAGGGACGAGCCGAACGGTCGAGCCGTCAGGCGAGCCGTTCGGCGGTGCCGTTCGCTTCGCGAACGGCACGTCCCGCAGTGAGCGGAGGCGACGGATTAGATGACCCCGAACTTCCGTCCCACCTTGACGAACGCCGCGATCGCGATCTCGAGATCGCTCTCCTGGTGCGCCGCGGAGACCTGGCAGCGCAGCCGTGCCTGCCCCTGCGGGACGACCGGGAACCCGAACCCCGAGACGTAGACCCCTTCTTCGAGGAGCGCCTTGCCCATCGCGAGGGCCTTCGCCGTGTCCCCGACGATCACCGGGACGATCGGGTGCGTGCCTTGGGGGATCTGGAAACCCGCGTCCGCGATCGCGCCGCGGAAGAAAGAAGCGTTGGCGCGGAGCTTCGCGACCGGCGCGGGGTCCTCACGCAGCATCCGGAACGCCTCGAGCGATCCGGCCGCGACCGCCGGAGGCAGCGAGTTCGAGAACAGGTAGGTCCGGCTCCGCTGCCTCAGGAGGTCGACGAGCGCCTGCGGTCCCGTGACGAAGCCGCCCGCCGCGGAGCCCATCGCCTTGCCGAGCGTTCCCGTCGTCACCGGGATCCGGTCGAAGACACCCTGCTCCTCGGCCGTCCCCCGGCCCGTCGCGCCGAGGACGCCCGTCGCATGCGAGTCGTCGACGACGAGGAGGGCGCCGCGCCGCTCGCAGACGCCCGCGAGCGCCGGGAGATCCGCTTCCTCGCCTTCCATCGAGAACACGCCATCGGTCATGACCAGCCGAAACCGCGAGGTCGTGTCCTCGGCGAGCAAGCGGTCGAGCGCCTCGGCGTCGCCGTGCGGGATCCGGAAGCGCTTCGCCTTGCAGAGCCGCACGCCGTCGATGATCGACGCGTGGTTGAGCTCGTCGGAATACAGCCCGTCCGGCTCGTCGAGCACGGCGGCGAAGAG
>JBDTOO010000123.1:0-6327 GCA_039933215.1 Acidobacteriota bacterium
CGTGAATCAGCGCCTCTGCGATCTGCTCGGCTACTCGCGCGATGATCTGCAGACGATCGCCCTTGCCGACGTGACCGCCCCGGGGGAAGGCGAAAAGGAATATTACGAGCAGATGGCGGCCGGGACTCTGAATCGCCACGTGATCGACGAGAAACGGTTCCGAAAGAAGGACGGCACGTTCGTCTGGGCGCGGGTCAACATGTCGGTTCACCGGGACACCCATGGAGAAGCCCAGCATTTCATCTCGGTCATTGAGGACATCACGGAGCGCCGGACGCTCGAGGCGCAGGTCCGGCAGTCGAGCAAGATGGACGCGATCGGCCAGCTCGCATCCGGCGTCGCGCACGATTTCAACAACCTTTTGACGGTCATCCTCGGGTTCGCGGATCTGATCGCCGCCGATTCCGCGCTGCCTGAGAGTCACGCGGAAGAGATCGGGGAGATCATCAAGGCCGCGCAGCGCGCGACCGGGCTGACCCGGCAGCTCCTCGCATTCAGCCGCCAGCAGGTCCTTCAAACGGCGCCCCTGGACGTGAACGGCCTGATCACCGACATGACGGGAATGCTCGGGCGGCTCATCGGCGCGAACGTGGAGATCGAGCTGGATCTCTCCCCGGACGTCTCGCCCGCGCTCGCGGATCGTGGACAGATCGAGCAGGTCGTGATGAACCTGGTCGTGAACGCGAGGGACGCCATGCCGGGCGGAGGTCGCGTGACGATCGAAACCAGGGACGTCGAGCTCGACAACACCGTCTTCCACGAGCAGAAGGTCTCGCCCGGTTCGTACGTGATGCTCGCGGTGACGGACCACGGGGTCGGGATGAGCGCGGAGACGCAGAGCCGGCTGTTCGAGCCATTCTTCACGACCAAGGAAACCGGCAAGGGCACGGGTCTGGGACTCTCGACGACCTACGGCATCGTCAAGCAGAGCAAGGGGTACGTCTGGGTGTACAGCGAGCTCGGGATGGGCACGGTCTTCCGCGTTTACCTCCCGCGTTTTGCCGGCTCCATGCCGTCGCGGACGCTCCCGCCGGCCGTTCTCGCCCCGATCCACCCCGCGACGGAGACCGTTCTTCTCGTGGAGGACGAGGAGGGCGTCCGGCGCCTCTCGAAGCGCATCCTGGACCGGGCGGGCTATCGCGTCCTCGAGGCCACCGACGGTGTCGACGCGGAAAAAGTCTTCGCCGGACACGACGGCCCGATCGATCTCGTCCTGACGGACATGGTGATGCCCGGGTGCGGTGGTCCGGAGCTGCTGGCGAGGTTGCACGTCAAGTCCCCGGACCTGAGAGTGCTCTACATGTCGGGTTACACGGACCAGGCCTCGGTCCAGACGACCGGGATCGCGCGCGGCCTTCCCTTCGTCCAGAAGCCGTTCACGGCCGAGGAGCTGGTGCGGCAGGTGCGCCAGGCCCTGCACCCGGTGACGCACTAGTCCGGCGAATCCAAACGGTTCGGGCCTGCTCTCCCGGCGCGCCGCCCGCGAGGCACGCCCGGCCGCGGTAGCATCCCGCGCATGAGAGCCCCTGACTCCCCCGGTCGTTCGTCCTCGACGACCGTGCGAAAGGCGCCGGGGCGGGCCCGGTGGTCCTTCTCGATCGCGATGCTCGCCGTGGCGGCCGCCGCGGCTCCCGCCGCCGCCCGCGGGGCTTCGGAGGCGCCCATGAAGCTTCACGCGCTCATCGACGAAGCCTGGCAGTTCGAGCTGCGCGAGGATCCCCTCTTCGCCACGTCCGTCGGCGATCATCGGTTCGACGATCGCCTCCCCTCGGTCCGGCTCGAAGACATGGCCCGCCGGACGGAGACCCGGCGGGGTTTCCGGGACCGGCTCGCAGCCATCGACCCGGCGGGGCTCGACGACACGGACCGCGACAGCGCGGGGCTCCTGCGCTACCAGCTCGAGGATTCCATTCGGGACTTCGAGCTCCACCGGTACCGGTTTCCGATCAATGCCGACAGCGGCTTTCACATGGACTTCGCGCAGCTGCCTGACCAGACACCGTTCGAGACGACCCGCGACTACGAGAGCTATCTCGCGCGCCTGCGGTCTTTTCCCGATTGGGTGCGCCAGAACGTGCTGCTGCTGCGGGAGGGGATCGCGACGGGCTGGACCGTTCCGCGCGCCGTCCTCGCGGGCTATGAAAAAACGATCGAAGCCCACGTCGTATCCGATCCGGCGCGGAGCCGGCTCTTCGCGCCGTTCGAGAAGTTTCCGGCCGGCGTGCCCGAATCGGATCGCGTGAGGCTGAGGGCGTCGGGTGAAAAAGCGGTCCGCGAGTCGGTCGTCCCGGCCTACAGGGAATTCCTCGACTTCATGAGGAAGGACTACATCCCCCGCGCGCGAGAGACCGTCGGCGCGGGAGAGATGGAAGGCGGGAAGGAGTATTACGGGTACCTCGTCCGCCACTTCACGACGCTGGATCGCACGCCCGATCAGATCCACGCGGTGGGGCTCGAGGAGGTCCGACGCATCCACGCCGAGATGGAGGAGGTCGTCCGGAAAACGGGCTTCGCCGGCTCCTTCGCCGACTTCCTGAAATTCCTCCGCACGGATCCGCGCTTCTACGCGAAGACGCCGGAGGAGCTCCTTCAGCACGCGGCCCGCCTCGCCAAGCGCATCGACGGCCGGCTCCCCTCGCTCTTCGGCCGCCTTCCCCGCCAGCCCTACGGGGTCGAGCCCGTCCCCGCCGAGATCGCCCCCAAGTACACCGGAGGCCGTTACGTCCCGGCGCCACCCGGGGGCCGGAAGGCGGGCACGTACTGGGTCAACACGTACGCCCTCGAGACACGGCCTCTCTACGTCCTCCCTTCGCTCACGCTTCACGAAGCCGTTCCGGGGCACCACCTCCAGATCTCACTCGCGGCCGAGCTCGTCGACCTCCCGATGTTCCGCCGGTTTCTCTACGTCGACGCCTTCGGCGAAGGGTGGGGGCTGTATTGCGAGCGGCTCGGCATCGAGATGGGTCTCTACGCGGACCCATACAGCGATTTCGGACGCCTGACGTACGAGATGTGGCGCGCCTGCCGTCTCGTCGTCGACACGGGGCTTCACGCGAAGGGATGGACGCGGCAGCAGGCCATCGACTACCTCGCCTCGAACACCGCGCTCTCGCTCCACGAATGCACGACGGAGACCGACCGCTACATCTCATGGCCGGGGCAGGCGCTCGCCTACAAGATGGGCGAGATCACGCTGCGCGGGCTGCGCCGCAGGGCCGAGGAGGCGCTGGGATCGCGCTTCGACGTCCGCGAGTTCCACGACCGGGTTCTCTCGGGCGGCACGCTGACGATGCCGATCCTGGAGGCGCGGATCGAGGCCTACATCCGCTCGAAGCGCTGAAGGGCTGAAGCGCTGAAGGGCTGAAGGGCTGAAGGGCTGACGAACGTCAGGCCGCGAATCGGTTGGACCGGCCGCGGCCTGACGTATCCCGGGCCGCGTCAGCCGGCGGCCTCCGCGAGGCCGGCGCCCAGGCTCTCCTCCGACTCGGCCTCCGGCGCGACCCGTTCGCGCGTCTTAGCGACCAGGACGTAGATCGACGGGACGACGAAGAGCGTGAAGACAGTCCCGATGATCATGCCGGTCACGAGCATGATGCCGATGCTGTTGCGGGCCCCCGCTCCGGGGCCTCGCGCGAACACGAGCGGCATGTGCCCCATCACGGTCGCGGCGGTGGTCATCAGGACGGGCCGAAGCCGGGTCGCCGCGGCCTCGATGACCGCGTGGACCTTGTCGCGGCCCTGCTCCTGGAGATGGTTGGCGAACTCGACGATCAGGATCCCGTTCTTGGCGATCAGCCCGACGAGCGTGATCAACCCGACCTGGCTGTAGATGTTCAGCGTCGTGAAGCCGAGGAACGAAAAGAGAAGCGACCCCGACAGCGCGAGCGGCACGGAGCCGGCGAGGATGATGAAGGGATCGCGGAAGCTCTCGAACTGGGCGGCGAGGACGAGGTAGATCAGGATCGCGGAGAGCAGGAAGGTGCCGAGGAACTTGCCTCCCTCGGTGCGGACCTGGCGGGACTCGCCGGCGTAGTCGATCGTGAATCCCTGGGGCAGGATCTTCTTCGCCTCGTCCTCCAGGAATCCGAGCGCCGTGACGAGCGAGACGCCCGGCGGGATAACGCCCTGGATCCGCACGGCGTTCAACTGCTGGAAGCGCTTCAGCTCGCGCGGCTCGGTGGTCGTCTTCAGAGTCGCGAACGTGGAGAGCGGTACGAGCTTGTCGTTCGAGCCCCGCACGTAGATCTGCGAGAGCTGGTCCGGGGTCAGCCGCTCGGAGCGCTTGACCTGCGGGATGACCTTGTAGCTGCGCCCCTGCACGCTGAAGCGGTTGACGTAGTTGCCGCCGAGAAGCGTCGAAAGGTCCTTGCCCGCCTGCGCGAGATCGACGCCCTGCGACCGAAGCTTGTCGCGGTCGAAGACGACCTCCGCCTGCGGCTGGTCGTACTTCAGGTCGGAGTCGGCGTAGATGAACTTGCCGCTCGCGAACGCCTTGCCGACGAGCGTGTTCGCGAAGCCCGCGAGCTGCTGGGGATCGGCCGTCGAGGAGATGACGAAATCGACGGGAAAGCTTCCGCTTCCAGGCAGCGCGGGCGGCACGAGCGGGATCACGCGGATCCCCGGGATCTGTGAGACGCCGCCGGCGACCATGAGCTGAAGCTGCGGGGTGCTTCGCTTCCGCTCGTCCCAGGGTTTCGTGATCATCCCGGAGAACCCGCCGGTCGGGAACGTGATCTGAAACGTCGACTGCGTCTCGGGGAACGACTGGAAGACGTCGTTGACCTGCTTCGTGAAGAGCTTCGTCTGATCGATGGTGGAGTTGGGCGAGGCCTGGATGATGCCGAACACGACGCTCTGGTCCTCGGTCGGAGCGAGCTCCTTCTGCGAGAACATGTAGAAGGGGAAGATCAGCAGCGTCACGATCCCCCACAGGACGAAGACGACGGCCCGGTAGTTCAGGGTTCCGGTCAGAAGTGACGTGTAGCGGCGCCGGACCCGGTCGAACGTGTGGTTGACGAACCCGGCGAAGCCCTTGTCCGTGTCGCCCGAGCGCAGGAGCTTCGAGCTCATCATGGGGGAGAGGGTCAGCGCGACGACTCCGGAGACGACGACCGCACCGGCCAGAGTGAACGCGAACTCCCGGAAGAGCGCGCCCGTCAGTCCGCCCTGGAAGCCGATCGGCGCGTACACGGCGGCGAGCGTGATCGTCATGGCGATGATCGGACCGCGCAGCTCGCGCGCGGCTTTGATCGCGGCGTCGAACGGCTTCTCACCCATATGGAGATGCCGCTCGACGTTCTCGACCATGACGATCGCGTCGTCGACGACGAGACCGACCGAGAGCACGATCGCGAGCAGCGTGAGCAGGTTGATCGTGAACCCCGCGATCAGCATCAGGAAGACCGCGCCGACGAGTGAGATCGGGATGGCCACGATCGGAATGAGCACCGACCGGAAGGATCCGAGGAAGAGGAAGATGACGATGATGACGATCACGAGCGTCTCGGTCAGGGTCTTCAGCACTTCGCTGATCGCCTTGTCGATGTAGAGCGTCGAATCGTAGGGAACGCCCGCGGTCATGCCGGCGGGAAGCTGCGTCTGGACCTGCTTCATCTCCTCCCGGACGCGTCGGATGACGTCGAGCGAGTTGGCAGTCGGCAGGACCCAGATCCCCATGAACGTCGCCGTCTGGCCGTCGAAACGCACGTCCTCGTCGTAGTTCTCCGCTCCGAGCACCACGTCCGCGATCTCGCTCAGGCGGACGACGACGCCTTTCTCCTCCTTGACGACGAGGTTCTTGAAGTCCTCCGGCGTCTGGAGGCTCGTGTTCGCGACCAGGTTCACGGACACCATCGAGCCCTTCGTGCGGCCGAGCGCGGAGAGATAGTTGTTCGCGCCGAGCAGGTCCCTCACCTCGGAGGGCGATATCCCGAGCGCTGCCATCTTCTCGGGCTTCAGCCAGATCCGCATCGCGAAGACGCGCGCACCGAGGATGTCGGCCTTCTGAACGCCGGACACGGCCGACAGCTTCGGCTGCACGACGCGCGTCAGGTAGTCGGTGATCTGGTTCTGGTCGAGCTCCTTCGACGCGAACCCGAGGTACATCGACGCGAACTGGGAATCCGCGGTCTGGAGGTCGATGATCGGCGCCTGGGCCTCCGGCGGGAGGTCGTTTCGGACCTGCGCCACCTTCGCCTGGAGCTGAGTCAGCGCGTCGTTGGCGTCGTAGTTCAGCTTCAGGTGGACCGTGATCGTGCTCACGCCCTGCGCGCTCGAGGACTCCATGTAGTCGATGCCGTCGGCGCTCGCGATCACGCGCTCGAGCGG
>JBDTOO010000124.1:0-6227 GCA_039933215.1 Acidobacteriota bacterium
GTGTCGAGCTCCTGTTGATAGCCGTTCTCGAATCCCTGGCTCGCGAGCGCCGCGAGCGCTTCCTCCCACTCCCCCGCGTGGATCGAGCGCGAGAGGGCCGTGTACTTCTCGTTCTGCGCGGCCCGGTGGATCGGGTAGTACTGGGCCATGAGCGAGACCGCGACGCGGGGAGAGAGGGTTTCGGCTATCCACGCGAGCGAGTCGGCGATCCCCGCGGCGCCGTTTGGCAGCACGAGGAGCCTCACGAGGAGCCCGGACTTCAGGAGCCCGTCCTCGCCGAACGCGAGCCGCGAGCCCTTCTGGCGGTACATCTCCGCGAGCGCCGCCCGGGCCCGGAGCGGGTAGTCCGGAACCTTCGAGTAGAGGGAGCCCGCGGCGTCGTCCGCGTATTTCAGGTCGGGCAGGTAGACGTCCACGATCCCCTCGAGGAGACGGAGGACCTCCACCGAGTCGTAGGCGTTCGTGTTGTAGACGATGGGAAGCGCGAGACCGCGGCGCGCGGCGAGAAGGACCGCGTGCGCCATCTGCGGCGCGTAGTGCGTCGGCGAGACGAACCCGATGTTGTGGCATCCCCGTTCCTGCAGCTCGAGGAGCATCTCCGCCAGCCGTTCGACGGAGACCTCATTGCGGCGCTGTCCCGCGAAGTCCTGGCTGATTTGCCAGTTCTGGCAGTAGACGCACCGCAGGTTACAGTTGCCGAAGAAGACGTTGCCGGCTCCGCGGGTTCCGGCGAGGCAGGGCTCCTCGCCGAAGTGCGCGGTATACGACGACACGACGGGATCGAGCCCCGAGGCGCAGGAGGCGAGCACGCCGGCGGTCCGGTCGTTGCCGCAGTCGCGCGGGCAGACCGTGCACGCCTTCAGGAGAGAGCGCAGGCGGTCGACCCGCGCTTCCAGTTCCCCCGTTTCCAGCAGTTCGAGATAGCCCGGGCGGTCCATGCCCGAAGGATAAGGCATCGCCACCCGGGGGATCTGACGCCCGCGTTCGCGCGCGTCGATCGGGCCATCGGCGGCAGGTCGGGTCATCGGGTGATCGGGCCATCGGGTGATCGGGTGTCCGCTCCGCGGATTCGTCGCACGGCGTTGGGGCGCATTCGGATGATGAGCTCCCGCTCCCGAAACCCCAACTCCTCGCCGAGCCGCATTCCCAGATGGCCCGATGATCCGATGGCCCGATGACCCGATCGCCGGCCCATGGCCCGATGGAAAAAGGGCGCCGCAGGGCGCACTTTTTCAGATCGTCCCTTTTAGCGAAAGAGTGTCTTCTGTCCTCCGGGTGCCGCCGCAGCCTCGGTCATCGCCGCGATCGTCGGGTACGTCGCGCGCAGGGATTCGGGGGCCGTGACGACTTCTCCCGTCAGGAGGTGCTGGAGCTGGATCGCGTTCGCCACGGCCTGGCCGCGGAAGTGGTTGTTCAGGATGGCCGTGACTCCTGAGGCTCCGGCCGGCGCGCGCCCTCCGGCGGCCGAGGCGCCCGCCCGGGCCGTTTCGAGGCGCGCCGCCACCTTCGACAGCTGGCTCTCCGAGTACAGGTAGTCGTAGCGCTCCTCGTTCGACGTGTTCGGCCCGAACCACTTCGCCGCGTTGCGGCCGTGCAGGCGGTAGTAGGCGCTCGAGGGGGCGACGTGGTCCGTCGCGCGCAGGTTGTCGCCGATCCACGGCTGATCGATGTTCACGAAGGTGGCCGCGCGCGCGTCCAGGATGGCGAGCGCGTCGGGAGCGTTCCACGACGCGTGCCGGAATTCCGCGGCGAGGGGGATCGACGCGAACCGCCCGAGGAGGCTGTCGAGAGCCGCGCGGTTCTCCGCGTCGTTGTGGAACGAGACGGGAAACTGGACGAGGACCGCAGCCAGGCGATCCTCCTCCGCGAGCGGCGCCATCGCGGCGATGAACAGCTTCTCCTCCTCGCCGCCCGCCGTCCGCTCGTGCGTGAATCCGCGGTACAGCTTCGCCGTGAACGCGAACCGGGAGTTGTGGGCGACGCGGCGGGCCCAGCTCCGCGTGCTCTGCTCCGTCGGGATCCGGTAGAAGGACGAGTTGATCTCGTTGGTGTCGAAGAGCGACGCCATGAGCTCCAGAGGATCGAACCCGCGCGGCGCGCGCAGCGGATAGACGATTCCTTTCCAGTCCTCGTACGACCACCCGGCCGTGCCCACGCGGACCGGCACGGAAGCGGCCGCCGGCACGCTACTTCCGGCGCGTCGGCACGGGCTTCGGGGCGGCGGCGGGCGGCCGCGCGGCGGGAGCCGTCCCGGCCGACGCGCGGCGCGAGAGCTCGCCGCGGAAGTCGAAGGTCTCGGGATTCCCCGCCAGCCAGAACTGGCCTCCGCCGGCGGGCGCGTTTGCGACGGAAAACTGCACGAGCCAGATGCCGTCTTCCCAGTCGGCGCCGACCGGCGCTGTGAACGTCAGCGGGACCTGCGACGCGCTCGCCGGAACGCTGACCGTCGCGTCGTAGACGGAGATCCGCCGCCCCTTCGGCGAGAGAACCTCCGCGCGGACGGGGAGCCGCTCGGCCTTCGCCGGCGGAGTCAGGTCGAGCACCGCTTCGACGCGAAGCCGCGGGTCGCCGCCCCGCCGGATCGGAAAGCCCTCGGGAGAGGTCTTTCGTCCGATCGGGTCCGCGGGGAAGATCGAGATGTCGCCGAGCGTAGGGCGGGGCAGCTCCCCGCGCTTCTTCCCCTCGAGGCGGAACCGCATGCCGATGTTCGCCGCGATCTCCGCCGGCTTGCCGTTTCGCATCGCGGGCTGGAACTGCCAGGCCTTCACGGCGGTGATGGCGGGATCGAGGAAGCCGATGTTCGTGGTCGCGATCGGCTGGACGTCCTGCAGCCGCCCCTGCGTGTCGATGCGGCCGATCAGGAGCACGTTGCCCTGCCTCTGCGTCTTCGTGAGGCCTTCGGGGTAAACGGGTTTCTGCTCGCGCGTCAGTCGCGCGCCGGACGTCTGGGCGAGCGCGGGGAAGCTCGCAAGCAGCGCGAAGAGGGCCGCGAGCGACCGGACGCTTCTCAGGCGCCCGCTCCTTCGCGGAGACCGGAGGCGGGCGCGGGATCGAGCGCGCGCCGGGCATGGTACGAGGAGCGCACGAGGGGACCCGCCTCGACGCGCGCGAAGCCCATCGCCTCGCCCGCGAGCCGGAGCGAGTCGAACTCCTGCGGCGTGTAGTACTTCTCGACGGGCAGCCTCCTTGCGTGGGGCTGGAGATACTGGCCGAGCGTCGCGATGTCGCATCCGGCCGAGCGGAGGTCGGCGAGCGTCGCGGTGAGCTCCTGGACGGTCTCGCCCAGCCCCACCATGAGGCCGGACTTCGTCTTCGTCGGCGCTCCCGACGCCCGGCTGTGCGCGGCCGCTCGCGCGATCAGCTCGAGCGTGCGGTCATAGCGCGCCTCGGGCCGCACGCGCCGATACAGACGGGGCACCGTCTCCGTGTTGTGGTTGACGATCTCCGGCGCCTCCGCGAGGACCGTCTCCAGCGCCTCCGAGCTCCCGCAGAAATCCGGGATCAGCACCTCGACCGTGCAGCCGGGGACGCGGCGCCGGATCGCCCGGATGGTCGCGGCGAAATGCGCGGCGCCGCCGTCTTCGAGATCGTCGCGGTTGACGGCCGTGACGACCGCGTGCGACAGGCCGAGCTCCGCGGCGCCCTGCGCGACGCGCTCGGGCTCGCTCGGGTCGAGAGCCTCCGGCTTCCCTTTTCCTACCGCGCAGAAGCCGCAGTGGCGGGTGCAGATGTCGCCGCCCAGCATGAAGGTCGCGGTCTTCTCGCGCGCCCAGCATTCGTGGATGTTCGGGCACCGCGCTTCTTCGCACACGGTCACGAGCGAGAGGCGCCGCATCATGCCGCGGACCTCTTCGTATTCGCCGGTCGTGTTCCAGCGCACCTTGAGCCACTCCGGCCGGTCGAGACGCGAAACAGGTGACGGGTGACGGGTGTCGGGTGACGGCAGCGCCGCGCCGGGCTGGCCGGCGCCGTCACCGGGACGGGCACCGGGAAGGGCCGGGAGAACGGGAAGACCGGCGGCGCTCATCCGACGATTATCTCGCGGCCGAACACCTGCGCGAAGCGGGGCAGGATCGCGCGGACGGCCTCGGCGGCGTCGACGGGTCTTCCGAGGACGCTCTCGACGGAGGTGACGCCGCCGTCCGTGATGCCGCAGGGAACGATTCCCTCGAAATGGACGAGCGCGCGGTTCGTCAGGTTCAGCGCGAACCCGTGCGTCGTGATCCACCGCGCGATGTGGACCCCGATCGCGGCGATCTTGTCGTTGCCGACCCAGACGGATGTCACGCGGTCCTTCCGGTCCGATCGCTCGCCCGCGACGCCTAGGTCGCTGAGAGCGAGGATCAGGACCTCCTCGAGGTCGCGCACGTACCGGCGCACGTCGCGCCGGTCGGGGTCCAGGTTCAGGATCGGATAGCCGACGAGCTGGCCAGGGCCGTGGTACGTGACCTTGCCGCCGCGGTCCGTCTCGTGGACTTCGATCGAGAGCTCGCGGCGCCGTTCTTCGGGCATCAGGACGTCCGCCGGAGTCGCGTTGCGCCCGAGCGTGAACACGGGCTCGTGCTCGAGGAGAAGGAGGGCCTCGTCGCCGCTCTCGGCGGCCGCCCGCGCGGCGTCCTCCTGCATCCGCAGCCCCTCGGCGTACCGGACCCGCCCGAGCCAGCGGGCCGTGACGCAGCGTTTCTCGAGCGCGACCGTCATCGTCCGAGGATCTTAGCGCCGCCCGGTACGGCATAAAGGATGAGCACCGGGTCCCAGAAGGGGATGCGGTAGCGCCACACCACGATGATCAGAACGTGCACGGCGAGGCTCAACACGAGAACCGCCGCCGCGAAGGCGCAAACCCCGGGACGCTCCGGACGCGCGAGCCCGATCGCGGCGAGGACGGTCAGCGCCCCGTAGAAGATCCCGACGAGCACGACGACGCGTGCCGGCCAGAACCAGGTCGTGGGATACGGCCGCGCCCATTGCCATGCCTTGCGGGCGAAGAGGCGCAGCGCGGCGCCCGGGTCGTCCCGGATGTCCTGCACCCCCATCCGGGCGAACGCGCGCGAGCGGCCTCGCGGGGAAAGCGCCCCGGCCGCCTCGAGCCGGCCGAGGCGTTCGCGGATGTCGCGGTCCATCGCCACGCTCCAGCGGGCGTATTCGGCGCGCGTCCCGATCTCGTAATACCGCCGCGCCCAGACCGAGTTGCCCTCGTAGAACGCGCGCCCCCCGGCGTCGTTGACGGGTATGAATTCGTGGAAGCGGACGGCGTTGCGGAGCGTCCAGGGGCAGACGGCCAAAAGGAATCCGAGCACCGCCGCGCCGGCGATGTGCGCCCGAACGCGCCGTGGATAACGCCGGTCGAGCAGGGGAGCGAGGAGCAGCAGCACGAAAACGAGGGCCGTGGGCCGCGTCAGCGCGGCCAGGCCGAGCGCGATGCCCGACAGAAGGCTCGCCGACGACGAGGGACGGTCGACCGCCGCGAGAAGGAGAAACGCCGCCGCGAGGAGCAGAAAGAGAAAGAGCGTCTCGCTCTGGACGTCGCTCGCCACCACGAGAAAATCGGGATTGACAGCGGCGAGGGCGCCCGTCGCGATCGCGAGGCCCCGCGATCGGAAGATCCGGGCGGAGAGGAAGACGAGGATCAGGATGGACAGCGCCCCGACCAGCACGCCTGCGAGCTTGGCGGCCGCGACGTTCGAGGGATTCCCGAGCGTCGCGAGCACGAGGAAGGCGGGATATCCCGGCGGCCGGAAGAAGCCCACGTCGGTCGTGGACGGGTACTCGCCGGTTGTGGCGAGAAACCGCGCCGCGAAGAGGTAGGCCGGCCCGTCGCCGAATTGGACGCTCGTCAGGCCGACGCGGAGGACGGCCGCGAGGCGGGCGGCGAGCGCCAGCGCGAAAAGCGCGAGAAGCGCCGCGCCACCGATCCGCGGCACCCGCGGAAGGCGTGCGAGCCCGCTCTCTCCCTCCGCGCCCGGGGAGTCCTCCGGCGGTCTAGCCGAGGTCGAACTCGCCCTTCTCGAGGGTCTTCTTCACGCTGGCCATGAACCGGTCCGCGTCCGCCCCGTCGATCAGCCGGTGGTCAAACGACAGCGCCAGGTAGCCCATCGTCCGGATGCCGAGCGCGTCGTTGCCGTTCTCGTCGGTGATCACGACCGGCCGCTTCTCGATCGTCCCGACGCCGAGGATCGCCACCTGCGGCTGCGGGATGATCGGCGTCCCGAAGAGCGAGCCGAAGA
>JBDTOO010000125.1:0-5841 GCA_039933215.1 Acidobacteriota bacterium
GGAGTGGACGGTGACCTCCGGCGCCACCGAGGCGATCTTCGACGCCATCCAGGGGACCTGCGGTCCCGGCGACGAGGTCGTCCTCTTCGAGCCGTATTACGACTCGTACAAGGCGAGCGTGCGGATGGCGGGAGCGCGGGCGCGCGTCGTGACTCTCCACGCGCCGGACTGGAGATTCGACCCGGACGCCCTGCGCAAGGCGTTCACGCCGAAGACGCGGGCGATCCTGGTCAATACGCCGCACAACCCGACCGGGAAGGTCTTCACGAAGGAGGAGCTCGAGTCGATCGCGGTTCTCTGCCGGGAGCGCGACGTCCTCTGCATCACCGACGAGGTCTACGAGCATCTCGTGTACGACGGCGTCCACATTCCGATGGCGACGCTCCCCGGGATGCGGGAGCGCACGATCACGATCTCGAGCTTCGGCAAGACCTTTTCGCTCACGGGCTGGAAGATCGGCTGGGCCGCCGCGCCGGCGCCGTTGACCGCGGCCGTGCGGGCGGCGCACCAGTTCGTCACCTTCGCCACGGCCACGCCGCTCCAGCACGCCGCCGCGGTCGCGCTGACCGCGGGCGCCGAGTACTACCGGCTGCTCCGCGATTCGTACCGCACCAAGCGCGACTACCTCGTTCGCGAGCTCGTGCGGATCGGGTTCGCCGTGACGCCGCCGGCCGGGACCTATTTCGTGTGCGCGGATTTCCGGCGCCTGGGATTTCGCGACGACGTGAAGTTCTGCCGGGAGCTCATCGAGGTGTACGGCGTCGCCGCGATCCCGCCGAGCGCGTTTTACGATCACAAGCGCTTCGGCCGGACGTACGCGCGCTTCGCGTTCTGCAAGAAGGACGACACCCTGGAGACCGGCGTCGCGCGGCTCTCCCGCCTGGCGGAACGGAAGAAAGCCAGGCGCCGCGCGTCGTCTTCCCGGCAAGGCGTCTGACGTGCGCATCGCCCTGATCCAGATGGACATCGCCTGGGAGCATGTCGCCGAGAACCACCGGCGGGCGGGGGCGCTTCTCGAGTCCGCCGCCCGCGGCGGGGCGAGGCTGGCCGCGCTGCCGGAGATGTTCTCGACGGGGTTCTCGATGGCGCCGGAGCGGATCGCGCAGCCCGAGGGCGGGGAGTCGGAGACGTTCCTCCGCGAACGGGCGCGCGCGCTCGACCTCTGGATCCTCGCGAGCGTCCCCCAGCGGGGAGGGGTCCGGCCGCGCAACGTCGCGCTGCTCGTCGGCCCGGAAGGATCCGTCGCGCGCTACGCGAAGATCCACCCGTTCTCCTTCGCGGGGGAGGACCGTCACTACGCGGCGGGCGATCGCGTCGTCACCGTGGAGGTCGAGGGCGTGCGCGTGACCCCCTTCGTCTGCTACGACCTGCGGTTCCCCGAGCCATTTCGCGTCGCCGCGCGGGATACCGACCTCTTCGTGGTCGTCGCGAACTGGCCGGACAAGCGCCGGGAGCACTGGCGCACGCTGCTGCGCGCCCGCGCCATCGAGAACCAGGCATACGTCGCGGGGATCAACCGGGCGGGCGAGGGCGACGGCCTGAGCTACGCGGGCGACTCCGCCGCGATCGATCCCCTGGGCGAGACGCTCGCCGAGGCGGACCGCGAACAGACCATCCTCTTTGCCGAAGTCGATCCCGCCCGGGTCGCGGACCTCCGTGCCCGCTTCCCGGCGCTGGAAGACATCCGCCCCGCCGCCTACCGCCGCTAGCCCCAGGTAGCCCCGGGGGTCAGGCACGCATTTCGCCATTACCGGGTAGCCCCAGGGGTCAGGCACGCATTTCGTCATTGTCGGGCCGGGATTCCAGCTGGCGTTCCCAGACCCACGCCCGCCTCACGGAGCCCCCAGGACGACTGTCCCTATGTTTGAACGCGACTGTGCCTCGCGACAATCTGGAGACGGGTATGGCGAGACGCCCAAGACTCCAGGGTCCGAACAGCGTTCACCACGTCATCGTGCGCGGGAACGAGCGGCAAAATGTGTTTCGCGATGATCTTGATCGCCAGGACTACCTGAATCGGCTTCGCCGGTACCGGGACCGATTCGAGATTCGGCTCTACGCCTACTGCCTGATGACAAACCACGTACATCTTGCCGTGGAGGAAGGACCCCTGCCGCTTTCGAGATTCATGCACGCGCTTCAGTCGTCTTACACGCAGTACTTCAACAAGCGTCATGGACGCGTGGGGCATCTCTTTCAGGGTCGCTTCAAGTCATTCATCGTGGACGGCGATCGCTACCTTCAGGCTCTCCTGCGCTACATCCACGAGAACCCCGTCGCCGCGGGCATCGTCGATGAATGCGAAAAGTATCGGTGGTCGAGCGACCGCTTCTTTCGGACGGGAAGAGCACCCCGGTGGATGGATCTCGATCGAGCTCTCGAGATGATCGGTCCCACCCGGGCATTGGCGCTCAGGCGCTACCGATCGCTCATGGGCGACCCTTCATTCGGCACATACGAGAACGTCATTGCGCACGGCGGCGCCGTGAAGGGGGACGAAGCGTTCGCGAAGAGGATACTGGAGCGGTCGCCGACGCCGCCACTGCGGACGCCAGGCTGGTCCGCTGAACGTCTGGCCGTTGCCGTCGCGAGCGCCCGGGGTGTACCGCTCTCGGATCTGACGGGGCCAAGCCGTCGGCGAGAACTCTCGCAATCCCGGATTATCGCGGCCTACCTGGGACGTTTTTGCCTCGGAATTCCCGTAGCTGAGTCGGCCCGTTTCTTCGGACGCGATCCGTCCGCGCTGGCTCGCGGCGTCGCGCTCTTCTTCGGCCGGCTGGAGCGTGATCCCGAGATTCGCGCCTGGGTCGCTCGAATGGTTCGCGGTCTGGAGACGCCCCGTCGCTCACGCGCGAATAATGGCGAAATGCGTGCCTGACCCCGTGTCAGGTGCGGACGGGGACCTCGGCGGTCAGGGCGGCGACGCCGCCGGCGATCGTTTCCTCGGCGACCGAGAAGGAGAAGCGCAGGTGGCCTTCTCCTTCGGGACCGAACACGACGCCCGGAACCGTCGCCACTCGCCGGGTGTCGAGCAGCTCGGCGGCCGCGGCCGTGGATCTCGAGCCGAGCGACGCGGGAAATTTCGGGAAGAGGTAGAGGGCGGCCCGCGGCGGCTCGATCTCGAAGCCCGCGGCCCGAAGACCCGCGACGAGCGTGTCGCGGCGCCTCCGGTAGCCCGCGCGCGCATCTTCGAGGAAGGACGAGCCCATCGTCAGCGCCTCGAGCATCGCCCACTGGGTCGGGGTCGAGACGCCGTTGATCGAGTAGAGCACGGCGGACTGCATCGCGGCGCGCCAGCGTTTGGGAACGAGGACGTACCCGGCGCGCCATCCGGTCATCGAAAACGTCTTCGAGAGAGTGAAGACGGAGATGGTCCGCTCGAACATCCCGGGAAAAGAGGCCGGCGAGACGTGACCCTCGCCCTCGTAGATCAGGTCTTCGTACGCCTCGTCCGAGATCAGGGCGAGCCCGCGCTTCCGCACGAAGGCGGCCGTCTCCTCGACCTCCGCTCCCGAGAAGACCTCGCCCGTCGGGTTGGTCGGCGAGTTCCAGTAGAGAAGCTTCGTGCGAGGCGTCGTGCGCCGGCCGAGCGCCGCCGCGAGCCCCTCGCGCCGGGCGGCGGCCGCGGGCACCAGGACGGGCGTCGCGCGGTGGTATCGGATGACGTCGACGATCGGCGTCCAGTAGGGAGAGAGCATGAGGACTTCGTCGCCCGGGTTCAAGAGCGTCGCGAAGGAGGCGAAAAGACCGTGCATCCCGCCGTTGACGACGATGGGGCTTTCGTCGTCCGCGGGGATTCCGTTCCGCTCGCGGACCTTCTCGACGATCGCGCGCCGCAGCTCCGGGATTCCTGACGACGGGGCATATCGCGTTTCATTGCGGGCGAGCGCCCGCGCCATCGCGTCCTTGATCGGCTCGGGCGTCGGCATGTAGGGCTCGCCGCCCTCGAACCTCCACACCTTGTGCCCCGCGGCGAGGAGAGCGAGGACCCGGTTGCGGACCTGGACGATCTCCGAGAAGCCGACGGTGTCGAACCGGCTCGCCGGTCCCGGGATGCGCTCGGAGGGCACGTCGGGCCGCTTCAGATCTTTTCCGAGATCGACTTGGCCTGGGTGAAGAGGTAGAGGTACTCGCGCCCCCCGGCCTTCGAGTCCGTGCCGGACATGTTGAATCCGCCGAACGGATGCACGCCGACGAGCGCTCCCGTGCACTTGCGGTTCAAGTACAGGTTGCCAACGAAGAGCTCTCGCTTGCCTCGCTCGAGGCGGTCGCGGTCCTTCGAGTAGAGCGCGCCCGTCAGCCCGTACTCGGTGTCATTGGCGACGCGAACGCCCTCTTCGAAGCTCGGGACGGAGATCACGGCGAGGACCGGCCCGAAGATCTCCTCCTGCTCGATCTTCGCGCCCGGTTTGACACCGTCGACGATCGTCGGCATCACGAAGAAGCCCTCGGCGGGACCGGCCTTCCCGCCCGCGACGATCCGGCCATCCGTCTTCGCGGCCTCGACGTAGCCGAGGATGCGCTTCTGCGCCCGCTCGTTGATGACAGCGCCGACCTGCGTGTCCGGATCGGAGGCGTCGCCGACGCGGAGCTGGCCCGTCTTCTCGACGATCTTCGCGAGAAGCTCGTCGTGCACCTTCTCGTGCACGATCAACCGCGAGCAGGCCGAGCACTTCTGCCCCTGGAAGCCGAACGCCGCGGCCACGACGCCCTTCGCGGCTTCCTCGAGGTCCGCCGTCTCGTCGACGAGGATGAAGTCCTTGCCGCCCATCTCGAGGATCGCGCGCTTGATCCAGATCTGACCCTTCGGCACCCGGCCCGTTTTCTCGCTGATCTCGATCCCGACCTCGCGCGACCCGGTGAAGGCGACCATGCGCGTTCTGGGATTCTCGACGAACGCGTTGCCGACGGTCGCGCCGCCGCCCGTGACGAAGTTCAGGACGCCCGGCGGGACGCCCGCCTCTTCGGCCGCGTCGAGGAACATGTTGGCGATCGCGGGAGCGTCGGAGGACGGCTTCAGCACGACCGTGTTGCCGGTGACGAGCGCCGCGGTCGTCATGCCGGCGAGGATCGCCAGCGGGAAGTTCCATGGCGGGATCACGGCGCACACCCCGAGCGGGATGTACTCGAGCTGGTTCTTCTCGCCCGGATAGGGAGTCAGCGGCTGCGGCTGGGTGAGCCGCTCCATCTCGCGGGCGTAGAACTCGCAGAAGTCGATCGCCTCCGCCGTATCTCCGTCCGCCTCCGGCCACGACTTCGACTCCTCGAGGACCATCATCGCGGAGAACTCGTGCTTGCGATCGCGGAGGATCTTCGCGATCCGGATGAGGAGCTCCCAGCGCTCGCGCGCGGGGGTGCGGCCCCACGTCTCGAACGCCTTCGCCGCCGCGTCCACGGCCCGGTTCGCGTCCTCCGCCGTCCCCTCGGGGAACCGTCCGATCACCTGCGATCTCCGGCTGGGATTGACGGACTCGAACATCTTCGAGGCGCCGACGCGCTCCCCGCCGATCCGGTTCGAGCCGGTGACGGGCAGGCGCGCCTCGACCTTCTTCAAGGCGTCGGCAAACGCCGCACGGTGGGCGGGGTCGGAAAAATCGATCAGGGGCTCGTTTCGAAATTCAGGCAGCAAGGTGGGTCCTCCGAGCTGGGGAATCTATCAAAGAGGGAGGGGCGGTCGGCGGCGCGGAACGGGCTTTTGCATCGAAGTCCGACGCATCGGATGAGCGAGCCTCCGGAACGTCTTTCGGATTTTTCCTGAGGCGTTCGGGCTCGACGGGCCACCGGGCGACGCGCACACCTGATAGCGTTTCCCCATGAACCTGAAGGGCGGAAAGCCGGAGA
>JBDTOO010000126.1:0-5695 GCA_039933215.1 Acidobacteriota bacterium
GGCGAGTTCTCGCCGCGCTCGAACTCGTTTCTCACGACGGTCATCTCCGGGGCGCGGTCCTCGTCGCGCAGCCGGGAGCCGCGCATCCGGGAAGCCTCGATGTCGATCGCCACTTCCAGCCGGTCGGAGGGGATCGTCTCGTAATAGTTGGTCCGGTCGAACCACGTCGTCGCGTTGAACCGGGCGCCCAGGGCCTCCAGGACCGCCGCGATCGACGTCTCTTTCTCGCGGTTGTAGTTCTCCGTGCCCTTGAACATCAGGTGCTCGAGAAGGTGCGTCGCACCCGTGTAACCGACGGCCTCGTTGCGGCTGCCCACGTGGTAGACGATCGCGAACGTCACGACCGGGGCCACCGCGTTCGGGATCAGCAGGAGGCGGAGCCCGTTCGAGCGGAGCTTGAGCTCGAAGATCCCCGCCTTTTCCGTGATCAGCTCAAAACCGGGGGGGACGCCGGAAAGCGACGGGGATTTGGGGCTCAAATGCGGACCGATCCCCGCACTACCTTCCGCCCGCGATATCTTCCGCGCCGTCGACGCCGATCACGTTTCCGCTCACCCATCCCGAGGCCGGCGACGAGAGCGCGACGAGAGCGCCGGCGACGTCCTCCGGCCGCGTGAGCCGGCCGGCCGGATGCATCCGACCGATGCGCTCGATCATCTCCTCGTTGCCCGGAATCTTCCGCAGCGCCGGCGTGTCCGTCACCCCCGCCCGGAGCGAGTTGACGGCGATGCGGTGCGGGGCGAGCTCGACGGCGAGCTGCCGCACGTGCGATTCGAGCGCGGCCTTCGCCGCGGACACCGCGCCGTAAGACGGCCACACGATGTGATCGCCGGCGGAGGTCATCGCGAAGATCCGGCCGCCCGGCGCCAGCAGGCCGCCGTAGAAGAGATCCTGCGTCCAGTACACGAGGGAGTGCGCCATCACGTCGAGCGTCATCTCGATCTGGGCCTTCGAGATCGAGCCCTCGCGAGAACCGGCGAAGAACGGCTTCAGCGTTCCGAAGGCGAGGGAATGGAGGAAGACCCCGACGCGGGACTCCGGCGGCTCCCCGCCGCACGCCGCGGCGATCGCCGCGACGACCTCGCCCCGTTTCGTTTCGTCGGCCGCGTTGACGTTGAAGAACTCGGCCTTCCGGCCCCCCGCCGAGATCTCGGCGACGATGCGGTCGACGTTCGGCTGGGTCGACTTACGATCGAGGTGGACTCCGAAAATGTTCCACCCCGCCCGGGCGAGCGCGAGCGAGCAGGCCTCCCCGAAGCCCGAGGACGCCCCGAGAACCAGGGCCCACCGCGTCTGCGTATCGTTCAAAGCGGGCGGGATGTTATCAGGGGGGGGTCGGAGCCTGTCAGGTCCGGGCCCGGCCGGCCCTCCCGGAAGGCCCGGCCGCTCCGGTAGACTCGCGGCCGATGCGCGAACCGGGCCGCGGAGTCCTCCTCGCGGCGCTCATCCTGCTGCTCTTCGCCGTCTGGTTCGAGATGCCGGGGTCCTGGCTCGCCGAGCCGGACGAGCCGCGATACGCGGAGATTCCCCGCGAGATGCTCGCGACGGGCGATTTCGTCGTTCCCCGGTTGAACGGCGTGCCCTATTTCGAAAAGCCGCCCCTGCTCTACTGGGCCAACGCCGGCGCTCTGGCGGCGTTGGGGGAGACGCCGTTCGCCGCGCGGCTGCCGACGCGGCTCGCCGGGCTCGGCACCACCCTCCTGGTGCTCTTCGGCGTCGGAGCCCTCTGGGGACGCCGTGCCGGGCTCTTCGCGGCCATCTTCTTCCTCGCGTCGCCGCTGCCCTTCGTCTTCTCGCGATTGAACCTGACGGACGGAGTCCTGACGTTCTTCTTCACCGCGACGCTCTTCGCCGGCTTCGCCACGATGCGCGCGCGGGCGGCCGGGCGGCGGGCTTTCGCCCTCTCCGCGCTGACGGGAGCGCTCGCCGCGGGGGCGTTTCTCTCGAAGGGACTCGTCGGAGTCGTGCTTCCGGGGGGGATTCTCTTCTTCTGGGCTCTCGCCTCCCGGCGGTCGCGCGCTCTTCTTCCGTTTTTCGCCGGGCCCGCCGCCCCCGTCTTCCTGCTGCTCGTCGTCCCCTGGCTCTGGCTCGCGGAGCGCCGGGCGCCCGGGTTCCTCCAGTTCTTCTTCGTGCACGAGCACTTCCAGCGATTCGCGACGAACGTGTCGAACCGGCCGGGACCGATCTGGTACTTCGTCCCGGTGTTCGTGGCCGGCTTCCTGCCCGGGCTTCCCTTCTTCTTCGCGGGCCTGCGGCGTCTGCGGCGGGAGCCGGAGGCGCTCTTTTTCGCGATCTGGTTCGCGGTCGTCTTTCTGGTCTTCTCCCTCTCGCACAGCAAGCTCTCGCCGTATCTCTTCCCCGCCTTTCCGGCGGCCGCGGCGCTCGCGGCCCGAGGTCTTCTCCTCGCCGCACGAAGCCGCCGCCACTTCGCGATCTCCGCGGCGATCTCCGCGCTCCTCGTGCCAGCGGCCCTCTTCATCCCCGCGGCGCGCGAGGCGGTGGCGCAGTCGTCCGTCTGGCCTCACGCCATCGCCGCAGGCACCCTCCTCGCCGCGGGAGCGGTCGCCGCGTTGCTCCTTTGCCGCCGCGCCGACGCCGCGCTGGGAGCGCTCGGGGCGGGCTGGGCGGCTTTCTACGTCATTTTGGCGCTCATCTATCCCCGGACCGAACTGGCCTCGCGGCACCACGATCTCGCCACGGCGGCGAGGTCCGCGTCGGCGGCGGGCGCGCGCGTCGTCGGGTTCCGCACGTATCTGCAGACCTTCCCCTGGGAGCTGCGTACGCCGATCCCCGTCGCGCAGTTTACGGGCGAGCTCGAGCCGTCGTGGCTGTCCGAGAGGGACCGCTCCCGGATCTTCTGGTCCCGGGAGGAGTTCTTCCGCCGGTGGAGCTCGGGGGAGCGATGGGTCGTTCTCGTCAAGTCGCGGGACGCCGACGTGGACTTTCGCGACGTGCGGCCGGCTCCCCGCCTCGTCGCCGAGAGACGCAAGTACCGCGTCGTCGCCAATTTCGACGCGGCGCCCGGCCCGTAGAGGACGCTAACCGGGGATGTAGCCCCGGATCGTCCGGAGCGTGATTCCCGGCTTGGCGGTTGCGACGCCGATCTCGCGATACTCGCCGGGGGCCTTCGGGGACGTGCTCTTGAACGCGACGATGTATTGCGAGCGGAGCTCCTCCTCGATGCGCTTGGTGACCTCGCCCATCTTCGCGGCGCTTCCGATTGCGAAGACCTCTCCACCCGATTCGGCCGCGATCTGCCTGGTGATCCGGCGCGACTTGAAATCGGTCAGCGGGATGTTGACGGCGATGAAGTAGACGGGAGCGCCGGCCGAGCGCGAGTAACGCAGCAGAGTCTCGTAGTCGACGTGGGACCGGTTGTCGTCGCCGTCCGTGACGACGATCAGGGCGCGGCGGCCCTGGAGCGCGCGGAACTGATAGAGCCCGAGCACCATCGCGTCGTAGAGCGCCGTGGCGCCCTCCGCCTTCACCTCCCGGGCGGCGCGCTGGAGCGCGACGGAGTCGCCCGTGAGCTCCTGGAGGAATCGGGGACGGTCCCGGAATTCGAGGACGAAGCCCCGGTCCTTCTCGCGCATCAGGCTCCGGAAAAGCTCGGCCGTCGCCTCGTGGACGGCCGGCATCCCCTTCTCCATCGATCCGGACGCATCCACGACGAGCCCGATGTTCAGGGGGAGATTCTCGGCAACCTCGAACCCGGAGACAGGCTGCGGCTTCCCATCCTCTTTCACGGTGAAGTCGTCCTTCGACATCCCCTTGACGAAATGGCCGGCCCTGTCGAGCGCAGAGACGTGAAGCTGGACGACGTCCACTCGCACGCTCTCGACCGTGGTGCTCGGGCCCTTGAGCATCCGGATGTCGTTGGCTTCCTTCCCGTCCTCACCGATCGCCGTCGCGCGGACGTAGCTCGCCTTCGCGTACTGGGTGAAGGGAACGGTCGTTTCGTACGGCGGGACCGTCCAGGTCCCGATCTTCTTCTCGTCCAGGAAGAGATCGACCTTCTGCGCAACCCCGCCTGCGATCGACTGCACGGCGACCTTGATCCGCACCCGGTTCTCAGACGGCTCGGGCTGCGGCAGCACCCGCACCGCGATGCGGGCGTTGCCTTCGTTGATCGCCCAGGCGTCCTCGTCGATGACGCGGCCTCCATCGTCGTACCCCACAGCACGCAGCGTCTGCCGCCGGGGAACGTTACCGAGGTCGATCTCGACCGAGTACGGCGGGCGGGTGCGGGCGACGATCAGCTTGTCGTCGAGGTAGAACTCGACCTTGCGGATCGGCGGCTGAGCCTCGGCCTCCAGGCGGAGGAGACCCACGGGCGTCTCGCGTCCCGGGGGCATGATTTTGAGAAGCGGCTCGCCGGACCTCTCCGGCGGCGCGCCGGCGGCTTCGTCGGAGATCACGATCGCCTCGGCGTCGGGCAGCGTGCTCGCATCTGCCGGCGCCATCTCCGGACGGAACTGCCCGCTCACCTCGAGAACGGTGATCTCGGTCTCGCCGTCTCCGAGGACGTGGCCGCCGCCCGGGTCGGTGAAGACCAGCTTGATGCGATAGGTGCCCGGCTTCAGGGCGCGGAGGAACGAGTACGTGAAGGTCGCCCCGTTCCCGAGGCTGGCCGTCACCGGGTAGTGGAAGGTCTGGACGGTTTCGCCGTTCTGAAAGATCGTCCCGTTCAGCTCGCCCGAGAAGCCGCGCACGCCGCGGGCGGCGAGCCCCGACGAGAGCTCCGGCGCCGCGAGGCGGATGCGTACGACCGTCTTGCCGGCCGCCATCCCCAGAAACTCCGGGCTGATCTCGAGAGGAAACTTCCCGGCGGGAGTCTTGACCTCCGTCTTCCGCTTCTGGGCGAAAACGGCCCCGGGCACGGCCAGCGCGAGGAGCGAGACCGCGAAGATCGTCGAAAGTCGCTTCATGGAAGGCACGAACCCCTCCGGTGTGCGGCGGCATTCCCGGCCGCCCCCCCGGAAGCCCCGCGATGGCTAGGCGGTGGCCCTCTCGAGAAGCCCGCCCGTCTCCAGGTCCTCGAAGAATTCCGAGGCCGCGTCGCGAAAATCGGCCGGGGTCTCGAGGCTGGAGATCCGGACCCGCAGGGCCTTCCCGTTCGGCAGGCCGTGCGTGTACCACCCCGTCATGGTCCGCAGCTTGTGGAGCGCTTCCTTCGGGTCGAACGCCATCCGCTCGATCGCGGTGAAGTGGCCGAGCATCAGATCGCGGCGTTCGGTGAGCGTCGCCTCGCGGGCGGGCCGGCCGGCCAGGAGGTCCGCGGTCTGCCGGAACACCCAGGGGTTCTTCATCGTCGCGCGGCCGACCATGACCGCGTCGCAGCCTGTCTCGCGGAGCATCGAGACGGCGTCTTCCGGGGTCTCGATGTCCCCGTTGCCGACGACGGGAATCGACAGATGCCGCTTCAACCGGGCGATGTGGGAGCGGTCGGCGCGACCCGTGTACATCTGCCTCGCCGTGCGGGCGTGCAGCGCGACGGCCGCGGCCCCCTCGTCCTCGCACATCTTTCCGACGTCGAGGTAGTTGACCCTCTCGCCGTCCAGGCCCAGGCGGAACTTGACGGTCAGAGGGATGGACAGGCGGCTCCTGACCTCCCGGACGATCGACCGGGCGAGCGGCAAATCGCCCATCAGGGCGGCGCCCGCGCACCCCTTGAGGACCTTGTTCGCCGGACAAC
>JBDTOO010000127.1:0-5541 GCA_039933215.1 Acidobacteriota bacterium
TGCCGTTCGCCGCGCGAACGGCACGTCCCGCAGTGAGCGGAGGCGACGAGATAGCATCCCTGGCCGATGAGCGACTACACGGACGAGCACGCGCGGGCGGGGATCGATGCTCCCCTGCCCGGGCTGGAGACCTGGCCCAACCAGTATGCCGACTACGAGATCACCGTCGAGATTCCCGAGTACAACGCGATCTGTCCGAAGACGGGCCTGCCGGACTTCGGTCACCTGACGATCCGATACGTTCCCGACCGGCTGTGCCTGGAGCTCAAGTCCCTGAAGCTCTACATCGTCGCGTACCGCGACGTCGGGATCTTCTACGAGAACGCGGTCAACCGGATCCTGGAGGACTGCGCGGCCGCCTGCCGACCGAAGAGCATGCGGATCACCGGAACCTTCTCGTCCCGCGGCGGGATCTCGTCGGTCGTCGAGGCGCGCTATCCGCGGGTGAAGTCGGAGTAGAGGGCCTCTCGCAGACGTCCGGCGATCGGTCCCGCGACCCCGCCGCCGATCGGCCGGCCGGCGATCTCGACGACCGAACAGGTGAAGAGGCTCGTAGAGGCGAAGAACACCTCGTCCGCCGCGAACATCTCCTCGACAGTGAACGCGCGCTCTTCCACGACGATCCCCAGATCTCGCGCCGCCGCGATCGCCGCCGCGCGAGTCACACCGGGAAGGATGCGCGGACCGTTGGGCGACGTGCGGACGACCCCGCCGGACGCCAGGAAGAGGTTCGCCTTCGTGCCCTCGAGGGCCAGGCCGTCCCGCACCAGGATCGCGTCCATCGCCCCCGCCTCCCGAGCCTGCTGCGCTGCGAGCACGTTGGGAAGGAGCATGACGCTCTTGATGTCGCAACGGCTCCACCGCTCGTCGGGAAGCAGGATCGCCCGGCCGCCCTCGGGAGGCGGCGGCGGGTCCGACCGCCGCGCGAAGGCGTAGATCGTCGGAAGCGTTCCGGGCGGCGGGAAGGGATGGGCCCGCGGCGCCGCGCCGCGGGAGACCTGGACGTAGACGATCGCGTCGTGATCGAGGAGGTCGTTCGCTTCGAGGAGACGGCGCGCCACTTCGGGATAGAAATCGGGGCTCGCATCGATGCGCAGCCCCGTCAGCCCCTCGCGCATGCGATCCAGATGTTCGCCCATGTGGAACGGGCGTCCTTTGTAGAAGCGGACGACCTCGTAAATCGCATCCGCGAAGAGGAACCCCCGGTCGTCCGGAGAGATCTTCGCCTCCTCCCGCGGCAGGAACGACCCGTTCAGATAGACGATCACTCCGCCCCCCCGATCGGCCTGCCGGCTGCGGCGCGCTTCATCGCGAGCCGGATTTTCCGAAAGTCTCGATCGCGCGGGCGAGGTCGGCGTCGCCCGCGAGCTCGCGATAGGCGCCTTCCGCGCGCTCGAGAGGCGCGCCCAGAGCCGCGCGGCGTTCAGCGCGGAGCAGGCGCACGGCCCCCTCGAGCGCCGCCGGGCCGCGGGTGAGCAGCTCCGCGGCGAAGCGCTCGGCCGCGGGCGTGACCTCGGGAGCGAGCAGGGAGCCCGTGGCGAATCCCGCGTCCGCGGCCTCGCGGCCCGAGACGCTGCGGCCCGAGAGAATCCATTCGGCCGCCCGGGCGGCGCCGATTCGAAGGGGCAGCAGGACGACGCCCGCCGGCGGAAAACAGGCGAGCCGGATCTCGGGAAAGCCGATGCGGGCGTCGGCCGACGCGAAAACGACGTCGCAGGCCGAGGCGAGCTCTGCCCCGCCTCCCAGGCACGCGCCGGTGACGGCCGCGATCGTCGCGGCCGGCGTTTCGACGAGAGCGGTGACCGCGCGCCGCATCGCCGCGAGCATCCGCTCGATCGCGGGCCCCTCGGGGACGTGCTCGGGGACGGAGACGCCGGCCGAAAACGCGCGCGGCAGACCCGCGAGGAGGATCACCCGCGCTCCGCGGGCGGACGAGACCGCGCCGGCCAGGGCGTCCAGGTCGGAAGCCGACAGGACGTTGACGGGAGGGAGCTCGATCGTGAGCCGCACCAGCCCCGGTGCCGGTGTCTCGACGCGAAGGGGACCCGGGTCCGTCATCGCCGCCGCCGACCCCGGGCGGTCCTCAACTCTTCTTCGTGGTCGCGGCCTTCGGCGCGGACGGGCTTGGAGTCGGCGTGGGCGCCGTCGACGCCTTCTCGAGACGCGCGCGCTCGAGCTTGACCGCGGAGCGCACGTTGGCGATGTGCTCCGGCCCGACGGTGACGTTCTGGATGCGGTTGTCCGGCTCGCGAAGCTTCATCTCGTAAAGATCGTCCGGCACCTTCGTGCGGATGAAATCCGTGGCCAGGGCATTGACCTTACGGAGGTAGGCGAGCGTGTCGCCCACGCTCTGCATGGTGCCGGCGGCCCCGTGGCCCGGGAGGACCGTGGTGACGTCGAGCGATCCCAGGCGCGCGAGGATCTGCTCCCATCCGCGCGGATCCGCGTCCGCGGACTGCAGGTACGGGAGCCGCCCGTTCACGACGAGATCTCCGGAGAAGAGAATCTTGTCCTCGGGGAGAAGGACCACCAGGTCTCCCTGCGTGTGCCCCGGCCCGAGGTAATAGATCGCGGCGCGCCGGGAGGCGCCGAAGAACACCAGCCGCTCGGAAATCGCCAGCACTCCCGGGCTCGTGCGGGCGCCGGCGGCGGCCGGAGCGCTCTGCAGGAGATACGCGGCGGCCGCGGCGGAATTCTCGTGGCAGATGATCTGCGCCCCCGCGGCGGCAAAAACCGGGATGCCTCCCGCGTGGTCCGCGTGCGCGTGGGTCAGGACGAGATAACGGACCGGTTTCGCCGCCGTCGCCGCGATCTGTTCGAGAGCCGCGCGGGCGATCGCCGTGTCATTGCCCCCGTCCACGACGACGACGCCGTCCGACACGAGAAACCAGCCGATGTTGGCGCCCTGCTCCGCGTCCGCGGTCCACACTCCCTCCGCCACCTTGTGGACGTTCAGCTTCGCCTGGGCGGAGGCGGCGAGGGGGAGCGAAATCAGAAGAAGCGCGAGCGCGACGATGCGGATTTTCATCGGCGATGACTCCTGTCTCGGACGTTTCGATCGAAGCCCCACAACACTCCGCGGGCGCGGGCGATTCCTATCAGGCTGCTGAAAAATGCTTTGAAGCGGCGTTTTCAGGCTCCCACTTTTAAAATCTCTCGGCCGCCGTTCGCGCAGCGAATGCCCCCGGCCGAAAGCGCACGGGCCACCCGCGCGAGCTCGTCGAAGAGGCTCTGAGCGGGAGCGTCTCCCGTTGCCGCGAGGTTCTCCGGATGCCACTGCACGCCGACGAGCCAGCCCGGACCCGCGCCCTCGACGCCCTCGACGACACCGTCGGGGGCCGTCGCCGTCACGGTGAGATGCGGGGCGAGGGTGGCGATGGCCTGGTGATGCCGGCTGTTCACCGACAGCTCCTCCGCTCCGGCGAGGGAGGCGAGGAGGCTGCCGGGCGCGAGACGGACGGGATGCTCGCGGCGCGTCTTGTCGGCGCCGGGCACGTCGTGGGGGCCCGCGGACGGGACCTCGCTCGGGATGTCCTGCACGAGCGTCCCCCCGAGCGCCGCGTTGACGACCTGGAGCCCGCGGCAGATCGCGAGCACCGGGATGCCCTCGCGCCGCGCGGCGCGGAAGATCTCGAAGTCGAGCGCGTCCCGGCCGGGGTCGGTTTCGACGCCGGCGTCCGGACGGACCGCCTGGCCGTAGCGCGAGGGCTCGACGTCGCACCCGCCGCCCAGGACGAGGGCGTCCGGCGGCCCCGACGGGGCGGATCCCGGTCCCAGAACCTCGATCTCGCCGCGCTCGAACCCCGCCTGGAGGAGGGCGGTGACGTAGTCGTTTCGGGGGCGTTCGACGGCGTCCCGATCCATCGTGAGGACCACTCGCATCGCCGCGATTGTAGCGGGTTCCGTCAGCGCTCGAAAAGGACCGCCATCCCCATTCCCCCCGAAACGCAGAGCGTGGCGACGCCCGTGCGGGAGTCCCGGCGCTTCATCTCGTGGAGGAGCGTCGCCGTCATCCGGGCTCCGGTCGCTCCGATCGGGTGCCCGAGCGCGATGGCGCCGCCGTTGACGTTGACGCGGCCGAGATCGAGGGAGGGAAGCTCGCGCGCGCACGCGAGCACCTGGGCGGCGAACGCCTCGTTGAGCTCGACCAGATCCACGTCCCCGAGGCTTCGGCTCGTCTTCTCGAGGAGCTTCCGCAGCGCCGGCACCGGACCGATTCCCATCCGCGAAGGCTCGACGCCGGCGGAGGTCCACGCGCCGACGCGCGCGAGCGGTTCGACGCCGGACTTCTTCATCCCCTCCTCGGACGCGAGCACCAGGGCGGCGGCGCCATCTGTGATTCCCGAGGAGTTTCCGGCATGGACGGTGCCTGCCTTCGGGTCGAACACCGGGGCGAGCTTCGCGAGAGACTCGGCGGTCGTGTCACCGCGGGGATGCTCGTCGCGGGAAACGAGCGTCGGGCCCCGGCGGCCCGCGACCTCGACGGGAACGATCTCGGCCTCGAAGCGGCCTTCCTCGATGGCCGTCCGCGCCCGGGTCTGAGATTCGAGGGCGAACGCGTCCTGCTCGAGCCGCGAGATTCCGAACTCCTGCACCAGATTTTCCGCCGTGTCCCCCATCAGCTGCTCGCAGAGGGGGCAGAAGAATCCGTCGCGGTACATCCCGTCGACGACCTCGCCGTGGCCCATCCTCATTCCGAACCGGACGCGGGGAAGAAGGTAAGGCGTCGCCGACATGCACTCGGCGCCGCCCGCCAGTACGACTTCGTTCTCGCCGGCTCCGATCGACAGGGCGGCGAGAGTGATCGCCTTCAACGAAGAGGCGCACGCCTTGTTGACGGTGTACGCGGGCACGGAGTCGGGCACACCCGCACGATGCGAGACCTGGCGCGCCGTGTTCGGTCCGCCGCCGGCCTGCCGCGCGTGGCCGAAGACGGTCTCCCCGATCGCGGCGGCCGGAAGGCCCGAGCGCTCGATCGCCGCGCGTGCCGCCGCCGTGCCGAGATCCGCGGCGGAGAGAGACGCGAAAGCCCCTCCGAAGCGTCCGATCGGCGTGCGGACGGCGGAAAGGACGTAAACGGGCCGCAACGGCGAAGTCAGAGGTCGGCCCTCCCTTCCAGGTGGTGCGTCATGGCGCGAAGCCTATCGCCTCCGGAGGGTGAGAGGTGCGAGAGGGAAAGAGGTGAGAGGTGAGAGGTCGGAGGGGAGAGGTGCGGTAGGTGACGGGCGAGGGTGAGGGGCGCTTCTGGCTCGAGCCATGACGCGGCTCCACAAGGGGTGTTCTCACCACTCGCCAGCTTCGACAAGGATCTCGACGAGCGGCCCAAACCCATAAGCGCCCCGGTCGCCCGACGACCGCGCAGCGATCCCAACGACGACGGAAGCGGTCGAGGCTCAGCCGAGCCGCGGCTCAAGCCCTATAGAAGCCCAACGAGCGGCACAACCCCCTTAAGCGCCCCGGTCGCATCGCGAATAGTCTCCGCGCGGTTCCGCGCGGAGGAGGTTCGCGATGCGGGAGGCCGACGGTCGCAACGCGACCCAA
>JBDTOO010000128.1:0-5175 GCA_039933215.1 Acidobacteriota bacterium
ACCGCCACGGTCTCGGCGCTCTCGAGCGCTTCGCGGATCTTCGCCGGTTCGTTCAACGTGCCTCCGGATCGCAGCGCGTCCCGCATTCCCCTACGGGGACGCGGATCGCGCGGAAAGGTTACTGCAGGCTACGTGCCCCCCTGTGCCGTGTTCGTCTTTTCGATGCGCATGTTGTAGAAGAACGTGACGGTGATCCCCTCCTTGGTCTTCCCTGGCACCTCCTTGATGAGGTCCTTCGGGAGCGGCTTGAAGGGGTTCGACCGCAGGATGGCCTGGAGCGCGGCGTAGTCGAAGGGGGGGATCCCCGAGCCCGAGACGATCGTCGCGCCCTCCACGCTGCCGTCCAGCCGGATGTCGAAGTGGATCGTCAGCTTCCCCTTCCAGCCGAGCTCCGCCAGCTTCGGAATGTCCCAGTGCAGCTTGATGCGCCGCACCATCTCGTCGGCGTACGGGCCCCAGTCGTACCAGCTCGTCTCGAAGGAGAGCGGCCCGCTGTCCGCGAATCCGCCGCTCGGATTGGGAAAGCCCGCGCCGCCTTCTCCCGGCATCCCGACGCCCTTCGCGGCTTCGCGGATCGCCTGGTCGAGGTTCTCGAGCTTCCCGGTCGAGGAGGACGAGGAGGGGGATCCGGCCGGCTGCCGCAGGCCGTCCGGGGAGGGCGCCCCCTTCTCGGCGGGTGCGCTCTGCGCCTGGCGGCCCTCGCCGCGGCGGCCGGAGGGCGGCGGCGCGGCCGAGGCGATCGCGCCGGAGCCGGGAGCGAGCCCCTCGGCGCCGGGGCGGACCGGGACGAACGGCGAGTCCGATTTCGGCTTCGAGCGGTCTCCGCCTCCGGCGCGCCGGTTCCGGTCGGAGAAGTCGCGCGCGTTCTTCGTCTCTCTTTCGGGGCCCGGCGCCGCGCGGAACACGATCGGGATCGCGTCTTCCGTCCTCGGCTTCGGGAGAAACGCGCCGAACAGGCCGCGAGTGGGGTCATGCGCCGAGCTCGCGGGCATGAAGACGAGGAGGATGAAGAGAATGATGTGCGCCGCGAGCGAAAACAGGATCGCGCGCTCGACCGGAAAGGACGACGGGGGACGGCCTTCGATGCGCATGAGATCCCGCTCGAGCTCCGGGACGGGCGGCGCCCGCCGGGCGGAGCCGAACTCCGGGACGGGCGGCCGGTAGGGCGACGAAGGCCCCGGCGGAGGCGCCCCACGGGCCGGAGGCGCGGGAACGGGTGGCGGAGCGCCCGGAGGCGGAGGCGCCGCGGGCCGGGGAGTTCCAAGGCCGAGCAGCGAATGCGTGATCGGGGCGTCGTCCGGCTCCCCGCCGCCGGACTCGAGCCCGAGCAGGGATCGGCCCGCGGGCTCATCGCCGCTCCGCTTTCGATCGAATTCAAACAAACGGTTTTTCGCCCTCCGGAGCGGTCCGCCTACGGGTAACGCGCGGGCGGCGCCCCGGATTTCGCCCCGGGCCGATTTGGGGCTTCCGCCCCCGCCGTTCCCGGTCCGCCCCCCCTCAGGATGACAGATGAGGATGCCTTAAAGTGGACCCCGTGCAGGACGACGACGAAGCCGGCCGCCGCATCGTCGCCGTCGTCCACGTCGCGATGCTCGCCGCCGTCCCCCTCTACGGCGCGGTCCTATGGCTCCTCCGGGGCGACCGGGGCCTGTCCGCGGGCGCCGCGCTCTCACCGCGGCTGCCATGGATCCTCCTGGCGGTCGGGGCCGCCGAGTTCGCCGCGGCGACCGTCATCGGCCGGAACCTCCTGCGGTCGGCGGGTCCGGGCGCCGGAGCCCCGGACCGCGTCCGCCGCTTCTTCCTGATCCGGTTCGCGGCCGCTGAGGCCATCGCGGTCTTCGGGCTCTTCGCGGGATTCCGCGGGGCTCCGCCGATGCAGGCGGGCGTGCTCTTTGCCGCGTCGGCCGCCGCCATGCTCCTGGCGGCCCCCACCCGCGCCGCCTGGGCCCGGGCCTACGAAGAGACGCGCTCCCCGAGAGGCTAAACCCGCGCGTGCGGTCTCCGCCCTGACCGTCCCCCCCAGCGCGGCGACCCATTTTTCCGCCCATCCCCCCCATCCGCTCGCAACGGGAGGAGTCTCCCGACCGAAGGAAGGGAGGAGCCTCCCGCTGCGGCAGCCGGCGGGATCGCGCCGCAGCGCGAGCGCGGAGGCGACGGTATTGCTGGAATCCTGCATTTTCTGATAAAACCCGGATGTTGGACGAATGCGGGCGAAGGCCCGCTTTTTTATTCGATGAAAGTGAGCGAAAAAACGGTCGCCGACGTCACCTCGATTGCCGCCGACAAGGGCTGTCGTCTGCTCGCGCTCGAAAGCGCGGGCGCGGGGCGTTTTTCGACGCTCCGGGTCGTCCTCGAGCGTTCGAACGGAGACGCGGTCACCGTCGAGGATTGCGAGGCCGTCTCCCGGGAAGTCTCGGAGCTTCTGGACCGTTCCGAGGAGGTCCCCCATCGGTACACCCTGGAGGTCTCTTCGGCCGGGCTCGACCGCAAGCTCTACTCGCTCGAGGACGCGCGGCGGTTCGTCGGCCAGCGGGTGCGGGTCAAGACGGAGACGCCCGTCACCCCCGAGTATCTGGATGCGGATGGGCGGGGCGTCCGCTCTCCGGCGAAGAACTTCGCCGGGCGCCTGGAGGCGGTCGAGAGCGAAGGCGATGGTCTCAGGGTCGTTGATGAGGCGGAGCGCAGAATTTATAATGTCCGTTTCGGCGATATTCGATCGGCCAGGCTGGACTTCGAATGGCCGAAGCGGCGTTAGCGTTTCGCGTGGGGCGTTCGGCGTGAGGCGTTAGGCCCAAACGAAGAGGAGAGAGCAGTTCCAAGATGATTATTGATCCGTCGGTCATCCGACAGGTTTCGCGCGAGAAGGACATCGACGCCGAAAAAATGTTCGGCGCGCTCGAGGAAGCCATGTCTTCCGCCGCGCGAAAGTTCTACCACGACAAGGCCGTGGTCACGTCGATCGACCGCAAGACCGGCGAGATGACGGCTTACTCGCGACGAACCGTCGTCGAAGAGCTCGACACGGAGTCCGAGGAGCCGCCCCCGCAGATCCTCCTCGAGGAAGCGAAGGAGCTCGTCACGAAGCTCGGATCGAAGGGCGAGGTGCGCATCCTCCGTCCTGCCGGCGAGAACGAGCCCGCGAACGAGGTCTCGGAGGTCGCTCTCGGCGACGAGATCCGCCAGTACCGCGAGCCCGTGGGACTCGGGCGCATCGCGGCGCAGACCGCGAAGCAGGTGCTCTACCAGAAGGTGCGCGAGGCCGAGCGCGACAACATCTACAACGAGTTCTTCCCCAAGCTCGGCGAGCTCATGAGCGGGACCGTGAAGCGGTTCGAGCGCGGTGACATGGTCGTCGACCTCGGAAAGACGGAGGCGATCATCCCGCGTGATCAGCAGTCGCGCGCCGAGCGGTACGGCCAGGGCGAGCGCATCCGGTCGATTTTGTTCGACGTTCACAAGAACCCCAAGGGACCGCAGCTCGTGCTGTCGCGGACCGATCCGAGGCTTCTGATCCGTCTCTTCGAGATGGAAGTGCCGGAGATCTACGACGGCACCGTGGTCATCAAGGGGGCCGTCCGGCAGCCGGGCGAGCGGGCGAAAGTCGCCGTGCGCTCGCGGGAACGCGACGTCGATCCCGTCGGCGCGTGCGTCGGCATGCGCGGCAGCCGCGTCCAGTCGATCATGCGGGAGCTGCACGGAGAGAAGATCGACGTCATCCTCTATTCGGAAGACCTGATCACCTTCGCGCAGAACGCCCTCGCGCCCGCGAAGATCACGCGCGTCTCACCCATCCATCACGAGGACGGCACGATGAGCCTCGACTGCGTGGTCGAGGACGACCAGCTCTCGCTCGCGATCGGCAAGAAGGGGCAGAACGTGCGCCTCGCCTCCGCCCTCATCGGCATGAAGATCGAGATCAAGGGCGAGAGCGAAGTGAAGGGCGAGGTGGCCGAGGCGCTGTCGCGCATGCTCCAGGCGTCGCGGAAGCGGCAGACTCCCCTCGCGGAAGTCGAAGGCGTCGGCGGCAAGACCGCGGAGAAGCTCGCGGAGGCCGGCGTCGCGACGCTCGGCGATCTTCTCGACAAGACGGCGGAAGAGCTCGCCGAGATCCCGGGACTCGGACAGAAGTCCGCCGAGAAGATCCTCGAGGCCGCGCGCGCCTTCGAGGCTCAGCCGGAGCCGGAAGAGGAGACCGAAGCCGAGGAAGCGGGCGAAGAGAACGAAAACATTTCGGAGACGGCCGAAGAGACGACCGTCGGGGAGTAATCGAGTTCGTATGGGAAAGATCCGAGTCGAGGAACTGGCCACGCAGATGGGGATCGGCAGCAAGGAAGTTCTCTTCCTTCTGCAGTCGATCGGCGTGGACGTCAAATCCCCTCAGGCGGCGCTCGACGAGTCGACCGTCCTGGCGATCCTTCAGGGCAAGACGCACGCCCCCAAGCAGCTCATCGTGCGCGACACGGAAGCGCGTGCGCCGCGGCCGCAGAAGAGCGCTCTCTCCCGCATCAAGATCATCGAGAAGCCCGTCAACGCCGCGCCCGAGGAACCGGAGCCGGCCCAGGCGTCGACGCCGGCGTCCCGGCGCGCGGAGGGACGGCTGCCTCGCGCCGCCGCGCCGGCTGAGCCCGCCCGCACCGCCGTGGTCGCGGACGAGCCCGAGCCCGAAGCGTCCCCCGCCGCCTCCGCACCGCCCGCCGACGGCGGCGCGGTCCCCGCTCCCGCCGGAGCCGCCGCGTCGTCGGCCGCCGCCGGGGCGCCGCCGGCGGCGAAGCCCCTTCCCCGCAAGATCATCCTCCCGCCCCGCCCCGCGCCGCCCCCGCCGCGCCCCGCCGGCGGCCCGTCCCGGCCGACAATGGGGCCGATGACGTCCGCCTCGCCCGGCTCCGCGGGCGTCAACCGGCCCATGGGTCCCGCCGCCGGCGGTGTCGGTCGCCCGATGGGACCGGCGGCCGGAGGGATGGGGCGCCCGATGGGCCCCGCTTCCGGCCGTCCGATGGGCCCGGCCGGTCCGGCAGGCCCCTCCGTCTACCGCCCCGCCCCGGGCGGCCCCGGCGCTCGTCCCCTCGGCGGACCGGGCCGGCCGGGAGGACCTCCGGGCCGGCCCGCGGGACCGCTCGGACGCCCGATGGGCCCGGCCGCCGGCCGCGGCGCCGCGCCCCCCGCCGCGGCGGAAGG
>JBDTOO010000129.1:0-5080 GCA_039933215.1 Acidobacteriota bacterium
CGAACGCGAGGATCATGGGGAGCGTCACGGCGAGCTCTCCCGCGCGGCGCGCGTTCGGGCATCCGACGCCGGCATGCTCCCGTCAGCTCTCGACGTCGCCCGGGCGCCTCGGGCCGCCGGCGATTCTCTCGAGCCCCTCGATGGATCGGATGGGAAGTCCAGGGAGGACTCGCCGAACTGGCGGAACCACACGTCCGCGGGGGGCTCCTTGAGCCCGCTCCCGCTCCGGCTCGCCGCCTCGAGGAGAGCCTCGACGACGGCTTTCGGGTCGCTGCCGTAAGCCACCGATAACGGGAATCCCGTAGCGCACCCGCCTGCGGCCGAAGCTGCGGTTGATCACCGCGGCCGATTTGAATTTGGAGTTGGGCACGAACAAGTGGCCGTCGTCGTCAGTTCAGACCACGGTCGCCCGCGCCCGCACCTCCACGACGTCTCCGGTAGCCTCACCGATCTCGATGCGGTCGCCCACCTAGATGGGCCGTTCGACCAGGATGATGAGCCCCGAAATGAAGTTCTTGGCGACATCCTGCAGACCGATTCCGAGTCCGATCCCGAGGGGCCCCGCCGACGACCGCCAGGGCAGCGAGGTTCACACCGAGCGCCTGCAGCGCGATGGTTACGCCGAAGAACAGGATTATGTATCCGAGGATCCTGCCGATCGCGTAGCGTGTACCAAGCGCCACCGCCGAGCGGGCGCGCAGCCTGTGAACCACGAGCCACCGCAGCCCCCGGGCGAGCTCCCAGGATGCCACGAGGATGGCGAGGGCGGTGACCGCATTTTCAATCGTGACGGTCGCTTCGCCCATGCGGGAGAGGCGGTGGTCGAGGATCGTGTCCATCGTTTCGAGTTTACGTCGATCCGACGGCAGGAGAACCCGTGGGATAGACGCACCACAAGCGCTCGCTGAAAAAGAAAAGGCGCGATCCCGCGCCCGGGACGACCGGCTACGCCCGGAGCGTCGTCATCGCGACGTCGTAATTTTCGACGTGTGGCGTTCCCTCGATGACTGGAACCAGCTTCTCGACGATCCGCGGGAACGCGGAGGCCTGGTAACTCTCGGCGCTATCCCGATTATCCCAGAGGCTGATCCCCATTCCACGGTTGCCGATGACCAGCGTCAACTCGTCTTGAAAGCCCTTCTGCTTGCGAAGCGTGGGGATCCCATCGTTCTCGAACATCGTGGTGAACTCTTTCTCTTTTCCGTTCTTGATCTGAAAACGGACATTGCGTGCGAACTTCATCCAGGAATCTCACAACCCTTGTAAAAAATGAATTCAGCCGGGCCCGGCGAGGAGGGACGACCAAGGCAAGGAACTCGAAACGGCGTCCCTGTTTGAGTCTAAACCATACCAGATAAAGGGGTTGGCGTCAAGGGCGGAGTGTGCGAATGCGAGTTTCGTTCGAGCGGCATCCGCCCGGGTCCTCCGAAATCCCAACCGCCGCTGGAAGAATTCCGCCGGTGCGCGTCGTGTCTCAAGAGAAGCTCCTCGAGCTCGCCGCGGTCCGTTCGACCTCAGACCGATCTCACTCCTCCCGCTTGCGCTTCCGGAACAGGGCCTCCCATCCGGCGCTCATCGCGCGAGCGGAACCCAGGCCGGCGGCGAGAGCGAACGCGACACCGATCGCGCCGAAAAACACGAGAAAACCCGCGAGCACGATCTGCCGCGCGAAGCCGAGCTGCCAGAGCGCCAGGGCACCCGTGACCGTGAGCAGCAATGCGCGGCAGATCCCGCCGGCCAGGCGCGCGTATGGGATCTCCTCCTGCTCGAGGGCGTCCTCGACGCGCTGCGACGCCATGCGGGCGACGAGCACGCCGAGCACGACGACGAGCACGGCCAGGCCGATGTTGGGAAGGGAGATGACAATGCGTTCGATCATGCGCGACAGCACGGTCAGGCCCCAGATCACCAGGGCGTTGTCCAGAAAGAGCAGCAAGACCACCATCATGGCGGTGTTGCCGGCAAGGTTGTACAGCGCCGCGCGTGTGTCCCCGCGGCCGAGCGCCGCCCTCCAGCCCAGGCGGCCGCCGAGGCGGTCGAGCCGCAGCCAGATGAGGATCCGGACGACCACGCGCTTGACGATCCAGCCGACAACCGCGCCCGCGGCCAGCACCAGAAGACCCGCGAAGAGCGTCGGCAGGTAGGCCGACACGCGATCGGCGAAGCCCGCAATCTCTTCCGTCGGCTGTCTTTCGATGGTCATGACCTTTTTTCGCTCCTTCCGAAGAAGACGCTCTCGAAATGGCTCGCGCGGTGTTTCTCGACCTCCCGCACGACGACGACTGGATTCCGGCCATGCCGCGCGATGAGCGCCGGCACGGTCTCGCTGAGGGTTCCTGCCACCGGACCGGAGCTCGGCGCGCCCAGAAGGACGAGGTCGCCGGTCCGGATCGCGCGAGACAGGCCGTGGGCGACGTCTGTCCCGCGGACCAGCTCGAGCGGCGTGTCGAGCTCGGCTTCGGCGAGCGTCTCCCGGGCGCCTTCCTCGAGCGCCTTCTCCTCGTCGGGCCGGGCTCCGAGCGGAACGACGGTCACCGGATGCATCGACGCCTCGAACCGCTGTGCGAACGCCGGCGCCAGCTCCACCGCGAGGCGCGAGTTGGCCCGGCGGGTCACCGGAATGACGACTCGCCGAACGGCTCCGGCCTCGACGCGTCCGAATACAACGCCCACGCGGCACGGGGCGTCCGCGAGTACCCGCTCCACGATCGACGCGACGATGCGATCGAAGAGAGACTGCGACTGAGGCCGGCCGATGACGACAAAATTGCATTCCTCTTCCCGCGCCGTCTCGACGATGCCGTGGCTGACCCGGCGTGCGATCTTGACGACCGGATGCGCCGGAACGCCGCACTCGGCCGCGCGCCGGGCGCCTTCCTCCAGCAGGGACTCGAGCTCACGCGCCTGGCGCCGGCCTGCCATCAGGGTCTCTCCTTCGGGGACCTCGGCAACCGAGAGGAGGACGAGCTCTCCGCCGTGAGGCTTCGCGATCGCCACGCCGACCTCGACCAGGGAGAGCAGCGTGCGGGGATCCGAAAGGGCCACGAGAACCCGATACTCCTTGCGCTCGATGCGCTCCATCCATTCCTCGCGTTCCTGGAACGCGGCTTCTTTCCGCCGGCTGTAGCCGTAGTACACCGCCGCGCCGAGCGCCACCCACACGCCCGCGGAGGCCACGGCCATCGGGTAATGGAGGGACAGATATACGGTCAGGAAGAGCATCGTAACGATCGCCAGGATCGGAAAGACCGGCCCCCACGGGACGCGAAAGCCGCGGTCCAGGTCGGGCTTGAGCTTGCGGAGGCGGATCAGGGAGACGTTCACCTGGACGAAGAGAAGCAGGAACATGATGTCGGCCGCCGCCGCGACCTGCTCGATCGGGAGCGCGACCGCCATGACGACGACCAGCACCGCCGAGAAGAGAATGGCCACGTACGGAGTCGCGCGTTTCGGGTGGACGCGAGCCAGCAGTTGCGGCAGATTCGCATCCCGGGCCATCGCGAAGGCCACACGCGACGAGGAGTAGATCGTGGCGTTCAAAGCGGACAGGGTCGACAGCAGGCCGCCGACGAGGATGACCACGCCGCCCCCGGCGAAGAACTGACCGGCGGCCGTCACAAGGGCCGTCTCCTTCTGCACTCCCAGGTACTCGGTGACGGCCATGCCGGCGGGGGACTTCACGGCGCCGACCGCGACCACGGCGACCAGCAGGTAGATCGGAACCACGATCAGCAGCGACAGGAAGATCGCACGCGGAACGTTGCGCTTGGGGTTCTCGACCTCCTCGCTCGTCTGGGCGATGATCTCGTAGCCCTCGAACGCGATGAAGGTCAGGCCCATCGCCGCGAAGACGCCGCCCCATCCGTTGCGCAGGAACGGCTGGAACGCGAGATGCCACCCGGAGCTTCGCGCCATGACCCAGAGGCCGAATCCGATGAAGGTCGCGATGATCACGATCTTGCCGACCGTCACGACGTTCCCGGCCTTGCCCGTCTCGGAGGCTCCCCGGAAGTTGATCCACGAGAACACCAGCACGACGATCGTCGCGAGCCATTTCTCGAGCGACATCAGGCCCGGCTCCAGATCCGGCGCGCCGAGGGCGGCGAGGACGAGGCTGAAATAGGCGCCGAATCCGAGTGCGTAGAGCGAGCAGGCGACAGCGTGGGCGAACCAGGACATCCATCCCGAGAGAAAACCGTTTGGAGCAGGCAGCGCAGTCTTGACCCATAGATAGCCGCCTCCCGCATCGTGGAAGGCGCTGCCGAGCTCCGCGTATGCCATCGCGGTCAAAAGAGCGACCAGCCCGTTTAATCCGAAGACCAGGACGAGCGCCGGGCCGGCCACCCCGGCGGCGATCCCCGTCAGCACGAAGATGCCGGCGCCGATCATGGCGCCGACACCGATCATCGTAATGTCGATGAGCCGCATCTCGCGGCTGAGGCGAATCTCCGTCGACATCGGTATTCCCCCGCGAGGCGGATTTCGAATGGCGTCGGCCGCCAGGACGAGTCCCTTCGGACTCAATGAGTCTGGCCAACGCTAGCAGACCTCGTTCGTCCCGCAAAGCGAGCCCTCGACATCCGAGTGCTCGGATCGCGGCCGCTGCATTCTTCCGGCAACGCCCCCATGGCGAAGGTCATGAACGACCCCCATGCCGAGAACCCGAAGGGCGCTTCGACGTCGGCCGCTCGGGTCGGGGGAGGACCTCCGGCTCGCCGTCAGCACGTGGACGAGGCACGCGGATGAGGCCGAGCCGGGAGCCGGTTGCGCAGCAAGGCCCGAAGCGAAGCCGATGTGCCTGGTGGCTGAAAAGGGATCGAACCGGCGCGCATCGCTTTGCTCGGCAGTGGGTCGTGGTCGAGTCTCAGGCGGGGGGCACACGGCGCGCCCCACACCCCCACGGGCGCGGATCATCCATGCAGCACGTCAGCGCGATCAAGGATTGGTGTAGCCCGTTGGGCTCGAACCGTCCATCCATTCGCGTGGTCGAGCAGCGCTGTCGCTAGGAAGAAACCGCCGTGGGAAGATTTGGTGGAGCTGAACGGGATCGAACCGTCCCGCTCGCCCGCGAGCGGGACCC
>JBDTOO010000130.1:0-5075 GCA_039933215.1 Acidobacteriota bacterium
GGCCGCCCGCATCGCCGCACTGCCCAAGAAACCCAGCCCCGCCCGCGCCGCCCGCGAAGGCACCTAGCCCGAGCGTCCCGTCCCGCGGCGCAGGAGAGCGAGCGCGGTGTCTCCGGCGTCGAAACCCCGCTGCTCGACGAGCTCGACCATGAGCTGCGCGACGGGCTCCAGCCAGCGCGCGCTCGAAAGCGGCCCGGCGTCGACGGGCGCGAAACCGAGGCTCGATAGCCACGTGGCCGCGCGACGCTTCGCGGTCTCCGAATCGCCGGCGTAAAACGCCGCCGGCCGCTCCGGTCCCCCGAATTCGGATCCACGCTCGAGGACCTCCGCGTACACATGGTTCAAGGCCTTCACCCATTCGGCCTCCGGCGCGCGCCGCGCGATCTCCTCGGCGCCGGAAGTCTCCAATCCGATCAGAAGCCGCGTGCCGTCGGGAGTTGCCGGGTTCGTCAGGTCGACCGCCGTCTTTCCGTTCCACAGACCCTGCGTCGCGGCGAGCGCTTCGAAGAGACCCTGCCAGCGCAAGGCAAGCACCACGAAGTCCGATTCCGCGAGCGCCTCCCGAAGGGTCCCCGCCGACGCTCGCGGGCCGGCGGCCAGCGCCGCCGCGCGGCCGGCCTCGGGACGCCGCGACCCGAAGACCACCCGCTGGCCGGCCCGGATCGCGGCGCCGGCGACCGCGCGCGCCATTCTTCCCGCTCCGAGGATCGCGACCGTCGCTGGGACGTCCGGGCTCTCGAGGGATGGGGTGGTCGGCATGGGCGCATTCTTGCGCGCGGGACGGCGCGCCGGTTCGGAATTGTTTTCTCCGCCTCGATGAGCCTCCCTCATGAGACCGGGGCCGGAGAACGCGTACTATGGAAGGTCTGTTGAACGTGCGCGCGGCCTCCCTCGTCCGCGCCGCCGGCCTGTCCGCGGCGTGCGCCATCCTCGTCCTCCTGGCCGGGTGCCCCCGGCTCTCGACGGAGCCGACGGCTCCCACGACGCCCGTTCCGACGGCTCGTCCGTCGACCACCGCCGCGCCAACGCTCACTCCCACGAACATCGGACCGGGATCGACCGCGACCTCCACTCCGACACGGACTCCGACGCCGACGAACACGTCCGGCCCGGCACCGACGGGCACGCCCACGCCGACCGCGACGCGGACGCCCTCTCCGACGGTGACGACCGGCTCCGGCACTCCGACGCGGACCGCGGCGCCCCCGACGGCGACGCCGACGCGCACGCCGACTCTCACCGCCACGTCCGTTCCGACGCCGACGCGAACGGCAACAGTGACGCCGACGCCGACCATCACCCCGACCTTCACGGCGACCCGCACGGGGACCCTCCCCCCCACGTCGACACCGACGAAGACGCCGACACCCACTTCGACCTCGACGCCGACTTCGACGTTCACGCCGACTCGGACTTTCACGGCCACGCCGAGCGCCACATTCACGCCGACCCCGAGCTTGACGCCCACGCCGACGTTCACGCCGACCCCGACGAAGACCTTCTTCGCGCCGTCGCCGACGCCGACGGACACGCCCACGCAGACCCCGACGCCGACGGAAACCGCCGTTCCCCCGACCGACACGCCCGTACCCCTGACGGACACCCCGACGACGACCCCGACGCCGACGGACACGGAGACCCCGACCCCCACCCCAACGCCGTAAGCCACCCCTCGCTCCTTCAGGGTGAGAGAGGGGGAATCCAGGGAATCGGGCCATTTGTCGGCGATCGGGTCATCGGGCCATCGGGTCATCGGGCCATCTGGGAATGCGGCGCGCGACGTCCGGGCAGGAGCGCCTTTTGCCCCCGCCCGAATGCGTCCACCAGGTCTCCGAACCCCTTTCGTCCGGCCGTACCCCCTCCCTGACCGATGAGGAAGCTCCATTTAGGCCGATCTCCCCATCCGCTCGCCGCGTTAGGGGTCTCCCGACCGAAGGGAGGGAGGAGCCTGACGCGGCGGGAGCCGCAGCGGTCGCGAAGCGAGCGCGGAGGCGACGGTTGGGAGGAGCCTGACGCGGCGGGAGCCGCAGCGGTCGCGAAGCGAGCGCGGAGGCGACGGTTGGGAGGAGCCTGACGCGGCGGGAGCCGGAGCGATCGCGCAGCAGCGCGAGCGCGGAGGCGACGGGAGGCGACGGCAGGCGACGGCAGGCGACGGCAGGCGACGGTTAGAATGAGCCTTCCAAACGGAGGCAACCCGTGTCTCTCGCGGCTCGTGGGCGCCGGGCGGTCGGCTGCGCGATTCTCTTTGCGGGCCTGGCTGCGGGCGTGCCCGCACTCGAGCCGTCGAGCTCCCTCGCGCACTACGGGTACGACGTCTGGGATTCGGAGTCCGGCCTGCCCCAGAACTCCGTCACCGCGATCCTCCAGAGCCGCGACGGCTATCTGTGGCTCGGCACTCAGGAGGGGCTCGTCCGCTTCGACGGCGTCAATTTCACCACGTTCGACACGCGCAACACGGAAGCCCTCGGCGACGACTACATCCAGGCGATCTGCCAGACGAGAGACGGCGACATCTGGGTCGGCACCGCGGACGGCCTGGCGCGATACCGCGCAGGAGTCTTCACGCGCATGTCGTTTGGCGACAGCTTCGAAGGCCAGCCCGTCTTCGCCCTCCGCGAGTCCTCCGACGGAGCGCTCTGGATCGGCTCGCGCTACGGCGTCTCACGCCTGCGCGGCCGCACGCTGACCCGGTTCTGGAAGTTGAACGAGCCCGCCGGCGGGATCCACGCGATCTCGGAGCTGCCGGGCGGCGAGATGTGGTTCGGCGGCCGGTCGGTGCTCCTGCGCTACCGCGACGGAAAGTTCTCGAGCTTCGGGACCGAGACGGGCTTCTCGGGACCCGTCTACACGATCATCCCCGACGGCGTCGGCGGCCTGTGGGTCGGGACGGACACGGGCCTCTACCGCTTCAACGAAGGGCGCGCTCTCGCCTACCCGCTCGTCAACGCGACCGATCGCAGCGTCCTCTCGCTCTACTCCGATCGCTCCGGAACCCTGTGGGTCGGAACCATGGCGGGCCTCTTCGGCCTGCGAAATGGCCAGCTCATGCAGTTCACCAGCGCGAACGGTCTCGCGAGCGACCAGATCCTGTCGATCCTCGAGGACCGCGAGGGAAGCCTCTGGGTCGGAACCGGCGACGGCGGCCTGAACCGGCTGAAAGATCAGCGGATCGCCAACTACACGACCCGCGACGGCCTCCCGGACAACAAGATCTGGACGGTTTTCGAAGACAGCTCCCGCGCGCTCTGGGTCGGAACCTGGAATGGGATCCTGTCGCGCATGAAGCCCGGGGAACCCGGTTTCTCGCCGATGCACGATTTCCGCGGAAAGCTCACGGCCATGGCGCAGGACTCGGCGGGCGCGCTCTGGGTCGGTACGCGGGGAAGCGGTCTCTTCCGCATGCAGAGCGGCGGCTCATGGCGCCCCGTCCCGGGAATCGGGAGCTGGGTCTCCTCGATCTGTCCCGTGCGCGACGGGTCGGTGTGGGTGGCCGTCTTCGGCGGCGGCGTCGTCCACATCGACCATGGGAAGCAGACGAAGTACGACCGGCACAACGGCCTGCCCGGAGAAGCCGCGATCTCGATCTTCGAGGACCGCGCGGGAGACATCTGGATTGCCATGTACGGCGGCGGTCTCCTGCGGCGGCACGACGGAAAGTTCGAGCGCTTCACGGTCAAGGACGGTCTTCCGCACAATGGTGTTCTCTCGATCGAACAGGGCGCCGACGGCATCTACTGGATCGGAACGCGCGGCGGGCTCGGCCGGTACGACGGCCGCGAGTTCACGACGTTCCGCAAGAACGAAGGCGTCTTCCACGACTCGATCCAGCGCGCGATCGATGACCGGCACGGATACCTGTGGCTGACGACCAACCGCGGCGTTTCGCGCGTGAGCCTCGCGGAGTTGAATGGCTTCGCGGCAAACCCGCAGCGGCGCGTCCATCCCGTCGAGTTCGCGACCGCGAAGGGCATGCGGGGAGCGGAGTGCAACAACACGCAGCACGGCGTCGCCAGAAGCGCCGACGGGCGGCTCTGGTTCGCGACCGTCAAGGGTCTCGCGATGGCGGATCCCTCGCGCATCCCCATCAACCGCGTCCCCCCTCAGGTCGTGGTCGAGCAGGTCCTCGCGAGCGGCCGGCCCGCCGCGCTCGCGGCGTCGATCGACCTGCCGGCCGAGCGCCGCGACCTCGAGATTCGCTACACCGCTCTGAGCTTCCGCCAGCCCGGCGCGCTCCGGTTCAAGTACCGGCTCGAGGGTTTCGACAAGGGATGGATCGAGGCCGGCGCGCGGCGCGTCGCCTATTACACGAATCTTCCGCCGGGGCGGTATTGGTTCCACGTCGCCGCGTCGAACGAGGACGGCCTCTGGAGCGGGTCGGATCGGAAAGTCTCCTTCCGGATCGCTCCCCATTTCTACGACACGACCGCCTTCCGAATCGGCGCGGCGCTCTTCATCCTGGTCGGAGGTGCGCTCGCTCTCCGGTTCCACGAGATGAGGCTTCGCCGCCGGGAGGGACTGCGCACCGAGCTCGTCGAGGCGAAGCTCGACGCCCTGCGCGCGCAGCTGCGGCCCCATTTCCTCTTCAACACGTTCAACGCCGTGCTCCCCTACATCGACACGGAGCCGGGGCGGGCCAAGCGGATGATCCTGCAGCTCGCCGAGCTCCTCCGCGCGAGCCTGAAGTCGGAGCCGGGCCAGCTCGTGAGCGTCGACGAGGAGCTCGCGATCCTCGAGCAGTACATGAGCATCGAGCGCGCGAGGTTCGGCGACCGCATCCAGGTCTCGGTCGACGTCGACGACGCCGTGCGCGCGGCCCGTGTTCCCTCGTTTCTCCTGCAGCCCCTGGTCGAGAACGCGATCAAGCACGGAGTGAAGGGATTCTCTGGCCCGGTCGCCATCCGCGTTTCCGTGCGCGCCGACGGCGACCGGCTCTCCCTGACGGTCCAGGACAACGGCCGCGGCCTTCCCGACGGGCGGGAGCCGGTGCTCGCCGCCGGGATCGGCATCTCGAACGTGCGCCGCCGCCTCGAAGCGCTCTATCCCAGACGGCACCGATTCTCCGTTCATAACCTCGA
>JBDTOO010000131.1:0-4969 GCA_039933215.1 Acidobacteriota bacterium
GCGTCGTCCTTCGGCTGCGTCGCGTTGAACGCGTCCTTGAACGCCCGCGGCACGACCACCTCGTTGATGAGGGGGAGCCCGAGGCGGGAGACCTGGACGTAGTTGCCGCTCTCGGTGGCGGGGGAGCCGTCGGCATGGAGGACCCGGCTGGCGGGGCGCCATGTCGAGGACCACACGCCGATGATGGCGTTCGGGTCGGCTGGTCCGGAGGGCAGCGTGCCGCTCGCGGAGAGCTGCTCGATGGGAACGGAGATCGCGATCGAGTGGGTGTTGAAGCCGGCGAGGCTGTTGACGCCGCCGCCGTGATCACCCGGCAGCGTGCCGGGCCGGTAGTTCACGAGGTCGAAGATCATTCCGAGGTCGGCGAAGAAGGGATCCCGGCGCGGTCCCGCGAAGACCTGGACCTTGTTGTCCATGGTGTACACGCCGCCGCCGGCGCCCGTCGCCGTTTCGTAGCCGTCGGGGAAAGACTTGGGCCCGACGTTGTTCGGTACCTCGAGGAGGTTGTCGCCGAGGCGGCTCACGAAGAGCTCGGAGACGGTGCCGGTCGTGGGACCGATGATCTTGTCGACGCTGTAGGTGTAGTACACGATCAGGTGCGGGTCGGTGCCGTACGCCTTGGCGTCGACTCCGGCGATGGGGCCGTCGTTGTAGGTGTACGTGTCGCCCCGGCGGACGTGACGCGTGAACTGGAACAGGTACGAGACGTCCTCGACGCCGTCGCCGCTGTTGTCGATGTGGATGTAATAGCGGACGTTCTCGCCGAAGTGCCAGAAGTTCGGACCGCCCGACGGCTCTTCCATCGGGATCCAGTTCGCGATGATCACGATGTTGCTCGGATAGTTCGGATCGCGGAACGCGTACAGGTCCGTGTTGTCCGCGACGGGATCGACGCTGATGGCGGGGGCTTCGCGGTGGCTCGAGGCGACCGCGTGGGTCGACAGGCCTGCGAGCAGAAGCAGGGCGAGCAGCGCGGGCATCGCTCCCCTTCGGGCTCGAGAACGGGGTTCCTTCATGACTTCTCCTTCGTAGCGGGCGAGGGGTTCGAAATGGACACGACGCCCGGGTCCGACACCTATACGGCGGCGGCCATCCGGTTGGATCTCACGGGTTCCCGTGATATCTAGGCTTCGAGCGGCACCTTCCTTGCCATTGATCCAGCCATGAATTCCGGAGTTCCCGAGGCCGATCGAGCCCTGATGGTTCGCATCGAGAGCCGGGACTCGGACGCCCTGGGTGACCTTTACGACCGGCACGCTTCGCGGCTCCTCGGCCTCGCGCACCGCATCGTCGGCGCGACCGGGGAAGCCGAAGAGGTGCTTCAGGAGGTCTTCCTGTGGGTCTGGCGCTCCGCGTCCGGTTTCGACGCGTCCCGGGGAACCGTCCTCGCATGGCTCCTGATGGCGACCAGGAGCCGGGCGATCGACCGACTGCGGGCCAGGCGACCCGCCGCTCGCGCCGGGCTTCGGGCCGTGGAGACGATGCCCGACCCCGCGAGCTCTCAGGACGTCGAGTCCGATTCGGTGAACCGGCAATGGGAACAGGTCTGCCGGACGGCCATCGCGGACCTTCCGGAAGACCAGCGCCGGGCGCTGGAGCTCGCCTACTTCGAAGGGCTCACCCATCAGGAGATTTCCGAGAGGACGGCGACGCCCCTCGGAACCGTCAAGACCCGGGTTCGCCTCGGGCTCATGAAACTCCGGGACAGCGTGCGACCGTATCTCCCTCGTAGGACACATGGCGCATAACGAACGATTCGAAGAGCTCGTCGCCCAGCGGGCCCTCGGGCTGGCGCTCCCGGCGGAGGAGTCGGGGGAGCTCGCCGTCCACCTCGAGGGCTGCGAGACCTGCGAAGTCCTGCTGGCCGACCTGCGCGAGACGGCGGCAGCCCTGTCGGTCGCGGCCGCGCCGGTGGCCCCTCGTCCCGAGCTCCGGCGCCGGATCCTCGCCTCGCTGATGGAAGCTGCCGCGGTTCCCGCTCGGCGGCCGCCTGTCGCGCCGTGGCTGTTCGCCGCGGCCGCGGCGCTTCTCGTCGCGATCGTCGGGCTGGATGACGCCCGCCTCCGCCGCGAGCGCGAAGATCTCCGCAGCCGCACCGCGGATCTGTCCGGCCGGCTCTCTTCCGCCGAGCAGGACCTCGCGCGCCGCGAGCTGCGGGCGCGAGTCATGGAGAGCGACGACGTGCGCCTTCTCTTCCTCGGAGGCAAGGCCCCGCAGCCCGAGGCGCGCGGAAAGGTCTTCTGGAGCCAGAAGGCCCGGCGCGGCGTGCTCGTCGCCGGCAATCTCTCGGCTCTGCCCGCAGGCAAACAGTACGAGCTCTGGGTTTTCGCGAAGGGAAAGCCGGTCCCCGCCGGAGTCTTCGACGTGGACATTTCGGGCCGCGCGATCTTCGAGTCGCCGAACCTCTCGAAGATTGCCGCTGCGGAGAACTTCGCGGTGACGGTCGAGCCGCAGGGCGGCGTTCCCGCGCCCACTGGCCCAATCGTTCTCGTCGGATCGCCCTCGTAGCGGCCGGTCAGTCGCGGCCGCGGATCCGGGTGCAGCCGGTGATCCTGTGAGGTCCGCGGCCCTTTCCCTCATAATCACGCCGATGCGGCGGACCGCGGTTTCCCTCGTCGTCCTCCTGCTCGCCGCGGCGGCCGCCGCCCCCGCACCGGCTCCCGAGCGGACCCGTGCCCCGCGAAAGACTCCCCGGCTCGGGCTCGACGCGGAGCTGCCCGCCTCCGCGACGGACGAGGAGCGGGATCGCGCCGCCCGCCAGGTGCGCGAGAGCGGCGTCTCACTCTACGCGTTGAGCGTCTTCTGGCCCGACGCCGAGCCGTCCCCCGGGCAGTACCGGCTCGACCCCGTCCTCCGCGCGGCCCGGGTCCTGCGCCAGTCGGGAGCGACGATCCACCTCGATCTGCCGCTGGTCTCTCCCGGCCGCCGCGGCGTCGCGTCCGACCTCGCCGCGACGGCGTTCGATGATCCGAAGCTCTCGCTTCGCCTCGGCCGTCTTCTCGACGCTCTGGAGCCGGCCCTCCTGGACGCCTCGACGCTCTCCCTCGGCGAGGCGGCGGACGCGTACTTCGCCGGCCGGCCCGACGAGCTCAAGGCTTTCCGCCGTCTCTACTCCGGCGCCGTCGAGTTCCTGGCGAAGAAAGCGCCGCATCTGAAGGTGGGCGTCACGACGGCCTCGCCGGGGGAGAGCCCGGCTCCCGAGATCGCCTCCCTCCTCCAGGTGGGCGGCGGCGTCGTTCTCTACGCGTATGCCCCGTTCGACCGGGCCCAGCCGTATGTCCACCGGCCTCCCGACGCCATCGCGCGGGACTGGAAGAACCTCGTCGCGGGAGCCGGAGGACGTCCGATCGCCTTCCCGGAAGTGAGCTACTCCTCCGCGCCCGAGAACGGATCGAGCCCGCAACGGCAGGCGGAGTTCGTGCGGCGCTTCCGGCAGACCCTCGCGGCGGCCGACGGCGACGCCATCCTCTTCGCCCGCTGGGTCTCCTGGCGCGATGGTCCGCCGCCGGCCGCCCCGGCGGGAACCGGGCCGGCGGCGGCGATCGCGGCCCGCCGCGCCGCGTTCCTCGCGCGGCGGGGACTGCAGACCGCGCGCGGGGAGCCGAAGCCCGCGTGGAAGGAATGGCTCCGTCCGTAGACTCCGGGAGCCGGGCAATCGGCTATCTTGGACGGCACACGGCACACGGGACACGAACATCACGGAGAACGCCACCGCGACCGCATGACGCAGATCAACCTCGAACGATTCATTCTGGAAGGGCAGCACGAGCACCCCGCCGCAACCGGCGAGCTCACGCAGCTCCTCATGCGGTTCGGTTCCGCGGGCAAGAGGATCGCGCGCGAGCTCGCGCTCGCCGGCCTGCGGCGGCTTCACGGCTCCGCGGACTCGCAGAACACGTTCGGGGAAGACCAGAAGAAGCTCGACGTCGTCGCCAACGACATCCTGCTCGAGACGTTCGACTACGGCGGTCTCGTCTCGATGGCCGCATCCGAGGAGCTCGAGGAACCGCACGTGTATGCCGGGTCGCCGTCGGGAGGGCATTACGCCGTCCTCTTTGATCCGTTGGATGGCTCGTCGAACATCGACGTAAACGGCACGCTCGGGACGATCTTTTCGATCCGCCGTCGCCACGCGGGAGGCGAGGAGGATCTCCTGCGCACGGGAAGGGAGCAGGTGGCCGCGGGCTACATCCTGTTCGGGCCCGCGGTTCTCCTCGTGTACACCCTCGGGCGCACCGTCAATCTGTTCACGCTGGAGCCGTCGATCGGGGAGTTTCTTCTGACCCAGCGCTCCATCCGCATGCCCGCCCGGGGCCGGGGCTACGCTGCCAACGAGGGCCGCTCGAACGGCTGGCCGCCGAACGTTCGCGCCTTCGTCGAATACCTGCGCGAGCAGGATCCCGAGAGCGGACGGCCGTACTCGACGCGCTACTCCGGCTCCCTCGTCGCCGACTTCCACCGGATCCTCCTCGAGGGCGGCATCTACTTCTATCCGCCGGACAGGTCGCCCGGCGGCAAGGCACAGGGGAAGCTCCGCGTGCTCTACGAGTGCCACCCGCTCGCGTTTATCGCCGAGAAGGCCGGTGGCAGCGCCTCGACGGGGGCGTGCGCGATCCTGGACGTCGTGCCCGACTCGCTCCACGCTCGGACACCGATCGCCATCGGGAGCGCGGCGGAAGTGGCCCTGTACGACAGGTTCTGGCGCGAGGGGGCCCCGAACGAGTGAATCTGGAGCCTTGCCCGCGACCGTAAGGACGGGGTGAGACCGCCGGCGAAGAGAGGCATTTCCGGAGGCGCCGTCCTGGCCCTGATGCCGGGACTCTCGCGACCGCGCCGCCATAGTCTTTGAGGACCGAAGCCTCCGAGGGTGTCACAGGCGGGGGAGCCATCCGGTCTTTGGCGCCGGCGCCCCGCGTTCGACTCGCCGCCGTCGTCCTGTTTCTCGTCGGCGCCGCCGCGACCGCGCACG
>JBDTOO010000132.1:0-4865 GCA_039933215.1 Acidobacteriota bacterium
CACTGCCCCGTCTATCCAATGGAGATGCAGACTCCTTTCGTGGGACGGAGTCTAGCCGTTGTCCTCTTGTGGAGTCAAACAGTTAGGGAAGCGGCGACGTGACAGGTGACGGGTGACCGGTGACGGGTGACAGCAGCCGCATCCAGACGCCCGTCACCCGCCACCGGCCACCTCGCTTGGCTATTTCTCGTCCGCCGCCTCGAGCGATTGGATCAGACGCTCCAGCCGGTCCCGAACGGCCTGCTGGTCCTTCTCGTGGCGCTCGACGGAGGCCCGCGCGTCGCCGGCGTCCTTCTCCGCGCGCCTCGCGGCGGCGAGGTCCGTCTTCAACTTCTCGTTGTCGCTCGTCAGGGTCTGGAGCCGTCCGAGGAGCTTCTCGATCTTGCGCTCCAGGGTGTCGAAGATTTTCGCGTTGTCGATGGCCAATGGTCGCCTCCTCTTGCGGGGCCGGGCATCCGGGTATCGGGGTATCCGGCCGACCGGTCAGAATTCCACTCCGAACCGTTCGCGGAGATCCGCGGCGAGGCGGTCTCTCTCCCGGTTCACTTCTTCCTGGGACAGTGTCCGTTCGCCCGAACGGAAGACGAGACGGACGGTCGTCTTGAGCGGGCCTTCCCCCGGCGTGGGACCCTGGTATCGGTCGATCACGTCGAAGGACTCGAGCCCCTTCCACTCTCCCGCGCGCAGGAGCGCCTCGACGTCTCCCCAGACGAGCGCCCGGTCGTGGGAAAAAGTCAGGTCGGCCTCGATGGGCGGGAAGGACGAGTAGGCGGCGAAGGCGGCGGAGCGGGGGGAGAGCGGGAGACGGTCGACGAGAAGTTCCGCCGCGAACGACGCGTCCGGAAGGGACCGCTTCTCACGCTCCCCGCGCGACACGAGCCCGGCGACGCCGAGCACCCCCGCTTCCCCCTCGATCCACGCGGCCGCGCCGCGCGCGAAGCCGTCTAAGAGCGCGGGCTTCCAGCGAAGGCTCTCGGGAGAGAGCCAGGGCTCCAGGAGGCGCTCGACGAGCCCCTTCGCGTCGAAGAAATCGAACGCGCGGCCGGATCCCGCAGAGCTCCAGTGCGAGCGCGCTTCGCCGGCGAGCCCGAAAGCCATCCGGCGGGACTCGAGCGAGGGCGGATCGTCAGGATCGCCCTTTCTCCGCCCGAAGGCGCGGCCGATCTCGAAGAGGGCGGCGGTCCGCCGGCCGTGTCGGGCGTTGGCCGAGAGGGCGTCGAGGATCCCGGGCAGCAGCGTGGCGCGCAACGCCGGCCGGGTGTCGTCGAGCGGGTTCGAGACGGACAGCGGCGCGCCCATTCCCGACGCTTCGAGCCACGGGGCGAAGGGTCCTTCCTGCGCCGCGCGATCGACGAAGGGATATCCGACCGATTCGTAGAGTCCCGCCGCGACGGCGCCGTCGGCGAGGTTGTCCTCGAGGATCCGGCGGGGTTCGAGCTGGCGGCCGGGCGCCGTCGCGGGCGGGAGCCGGGACGGCAGGTTGTCGTAGCCCCACACGCGCAGGACTTCTTCGACGAGATCGTCTTCCATCCGGACGTCCGGGCGCCCGAGCGGGATCTCGACCGCGAGGCGGCGGCCCCGCCGCTCAGGGAGAAAGCCGAGCCGCGCGAGCGCCGCCTCGGCGAACTCGAGGGTCAACCGGTCGTCGCCCGCGAGAAGCTGGAGACGCGAGAGGCGGAGGCTCGCGCGCCGCCGCTTCAACGGCGTCCCCCGCGCGTCGAGAAGGCCGGGAGCGAGCGTTCCGCCGGCCGCCTCGAGGATCAGGTTCGCGGCGAGGTTCAAGGCGCCGGGAATCGCGGAGACGTCCGCGCCCCGCTCGAAGCGATGCGAGGCGTCGGTGTGCATGCCGAGCCGCCGCGCCGTCTTCCGGATCGTGACCGGGTCCCACCACGCCGCCTCCAGGAGCACGACGCGCGTCGAAGCCGTCACGGCGGTGTCGAGTCCGCCCATGATCCCCGCGAGTGAGACGGCGCGCTCGGCGTCCGCGACGACGACGTCGGAAGGCTCGAGGCGCCGGACGACGCCGTCCAGCGTGACGAGCGTCTCGCCTTTGCGCGCCCGCCGCACGAGCAGGATCCCGCCGCTCAATTTTTCGAAGTCGAAGGCGTGGAGCGGCTGCCCCACGGACCAGAGGGCGTAGTTCGTCGCGTCGACCGGCGCGCTGATCGGGTGGCCGCCGATCGCCGTGAGGCGCGCGCGCACGCGGTCGGGCGCCGCGGCGGCCCCGTCGACGCCGAGCAGGAGAAGGGCGCCGAACCGGCGACACAGCCGCGGCACCTGGATGACCACGGAAGCGAGAGACTCGACGGGATCGCCCGAGCCGGGCGGCAGGAGGAGGTCCTTTCCCTCCGGGGCCATCGTCGCGCCGCACATCGCGGAGAGCTCCCGGGCGAGGCCGCGGTGGCTCATCGCGTCCGGCCGGTTCGGCGTGATCTCGACGTCGAAGATCGTCCCGCCGCCGGCCGCCTCTTCGGCCGACTCCACGGGCAGCCCCGCCTGGTCGAGAAGGTCACGCGCCGTCTCGGGAGTCGGCGTCTCCGACAGGAAGTCCGCGATCCAGTCGAGCGCGAACTTCATGCGCGGTCCCCGAGGGGGCGGGCCGCGTACTGGGAGAGGAAGCGCTCGTCGCCCTCGAAGAGCAGGCGCAGGTCCGGAAAGCCGTACAAAAGGAGGGCGATCCGGTCGATCCCGCCTCCGAAGGCGAAGCCCGTGTACTCCTCCGGGTCGATGCCGCAGGCGGAGAGGACCTTCGGGTGGACGGATCCGGCGCCCATGATCTCGATCCAGCCCGAGCCTTTGCACTTCCGGCAACCGTCCCCCCGGCAGAAGATGCAGCTCATGTGGATGTCGGCGCCCGGCTCGACGAAGGGAAAGAACGTCGGGATGAAGCGCGCCTTCGTTCCCTCGCCGAACAGCTCTCGCAGGAAAGTCTCGACGGTGCCCTTCAGGTCGGCCATCGAGATTCCCCGGTCGACCACGAGCGCTTCGACCTGGTGGAAGACCGGCGAGTGCGTCGCATCGACCTCGTCCTTCCGGTAGACCCGGCCGGGCATGATCATGCGCAGCGGCGCGCCGCGGCGGCGCATCTCGCGCACCTGGACCGGCGACGTGTGCGTGCGAAGGAGCAGCGGCGATTTCGCGGCGCGGTCGACGAAGAACGTGTCCTGCGAGTCGCGCGCCGGGTGCTCGGGCGGGAAGTTCAGCGATGCGAAGTTGTGGAAGTCGTTCTCGATCTCCGGCCCGTCGGCGACCGAGTAGCCCATCCGCAGAAAGATCTCCTCGATCCGCCGGCGGACGATCGTGAGCGGATGGTAGGCGCCGGTGCGCGGCCGCCGGCCGGGCAGGGTCACGTCGACCGCCGCCGATCGCTCCATCGCTTCGCCTTCGCGGCGGGCGATTTCTTCGCCCAGGCGCCCGAGCGCCGCCTCGACCTCCCGCTTCGCGGCGTTGGCGCGCGCGCCGAAATCCGCGCGCTCCCGCGCGGGCAGGTCCTTCATCCGGGCAAAGAGCGCGGGGACGAGCCCCTTCTCCCGGCCGAGAAACTGCCCCTTCAGGCGCTCGAAGTCGCCGCGCGAAGCCACTCCCCGCGCGACGGCCTCGCGGAAAGAGTCGAGGACGCGGAGGACCGCGTCGTCCGTCACGCGGTTTTCAGGGCCTGCTTGGCGACTCCGACGAGCTCGGTAAAGGCGCCCGGATCGGTCATGGCGAGATCGGCGAGCATCTTGCGGTTGATGTCGTTGCCCGCTTTCTTCAGGCCGTCCATCAGGCGGCTGTACGAAATCTCATTCTCCCGGGCGGCGGCGTTGATGCGCACGATCCAGAGCCCGCGAAAATCCCGCTTCTTGGCCTTCCGGTCGCGGTAGGCGTAGAGGAGCGACTTCTCGACCTGGAGCTTGGCCATCCGGTACGACTTCGACTTCGTGCCGTAGTAGCCCTTCGCGAGGGCCATCGTCTTGGCCCGGCGGTTCTTCCTCTTGTTTCCACGTTTGACGCGCGGCATGGTGTCTCCTTGGGCGCTCGGTCAGGACGGACGGCCGGGGCGGACAGAGATCCGCCGCCAGACGCCGCGCTCCGGACTCCGGGCGCCGGATTCTTCAGGCGTTCGGCAACATCTCCCGGACGCGCTTCAAGTCGGACTTCGAAACGAGCGTCGACTTCGCGAGGCCGCGCTTCCGTCCGGGCCCCTTCTTCGTCAGGATGTGGCTCTTCATCGCCTTGGATCGTTTGAACTGGCCCGAGGCGGTCTTTCGGAACCGCTTCGCGGCGCCCCGATGGGTCTTCAACTTCGGCATGTCGTTCCTTCCGGGCGTTACGTCTTCGCGACCGCTTGCGGCGGCAGCGGCTTTTCATTTGTCTTCTCGTGAGCCTTGACCGGCGCGAGGATCTGGTAGAGACGGTTCCCGAGCATCTCCGAGCGCGACTCCGCGGCGGCCCGGCCTTCCAGGTCGACGAGCAGCCGGTCCAGAACCTTCTGGCCGTTCTCCCGGCGCGCCATTTCGCGCCCCCGGAACTGAACGGTGGCCTTGACCTTGTCACCGTGCGCGAGGAATTTCAGGATGTTCTTGATCTTGAACTCGTAGTCGTGGTCGTCGATGTTCGGACGAAACTTCACTTCCTTGACCTGCGTCGTCTTCTGCTTCTTCTTCGAGTCCTGCTGCTTCTTCTTCTGCTGGTAGATGAACTTTCCGAAATTCATGATCCGGCAGACCGGAGGGTTGGCCGTCGGCGCGATCTCGACCAGGTCGAGCGTCGCCTCCTTGGCCTTCTGGAGCGCCTCGGCCATGGGAACCACCCCCAGGGCTTCGCCGTTCTCCCCGATCAGGCGGACTTCCTTCCACCGGATCTGTTCGTTCACTCGGATGCTT
>JBDTOO010000133.1:0-4650 GCA_039933215.1 Acidobacteriota bacterium
CGAAATGTTCGAAAGACAGTTCCGGCTCGCCTCCTGCCACATCTCCCGCTCTAGCCCCTGAGGAGGCGAGCCGGCGCCACCTGCTCCTCTCCACCCGCGACAGCGGGGGGGAGAGGCCGGGTGAGGGGGGCCGAGCTCCACTCCATCTTAAGGTCCCCTGGCGTGAGGGGACCCCGCGAGTCAGCCACGCATTTCGTCATTATTTCGACACCCGCTTCCCGCCCCCCACCCCGCCGGCCCCTCGGATATCGTCCTCCCCGCTCCTCCATGACCCCAACCCCCCGGACCCTCGCCCTCCTCGAAACCCTCCGCCTCTTCCACCCCGCCGACCCTCAGGAGCTCGCCGCCCTCGACCGGATCCGCGCTTTCCTCCTCCGCGCCCCCGATCCTTTCGCCCGAGCGACCCCGGAGGGCCACATCACCGCGAGCGTCGTCATCCTTCGCCCCGACGCCGGCGCCAGCGCCTTTCTCCTCGTCCGGCATCGCAAGCTCGACCGGTGGCTGCAGCCCGGCGGCCACAGCGATCCGACGGACGAGACGACTCTCGCGACGGCTCTCCGCGAGGCCCGGGAGGAGACCGGTCTCGGCGACCTGACGCCTCGACTCGGCGGCGGCCCGCTGGACTTCGACGTGCACGAGATTCCGGCGCGGCCCGGCGAGCCCGCGCATCTCCACTACGACATCCGCTACCTCGCGACGTCCCCCGGTGAGGCGGCGACCGGCGACGCCCTCGAGGTGAGCGGGCTCGGATGGTTCTCTCTCGCCGACGCCCTCGCCCTCGGCGTCGATCCGTCGCTCGGCCGGGCGCTTCGCAAGGCGGCCGCCCTGGCTCCCTCCGGCCGCTGAGCGCGCGGAGCCGTCTCCGGCGGCGCGATACGATACGCGCCGCCGGAGGTCACGCTTGATCGGCAACGGCGAGTCGGGTGGCGACCGCGGATTTTCCGGGATCCCGCGCGCCGGCGATCCCCGGCCGATCACCGCGCTCCTGCGAGCGATCGAGTCGGGCGACTCCATCGCGCTCGACACCCTGTTTGGGCTCGTCTACGAGGAGCTGCGGCGCATCGCGCAGCGGCAGCTCGCCGCGTCGGGCCTGCGCCGGACGCTGAACACCACCGCCGTCGTCCACGAGGCGTTCCTGAAGCTCTCGCACGGGCTCCCCTGGAGCCTGCGCGACCGCTTCCACTTCTTCGCGACGTCGAGCCGCGCCATGCGGATGGTGATCGTGGATCACGCCCGGTCGAGGAGCCGGCAGAAGCGGGGCGGCGGGCGCCTCGATTTCCCTCTCGAGGACAACGTCGCCGCGCTCGACCAGCAGTCGGACAACATCGTCGCGCTGAACGACGCCCTCGGCCGGCTCGAGGCGTCCGACCCCGATCTCGCGCGCATCGTCGAGTGGCGGTTCTTCGGAGGGCTCTCGATCGAGGAGATCGCCCGGACGCTCGAGGTGTCGGAGCGCACCGTGAAGCGCCACTGGCGCACGGCGCGTGCGTTCCTCTACGCGGAGCTGGCGCGGGAGGGGTTCGGGGGATGACGGACCGGGCGCCGATCTCCCGCGCGCGCGAGATCTTTCCCGACCTGGCCGACCTCGCGCCGGCGGACGCGGAGGCGCGGATCGCCCGGCTCGAAGGGGACGACCCCGATCTCGCGCGGGCCCTGCGCAAGCTGCTCGCGGCCGACCGCGCCGCGGGCGACTTCCTGGACGGCGGGGCCGCCGGTTTCGCACCGGATCTCCTGGAGAACCTCTCGGCGGCGAGCGCCCCGCCCGTCGAGGACCGGGTCGGCTCGACCGTCGGGCCGTGGCGCCTCGTCTCCGTGCTCGGCCGCGGCGGCATGGGAGAGGTCTACCGCGCCGAGCGCGCGGACGGCGAGTTCGAGCAGCGCGTCGCCCTGAAGCTGCTCCGGCCGGGCGCCGCCTCGGACAGCCTGCGCCGCCGCTTCCTCCAGGAGAGACAGGTGCTGGCGCGCCTCGAGCACCCGAACATCGCCCGGCTCTTGGACGGCGGGACCGACGACGGACGCCCCTACTTCGTGCTCGAGCTCGTCGAAGGAAAGCCGATCGACGAGTACTGCCGCGACCACCGTCTCTCGATCGACGAGCGGCTTCGGCTCGTCATCGTCTGTTGCGACGCCGTGGCGTCCGCCCATCGCCGGCTCGTCGTGCATCGGGACTTGAAGCCCTCCAACATCCTGGTGACGGAGGACGGGGACGTGAAGCTCCTCGACTTCGGGATTGCCAAGCTTCTCGCCGCGGAGGAGGACGGGAGCGTCACGCGCGTCGAGGAGAGAGTCCTGACGCCCGACTATGCGTCGCCCGAACAGATCCTGGGCGAGTCCGTGACGACGGCGACGGACGTCTATGGCCTCGGTCTCGTCCTCTACGAGCTCGTGACGGGAAGCCTCCCGCACGACCGCAGCTCGGGAGCGGCGGACGCCCTGGCGGCGCACGTCGAGCGCGAGACGGTCGAGCGCGCGAGCCGCGCCGTGGCGAAGGCGCGCCCGGAGCACCTCGCCGCGGTCGGGCTCGACGGTCAGGACCTCGGGCGCCTGTCTTCGCGACTCGAGGGCGACCTCGACGCCGCGCTCGCGACCGCCCTGCGCCGCGAGCCCGAGCGGCGGTACGCCTCCGCCTCCGCCTTCGCGGACGACCTGCGCCGCTACCTCGCCGGAAAGCCCGTCGCGGCGCGTCCCGACACGGTCGGATACCGCTTCGGAAAGTTCGTGCGGCGGCACCGCGGCGGCGTGGCCGCGGCGGCGCTTCTCCTCGCGGCGCTCCTGGCCGGGCTCGCCGGAACGACCTGGCAGGCGCGGCGGGCGGAGGCGAACGCGCAGAAGGCGCTCGCGAGCGCGCGGGACGCCGAGGCCCAGGCGCTGCGCGCGCGCCGCGTCCAGGAATTCCTGATCGGGCTCTTCCAGGTGGCGGATCCCGACCAGTCGGGCGGCGAGACCGTCACCGCGAAGTCGCTCGTCGATCAGGCCGGACGGCGACTGCAGACGGAGCTCTCCGCCGAGCCGCGCGTGCAGGCGGATCTGCTCGAAGCGGTCTCCCGCATCGAGCGCAGCCTCGGGAATCTCGATCCCGCGCGACAGTACGCCGAGAAAGCCGTGGCCATCCGCCGGGCACAGTCGCCGCGCGACGATGCCGCCATCTCGAGCGGGCTCGGGGCGGCGGGCTCCGCCCTGACGGGCCAGGGAAAGCTCGACGAAGCCGAGAAGATCCTCCGCGAGGCTCTCGTCGGCGTCGAGAAGCACGAAGCGCGGGACGCCCTCGCGGCCGCCCGCGTGCGGGCCGACCTGAGCCAGGTCCTCTTCCTCAAAGGGCGCCTCGACGAGGCCGAGAAGCTGCAGCGCCGCTCGTACGAGGCGTATCGCAAGGAGCTCGGCGCGGACAACGTCCTGACCGCGATCCGCCTGCGCGACCTCGGCGTCATCCTGGAGGACCTCGACCGGCTGGAAGAGTCCGAAAGGGCGCATCGCGGGTCCCAGGCGATTTTGGAGCAGAAGCTCGGCCCCGATCACGTGACGCTGGCCGAGAGCTATCTCAATCTCGCGGTCCTGCTCGACCGGCGCGGCCGGGCGGACGAGGCGGAGCCTCTGTATCGCCGGGCGATCGAGCTGCGCCGCCGCTCGCTCGGTCCCTCGCACCTCGCGGTGGCGGAAGCGCTCCAGCTCCATGCGATCTTCCTGCGCACACAGCGGCGGCTGGACGAATCGGAGGCGCAATACCAGGAGGCGCTCGGGATCTTCCGCGCGATCGACCCGAAGCACCTCGGCGTCGGCAAGTGCCTGAACGGGATTGCCCTCATCGCCGCCGATCGCGGGCGGAGCGCGGAAGCGGAGACGCGGTTCCGGGAGCTCGTCCGATTCTTCGACGAGGTGCTCGGACCGACGCACCATTTCACCTGGATGATCCGCGGCAATCTCGCGTACCAGATCGCGGCGCAGGGCCGGCTCGCCGAGGCGGAGGCGATCCAGCGCGAGGTGGTCGAGAAGCTCGAGGGCGTGACCGGCAAGGAGAGCGGCGAGACGGCGGAAGCGCTCGAGCGCCTCGGCGAAACGCTGCGCCGCCGCGGCGCGCTCGACGAATCGGTCGCTGTCGGGCGCCGCGCTCTCGCGACGGAGAAGAAGATCGGCGGCGAGGGCCACCCCGGCTTCGGCTCGGCGAGCTTCCAACTCGGCGCCGCGCTCGCCCGCCGGCCGGACGCGGACTCCCGCCGCGAAGCGCGCGAGCACCTGGACAGGGCCGCCGCCGTCTACCGGAAATCGAACCCGAACCACCCGCGGCTGCCCGAGGTGCTTCTCGCGAGCGGGCGGCTCGCGGCGGAAACGGGCGATCGGGACCGCGCGAGACGGGATCTCGAGGAATCGATCGCCCTCGGCGGCCGGATCTTCCGGCCGTCCGATCCGCGGATCGCGGAGGCGCGCAGGGAGCTCTCCTCCGTGGCAGGGCGGGGCGGCCGCTCCTAGGAGTTTGTCCGAGTCATGTCTGCAGCGTTGTCTTTGAGCGTATTCGGGCTCGCGTGGGGTGCGCGCGCTCGAATACGACGCGGCGTCCTTTCCGCGCTGCGCGCGGGGCGCGGCATGTCCGAGTCCTGTCTGCGGCGCTGTCTTTGAGCGTATTCGGGCACGCGTGGGGTGCGCGCGCCCGAATAC
>JBDTOO010000134.1:0-4637 GCA_039933215.1 Acidobacteriota bacterium
TGGCGCTCGGACGACGGCGGCGAGAACTGGAAGCTCGTCAACCACAGCCGCCTCTTGAACGAGCGGCCCCACTACTACACGCGGATGCTCGTGATGCCGGACAACGCGAACGAGGTTTACTTCCCGTCGAACATGATGGGTGCGACCTACGACGGCGGCGAGACGGCGGACCAGATCGGCTGGGGCGGCGATAACCACGACATGTGGGCGGACCCGAAGATGCCATCGCGGATCATGATCGGCAACGATCTCGGGGTCATGATCACGACGACCCGCGGCAAGCAGTGGAGCAACATCCGTCTTCCGATCGGCCAGATCTACCACGTCGCCACGGACAACCGGATCCCTTACCGGGTCTACGGGCAGATGCAGGACGACGGCTCGATGCGCGGCCCGAGCCAGGTTCCCGGAGGGTACGGAATCCATCCCGGGCTCTGGACGACAACGGCCGGCTGCGAGACGGGCTGGACGACTCCCGATCCCGTGGACCCGGACATCGTGTGGGGTGGCTGTTACGCGGGCGTTCTCGAGCGGTTCGACGCGAAGACGGGCATGGCGCGCACCGTCAGCATCTGGCCCGAGCGCACCATGGGCGCCAACGCCGGACAGGTGAAGCTCCGGATGAACTGGACGTTCCCGATCGCGATCTCGCCGCACGACCACAACACGGTCTATGCCGGCAGCCAGTTCGTGCACGCGACCTCCGACGGCGGCCAGACGTGGCGCGCGATCAGCCCCGATCTGACGACCAACGACTCGACGATGATGGGCGACTCCGGCGGACTGACGGTCGACAACCTGTCCGTCGAGTACGCCGGCGTCGTCTTCTCGATCGCCGAGTCTCCGCTCGAGAAGGGCGTGATCTGGGCGGGGACGAACGACGGCGTCGTGTCCGTGACGCGGGACGGCGGGCAGCACTGGTCGAACGTCACGCCCGCCGCCGTCGGACTGCCCCGCAAGGGAACCGTCGACAGCGTCGAGCCGTCCCGGTTCGACGCCGGAACCTGCTATGTCAGCCTCGATCTCCACCAGGTCGACAACCGCGATCCCTGGATCTTCAAGACCACGGACTACGGCCGCACGTGGAAGGCGATCTCGTCGGACATCCCGAGATCGCCACTCTCCTACGTGCACGTGGTCCGCGAGGACCCCTCCCGGCGCGGGATGCTCTTCGCGGGCACCGAAAACGCGCTCTACGTCTCGTTCGACGACGGCGGACACTGGCGGCCTCTGCAGAGCAAGCTTCCCCATGCACCCGTCTACTGGCTGACGGTGCAGGAGCACTTCCACGACCTCGTCGTCGGGACCTATGGCCGCGGCTTCTGGATCCTGGACGACCTCAGCGCGCTCGAGCAGATGACCGACGCGACCTCGGCGGAAAACGTGCACCTCTTCGAGCCGCGCGCGGCGTACCGGTTCCGCGCGGTTTCCTCCCCGGTGCTCGCCCCGGCCGGCACCTCGCGCGGCCATAATCCGCCGTACGGCGCGTCGATCCACTACTGGCTCAAGAATCCGGTGGCGGGCGGGGAGAAGCCCGCCGAGGGAGCGGCGAAGACGGCCGCGGGCGGCGAGAAGACGGCCGCGCCCGCTCCCGCTTCCGGACCGCAGCCCGGCCCGCGGCTCGAGGGCGTGGCGGAGACGCCGCCCGTTACCGAGCCCGACGAGGCCGGCGCGGACGAGCCGAAGAAGAAATCGCCGATCGAGATCACGATCTACGACGCCGCGGGGCAGCGGGTCCGCGGCATCTACCCGACCAACAAGGCCGGCATGAACCGCGTCTGGTGGGACCTGCGCTACGAGCCGACGGTGGAGGTGCACCTGCGCACCACTCCCGCCGGAAACCCCCACATCTGGGAGGAGAAGCGCTTCCGCGGCAAGGACCGCCGCAACATCTACTACTACGGGATCGACTCCGCCCGCCAGGGCGCGCTCGCCGCGCCGGGGACGTACACGGTGAAGCTCGTGGCGGGCGGCAAGGAGCTCACGCAGAAGCTCGTGGTGCGCAAGGACCCGGGTTCGGGCGCGACGGACGCCGACGTGACCGCGTCGACGAAGCTGTCTCTCTCGCTCACCCGCGACATCGACGCCGCCGCGCGGATGATCAACGAGATCGAGTGGACGCGGAAGCAGCTCGAGGACTTCCGCAAGATGGCGGCGGCTTCCCGCGCGGATACCACCGCGGTCGCGGCGGCCGGCGATCTCGAGAAGCGGTTCCGCGCGCTCCAGGACGAGCTGATGCAGCCCACTCTCGCGGAGGCCGACCTGAAGTCGTTCCGAGGGCCTCTCGGCCTCTATCTCAAGCTCGTGTGGCTCCAGGCGGAATCGAACACGGGAGGCGGCGACGTCTCCGGCAACGCCGACTTCGCGCCGACGCAATCGCAGCTCCAGGTGTACGAGCTCCTCTCCGCGAGCCTCGCGAAAGCGCGGCGGGAGTTCGACGACCTCTACGGCAAGGTCCTGCCCGAGTTCAACGAGCGGGTGCGCGCCGCCGGGCTCGCGCAGCTCATGCGGGTCCGAGAGCCGGAGGAGCCGAGGCCGCCGAAGAAGCCCGAGGCGGACGACGACGACGACGAGGACGCCGCCGCCGACTGATTACCGTCGAGGGAACCCGCTTCAAGGCTCCGGCGCCGGAGCCGGCCGGCGGCGCGCGGCGATCGCGAGGAATGCGCACGAGGCGGCGAGCGCCGCGGCGGTGAGCGCCGTACCCACGGGTCCGGAGAAGCGAGGCGACATTCCCCGCGGGGCGACGCCTGCGGCCACGAGGCCCGCCACCAAGACTCCCGCCAGGCCCTCGCCCGCGACGAGACCGGAGGCGGCGAGGATCCCGGGGTCGCCCGCGAGCGGCGCGGACCCGGTCGCGGCACGCCGCTTCTCGACCCATCCGCGGACGCATCCGCCCACGTAGATCGGCGCCATCGACGCGAGAGGCAGGTACACGCCGATCGCGAAGGCGAGGCCGGAGGCGCCGCAGAGCATCGCCGATATGGCGAGACCGCCCCCGGTCAGCACCAGCCCCCAGGGGAGCTGCCCGGCGAGAACTCCCTCGATGATGGTCTTCATCAACGTCGCCTGGGGAGCCGGGATCTCCTTCGAGCCGAACGTGTACGCGTGGCCGAGGAGCACCACGGTCCCCGCGACCGCCCAGCAGGCGACGGCGGCGCCCACCACCTGGCCGAGCTGCTGGCGCGCGGGCGTCGCGCCGACGAGGTAGCCCGTCTTCAGGTCCTGCGAAATGTCGCCCGCCTTCGACGCGGCGATCGCGACGAGCGTTCCGACCGTGAGGACCGCAGCGCGCGCGCCGGGTCCGGTCCATCCGGCGGCCGCAAAGACGGAAGCGACACCGAGCAGGGTCACGAGCGTGATCCCCGAAGTCGGCTGCGAGGAGACCCCGACGATTCCGACGATCCGCGAGGCGACCGTCACGAAGAGGATTCCGAAAACGCCCACGCCCGCCGCGCAGACCGCGCGCTGCAGGGGACCCATGTTCCCGGCGAACACCCCGGGGACCACGGCGGCGATGGTAATGACGAGAACGATGGCGCCGACGACGAACCCGCCGGGCAGATCGCGGTCCGTCGACGGTCCCGGGCCTTCGTGCTCCGACGCCTTCTTCCGCAGGCTCCGGACGACGCCGGCGAAGGCGCCCGTCATCGTCGGGAGGTTCTTCGCGACGGTGAGGATCCCGGCGACCGCGACGGCGCCCGCCCCGACGTACCGGACGTAGCGCGACCAGATGTCGGAGGCGCTCATGGCGGAGATCGGACGGACGGCCTCCGGAAAGAGAGGCGCCGGCAGCCCGGATCCGACCCAGGTGATCAGCGGAATGAGGACGAGGGAGGAGACCAGAGATCCGGCGACGAGGACGCCCGACTGCCGGTACCCGAGGATGTACCCCACGGCGATGAGCGCGGGGGCGAGCTCGAGCGCGAGCACCGCGTTCGGAAGCACCGGGAGTCTCAGCGAGATCTCGCTCGGGAAGAGAAACGCCAGCGCGAGGAGCAGCTTCAAGCCGGCGCCGAGAGCGATCCCCCGGAAGATCCACGCGCCGGAGGCGGCCCCGCGGGACGTCGCTTCGAGAACCACCGCGCACGCCGTTCCTTCCGGGTAGGGCAGCTCGTCGCGCGACTCGACGATGAGCACGCGGCGCAGGGGGATCATCGCCGCGAGCCCGAGCAGTCCGCCGAGAAAGCAGAGCGAGACCACCTGCAGGTACGGCGGCGCCATCCCCCAGAGGAAGAGCGCGGGGATCGTGAAGATCGCCCCGGTCGCGAGCGAGGTCGAGGCCGATCCGACGGTCTGGGCCATGTTGGCTTCGAGGATCGTGCCCTTGCGGCCCAGCAGCGAGAAGAAGGCGACCGCCATCACGGCGGCGGGGATCGACGCGGAAACCGTGAGCCCGACCCGCAGGCCGAGGTACGCGTTCGCCGCCCCGAAGATCACGCCGAGGATGACGCCGGTCGTCACAGCGCGGACGGTGAATTCCGCCGTCTCGCGGGTCACGGCAGGAGTCGCGCGCGAACGCATCGCCGAATCCTATGCCCCCCCCCAGCGGCGGCCCGCGCGAAGCGCGGAAAGCGCGCCGCTCCCGATTCGGGCACGCGCGTCCCACGCGGGCCCGAATCGGCTCAGAGTCCGCC
>JBDTOO010000135.1:0-4512 GCA_039933215.1 Acidobacteriota bacterium
GGAACGAAGAGCGTGGCGTAGTACTTGATCCCTCCGCCCTCGAGCATCGAGCGCACCTTGGCGAGCTCGAGGGAGAGCTCCTGCGTCGCGTAGTCCGCGAGCGAGCCGTTCTTGTCGATCGCATAGGCATAGATCTCGACACCCGTCTTGGGGCCGGGATCGCCCGCCACGAGCTGAGATCCCCCGATCTCGATGACGACCGGCACCTGTGCAACGCCGGTTTCCGCCGGAAATGGCGCGGCGATCACGCGGACGGGAACTTCCTCGCTCCGCTGGCCGCCGACCACGAGGTCGCCCGAGGCCAGGACGCGCTCGAGGGGAGTCAACGCGCGGAAGGGACGCGGCTCGTAGTATCCGGACCGCGCCATAACCCGGGCGCCCGGCGCGTTCACCTTGATCTTCAGGTTGTGGAACGTGCCCGGCTTCTTCAGACCGCTCGGCTGGTACACGAGCAGATACGTGATCGCCGTCCGCTCCGCGATCTTGCCGAGCTCCGTGCCGAGCTGGTTGGCGTTACGGATGAACTCCCCGTTGGTCTCCGAGGCGATCGAGAACAGCGCGTCCGCTCCCGCGCCGACCTTGCGGCCGAGCTCTCCGTCGGCGTGCAGCCCCGAGATGTCGATCGTGTTGAGAGTCGTGTCGGAGCGCTTGTACGATGCGAGCGCGTTGACGAGGCGATTCTGGGACGCCGAGCTTCCGAAGCGCGAATCGGAGTTGATCTTCCACGTCTCCCCGTGCAGGGAGGCTTCGGCGGCGTTGTCCTGGGTCGAGGAAGAGCTCTCCTCCAGCGGGGTGGCGAACTGTCCGGCGTTGCCGGTCAGGAGCCGGCTTTCGAAACCCTCGGAAAAGAACAGGACGTGCTTGCGGCCCCGGACGCTGTCCAGGACGCGGCCCATCATGCCGAGGGAGTTCAGGAGCTGGTTCGCCCGTCCGCGCTCCCTCTCGTCCGAGGCGGCCTGTTGAAGCCTCTGGAAGTCTTCGATCTGCTCGCGGACCGCTTCGTCCGCGACGCCCTTTGCGCCCGACGCTCCCGCTCCCGCCGAGGGCTGCACGAAGGCGAAGGCGAGCGGATCCGTCGTGCGTACTCCCGTCTTGATGAGGCCGAGGGTGTCCACCGCCTGCTCGAGCTGCTTGCGGTCGGCGGTGAAGTTGACCAGGAGCTTCCAACCGTTCTGGGTCGACAGGGTCGCGACGGAAGCGAGGTCCTGCGGCGCGAGCTGCTTCTGGAGGAAGTCGTGCGCACCCGCGCGGGCGCGTAGCAACCCCGTCGGCGTCGAATACGACAGGTCGAAGACGAGGAGCCAGTGCCGCCGCGCCGCCGGCGGCGGCAGCTCCGAGAAGGGATCCTTCGCCGCGCCGTTCGCGGGCGCCGACCTCGAGATGTCGATGACCTCGAAGCCGGCGAGCTCGACTTTCTTGTTTTCGTCGAAGAGCTCGAAGTCCGAGGCCTTGAGAGCCTGGACCGGGTGCCCGTCCTTGCCCACGACGTTGACGGGGATCTCGATCAAGGTGACGCCCGCCGACTCGGTCACGACTCCCGACTTCTGCTGGGCGTCTGTCGTCGAGGGGGCGAGAGGGGCGATCGCCAGGGTCGCGGCCACGACGAACGCACTTGAGCGGGGACGGCGCATGGAAACCTCCGTGTTGCCGCCAGAAAACCACAAAACGCGCCCGGAGAGAAGCGGCCGGAATCGTCCTCGTGCCATGCCCCCTCGTCCGCCTGCCGGAGGCGGTCGTCCGTCCGAGGTCCGGGAAGGCTCAGCGGGAAGCGGGCGACGACGCGAGCAGGCGCACGGCAAACGACGCCAGCCAGTGCTCGCCCTCGTAGTTGCCGGACGATACGCGGGAAAGGCCGGCCCGGGCGTGGGCGCGGGCGGCTTCCTGGAGCGGCCGGCGGCGTGCGTCGGATTTCGAGAGCGCCGACGCAATGCCCGCGAGCGACCACGCCCTGGACAGGTTCAGGCCGTCGAGGTGGACGAGCTTCGGGTCCGTCGGGTCGCTCACGGCGGCCGGCGCGAGAGGCACCGGCCGGCCCGCCGCGATCTCCGGAAGGAATCGCGTGAGCCAGGAGGAGAACTCCGCGGAGGGGAGCACCCGGCGCATGAGGTCCGCTTCTTCGAGACAGGGCGAGAAGAAATCCTCACCCGACGGCTCGTAAGCCAGAGGGCACCCGCGATCGCGGAAAAAGAAATCGCGGCTTCGGGTTTCGAGAATCCGCGCATCCTCCGCGTGCCCGGTACCGCGCGCCCAGTCGAGCGCCTCGCCGAGTGCGAAGGCGGTGTTGGGGTGAACGCCGGTGCGCACGGGACTCGTCAGCTTCGGAAGGTAGTCCCGCAGACGCGATGCCACCGCCGCCTCGAGCGGCCGAAAGCTCTCGCGCCAGGCGCGCGCTCGCAGGTCGCGGGCTTGTTCGAGCTCGAGCGCGAGCCGCAGAATCCAAGCCCATCCGTACGTGCGCTCGAACGACCGGGCGCTCTTGCGGTCGAGATACGCGACCTCCCGAGCGATCGACTCCGCCGTGAAATGCGCATCGAGGCGGTCCCGGATCGCGGCGGCCGCCGGAATTCCCGGCCGAGTCTCGAGGAGGCGCACGAGCATCCAGTGCCCGTGCACGGAGGAGTGCCAGTCGTAGCACCCGAAGAAAACGGGATGGAAGTCGCGCGGAGCCCGGAGGTCGGCCGCCCCGTCCAGGACGTGCTCCGGCTTGTTCGGGTATTCGCGGTCGATGCACGAGAGAGCGAGCCGGGCGAACCGCTCCGCCGCCGCGTCGTCCAGGTTTTCCGCCGGCGCCTGCGCCGCCGCCGCGGCGGAGAGGGCGAGCAGGAGGAGCGAGAAGGCGCCGCGGCGCGCGGCTCTCACCGGCCCACCGTCACGGCTTCTTGGCCTTCGGCGGATCCTCCCGCTTCTCGGCGGGGATCTTCTCGAACGGAGAGTCGAGGTTGGCCGCCACCCACGCGAACGCGGCCACGGCCGCGGCGTTGCGGTCCATGTTCTCCGGCTCGATTTTGTCGAATGTGTCGTTGGACGTGTGGTGCCAGTCGAAGTAGCGCGAGGAGTCCTGCAGGATCGAGAACTGCGGGACCCCGTCGATCCGCAGCGGCGAAATGTCCGCGCCGCCCGACCCGTTGGGAATCAGAGTTCCAGCGCCGAGGGGATCGAGGATCGCCGCGATCTCGCGAAGGGCGGCCTCGGCCGACGTCCCGGCGAGCCAGTCGAGCCCCAGCGGACGTCCGGAGCCGCTGTCCGCTTCGATCGCGGCGGCGTGGAGAGCCAGCTCGTCCCGGTGCGCTTCGCGATAGGCCTTGCCGCCCGAGAGGCCATGCTCTTCGTTGGCGAAGAGCACGACGCGGATCGTTCGGGCGGGGCGCTTCCCGAGGCCGCCGGCGAGCCGCGCCGCTTCGAGCACGATGCCGCATCCCGCGGCGTCGTCGATGGCGCCCGTGCCGAGCTCCCACGAATCGAGATGCGCTCCCAGAAGGACGATCTCGCGCGCCTTCCCGCGTCCCGGGATCTCGCCGACGACGTTCGCGGATTCGGCGTCGGGAAGAGCGCCGCACGTCAGGGTGAACCGGACGCGAATCGCCCCGCCGTCGTGGAGCAGCCGCTCCAGAAGCTCCGCGTCGGGGACCGAGAGCGCGGCGGCGGGAATTCGCGGCGCGTCCTCGGCGTACTTGAGCCCGCCCGTGTGCGGGGTGCGGTTGTGGTCCGTCCCCACGGAGCGGATGAGAACGCCGAGCGCCCCGAGCTTCGCGGCGGCCGAGGGTCCGTCGCTGCGGACGTCCACGGCCCGCGAGTAGCCGGTGCCGTCCGCCGTGCGCTCCATCCTCTTGTCGAAGAACACGATCTTTCCGCGGACGCTCGCGCCCTTCGATTCCAGTTCCTCGATCGAGAGGACCTCCACGACATCGGCCTCGAGGCCCCCCTCGGGAGTGGCGACGCTCCCGCCGAGGGCGGTCAGCGCGAGCCTCTGACGGGTGGGAGAGACGATCTCGCCCGTCTCGACGCCCCGTTTCCAGGCGTTGACGACCACTTTTTCGGCGTGCACGTTCGCGAATCCCAGGGACTTCATCGTGGCGAGCGCCCAGGCGACGGCGGCGCGATCGGCCTCCGATCCCGCCGGTCTCGCTCCCACCCGGTCGGTGAGCGATCGCGCCCAGTCGGAGGCGCGCGTGCCGAGGAACGCCGATTCGCGAAGGGCAACCGCGGTCTGACGCAGCTCGTTCGAAAGCGGCGAGTCCGCCGCCGGCAGACTCAGCGTGAGGGCGGGGACGAGCAGGAGCGCGGCGATGAGGCGTCGGAGCATCGGATCTCCCTCCGGGCGCCGATCCTAGCAGCCGCGTCCGATGTGTCTGCGGCGCTTTCTTTGAGCGTATTCGGGCTCGCGTGGGGCGCGCGCGCCCGAATACGACGCGGCGTCCTTTCCGCGCTGCGCGCGGGGCGCGACATGTCGGAATCGGGTCTGCGGCGCTTTCTTTGAGCGTATTCGGGCTCGCGTGGGGCGCGCGCGCCCGA
>JBDTOO010000136.1:0-4507 GCA_039933215.1 Acidobacteriota bacterium
GCGCCCCGGAGATGACCGTCGTGAGAAACGAGTTCGAGCGCGGCGAGAACTCGCCCTTCCAGGTCCTCTACAAGGACTCCTTCGCCGTCGCCTTCCGGGAGCATCCGTACCACCACCCGACGATCGGCTGGAGGAGCGACATCGAGGGCGTCACGACGGCCCGCCTCAAGGAGTTCTACGACATCTTCTACCACCCGAACAACGCCACGGCGATGCTGATCGGCGATTTCGAGGCGGGGGAGGCTCTCGCGACGATTGAGCGGCATTTCGGGCCCATCCCGCCTTCCTCGGGGCCGATCCCGAAGGTCTACACCGTGGAGCCTCCCCAGGAAGGGGAACGGCGTTTCATCGTGCGGCGCGCGGGACAGGTGGCCTGGTGCGCGCTTTCGTGGAGGACCGTCGAGGCGCTCCATGCCGACACGCACGCGCTCGCGGTCCTCGGCAACGTGCTCGGCGGCGGATTGACGTCGCGCCTCTATCAGGCGCTCGTCGAGAAGAGCCTCTGCCTTTCGGTGACGGTGGTCGCGTGGCAGCTGAGGGATCCCGCGCTCTTCTCCGTCTTCGCACCGGTCCGCCCGGGCGTCGAGACGGCGCAGATCGAGACGGTGATCCGGGAGGAAGTGGCCCGGGTCGCGCGCGATGGCGTCACGGTGGCGGAGCTCGAAAAGGCGCAAACACAGATCGAGGCCGAGGTGATCTTCGACCGGGACTCCACCGACCAGATCGCCGCTTCGCTCTCGGAGGCGATCGCCGTCGCGGACTGGGGCTGGTACGCCGACTACACCGCGCGCATCCGCGAGGTCCGGGCGGAAGACGTCCAGCGCGTCGCCCGGACGTATTTCGTCGACGACGGCCTCACCGTCGGAACGTTTCTTCCGAAGCCCGGAGCCGCCGAAGCGCCGGCCTCGGACGAGGAGGGCGAGTGAGCCGCAAGACCTTCGCCGAGCAGGTCCGCCGGCGCACGCTCGGAAACGGCGCGGAGATCCTCGTGCTGGAGAACCACTTCAACCCGACGGTGGCCGTGTCGGGCTCGATGTACGGCGGGCCTCTGTTCGCGCCGCCGGACCGCCGGTTGATCGCGTCGATGACGGCGGGCGAGCTCGCCAAGGGGACGGAGCGCCGCACGAAGCTCGAGATCGCCGAGGACCTCGAGAGCCGCGGAGCGGCGCTCTCGTTCTCTTCCGACGCGTCCGATCCCGTCGGAACCGACATCGCGGGCTCCGCGCTCTCGCGCGACGTCGACCTGCTCCTGGAGCGGCTCGTCGAGATCCTGCGGACACCCGTCTTTCCCGAGGACGAGCTCGACAAGGAGAAGAAGCGTCTGGTCGGCGCGATCCGCCAGCAGCAGGACCAGACCTCGGCGCGCGCCCAGGAGACGGCGGCGCGCCGGATCTACCCTCCCGGCCATCCCTTCCACCGCCGGACCGGCGAGGAACGGATCGCGCGCGTCGAAGGGCTCTCGCGCCACGATCTCGTCTCGTTCTACGGCGCCCGCTACGGCGCGGGGACCCTGCGCCTCGTCATCGTCGGCGACGTGGACACCGAGCGGATCCTGTCGACGCTCGCCGCGAGCCTCGACGGATGGCGGCGGGGTCCCGAGGCGGAGATCCCCGACGTGCCCGTCCCGCCGGCGGTCCCGCTCGCCGAGACGATCGAAATGCCGGACAAGGCGAACGCCGACGTGGTTCTCGCGGCGCCCGCGGCGCTGCGGCGGCCGGATCCCGCCTACCTCGCCTGCGTTCTCGCGAACTCCGCGCTCGGCCAGTCGTCGCTCTCCTCGCGCCTCGGCCTGCGGGTGCGCGACGTCGAGGGGCTCACGTACGGAATCCACTCGAGCTTTCACGCCACGCACGTGCCCGGCCCGTTCGTGGTGAGCGTGACGGTCAAACCCGAGAGCCGGGACGCGGCCGTCGCTTCGACGCTCGACGAGATCGGCCGGTTCATCCGGGACGGCATGACGGAAAAGGAGCTGCGCGACGAAAAGAGCTCGCGGATCGGCAAGTTCAAGGTCGATCTGGCGTCGAACGGGGGGATCTCCCAGGCGATCGACTCCGCGCTCTATTACGGCCTGGGTCTCTCCTATCTCGACGACTTCCCGAATCTCGTCCACGCGGTGACCAAGGAGGAGGCGGACGCGGCCTTCGCGAGCCTGGTGCGTCCCGACGCCTTCACGGTGATTTCCGCGGGGACCTTCCGCAAGTAGACGCTGCCGGCGCCGGCTCCGACCCCCTTCCGGCGATTCCGGGCTCGTGACAGAATCGCGCCCAACGAGGAGGCTCTTATTCCGCGCAGACCCCAATACCGCAAGCCGATCCGACGCCGCCCGGGCGAGGCCGCGCCCACGCACCGGGTATATCTCTCGAACGAAGCTCCCATGACCGAAGGCCCCGCTCCCGAAGGGCGCACCTTCTACCGGGCCCGGCTCGATTCCGAGCCCTCGCCCGAGTGGATGCGGGCGTATCGCGCGGGCATGCTGGGCCTGCTCCCCGAGGACCGGGACGCCGTGCTGCGTTTCGAGTTCCAGGGAGACAGCGTCCGCTTTTCCGCCGCGGAGACCGAGGTCGGTAAGCTCCGCAAGGTCCTCGAGCGGCGGCTGGATGCGGTCAACTCGATCCTGTCCGGCGGCCGGGGGGGGAATCCGACCGGATAACCGACGGAGCCCCTAACCCTTCTTCCGACTGAACCGCCGGCGCCTTCCGGTCGAGACGGGCTCGGCCTCCGGCTCCCGGGGTCTCGGCGCCTCCCAGCGAAGCGCGCGGTAATCGAAGGCCGCCTCGTCCCGCGCGTTGAATTTGACGATGTCGAAGTACGGCGACAAGTCGAAGTCCCGCGGGACGCATAGCGTCGGGTGCCGTGCGCGGAGCAACCCGCTGTAGGCCCGGCGAGTGGGTCTCCCCAGGATCTGCTGCCGCACGCGCTCCTGGAACGTCCTCGCCGGCTGCCGGGTCTGCTGCGGCAGGATCGGAAATCCGACCTTCGCGAACCCTTCGGCGAGAAGCGTCGAACAGATCGTCTCGGTCGCGATCCCGCTGCCGAAATGCAGCGCGTCGTCCTGCAGGCCCCTCGGAATGAGGTGGAACGGGAGCATGTACCGCGTCAGGTCGAGGAAGTTGCGCCGGTCGTACGCATTGCCGACTCTCGCCAGCACGTGCTCGAGGACGACGTCCCGATCCGTCGGGCGCAGCCCGACGGGCCGGCAGATCCGGATGTTGAAGTCGATGTACTTCACGAGCGGCGAGACGATCACGCCTTCGGCCACGAGCGCCTCGACGATCAGATACCGAGCCTCCCTCCCGAACTTCCTCTGCAGGCGCGCCGTCGTCTCGGAGTCGCGGTGCAGAAGGGCATCCCCGACATACAACGCGCTGTGGGACCACGAGGACTGCGTCAAATACTTCACCGCCTGCGAAACCCTCTGATCCCCGTCGACGAGCAAGACGTCGCCCTGGACGATCGTGCCCTTCAGTTTGCTCGGGTCGTTGTAAACGAACCGCCGATACTCCCGCCGCGGCCGGGTGATCTGCCGAAGAAACCATTCCGAAAGAACCTGTCGAGGAACAAGCATCGCCCCCCATTCTGACCGACCGGGACAAATCGCGGGACCGTCCCGATGACCCTTCGCACTCCCTCGCGCAGCCGAGCATCGAAGATCCAGCCGGGAGCGTCTCTGAGCTCACCCCTTACGTTTGAGGCGTTGACAGTCCCCCGGCGCCAGCGCCCCCCACGGAGGCACCCGGAGGCCCTGCCGCGCCTGAGAACGCCGAGCCGCCGGGCTTGAGGCCCGCGACATTCGCTGGCGAACGGGCAGCCGAGAGACCGCTTCGGCTGGAACATGCAGGGACCCAGACGAAGGCCGCCGCGGGCTCACAGTGGGGCGTCAGTCACGGAGAGAGCCCGGGGCCGGATGCGCTCCCGGAGGAGACCCTCGAAATCGGCGCACACCGGACGCCTGGTACGGCCGCACGAAACCTGCGCCGATTTCGCGGAGGCGCGGCTGCCACGTCCCGTCTTCCGCTCCGCGAGTCGCGCCGTGTCTCCGCAGGGAGCGCAGCCGGATCCGGGCGGCTTTTCCAGGGAGAGCGATCCTGAGGAGAAGCGGGTACTCCTTTGGGGAGGGCCCGCGGTGGGGGGGGGGCGGAGAGCTACGCCGGTGGCTGTTTCTTGAACAGGAATGCTGAGTTCTGGAGACGCGCTCCGGAGGCGTCGGCAACGGCGAACTGGGCCGGCGTGAATTTTTTCGTGGAGCCGTAGGAACCGTTCCAGACCGAGGCGCCGGCGTATTCGCCTTTTTTGTTGATGGCGTAATAGTTCAGGCTGAAATCGGGCTCGCCTTTTTTGTTTCGCATGTATCTGGCGCCGTTGACGACGCGCTCCAGGGTGGCCAGCGCGGCCTCTTCCGGGGATTTTCCCTGGCGCATCATTTCCACGACGGTGTGGGAGCCGCAGAAGCGAATGTTGCCTTCTCCCCATCCGGTCGAGCCGCAGGCGCCGACTTCGCCGTCGACGT
>JBDTOO010000137.1:0-4444 GCA_039933215.1 Acidobacteriota bacterium
CCGCCGTCGGTCGTGCGGAAGACGCCGCGCGTCGCGTTCGGCTTCCAGACGTTGCCGAGCACGGCGACGAAAACCGTGTTGGGATCGTGCGGGTCGATCAGAACCTTCGAGATCTGTCCGGCGTCGCCGAGGCCCATGAACCGCCACGAGGCTCCGGCGTCCGGAGAGAAGTAGACGCCGTGACCGTCGATCATGTTGTTGCGCGGATTCGCCTCGCCGGTGCCCACCCATATGAGGTTGGGGTTCGTGGGAGCGATGGCGATGGCCCCGATCGAGGCGGGGTATTTCTCGAAGATGGGCTTCCACGACCCGCCGGAGTCCACGGTCTTGAAGATGCCGCCGGACGCGGAGCCCAGGTAGATCACATTGGGATTGCCGGGAACGCTCTCGATGGCGGTGATGCGCCCGCCGCCGGCTGCGGGTCCGAGGCTTCGAAACCGAAAGCCGCGAGGCTGCCCGGGCCCGGGCTCCTCGTCGGGATAAGCCGCGTGCTCCATCCCGGCGCGAGGTTCGTCGGGCCGCGGGGATGCCGCGGGAGTTGGCGTCGGCAAAGGCGTCCGGGCCAGAGTCAGGGAGGCGGTCAGGATGCCGGCGGCAAACACGAACAGAAAACGAGGGAATTTCATCGGCTCTCCTCAAAACAGAAAGGAAGCGGCCAGAGAGAAGGACAGAATTATTTCCCGCCACCGAGCCCGTCACAAGGACCGAGCAAGTCTTTGCACTCCCCCGCGCACCGGGGAGAGCGAAAATGCGTTCGTTAAAAGAAGCGATGGGCTAGATTCCCGGCACGCAAACAAACCGAGCCCAAGGAGCCCCATGGACACCGCCAGCTTCCCCCGCCTCTTCGCCAACAGTCAGAAGGCCCTCATGAAGAACCTCGAGGGCATCACGCACGACGAATCCCTCATCCAGCCGATCGCAGGGAACTGCCTCAACTGGGTCGTCGGCCACCTGGTCTGGGGGCGCAACAAGATCCTCGAAATCCTGAAAGAGCCGCCGGCCATCGCGAAAGAGACCGCCGAACGCTACAAACGCGGCTCCGACCCGATGCAGTCCGCCGGGGAGGCGACGCCTTTCGCCGATCTCCTCTCCGCCCTGGAACGCTCGCAGAAGCAGGTTCAGGAAGCGCTGGCGCCCGACAGCCAGAAAGCGCCGGCTCTCACTCCTGAAGACTCGGAGAACCTCGGGACTCTCTTCTTTCACGAGGGGTACCACGTCGGTCAGACGGGGATACTCCGGCGGCTGATCGGAAAGGAAGGGGCGATCCGGTAGCACGTTCGTTCGCTCGCTCTGCCGCGCCTGCCGCGGGTTGACGGGCCAGGTTGACAGGAGACCATCGTTTTTGCACTGATCGGGTACGAGGAGTAAAGAACATGACACCCAAGAACACGATTTGCCTCTGGTACGACAAGGAGGCGCTCGAGGCGGCGCGCTTCTACGCGGCGACTTTTCCGGACAGCCAGGTAACCGCCGTTCACAAGGCCCCGAGCGACTACCCGGGCGGCAAGAAGGGCGACGTCCTGACGGTCGAGTTCACCGTGGTGGGCATTCCCTGTGTCGGCTTGAACGGCGGCGCAACGTTCCAGCACAACGAGTCCTTTTCCTTCCAGATTGCGACGGACGATCAGGAAGAGACAGACCGCTACTGGAACGCGATCGTCGGCAACGGCGGAAAGGAAAGCCAGTGCGGCTGGTGCAAGGATCGCTGGGGCCTTTCCTGGCAGATCACGCCCCGCGTGCTGACCGACGCGATGGCCGCCGGCGGCGACGAAGCGAAGCGCGCCTTCGAGGCGATGATGCCGATGCAGAAAATAGACGTCGCCAAGATCGAGGCTGCGCGGAGGGGCTGACAGGCTGTCTTCGCCCACGGCGGCGCCGGCGAACTGACTCGAGTCATCCTCCCGGACAGCGACGCCCCTCACCCCGGCCATCTCCCCGTTGCGCGGGGAGAGGGGGTCACAACGAACTCGACCATCCGCTCGCAGCGTGAGGAGTCTCCCGACCGGAGGGAGGGAGGAGCCTCACGCTGCGGGAGCCGGAGCGGTCGCGAAGCGGACGCGGAGGCGACGGCTTAGGGGTGACCCCAGCCGTGACGAAGCTTCTCGCGGAACAGCGCCTCCTGGCCGGCAATGGAGTCGATGAGGTCCTTTCCGTACGAGGCGCGCAGCCTGGTGAGCTCCTTCTCGTCGCGGAAGAAGGAGCCGGAAATATAGAAGGCGCTCATCACCGCCCGCATCGCGGCGCCTTTGCGTGTGCTCTGGAAGGGCTCGCGGGCGAGGATCGGGTCGACGCGCTCTTTGTTGCGCTGGACGGCTTCGGCCCCGGCTTTGACCGGGTCGGGGTCGTTGACCGCCACGACGGCCTCCCTCTGAACCTGGGCCATCGCATCCCACATCTCGGCTTGCCAGTCGAGAAAGGACGTTAGCTCCGCTCGGGTGACGCGCTCCGCGGCGGAATCCGCGGCGATTTTCGCCGCGGGCGGGCTGCCGGCCTGGCCCTCGTCCCGCCTGCCACAGGCTGCCGCCGCTGCCAGGAGGGACCACACAGCGACGTGAAGGACAAGGCGGCTTCCGGCGCCGAGACGGTCTGGAGCCGACGGCCGCGCGCACGGGCTCGTCATGGGCGCGCTCCCGATGTTTCAGGAAGGCTCTCCGCCGGGAGGTCGCGTGTGAACGGCGCGTCGAGCTTCCCGTCGGTCTCGACGACGATCAGCGCCTTTCCGCCCGGTTCCACTTCCCAGAACCACGTGGTGCTCGTCGCGCTGCGCGGGTTGCCGCCGTCGAACCGCTGAAAGAGCTTCCAGGCCGCGAGCCGACCCGGCTTGCCCGTGGCCTTCAGGACGTCGGACATCCCGAGATCGTGGTCGAGCGCCTTGCGCGCCAGCGCCCCCTGAGTCAGAGATCGCGCCGCCTCCCTGCTCACGCGCGGCAGGGGCGGCTGATCGACTCGGGCGAGCGCGAATTCGATTTGAGTCAGCGGGCCGCCGAGGAACGTGGCGTAGGCGACGCCGGGGACCGCGCCATGCAACCGGAAGCCCAGCTCCACCAGCCGCTCGGTTTCCTTGCGCCGTTCGGGCCGGGTCCCCAGGGCGCGGACGACGTCCTCCTCGGTCATGCCCAGCCTCACGGCGCCGGTGCCATCGACGAAGCTCTCGAGCCCGCGTGCCCTGGACGGCGAACCCGAAGCGCGGCACGCGGCGACCGCGACGCCGAGCGCGAGGAGAACGACGGCCCGCGAGCAAGCGCCCACGAGTCCAGTATGCGTGCGAGCCAGTGCAGAGGCGGCCGTTCCCATTTTCTAGCGGGACGTCGTCGCTCTCCCCTTCGTGCGGCCTCCGGCAATCGCCTTCTCGACTTCGGCGATCTCGCGCGGCGCTTCGCACGAGAGGCACTCCATTCCCGACGGCGTCACGAGCACGACGTCCTCGATCCGGACGCCGAGATCGTTCCAGCGCGGATCGGGCGCCGCGCCCGCCGCGATGTAGATGCCGGGCTCGACGGTGAGAACCATGCCGGGTGCGAGCTTCGTCTGCGCGAGGCCGTAACGCGCGAGCCGATCGACGCCCGGAGGATACTGGTAGCTCCCGGCGTCGTGGACGTTCAGGCCGACCCAGTGGCTCGACCCGTGCGGGTAGAACTTCTGGTACGCGCGCGTCCGCAGGATCTCGGCGCGGTCGCCCGTGAGAATGCCGAGGGAGAGCAGGCCGTCCACGATGACACGGACGGTCGCGTCGTGGACTTCGTGAAAGGCAGCCCCCGGCTTGACGGCCGCGAATCCGGCCTTCTGCGCGGCGAGCACGATCTCGTAGATCTTGCGCTGGTCGGCCGAAAAGCGGCCCGAGACGGGGTAGCTCCGCGTGACGTCGGACGTATACATCCCGTACTCGCAGGCGGTGTCGTTCACGATGAACGCGCCATCGGCGAGCCGCACGTCGTCGTTGACGTAGTGGAGGAGGACCGAGCTCGCGCCCGACCCCACGATGGGCGGATAGGCCATCCGCGCGGCTCCGCGCGCGAGGCACGTGCCGACCATCGCGGCCTTCAGATCCCACTCTCCCCGACCCGGGGCCACTTCCGACATCGCGGCGCGGTGGGCCTCGGCCGAGATGCGGGAGGCGGCGCGCAGCAAACCGATCTCCGTCGCATCCTTCACGAGCCTCAGCTCCGCGAGGAGCGGCGAAGCGTCGGCCGCGGGTCTCGGAGCGAGCGCGTTGGCGTTGCCGGCGTTCCAGGTCTCGAGGAGCTTTCGCCCGAAGGCCTCGTCGCCGCCCGACTCGTAGTAGAGCGCTTGCGCCTGGGTCTGCCCGGTGGCTGCGAGCGCCGTCAGGCGCTGCCAGAGCTCCGCGATCGGATACGCCTCCGCGCCGAGGTCCTTCTTCGCGCCCTCGATACCCGCGCGCCGTCCCGTCCACTGTTCGGCAGCGAAGTCGCGCGGTCGAACGAAG
>JBDTOO010000138.1:0-4392 GCA_039933215.1 Acidobacteriota bacterium
GTCGCGCCGGCTCCGAGCGTCCGCGAGCGCCTGCGGCGCGCGTTCGTCGACTTCTCCGCCCGGACGGCGCTCGTCACGGAACGCCGGATCAGCACTTACCGCGACCTTCAGGAGCGCGTCCTGCGGATTGCCGGCCTCTTCCGCCGCCTGGGGGCCGGCCCCGGAGACGCCGTCGGCCTCGTTCTGAACTCGCATCCCGAGGATTTCTGCGACGCGCGGCTGGCGGCCATCGAGCACGGCACGGCGCTCTTCGGCATCCCCCCGTGGCTCCCGCCGGAGACCATGGGCGAATGGCTGACCTCGATCTCGCCCCGCGTCGTCCTCTACGACGCCCGGCTCGTTCCGGAGCTCCCGAAGCTGATGGCTCGGGTCGTCCCGGGCGCGCGCGCGGTCGCGTTCGCGGGCCCCCGCGGAGACTACGAAGGCCTCCTTCGCGAGATTCCGGCGCGCGAGAGCGACGGCGCCGTCCGCCCCGAGGACGTCGCGGCGATCGGGCTGACTTCCGGAACGACCGGGCCCGCGAAGGCCATCGCGGTGTCGAACGCGGCCCACGCGGAGTCGTGCCGGATGTTCCTCGAGGTGCTGCGGCGCCTCGGAGCCTCCCCCGGCCAGTCGATCTTCGTCGGCGTCCCGCTCTTCGCCGCGGGCGGCGTCGTCCTCGCGCCGGCGCTCTCCGCGGGACTGACCCTCCACCTTCCCGACCGCTGGGAGACGGCCCGTCATCTCGCGCGGATCGAGGAGCGCCGGATGCCGTTCGTCTTCCTGGCGCCGAGCATGATCCTGGACCTCCTCGATCAGCCGCTCGAGCGCCACGACCTGTCGGCCCTGCGCGCCGTCCTCTACGGCAGCGCCGCCATGCCGGCCGCCCCTCTGGCTGAGGCGGTGCGTCGTCTCGGCGCCCTCTTCCTCCAGGGATACGGAATGGCCGAGTGCCTGCCGCCCGTCTCGATCCTCTGGCCCGAGGAGCACGGAACGCGCGAGGAGCCCGCGTCGTCCGGCACGCTGCGGTCCGCGGGTCATCCCGTTCCCGGCGTCGCGGTCCGGATCGACGGCGGCGGGGAGATCCTGGTCTCGAGCCCGGCCGTCATGGCGGGCTACTGGAAGGACGCGCCGCACACGGCGGAGCGCTTCGCCAGTGGCTGGCTGCGCACCGGCGACCTCGGCGCGTTCGATCCGGAGGGGCGGCTCCACGTGCTCGATCGCCGTGCGGACGTGATCCTCCGCGGGGATGTCGCTGTCTCGCCGCGGCGGATCCAGGAGGCGGCGTGCGAGTACCCGATGGTCAAGGACGCCTGCGCCGTCGCGTCGCCTGCGACCGGGAGGATCGTCGCCGCGATCTCGCTCCGCGCGCGCTACCGGCGCGACGCCGAGATCGCGCGGGAGGCTCTGCCGCGCTGGTTGGATGAGAGGCTGCCCCGAGAGGCGCTGCCCGAAGAGATCCGCCTCTTCGACGAGCTTCCGCGCAGCGCCCAGGGGAAGGTCCTTGCGCGAGCAGTCCGCGACGCCCTCGACGTCCGGCGCTGAAGCGTCGAGCGGCGGGCAGAGATCAGGAGGCGGGCGGGTCGGGGACGGGCGGCGTGCGCGTCGGCGTCGGTGAGGCGCTCGGGGGCGGAGGCATCGGGGCTTGGCGGGGAGGGCCCGGCGGAAGGTCCGCCAGACCCGGCGCCTTCGTCGCGGTCGCGGCCGGCGAGGATGGGGGCGCGGGCGGGGGCGCCGCGTGGGCGCTGGAATTCTTCGTGAAGCATTCGTGCACGAACTCGGCGCCGTAACGGCTCGCCACTTCCGCGGGAATATCCGGCTCGCGGATCTCGCGGTACTCGAATCGAATGCCGCCCGCCGGCCCGCCTCCGGGATCTACGGTCCCGACGAGATAGCCGTACACGTCGGTCTTCGCCTCGCGGGCGCGGCTCGCGCCGGCGGGAAGGGCGTAGCGGACGGCGCCGGCCGTGCCGACGATCCATCCGGGAAGGGCCTCGCCGGACGCCTTCTTCTCGGGCGTGTCGAAGATGCCGTCCATGTAGAAGTGGGAATGGCTCGCGAAGACGTAAACCGGCTTGGTCTTGCGCGCCTGCACCAGGCGCGCATAGACGCGCCGCCCGCTCTCCTGCCCCTGGGCCCAGTCGTTCATGCTGTGGTCGGCGGCGAGGCTGTCGGGCAGCGCCGCGTGCATCCCGACGGCGATGAAGCGGACGTCCGGATTCGCTTCCGCCGCCGCGATCACGCGGTCGAACCAGCGGAGCTGCTCGGCGTCGAACTGGTCCCAGCTCGCGTTGTCGAGCGTCACGAAATCCACCCCGCGGTGGATCCAGTGGTAGTACGTCTTGAGACGGTGGTCCTTCGGGTCGTCCTTCAGCCTCTGGTCGCGGATCGCCGGCGCGTTCAGCCAGTCCGCGAACTGGACCAGATACTCGGCCCGCGTCTTCGGGGGCGTCGTCTCGTGGTTGCCGATCGCGAGGAGGACCGGCATCCCGCCGAAGGGAACGAGCTGGCTCTGGATGAAGTCGTCCCACGCGAAGCGCTCGTAGTCGGCGATCGCGACGCGGCGTCCCGTCCGGCGCTCCGGCTGCGCGAGGAAGTCCTGGTCGAAATCGTAGACGGCGCGGAAGTCGCCCAGGTGCCAGTAGAGGTCGGCCCCGGCGGCCTTCGACCCGGCGGCGACGGCCGGCATCACGACGTCTCCGCAATTGCGCGAGTCGCCGTCGACGACGAACGTCCAGGCGCGTTGGCCGGGGGCGATCTTTTCGCTTTCGCCGCGCGCGTCCCCGGCGGGCGACGCCAGGCACACCAGCGCCCACGCGGCGGAAAACGAGAGGATGCGGGCGGAGCGAATCATCGGTCCTGAAAGAATCTCACGAGCCGCCGCCCGGCGGACGGACGGCTCGCCGCTTTCACGTCGTCAGGGCGTCTTCGCCACGCTGTCGAAGAGGGTCGTGTTCAGGAGCGATGCGTTGTGGGCGGTGACGGCGAGGCCGACGAAGACGTTGGCGGCCATGGGGATCGTGTCGGAGCCGACGAGCGTCCAGGACGCTCCGGTGGTCGACTGGTAGGCGGTGAAGGTGTTGCCGGCGCGCACGAGCTTGACCCAGTAGGGGGCCGCGCCGGGAGTCAGCGCCGTGCGGGTGAAGCCTCCCCCGGTGGGTTTGCCGCGCATGAAGGTCAGGCCGAGGCCGGAGGTGACGGTCATCATCGCGTAGGAGGAGCCGGCGGTCTTCGTCTCGCGGATCATGACCCCGACCTTCGCCCACGGATCCGTGTTGGTCACCGAGACGACGCGGGCGACGATCTGGCCGTCGCCGCTCAACGGCTGCGAGACGAACTGGAAGGAGTCGGACCCGGACGTGATGTCCGCCCCCGCGCCCTTGACCGTGAAGGTCGAGCCGGAATACGTCGCACTGCCCGCGATCCCGACGCTGCCGATGTCCTGACTGACCCACGGCGCCGGCAGCGAGCCACCGGGATTCGTCACGGTGATGTGGACGGGGGCGGAGGTTTGCGTGGCGAGGAGGTTGTCGGTGGCGACGGCGGTCAGGGTGTAGCTGCCGGCTGGGACGCCGTTCCAGGCCCAGCTGTACGGGCTCGTCGTGTCCGTGCCCAGCAGGGTCGACCCGTTGTAGAAGTCCACCTTCGTCACCGACCCGCCCGGGTCCGATGCCGTCGCGTTGATCGTCACGCTGGCCGGCGCCGTGTATCCCGCCCCCTCCGAAGGGCTCGTGATCGACACCGTCGGCGGCGTGTTGCCGGTTCCGCCGGCCGACACGTTGTCGAAGAGGGTGGTGTTCAGGAGCGACGCGTTGTGGGCGGTGACGGCGAGGCCGGCGAAGACGCTGGCGGCCATGGGGATGGTGTCGGAGCCGACGAGCGTCCAGGACGCTCCAGTGGTCGACTGGTAGGCGGTGAACGTGTTGCCGGCGCGCACGAGCTTGACCCAGTAGGGGGCGACACCGGGAGTCAGCGTCGTGCGGGTGAATCCGCCGCCGGTGGGTTTGCCGCGCATGAAGGTCAGGCCGAGACCCGAGGTGACGGTCATCATCGCGTAGGAGGAGCTTGCGGTCTTCGTCTCACGGATCATGACCCCGACCTTCGCCCAGGGATCCGTGTTGGTCACCGAGACGACGCGGGCGACGATCTGGCCGTCGCCGCTCAACGGCTGCGAGACGAACTGGAAGGAGTCGGACCCGGACGTGATGTCCGCCCCCGCGCCCTTGACCGTGAAGGTCGAGCCGGAATACGTCGCACTGCCCGCGATCCCGACGCTGCCGATGTCCTGACTGACCCACGGCGCCGGCAGCGAGCCACCGGGATTCGTCACGGTGATGTGGACGGGGGCGGAGGTTTGCGTGGCGAGGAGGTTGTCGGTGGCGACGGCGGTCAGGGTGTAGCTGCCGGCGGCGA
>JBDTOO010000139.1:0-4289 GCA_039933215.1 Acidobacteriota bacterium
TTAAAGGAAGAGCCACAGAGATGACTCGGACACGCTGACAGCCGCGCCCCGCGCGCAGCGCGGAAAGGAGGCCGCGTCGTATTCGGGCGCGCGCACCCCACGCGCGTCCGAATACGCTCAAAGACAGCACCACAGACCTATTCGGACACGCTGCCAGCCGCGCCCCGCGCGCAGCGCGGAAAGGAAGCCGCGTCAAAGACAACGCCGCACACACGACCCGGACTCGCGGCTAGGACTTCTTCACCGGATTCCGCGTCTCTTCCTCCACCTTGCGCACGGCCTCGCGAGCCTCCGGCTCGAGCGCCTCCTCCGGATGCTCCTCCCCGCGCAGCACGTTCTCGACGGCGTGATCGCTCCCCGTCTCGGCCGCCGCCTCGAGGGCGCTGTGATCGGTGATCACCTCGTCGCTCAGGTAATCGTGCAGCCAGATGCGCTCGATGATCGGGTACGCCGCCACGAAGGGCAGGATCAGCACCGCGCCCAGGATGCCGTAGAGCTGACCGCCCACCACGATCGCGATCAGCACCGCGACCGGCGAGAGGCGAAGACGCTTCCCGTACACGCGCGGGACGATGACCGTGTTCTCGAGGAGGTGGTAGAGGAGATACAGCACGACCACGATCACGGCCTTCGCCGGCGAGACCGTCAGCGCCAGAAGCGCGGCCGGCAGGGTCGACGCGATCACCCCGATGACCGGAAGGATGTCGCAGACGGCCGCGAGCACCGCCAGAGGGACCGCGGCGGGAACTCGGAGCACGGTCAGCACGATCAACGCGAACGTCCCGTAGAGCACCGACGTCAGGGCCTGCCCCTGGACGTAACCGATGACGACGTCGGACACCTCGGGGATCGTGCTCGCCATCTTGCTGCGGTGCCGCCGCGGCACGTAAGCGAGCAGCCACGCATACGTGCGTTTGCCGTCCGCGACGAGATACAGCGTCAGCGTGAGGACGAGGATCGCGACGACCACGGCCGCCATCGCGGTCTGCCCCCACGCGAGGCGGTTCTTCCAGGAGGTGAGCTCCGGCGAGTCCGGGACCGACAGGATCTGGTCGAGGACCTGGCTCACGAACGGATGGTTCGGCCCGACGTGCGCCTGAACGCTCTTGCGGTAGGCCGGGAAGTTTCCGAACAGATTGACGAGCTGCGTCACGAGGGGCGGGCCGACGAAGACGACGAACGCGGCGATCGTGAGCACGGTCCCGAGCGCGACGAGCGCGACCGCCCAGCCGCGCTTCATGCCACGGCGCTCGAGGCCGGCGACGAGCGGCGTCAGCGTGACCGCGAGGAGGAGAGCGAGGAGGAAGAAGAGGAAATCCGGGACGAGCTTCAAGGCCGCCCACACGAGCAGCGCGGTCAGGAGGACTTTGACGATCGTCGGGACGGGGACGTGCAGCTCGATCGCGGAGCGCCCCTCCGGCGGGTCCTTCTTCGGGAGCTCGCGCCGGTCCGCCGCGGCCGGCATCCTCCTGGCGATGAGCGGCTCCCTAGCGATGAGCGGCTCCGTCGTCGACGCGAAGGCTCGCGAGCATGCGTCCGTACGTGTCCGAGAGCGCCGCGGCGTCGCGTCCCGGGGCGATGCATAGCGCGTAAAGGATGTGACCGTCGGTGAGCTCGCGTGTGAACACGGTGACGTGCTCGTCCTGACCGGTCACGGGCGAAGGGCCCGACAGAACGAGCGAGATCGACTGACCTCCCGCCAGAGTCTGGCGGCGGACCGAATCGCGCTGGAGGGAGAGGTACGAGTTTCCGCTCGTCAGCTGCGTCACGAGGTCGTTCGTGGCGTCCTCGAGCGACGAGTGGCCTCCAAACGGGCCCGCGGCGCCCGACCGGCCGTCGACCGAGCCTCCGAACGGGTCGTAGTGGTTGACGATGACGCCGTACAGGACGGCGGTCTCGCCGTCCCGCGTCTGCACGACACCGCCTTTCGGGACGATCGTCACGCCGAATCCCTTGTCCGCCTCGACGGCCCGCCAGTTCTCCGGGTAGTCGAGCGTGAAGAGGCCGCTCTTCTGCCGGAACGAGCGCATCGCCGACGCAGGCGGCTCGATGCGGATCTCTCCCGTGGCGGGTCCTCGCGCGGGAGCGGGCGCGCTCTCGGCGCCCGCGATCTGCTTCATGGAGGCGGCCGGCGGGGCGCGGAGAAGCGAGGCGCGCACCGCCGCGATGTCTCCCGCCGCCGCGACGCCCGCGGGCCGGCCCAGACGCGCCGCTTCGGCGCGCACGCGGGCCTCCCGGTCGACGGGCGCCGGGTGGTCCGACAGGAACCGCTCGAGGCGGCCGGGATCGCGGCCCGCCTGCTGCCGCAGGAGCTCGAACATGTCCGACATCTCGTTCGCGTCGTAACCCGCGTGCTCCATCATCTGGGCTCCGACGATGTCCGCCTGGCTCTCCGCCGTCCGCGAGAACTTGAGGAAGAGGGCGTTCAAGCCGAGGCCGCCCACGGCGCGCATGATCGACGCGCTGCTCGACTGGCCGCCGCCGAGGATCCCGCCCAGGATGCCGACGCCGGCGCGGGCGAGATAGGCCTTCGACACCTGGTTCGTCTGGTGGCGCAGCGCCACGTGGGCCATCTCGTGCGCCATCACGCCCGTGAGCTGCCCTTCGGTCCGGACGAGCTCGATCAAGCCGCGATTGACGTACAGGAAGCCTCCCGGCAGGGCGAAGGCGTTGACGTCCGACAGGTTGGTCACCCGGAACTGGTAGGGAAACTTCGGCCCCGGCGCGACTTCCGCGAGGCGCTTTCCGATCGTGTCGATGTATCCCTGGACCTCCGTGTCCCGCAGGAGCGGAATCTGCCGCTCGACCTTCGCCGCCGACTGCCGCCCGAGCTCGATGTCCTGCGCGGGCGTGAAGAGGTTGAAGCCGGGGCGGACCTGCGTCGGCGCGCCGCCGGGCGCGGGGGTCGCCGATGCGCCCGCGGGAGCCGGGGCCGCGGGCCGCTCGGAGTCCGCCTGCCGGCATGCGCCTGCGACTCCGGCGGCGAGGACCACCACGAGGAGAGCGAACGACTCCCCCGGCCGGACAGGCCGGGCGTACGAAAAGGAGCGAAGAATCCGGGCGAACGGACGGGGCCGTCGAGGCCGGGCGGCGGGTGAACAGGGAAAGCGCATCGGTGGCGCATCACGCAAACGAGGTGCCACGGCCTTCGACGCGTCCGCCCGCGCGCCTCCGGGACGAAAAAACGCCGCGCGGAAGGGTTCTCCGCGCGCCCTACCAGCCGACGGGCTTGCCCTCGTTCTGCTCGTCCAGCCACTTCTGGAGCGGAGCGAAGTAGTCCCGGATCGCCGTCGCGTCCATCTGGCGCTGCCCCGTCAGCTCCTGGAGCGCGTCCGGCCAGGGGCGGCTCTGCCCCATCGCCAGCATCTTCCCGAGCCGTTCGCCCGCGGCCCGGTTTCCGTAGATCGAGCAGCGATGCAGCGGGCTCGAGCAGCCCGAGATCTTCGACAGCGCCCGGTGGAACTGGAACTGGAGGATGTCCGCGAGGAAGTAGCGCGTGTACGGGACGTTCGCCGGGACGTGATACTTCGCGCCCGGGTCGAAGTCGGCTTCCGAGCGCGGGCCGGGAGGCGCCACGCCCTGGTACTTCAGGCGCAGGTCCCACCAGGCGCGGTTGTAGTTCTCGGGCGTGATCTCGCCCGAGAAGACCTTCCACCGCCACTGGTCGATGAGCAGCCCGAAGGGAAGAAACGACAGCTTCTCGAGCGCGCGGGCGAGGAGCAGGCCGATGTCCTTCGACGCGTCGGGCGTCTTCTCGATGAACCCGAGCTTCACGAGGTACTCCGGGGTGATCGAGAGCGCGATCGTGTCTCCGATCGCCTCGTGGAAGCCGTCATTGGCGCTGTCGCGGAAGAGATACGGCTGCGTGTTGTACGCCCGCTGGTAGAAGTTGTGTCCGAGCTCGTGGTGGATCGTCGAGAAGTCCTCGGCGGTGATGTCGATGCACATCTTGATGCGCAGGTCGTTCACGTTGTCCACGTCCCAGGCGCTCGCGTGGCAGACGACGTCGCGGTCGCGCGGCTTGGTGAAGAGGGACCGCTCCCAGAAGGTCTTCGGGAGCTTCTCGAACCCGAGCGAGGTGAAGAAGCCCTCCCCGTAGCGGACCATCTGCAGCGCATCCGTCTGGCGCTGTTTCAGGATGGCCGTCAGGTCGTAGCCGGGATCGGCGTTTTTTGGCGCGACGAGGTCGTACACGTTCGACCAGTCCTGCGCCCAGATGTTGCCGAGGAGGTGCGCGGGGATCGGCCCGTTCGCGGGGACCGCGTCGCCGTACTTCTCGCGGAGCTTCG
>JBDTOO010000140.1:0-4278 GCA_039933215.1 Acidobacteriota bacterium
GGCGCGGCGCGGATCTTCGCGAAGCTCGAGTGGTTCAACCCGGGCGGCAGCGTGAAGGATCGCGCCGCCTTCGCCATGCTGGAGGACGCCGAGGCCCGCGGGTTGATCCTCCCGGGCGGCACCATCATCGAGCCGACCTCCGGCAACACCGGCGTCGCCTTCGCGATGCTCGCCGCCGTGCGCGGCTACCGCTGCACGATCGTGATGCCCGAGGGCGCCGGCCAGCTCAAGGCGCGCCTCATGGAGGCGTTCGGCGCGAAGGTCGTCCGCACTCCCGAGAAGGACCTGATGAGCGGCGCGATCCAGCACGCGCGCGACCTCGTCGCGCAGACCCCCGGCTCCTTCCTTCCCAACCAGTTCGCGAACCCCGCCAATCCCCGCGCCCACTACGAGACGACCGCCCCCGAGATCTGGGAAGCGCTCGACGGGCAGATCGACGCGTTCGTGACCGGCGTCGGCACGACCGGCACCTTCACCGGCTGCGCGCGGTATCTCGCCGAGCGAAATCCCCGGCTCCTGAAGGTCGCGGCCGAACCTCAGGGATCGATCCTGGGGGGCGGCGAGCGCGGCCATCACGCCGTCGAGGGCATCGGGCTCTCCTTCTATCCGGAGATCCTCGACCGCGCCCTGATCGACGAGGTGATCACGATCGACGACGAGACGGCCTTCGCGACCTGCCGGCAGATCGCGCGGCAGGAGGGGCTCCTGGCCGGCGGGTCGTCCGGAGTCTCCGCCGCGGCGGCGCTCCAGGTTGCGCGCCGGCTCGGGCCCGGAAAGACCGTCGTCACCATCTTTCCGGACGCCGCCGAGCGGTACCCCGATCAGGGGATCTTCGCGGAACCGGCGCCTCCCCCGGAAGGCGCCCCCGCAAAGAGCCGATAGCGAGAGCCTGCCACTTCGACGTAATACCGACGCGACGACCCGACTCGAACGCCTTCGCGCACGACCTCGACCTTCGGAGGACCACATGGGCTTCAGCACCGACTGCATCCACGCCGGAAACGCACCAGATCCCACGACTGGCGCCGTCGCCGTGCCGATCTACCAGACGTCCACCTACGTGCAGGAAGCCCTCGGCAAGCACAAGGGCTACGAGTACGCCCGGACGCAGAATCCGACGCGGCACGCGCTCGAAGAGAACATGGCCGTGCTCGAGGGCGGGGCGGGAGCGCGCGCGTTCGCATCCGGTATGGCCGCCGCGACCGCGATCTCGACGTTCGTCAAGGCCGGCGAGCACGTCGTGTGCTCGAACATGACCTACGGCGGGACCTACCGCTACTACACGAAGATCCAGGCGCGCTACGGCGTCGAGTTCACCTTCGTCGACACGGCGGATCCCGACGAAGTCTGCCGCGCGTTCCGGCCGAACACGAAGCTCCTGCACCTGGAGAGCCCGACGAACCCGACGATGATCCTCTGCGACATCCGCCGCCTGTCGGACATGGCGCACGACCGCGGCGCGATCGTCGTTGTCGACAACACCTTCGCCTCGCCGTACCTCCAGCGCCCGCTCGAGCTCGGCGCGGACATCGTCTACCACTCGACGACGAAGTTCTTGAACGGCCACTCCGATTCGATCGGGGGCATCGCGGTCGCCAAGAGCGCCGAGCACGTCGAATGGCTCTCGTTCGTCCAGAACAGCTCCGGTGCGATCCTCTCGCCGTTCGACTCCTGGCTCGTCCTCCGGGGCATCAAGACGCTCGTCGTCCGCATGGAGCGCCACGAGATCAACGGCCGGGCGGTGGCGAAATACCTCTCGACGCATCCGAAGGTGAAGCACACGAACTACCCGGGGCTGCCGAGCCATCCGCAGCACGAGCTCGCGAAGCGCCAGATGCGCGGCTTCGGGGCGATGATCTCCTTCGAGCTCGGCTCGTTCGAGAACGCCGCCGCGTTTCTCGCCCGCGTCCGGCTCTGCTCGCTCGGCGAGAGCCTCGGCGGCGTCGAGACGCTCATCTCCCATCCGGCGACGATGACGCACGCGTCGATCCCGGAAGCGGAGCGCAACCGGCTCGGCGTCACGCCCGGGCTCGTGCGGATCTCCGTCGGGATCGAGGACGTCGAAGACCTGATCGCGGATCTCGATCAGGCGCTGGAGGCGATCGGGGCGTAGAGCGCCGTGCCCTCGTCAGGATGGCGGCCGCCCCGGCTCGTGACGGCCGCCGGTCTCGCGGCCGGCGCGTTCCTCTTCGGGGCGCCTCTTCGATCCGGCGCGGCGTCCTCCGAGGGCCCCTCCGCGAGCGCGACGCCGGAAGCCCTCCTCGAACGCGTCAACGCCTCCCGCTCCGACCGCGGTCTTCCGCCGCTCCGGCTGGAGCCGGCGCTCGCCGCCCTCGCGGCCGAGCGCGCGGCCGCCTCGCAGTCGGGCCCGCTCGATTTCCAGGACGCGGCGCGGCGCGACCGGGACGCGGCCGAAGAGCGGGGCTTCGAGGCGCGTTCCTTCGCGGAGCTCTACGTCGGCTCGGAGGGCGGCGCGGCCACCATTCTCGTCAACGCCTCGCGGTCGGCGGAGTTCGAGGAGGAGATCGCCCGCGCCGGGAACACGTCCATCGGGATCGGCGTCGCGCGAAGAGGAGGGATGGGACTCTACGTGTTTCTCTTCGCGAGCTCGTTCTCCGAGCACTTCGCCGCGAGCACGGCGCCGCTCGGAAATCTCGACAGGATCCGCGCGGAGATGCTCGCCCGCGTCAACGGCGAGCGGGCGGCGGCCGGCCGGATTCCGCTCCGGGCGCAGAAACTCCTGGACGAGGCGGCGCTGCGTCACGCGCGGGACATGCTCGCCCGTTCCTACTACGGGCACGCGAGCCCGGACGGCCGGACTCCGCTCGACCGCGCCCGCGCGGCGGGCTACCGGACCGCGCTCGTCGGGGAGAACATCGCGCGAGGACCCTATACCGTCGCCGAGGTCATGGACGCATGGATGAAGAGCCCGGATCACCGCTCCCACATCCTGTCGCCGGAATTCCGCGAGACGGGCTCGGCGGTCGCCGTCGGTCGTAACGACGCCGGCTACCAGGTGATCTGGGTCCAGTGCTTCGGGAAAGCTCAGGATGCGGAGCCCGTCCGGGGCCGTCGGCGCTGATCCCGGACGCCGGATCGGAACGTCAGCGGGAGGCGGCGCGGCGGCGAATCGGGATAGGCGCGGCCGGCTCGCCCGCCGCGGGCTTCTTGCGGGGCTTCCGCTTGCGCGGCTCGGTCGTCTTGCTGATCCAGTCCGAGAACGCGGGCGAAGACTCGTCGACCCGGTACGCGAGGACCTCCGGAAGCTCGTAGGTGTTCAGCTTCTGGATCGTGTCGCGGACGTGCGTGAACTCGCTCGCCCGGGTCTTGATGAAGAGAAGGAACTCTCCGTCGTCGCAGACGCGCCCCTTCCACCGGTAGATCGAGTGGACGTTCGGGATGAGGTTCACGCAGGCGGCGTGGCGGTTGCGGATCAGGGCGTGGGCGATGTCGAGCGCCTGCTCCTCGCTTCCGACGGAGGTGACGACCACGATGAGATCCTGACGGCGCATGGAGGGCACATTCCACGCCTCGGGCGCGCGCATGTCAAGCCGGACGCGCGGCCGGGCTCCTCGGAATAGCTACGGCCGGCGGACGTTATGATGAGCCTTGATCTTTGAGCCCGACGAGCGGGCTCCCGGCTTCTCGGGGGCGAAACGGCTTCGACGGGGACGAGCACGCGAAAGGTTGCATGCCGAGGCCTCACCTACCTCGTTAAAAGGTGAAAAATGATAGCTGCCAATAACAGCAATCTTGCTCTCGCTGCGTAATTAACGCGCAGTGACGATGTCGCCAGGAGCGCACCCGACGCGCCTGAGACGTCGCCGCCAAATTCGGGTGTAGCCGGTCCGGACCCCCGGACGGATCGGCGAAACAAATCCGGGGTCGCCTCGCCGCTGTTTTGCCTCTTCTTGAGGCGGCGGGGCTAAAACCAAGAAGAGGCTGAGCATGGAGTAGCCTTTCCCGTGTCGCTTCCGGACGCGGGTTCAACTCCCGCCGCCTCCACCATTGAAAAAAAGTAGAACCGGACGCCGGATCCTCCGGAGTGGGCCCTACGTCGAGCAGTGAGACAGGATCTGCAGCGCTCTGTAATAAAGCCGACCTTCAAGCCGCATCACCGGATCAAGCCGAATCTTTCCGACCACTTCCTCCCGCCGGCGGTAGCGTCCGTTCGGGATGACCTTCCGTTTTTGTTCCAAGATTTCTCCGTTCGATCGCGGGCACGGAGAGACTCCGCGGCGCGATTGATCCCCTGGTCAGATCCTCTCGAGCGCGGGC
>JBDTOO010000141.1:0-4152 GCA_039933215.1 Acidobacteriota bacterium
TGCACCGGATTCCGCGTTCCCGCTGATTGTGAAGCCGGCGGATCGGCCGCGATCGACGGGCGGCCTTCCGCCGGGATCCGCGCTCGCCGCGCTCCGTCGCCCCCGGGCATATACCGGGGAGCGACGACCATCGGGAAACGCAGGTGGAACTTCCCGGAGTCGTAGCGGACCGCCTCCTGGTACTCGATCGTCACCAGGATCTCCTCGTCGGAGCCGATGCTCGCGACGGAAACGGTGAAGATGTTCGGACGCTCCTGCTCGAGAAGGGATGCCTTGCGCCCCTCCGACTTCGCGAGCTCGTAGGCCTTCTTCGCCTCCTGGCGCTCGCGAATCTCTCCCTCGATGATGCGGCCGGCGATTGTCATCCGGAGCCGGTCGACCGCGGCTCCCTCCGGCAGAGGGAAGACATAGATCCCTTCGACGCATCCGCCCGTCCCGTTGCGGAATCTCTGCGCCACCTCCGTGCGGGCGACGATTCCGGAAACGCGGATCACCACGTCCGTGTCGAGCGCCGGTGACGCCAGATAGGCGTTTGCCCTCGTCGTCTTGAAGAGGAGCATTCCCTGTCGGGCTTCTTCGAGCGAGATCGTCTCGCCCGCCGGCCGGGAGCCCTCCTGACCCGTCGCCGCGAGCGAGAGGCCGAGGACCGCCGCCGCCGTGAGCGCGAGCCTCCGGCCGAGCCGGAATTGGATTCTGTCTGTCATGACGTCGCCTCCATCGAGTCAGCAGACCGCGCCGGGGTGACCCGGAAGGGGTATCCCCGTGGCATTTCGATGAAACGTTGTGGCGATTCCGTGGCGGAGCTTCCGCGCGGCCGGAAACCACGGGACAATGCGCGCGTGCCAGCGATCCGCGAGACGGTCGCCCTCGTCGAGGACGAAGCCACGATCCGGGAGACGGTGACCTTCGCGCTGAAGCGCGACGGTTACCGCGTCCTGCCGTTTGCCGACGGGCTCGAAGCGTGGGAGGCGTTCCAGAGGGAGCTGCCGGGACTCGCCATCCTCGACATCGTGATGCCGCGCATGGACGGCCTCGAGCTGTGCCGCCGGCTCCGGAGCCGATCGGAAGCGCTTCCGATCATCTTCCTGACGTCCCGCGACGAGGAGCTCGACCGGGTCCTGGGGCTCGAGCTCGGCGCCGACGACTATCTCTGCAAGCCGTTCTCCATGCGGGAGCTCGCGGCCCGCGTCAAAGTCCTGTTCCGGAGAGCCGCGCTCGCCCGCGCCGGCGACGCGCCGCCGCCGGAGACGCTGATGCGCTCTGGTGTCCTGGAGCTCGATCTGCAGCGATACACGGCGAAGTGGAACGGAGCCGCCGTCGCACTCACGGTCACCGAGTTCTTGCTCCTGCAGGCGCTCGTCCGCCATCCGGGACACGTGAAGACGCGGAGGCAGCTCATGGAAGAGGCCTATCCCCACGACGCATTCGTGAGCGAGCGCACCATCGACAGCCACATCAAGCGGCTCCGGCGAAAGCTCGAAGAGCGTGCGCCCGCCTTCCGCGGAATCGAGACCGTGCACGGCCTCGGCTACCGCTATGAGGAGTAGCCGGAGCGGTCCGGCGGAATCGGAGAGCCCGACGGGCTCGAAGGCTCTCACGCGCGACGGCGGTGCCCGCTGGCGCCTCCCTCTCCGGCTCCTCGCCTTCAACGTCCTCCTCGCCTTCATCCCCGCCGCCGGGCTCCTCTACCTCGACACTTACGAGAAGCAGCTCCTGGAAGCGCAGGAGCGCGCGATGGTCCAGCAGGGGAGAGTGGTGTCCGCGGCCCTGTCCGAGCGGAGCGCCGTCACGGCCGGGGACGCCGACCGGCTCCTCTCCCAGCTCCATCGTCGCCTGGACGCCCGCATCCGGGTCGTCGATCCCACGGGCCGGGTCCTGGCCGACACGAACCGGGCCGGGCAGCCCCGGGAGGGTCCCGCGGCGGAGACACCTCCCGAGCCGGACCGCAGGGAATCCTTTCTCTATCGCCTCGGGGCGGCGATGTATTCGCTCGCGCGGCCGCTGGCGCCGCCGGAGCCCGGCGTCGAGCCGCGAGAGGCCGTCGACGGGGACGGGCGCCTCCGGGGACGGGAGATCGAAGCCGCGCTCGGAGGGCGCTACGGACGCGCCCTGCGGGCCTCTCCCGCCGGACAGCGTTCGGTCACGCTTTCGAGCGCGATCCCGATCCTTTCCTCCCTGCGCACCGGTTGGCGCGGTTCTCGTCTCGCAGTCGACGTTCCGCATTCTGCGGGACCTGTACGAGGTGCGACTCGGCATCTTCCGAGTCTGCCTCGCGTCTCTTTTCGCCGCTGTCGTCCTGAGCCTCGTCGTCGCGACGACGATCGCGCGGCCGCTCCGGGGATTGCGCGACGAAGCCGCGGCGATCTTGGACGGGAGGGGGCGCCTCAAGGGAAGCTTCCGCCGATCCCGGCGCAAGGACGAGATCGGCGATCTCTCCCGCGCGCTCCACGAGCTCACCCGGCGGATCGAGCAATACCAGAGCTTCCTCGACTCCTTCGCGGCCGACGTGTCCCACGAATTCAAGAATCCCCTCGCGTCCATCCGAAACGCCGCGGAGATGCTCGCGGAAACCGCCGAACCGGGCGCCCGGCGGCGCTTTCACGGGATGGTCCAGTCCGAGGTGGGCCGCATGGAGCGCCTGCTTTCCGACTTAAACGAGATGACGCGCATCGACGCCGGACTCGAGCGCGAGGCGCAGCGGGCCGTTTCGCTGACCTCGCTCCTGCAGCGCGTCCGCGAAGGCTACGCACTCCGTGGAAGCACCGTCCGGTTCGTCTTCGAGCCGCCGGAGGAGCCCGTCCTGGTCCGGGCGTCCGAGGAGCGGCTCGCCCAGGTGTTCGAGAACCTCCTCGACAACGCCGCGAGCTTTTCGCCGGACGGCGCTTCCGTGCGCATCGGCCTCGAGATCGAGCAGGGGGCGGCGGTGGTCTCCATATCCGACGAAGGCGCGGGAATTCCCGAGGAGCACCTGAGCCGCATCTTCGACCGTTTCTTCACCTGGCGGCCGCAGGGGCCGGCAGCCCCGCGGCTGCATACCGGTCTCGGCCTCTCGATCGTGCGGACCATCGTCGAGGGTTACGGCGGGACGGTGACCGCGCGGAACAATCCTTCGGGCGGGGCGACGTTCGCCGTGCGGATACCGGCTTCCCGGACGGGGATCCATCGCAAGGCGGGCGCCGTCCCGTCGTGAGTCCCGTGCGGGTTTTGCACAAAAACGTGTGCAGTCGTGCCGATTTCGGGGCCGAAACTGCGCTGAACGCCTTGACTTCGCGCGGGGTGTCGCTAAAATCGTGACACTTTTGCAGAAATTGGAGGTCAGAATGGCGAAGGCGAAGATCCTGAAATTCGACCCGGCCGGGCCCGGGCTGTCGAAGCCGGAGATCCTGCGGGTCTGCGATGCCGAGAACGTCCGGTTCCTCCGGCTCCAGTTCACGGACATCCTCGGCATCATCAAGAACGTCGAGATCCCGCGGTCCCAGTTTCCCAAGGCTCTCGACGGCGAGATCCAGTTCGACGGGTCCTCGATCGAGGGGTTCACGCGCATCGAGGAATCCGACATGAACCTCGTGCCGGATCTGAACTCCTTCGCCATCTATCCGTGGGCGCACCAGGGCGGCGAGAAGGTCGCCCGGTTGATCTGCGACGTCTACACGCCGGACGGAAGCCCGTTCCCCGGCTGCCCGCGGATGACGCTGAAGAAGCAGATGGACAAGGCTTCGGCGCTCGGCTACACCCTGGTCACCGGACCCGAGGCGGAGTTCTTCCTGTTTCGCCGGGACGCCGAGGGCAACCCCATCGTCGACACGCACGACAAGGGGGCGTACTTCGATTTGACGCCCGTCGATCGGGGAGAAGAGGCGCGGCGGGACGTCGTCCTCGCGCTCGAGCAGATGGGCTTCGAGGTCGAGGCGGCGCATCACGAGGTCGCGCCGGGACAACACGAGATCGACTTCAAGTACGCCGACGCGATCACGACCGCGGACCGGGTCTCCACCTTCCGGTTCGTCGTGAAGAAGGTCGCCCTCGACCACGGCCTCCACGCCACCTTCATGCCCAAGCCGATCTTCGGCGTCAACGGCTCCGGCATGCACGTCCATCAGTCGTTTCTCGACAAGCGCGGCAACAACGTCTTCTACGACGCGAAGGCGAAGT
>JBDTOO010000142.1:0-4072 GCA_039933215.1 Acidobacteriota bacterium
GTGCGCCGGCAGCCCGGGTCGAGGATCGCGAGCCCGTCGTCGAAGTGATTCTGCCGCGCGAAGTCGGAGGCCGTGCGGCCCCGAAGGTCCGTGAGGGACGCGTCGGCGCCGCGCTCGCAGAGCACCTTGAGGATGTCGCGTCTCGCGAGCGTGACGGCGACCATCATCGCGGTCCGGCCCTCCTCGTCCTGGAGGTCGAGACGCGCGCCGCGCGCGATCAGCGCCGAGACCATGCCCGGAGAGCGCCGGCGGGCGGCGACCATCAGCGCGGTGACCCCGTGGCAGTCCTGGGCGTCGACGTCGGCGCCCTTCCCGGCGAGGAGCGCCACGAGCGGCGGCGGGCCCTTGCGAAACGCCGCGTACATGAGAGTGGTCTTTCCCTCGCCGTCCGCCGCGGCGGCCGACGCACCGGCCGCGAGCAGGAGCAAGACGATCGGCTCTTCGCCCTTGCGCGCCGCCCACATGAGGGCCGTCGAGCCGTCCGCCGCCCGCGCGTCGACTTTCGCGCCGCGGTCGACGAGCAGCTGCGCGGCCGGAGCGGTCTTGCCGTTCGCGTCCTCGGCGTCGACGTTCGCGGCCGCGAAGATCAGCGAAGTATTGCCACGCACGTCCGCGGCGTCGACGTCGGCGCCCCGGTCGAGGAGGACGCGCATGCTGCCGTCCCGGCCTTTCACGGCCGACCAGATGAGGGCCGTCCAGCCGTCGGCCCGCCGCGCGTCGATTTTCGCTCCGCGCCGGGCGAGCGTGTGAAGGATCTCCGTGTGGCCCTCCGCGGCCGCCGCCATGAGCGCGGTCGTCCCGTCCCGGCTCGCGGCGTTGACGTCCGCGCCGCGCCCGAGGAGCATCTCGACGACGTCGGCGTGCCCCTGACCGGCGGACCAGATGAGCGGCGTGAACCCGTCCTCGTTCCGGGTGTCGGCGGCAAACCCCGCCTGGAGGAAGAGCCGGACCTTCGCGGCTTCCCCGTCCGCCGCCGACCGCAGGAAGCCTTCCGGCGTCAGGGGCGCGCCCAGGCGCTGCAGCTCGGTCCGCGCCTGCTGCCGGAGACGCTCCGCCTGGCGCGGCGCGGCCGGCAGGCAGCCGGCGCCGAGCGCGATTCCGAGGGCGCAGGCGATCCGGAGCCGCGTCACCCCGTCATCGTAGTGGATCAGGCGGAGGGATTCCGCATCCAGAACTCGACGCCGCCGCGCCGCCAGGCCGGATGGAAGGTCCTCCGGATGAAGTCGGCCACGAGGGGAGCACGATCGCCGTTCCCGATGCCGTCGATGCGATCGCTCGGGCGCCCGGTCGCCATCAGCACCGCGCGGACGCGGGGATTTCTCTCGATCGTGTCGATCACCTCGCGCTGCGCCTCCGCCGTCTGGAAGAAGGGCACTTCGTAGTAGCGGATGGGGCAGTCGCGCTCGTAGAGGTAATAGAGGAGAGGGGCGTTGGAGAAGTCGAGCCACGTCTCGGACGGGCCGAGGCTTCCGGACGCCAGGAATTCGCCCGCCGCCCGGATCGCGTCCGCATCGCCGGGGAGAAACAGGGCGCCGGCCGCCCGGCGCGGGCCCGCGAGCGCGACGGCGTCCCCGGGAGACCGTTCCGACGCGATCGCGATTCCCACCGCGCGCGCGGTCGTGAAGGGGCGCGCGGCGACGAGCGTCACGCCGAGCAGCGCCGCGGCGGCGGCTCCGGCGGGAGTCGCCCACGCTCTGCGCCCCTTCAGCCAGCGCGCGGTGAGGACGACGCCAGCGGGCGCAACGAACCATGCGTAGCCCGAGTGCTGGCGCTCGGCGACGGAGAGATGCGCGATGAGAAACCAGACCGCGACCGGAAGAAGGGTGCGGCCGCGAGGTCCGCAGGCGGGCGCCCGGGAGATCAGGATCCCGGCGGCGAGGAACGCGCCTCCGAGGAACCAGAGCCGGAGCGCCTCCGGATCGAGGAGCGACGCGGCGAGGGCCGGGAGGTCCGCCACTCCGGAGATCGAAGCCGGCGGCGGCGCGAAGCCGAGCGCGTACACGGAGAAGAGCGCGGGGATCTGAAAAAGCGTGGCGCGGAGGAAGGGCCCGGCGAACCCGAGAACGGAGAAGATGGCCAGGATCCCCGCGCCGGTCCCGGCGATGCCCGCCGCGAACGCCGCCGCGAGCCTGGACCTCCTTCCCCGCGAGACGAGGAGCGCGGCGAGAGCGCCCGCACCGGCATAGACCGCGAAGTCGATCGCCAGGAGGGCCGCGGCCGGCAGGGCGGCGCCGGCGAGCGCCCAACGGCCCTTCTTTCCGCTTCGCGACGCCGCGAGCGCGAGCGCGAGGCATCCCAGCGAGGCGGTCACCCGCAGGAACGAGAACTGCGGGAAGAGGAGGAAGGCGAGCACGGCGGTCCAGAATCCGAGCGCGACGCTGCCTGTCGCGGCGCAGCCGAGCGCGAACACGGCCGGCCAGAAGAGCGCGCCGACCAGCTTGTCGCCGCGCGCCAGGCCCCGGTAGTCGTCGCCGAACACCCGAAGCTCCGCCGCCTGAAGCAGCCCGTCCGAGAGGAGCCCGTGTCCGGGCACGATGTCGCGGAATGGGATCTCACCGCGCAGGTACTCCGACGCGGGCAGGAGCGGATGCCCATCCTCGAAGAAAGACGCTTCGAGAGGGCCGTGCAGGCATGCTGCGGCCGCGAGCGCCGTCAGCGCGGCGGGAAGAAACACGGCTCCGGCGAATCGGCGGGCCGCCGGCAGCCAGCGATCCCGCGGGTCGAGCGCCGCGAAGAGCGCGGGCGACAGCATCACGGCGATCGCGCCGACTACGGCCGCCCCGGCGGATCGGCTCCCCAGGAACGCAAGGGGCAGGGCGGCGCATGCCGCACCGAGTCTCGGCGCGCCGCGCTCGACGCTTCGCCGGCCGAGCGCCTCCGCGGCCGCGATCGACGCGGCGAGGCAGAGGGGAGCCAGGGTGAAGAGGGAGACCGAGGCGCCGAGCGCGGCTCCGGCGAGGAAGGTCCACAGCGCGAGAGCGTGCGCGGCGACGAACGCGGCCCCGGGACGGGCGGGAGAGGGGATTCCCGCGGCGCGAAGCGCGAGGGCGAGCGCGCTCCACGCGAAGAGAGCGAGGAGGGGCTCGCGGAATTCCGATCGCCCCGCGATCGCCGCGACGAGCGGGACGCAGCCCACGACGAGCGCCACGTTCGACCAGATCCCGGCGGCCGGCGCGGCGGCGCCCCGCCCGGCCATCCACCGGACCAGCCACGCGCCCCCGACGGCGCCAGCCGCCATCGCGGCGAGCCAGAAGACGTCCCGGCGCGGATCGAAGCCGACAGAGAGGGCGTATCCGATCGCCTGACCCTTCGCCGGCGAAGCCGGGAAGGATCGCGCGGCGAGGCCCGCCGCGAGCATGCCGCAGAGCGCTCCGAGCGCCGCCGCGCGGTCCGACCGCGACGGGCGCGTCCGATGCCGCGTCGAAAGCCTCGACACTTCGGACCGGCCCGGGAAAGCCGCTCCTCCGAGTCCCCGCGCCGCCCGCGGCAGAGCGTCGGCGAGCGTTCGCGGCATGCTGGCTATACGAAGCTCGAGAGGGATTCGCGCAGCGACGGGCAGCGTTCCCCGGCGCCGCGGTCGGATCCGTCCCGACGGACCCGCCTCTCGTCCGGAAGTTCGCGCCCCCCCGCGGGCCGCGCCGTATGCTTCGCCGGCGGCGGAAGCCCTCGAGAACCGGCGCCGCGAGGGAGGTCTCGATGGGAATCCTGGGATGGGTCGTGCTCGCGTGGGCGGGCGCGTCGGCGGCGGCCGGAGCCGATCAGGTCCGGCAGGCGGAGACGGCGTTCGCGAAGGCGTTTGCGGACCGGGACCAGGCGAAGTTCTTCGCCCTGGTCGCCGACGACGCCACGTTCCTCAGCCCGACGGACACGCTCAGCGGCAAGGCGAAGGTCCGGGAAGTCTGGTCCGGATTCTTCGGGGATGCGAAGCCGCCATTCAACTGGCGGCCCGAGCGCGTCGTTGTCAACGGCGCCGGAGACATCGGGCTTTCGACGGGTCCCGTCCTCGACCCGGCCGGAAAGCACGTGGGCAACTACTCGTCCATCTGGCAGAAGCAGAAGGACGGCTCGTGGA
>JBDTOO010000143.1:0-4025 GCA_039933215.1 Acidobacteriota bacterium
CCCACCCAGGTCGCGCCGGAGGAAATGGCGATCTCGCAGGGATCGACCGACGGCTCCGGGTTGCCCCAGAGCGTCGACTTCGTCTTCTCACCCGTCGCGGTCGTGGGCGCGGCCTGCCCCTTCGTCAGCCCGTAGATCTCGTTGTCCATCAGGAAGTACGCGATGTCGAGATTGCGCCTCGCCGAGTGAAGGAAGTGATTCCCGCCGATCGCGACGCCGTCTCCGTCGCCGCCGACGGCGACGACTTTGAGCTCGGGTCGGGCGAGCTTGATCCCGGTCGCAAGCGGTAGCGCGCGGCCGTGCAGCCCGTTGAAACCGTACGTCGAAACGTAACCGGGCAGGCGTGAGGAGCACCCGATTCCCGAAACCACCACCGTGTTCCACGGCTCGTACTGCAGCTTCGCCATGGCGCGATGGAGCGACGCCAGGACGCTGTAGTCGCCGCAACCGGCGCACCAAACCGGCTTCAGGTCGGACTTGTAGTCGGCGGCCTCGAAGATCGGAAGCTTGGCGCTCATACGAGAACCTCGGCCAGGGAAACGGGAATCTCTGCCGGCTGAAGGTCAAACAGTCTGGACATCGAGTTCTCCACTTCGCTCGTCGTCAGAGGCTTGCCCCCCGACCGCTTGTAGACCCGCGTTTCAGCCGGGAGATTTATGAACGAGCGCAGGTACCGATAGAACTGCGCGGAATAGGAGACCTCCACGACCAGCAGCCGGCCCACGCTGCCGAGGAATTTCTCGAAGTCTTCCTTGGGGAACGGGAAGAGCATGCGCGGCACGAACGCCGCGACACTCTCCCCTCGCGCGTTCGCGGCGGTCACCGCCTCGCGCACCGCGCCGAGCGAGGAGCCCCAGCAGACGATCCCGAGGTCGGCCCGCTCCGGTCCAAAACGCCGGACGAACCGATGGCTCTCCCGAATCGGCCAGAGCTTGCGATAGCGCTTGGCGTTCATGGCTTCGTGCGTCAGATACGCGGAGGCGGGACGGCCGGAGGCGTCGTGCTCGAGACCGTTGGTCTGGTATTCGCCTCCCCGCATCCCCGGCACGCTCATGGGGGAGACCCCGTCGTCCGTCTCCCGATATCGCTGATAGCCCGGGAGCTCCTCGGAGGACGGGATGCGTCGCTCGACGACCTCGTGCTCGAGAGCGGAGCCGGAGATTGTCTGCCTGCGCTGCCCGATCGACTGGTCGGAGAGCAGGATCACGGGGATCTGATACTCCTCCGCGATGTTGAAGGCCTCGACCGTCGTGTGGAAGGCGTCCTCGACGTCCGAGCACGCGAGCACGACGCGCGGCGCGTCGCCATGAGTGCCATAGAGTGAGTGCCAGAGATCCGACTGCTCGGTCTTCGTGGGGTTGCCCGTCGAGGGCCCACCGCGCTGAACGTCGACGATCACGGAAGGAATTTCGGCCATCGAGGCCAGGCCGAGCATCTCCGTCATGAGCGAGAGCCCGGGACCCGAGGTGGCGGTCATCGCGCGCTCGCCGGCGAAGGACGCTCCGATGACCGCGCCGATGGCGGAGATCTCGTCCTCGGTCTGAATCACGGTTCCGCCCATCCGGGGAAGCCGCTCCGCCAGGAACTGGAGGATCTCGGTCGAAGGCGTGATCGGGTAGCCCGCGAAGAACCGGCAGCCGGCGTGGATCGCCCCGACGGCGACGGCTTCGTTGCCGGACAAGAGGGGCCGCGGATGGCCGCCCGCGACCGAGATGACGAAATCGACGGTTCCGATCGTCTCCCGCGCGAGGGCCTGGCCGGCGGCGAGGGCCCGCTCGTTGCCCGCCATCCGTTCGGGTCCCTTTGAGCCGAAGCGGTGGCAGACCGCGGCGCGGATCGTTTCCGTCGGCAGCCCGAGGAGCGATGCGACCAGACCGAGCGCAATGATGTTGCGGGCCGACGGAGAGCCGGCCGCCGTCCGAGACATCTCGGCGAACGGAACCGCAACCAGACGCAGGCCGGACCGGTCGAAGCTCGGAAGCGGGCAGCCTTCCGGCGGCGGCTCGTGCAGGACCAGGGCTCCGGGCGCAAACGGGATCTCGCCGCGAAACCGCTCGAAGTCTTCCCAGCGGAGAACGATCACGATGTCCGCCGCGTCGCCCGGGCTGCCGATCTCCGCCGACGCGATCCGCACGGTGGAGGATGCCTCGCCGCCCCGGATCTGCGGCCCGTACGCCTCCGTCTCGACGACGTGAAGACCCTCGTAGGCCGCCACCTGCGCGAGAAGATCGCCGAACGTGATCACTCCGTCACCGCCGGATCCCACCGCGGTGACCGTCCGATCGTTCCGTCTCATCCGGCCACCAGGCAATCGCTCGACCATTCCGCCCGGGCGCTCCTCCAAGCGACGAGCAGAGCCGCGGCGAGCACGAGTCCGACGGCCGTGAGCGTCCAGGCCCCCGCCGCGGGAGACCCGACGAACTCGACGCCCCCGATCTCCGACCTTCCGAAGAGGACGCTCGTCATCGTCGCGCCGCTCGTTGCCGGCGACGCGAGATGGCGGGCAACGCGGAAGAGCTGGAGCGAGAACGACCAGAGCGAGGCCACGGTGAAGAACACGTAGAGGACGAATGCGTCGATCAGCGATCGGGTCGTGCCGAGGAACGCGGCCCGGAGAAAGAGAAGCGCCAGCGCGGCCAGACCGATCGCAATCCAGCCGGAAGGCTCGACACCGGCCCAGGCGGCATTGGCCGCCTTCATCGCGGGGCCGGCGGCGTCACCGTACGAATGGATCCCGAGCGTGTAGCTGTAGACCGACACGCGCGATTTCTCGCCGTCCGGCCCCCAGGCGCTCAGGTTCCAGAGCGGGATGGCGTAGCTCACCAGCACGAGGGCGATGGCGACGAGAAGGAGTACCCGAGGTGCGGGCTCCAACGGCATTTCCAGAGCGCGTCCGCTTCGTTCGATCTTCAGGTTCATGGGACCTCCTTGAGAATTCCCAATCCACTTGTACCGCGGAGCCCGAGCCGCAATCTGATGCAATCGAATCAATCGTGCGCGGGCGCCGGGGTTTAAAAAGGAGGAACCCGGGAGGGTTCATGTTCACGACCATCGAGCTCGAGATCGAGTTGTTCTGTCGGGGAGTTCGGATCGGCCCGTGCTGCGAACTGGCCGAGGACGCGCGCCGGGTCGCGCGCACTCGTGCCGGCCTGGGTTCGGGCCTCGAGCTCGTTCTCCCCGGGCCGCGGAAGGAGCACTGGGTCAACGTACCCGTCGTCGAGCCGTTCGCCAGATCCTCTCCGCTCGTTCTCCACCGTGTCTCGGACGGGTACCACGTCCACGACGAGAGGGATGCGAGGCTGTATCCGGTTCGCATTCCTCCGGAGCCTCGCTGGTACGGACGCACGACGGCGTCCGGCGTCGAGATGAGCCGGATCGGCGTGCTTCAGGGCAACTATCTCGGCATCTACGTCTCGAATGCGTGTCTCTATTGGGCGGGGGCGGTTTCGCGGGCCTGCAGGTTTTGCACGACGGGAAAGAACGTCGGCGTCTCCGAGATCAAGGGCAAGAAGGTCGATGACGTCGTCGAAGTCGCTCTGGCCGCCCGGGACGAGTCCGGCTCAGTCTTCACGCATCTCAACGCCGGCTACCACTTCGAGGACGAGGACCGCTTCGAGAGGATTCACGGCCTCCGGCAATGCGAACCGTTCGTGCGCGCCATTCGAGAACGGGTCGGAGGGTTCATCGGGGTGCAATGCATGCCGGTTCCCCGCCGAAAGTTCGGAGAGTACGACGACCTGATCGAGGCGGGCGCCGATCACTTCTCCTTCTGCTACGAGTTCGAAGATCCCGAAGTGTTTGCGAGGCTCTGCCCCGGAAAGGCGCAAACGCACGGCCAGAAGAGCTTCTTCGACGCGATGGAGTACACGGCCAAACGGCTCGGCCAGGGTCGGGTGTCGGGTGAGATCATCGCCGGCCTCGAGCCGATCGCGGCCACCAAGCGCGGCATCGACCGGATCGTCGCCGCCGGCGCCTTCCCGACCGTCTGCATCTTCCGGCCGACGCTCGGAAGCGAGCTCGAGCAC
>JBDTOO010000144.1:0-3967 GCA_039933215.1 Acidobacteriota bacterium
CGATAGATCCGCCGCTGCGCCTCCACGCGCGACTCGACGAAGCCGCCCTCGCGCAACACCTTGAGGTGCTTGGAGACCGACGGCTGCGGCAGGCGAAGCTGGAGCATCAGCTCGCCGACCGAGCGCTCGGAAGAGGAAAGCATGCTGAGGATGGCGCGGCGGTGCGGCTCGGCGACTACGGCAAATGCGGATTCCACGGCCGTATATTCCTATGGGTACATATGCCTGTCAAGGTATTTGTAACCGCGAGATTCCGAAGCCGGGCAAGGAAGAGCGCGTGTGGGGCCCGACCGAGCCGACGTTCTCGACTCCCTCACACTCCGTCGTTGTTCGGCCCCCGCGTGTCGGTGGAGGGAGGATCCCTTCGCAATTCAGAGGAACGCGAGCAGCGCGTCCGCCGTCTCCCGGAATCCTTCCTCTAGGAGCCAGTGGCCTGTTCCCTTCAGAACGACGACGGTGACCTGGGAGGCGACGAGTTTCACCTGACGCCCGAGAGCATCGCCGTTGGCCTTCTCGCCGCCGATGGAGAGGACCGGCATCGACAGCGGCGTCTTCGCCAGCTCCGCGAAGTCGCCGGCCGCCTTCGGGAACGCGACGAAATAAGCCCAACCCGCGCGCATCCGGCCGGGACGGGAGTACGCGGCGGTATACGCGCGCCGTTCTGCTTCCGGGATCGAGTGCGTCGGATCCGCCGCGAAGTCGTTCCAGTAATGCTCGAAATAGATCCGTTCGCGTCCCTGCACGAGCTTCTCCGGCGTGGGGCCGTTGAAACGGAAGTGCCAGATGCCGGGATTGTTGTAGATCGCTTCCCAACCGGCCACGCCAGGCAGGAACGCGTCCATCAGAACGAGCTTTTCCACTTCTGCCGGAAACATCGCCGCATAGGCGTACGCGACCATGAGCCCGATGTCGTGCCCGACGACGCGCGCCTTCTGGACACCGAGCCGCCGCGCGAGCGCGTGGATGCGGATCGCCGCCGCTTTCATGTCGAGACCGTCCGCCGGAATGCCCGAGTCGCCGATGCCGGGAAGGTCGGGCGCGATCACCGTGAACCGCCTGGCGAGCTCGGGAATGAGCGGCCTCCACATGCGCGAGGTCTCGGCGTAACCATGAAGCAGGATGACGGTCGGTCCCGAGCCGGCCGTCCTGTAGCTCAGAGACACGCCGTCGGCGTCCGCCGATCGCGACGCGATCGCGGCGTCCTGGCTCGCGGGCGGCTGCGCGGGCGCCGGCGTCGGAACCCAGAAGAAAAGCCCGACGAAGACGAAGGTGACGAAGACTCTCGAAGCGAATCTCATGAACGCTCCTTTTTTCCGGTATTCGCGCGGCCCACGAGAACCCGTCGCTCGTCCATTTGAACGTTGGGGGTCTTCGAAGAGGAAAAGCGTATACCCGCGCGCGCGATCCCGGAGTCCCCGCCGACCTGAGCCATGGAAGACCGCCCGAGACGGCGTCCAAGTACCATGTGCCGAACGAACGCCATGGACGAGCGAACAGAATGGCGAAAGCGCCGCGCTTCAGACGCGATCCTGCTTGCCGCGAGGGCCGCGTTCCTCCTCGCCGCCGCTCTCGGCGGCCTCTCCTGCGTCGCGCACGCCCCGCTTCGGACGATCGCGACCGCCGTTAGCACGTCTCCGGCCCGCCTCCTGGAGAAAGCGGGCCGGCTGGAGGCCGCCCGACACTGCATCGAAGTCCATCCGGGCTTCACCCTCTCGGTCGTGGAATTCGACGATCAGGGGCGGCTCTGGGATCCGGCACAGGTCGAGGCTCTCGATCGCACGCTCGTCCAGGAAGCGCGGGAGTCCGCCGGCGGTCTCATCGTGCTGGTCTTCGCCCACGGCTGGAAGCACGACGCGGGTCTCTGCGACCAGAACCTCGCGTGTGTCCGCACTTTCCTCGGCCAGATCGCCGTGGACGCGGCAGCCGTCACTCGGGTCTCGGGGGGAGCTCTCCCGACGAAGCGCGTCGTCGGAGTCTACGTAGGATGGCGGGGGCGCTCGAGCGCGGTTCCCGTGCTCCGCGAGATGACCTTCTGGGCCCGCAAGCGCGTGGCGCTCCGGATCGGCGGCGGCGACCTGATCCAGCTCCTGACGCGCGTCGACATGCGCGTGAAAGCCATGAACGCGGATGGGAAGGATCGCGCGCGGCTCGTCATCATCGGGCACAGCTTCGGCGGCACGATGGTGTACCGGGCCCTCGCGAACGTCCTGAAGTCCCGGATGGTCGAAGCGCTTCTGCGATCCGAGAGAGACGGCCCTGATTCCGCAGAGATCGAAGGCTTCGGGGACCTGGTCGTGCTCGTGAATCCAGCCTTCGAGGCCTCGCTCTTCGCGTCGCTCCACGATCTGGCCGTGTCCATTCCGGCCTTTTCGTCCCGCCAGGCTCCCGTGCTCGTCATCATCGGATCCGAGACCGACATGCCGAACCGGACCTGGTTTCCCCTGGGCCGGATGGTCGAGACCGTCTTCGAGCGGACGTCGGGGCGCGAGGAGCGGCGCGCCATCCGCACCGCCGTCGGAAACTACGAGCCGTTCTTCGGCTACCGCCTGACGTCCACCATGCCGGCCGCGCGCTCCAGGCATGTGCTTCCCGACGTGCTCGGAGAGTTTCGCGAGTCCTGCGCCTGCTCCCTTCCGCTCGAGCCCGCCGAGGAGGAGGAGCTTCGCCGGATCGCCCACGTCATCGGCCGGTTCGGCCGGGAGGACGACGCCGAAGCGCCTCGCGCATGTCCCGGTGTGACGCGCTACGGGCGCGCGAATCTGGCGTGCGGACCGGGCACGAGCCCGGCGAATCCCTTCTGGCTCGTCCGCGCGTCCGACGACGTCGTCCACGGCCACAGCGGCTTCTTCACGAACGCCTCGACGGATTTTCTGCGGAGCGTCGTCATGGAAGCCGTCGCGCGACGCTCCCGCCCGAGGGTCCCGGCGGCGCGCTGACTCGCCGTCAGGGGGATTTCGGCTTCAATCCCGCCCGCGGCCCACCAGACGGAGGCGCTGTATTTCGGGGGATCAGGACACCAGCCGTCGAGTGGAAGGACGGTTCTCGAGGTTCCTCCTGCACCTCGTCAGCAAACGGGAATCGCGCCGGAGAGGCAGTGGGACCAGCGTCCAAGTTGTTGATTTCGAAGGCACGAATCCCTCCGGGCACGACCGATGCATTCCCATTCGAGTATCGAGGAAACACCATGCAGATCACCACCGGCGCGATAGCTGTACCTGCACCCGTTGACATCTTGTACATCGACGACGACGCTCCGCTTCGACATGCCGTCTGCGACATTTTTCGCGAGGAAGGGCTATCCGTGGACGAGGCGGGGGACGGTTCGGAGGCCCTGGCGATCGTCGAGAACGGTCACGTCCCGGCCCTGGTGTTCGTCGATCTCGAAATGCCCGTCATGAACGGCCACGAGTTTCTCGCGCGGTTCAAGAACAACCCCGTGACAGCGGCCATCCCGGTTGTCGTGGTCAGCGGCCTCGTCCGTTCCTGCATCGTCGGCGGGCCCGATGGCGTGATCATCTATGTTGCGAAGCCCTTCTCCGCCGAGAGTCTCGTCGAGTACGCCCGCCGCTTCGCGCACAAGCGCCCCGACTGAGAGCCGCTTCCTCGCCCTCGCCCCTTCGGCCCCCGCCATTCGGAAGCGGAAACTCGGTGATGTTGGCGCCGGGCGTAATGTGGCCGATCCCTTGACCCCCCTGCGCCGCATCGGTGAACCAGATGTTGCCGTCAGGTCCCGCGGTCATCCCGCCTACACCGCGGATCACGGTGTAGAACGGATAGAACGTGACCGTTCCCTCCCGCGGGTCCAATTTTCCGATGCGGTCGCCGCCCCCCGGGTCCGAGAACCACAGGTTGCCATCCGACCCGAAGGCGATCGACTGACCGTCGATTCGCATCGTCGCTCTTGAAGCGGGGCTCAGTCCTTGACGACCTTGTAGGCGCGCCGGTCCACGACCTGCGTGGTGGTGGC
>JBDTOO010000145.1:0-3834 GCA_039933215.1 Acidobacteriota bacterium
TGGGTGCTGGTTCGAGGGGAGGATGACCGTCTTCGGCACCGCGACGCCGAGCGATTTCGCGACGACGTTGTTGAAGAACTTGTCGTCGGCCGACCACCAGAACGGGTTGTTGACGACGATCGTGCCGTCAGCGACCGCCTTCTTCAGGATGGCGCGGTAGAACGGGATGTCCTGGCTGATCCGGTCGAGGATCAGGTCGTAGCCCTTCGGGGTCTCGAGGCTCACCCCGCCGATCTTCACGGGCTCGGCGGAGACGCCCGAGGCGCCCGCCGCATTGATGCGTTCGGCGAGCGCGTAGGGAAACGAGCGTTCCTGGCCGAACAGAATGCCGATCTTCTTCATCGGAACCAAACCCCCTGTTGTGAGATGCGGAGCGTCCCGCGGAGCCGGCGATTATGTCAAATTCGGGGCCCGGCAGGCCGCCGGAAGGTAGGATCGGCCCATGCGCGCCATCGATTTCTACTACCACCGCTCCAGCTGAACCGGCTGCGAGCGCACCCGGGCGGTGCTCCGGAAGAAAGACGTGGCGGTGCGCGAAGAGCGCCCTGCCCGGAAGCAGCCACTCTCCGACGCCGATGCGAAGGCGCTGCTGCGATCGGTATCCGAGGTCATCGTGGCGCGGGGCAAGTCGAGCCGGCGCCTCGCGGCGAAGGACGCCACGATCGAGGACCTGCGCGGCAACCGCGGCGCGTTCCGGGCGCCGATCATCCGCAAGGGGCGGACGCTCCTCGTCGGGTTCAGCGAGGCGGAGCTCGACAAGCTCCTCGGCTGAACGCGCCGGCGGCCGGCAGGCGGGTTATCGCGTGTCGATGCCCGTGAGAAGCGGCGCGAGCGCGGCGTCCTGCGCCTGACGCAGGGCGGCGAGTCCGATCCGCGCCAGCGCGAGGAGCTCCGTGAGCTGGGCCTCGGTGAACGGCCGCCGTTCGGCCGTTCCCTGCAGCTCGACGAATGTCCCCGAGGCCGTCCCGACGACGTTGAAGTCGACGTCCGCCTCGGAGTCCTCGGCGTAGGCGAGATCGAGCACGTTCTGGCCGGCGCAGATGCCGACGGAGATGCCGGCGACCGTCTCGCGCATGGGCCAGCGGCGGATCGCGCCGGCACGCAGGAGACCCGCGAGCGCCATCGCGAGGGCGACGCACGCGCCCGTGATCCCGGCGCACCGCGTTCCGCCGTCCGCCTGCAGCACGTCGCAGTCGACCGTGATCGTCCTCTCTCCCAGCCCGCGCAGCTCGATGACGCTTCGCAGAGAGCGTCCGATGAGCCTCTGGATTTCGAGCGTGCGGCCGCCCTGCTTACCCTGCGCGGCCTCGCGCGCCGAGCGCGTGTGCGTCGCGCGCGGGAGCATCCCGTACTCCGCCGTCACCCATCCGCTTCCCGTCCCTTTGAGAAAGGAGGGGACGCGGTCCTCGACGGACGCGGCGCAGAGGACGCGTGTGTCGCCGAGTGAGATCAGCGCGGAACCCTCGGCATGCCGGGCCGCTCCGGTTTCGATCGTCACGGGACGGAGAGCGTCGGGCGGGCGTCCGTCGGGCCGCGGGGTCCTGGATGTCATGGATTCTCCTCGTCGGTTCGTGGGGATCGGTCGAAAGTGAAGGATGGCGAGGGCGGCCGGCTCACGGCGCGACCTGGGTTCGAATGTAGGTGAGAGGCCGCGTGAGATCGACGTGACCGCCGAGCGACTCCGCCGGCTCCCCGTTCACGAGGATCCGGACGCGCGACGTGTCGGCGACGTTCTGAAGGGTCGTATCGACGAGCGACGCCACGATCGTGAGCTCCTCGTCCGATCCGAACGAGAGCCCGGCGTCCACGGCGAGATCGAGCACCGCCTCGCCTTCGGGAAGGAGGAAGGCGTTACGAAGCTGGATCTTCGGCGGCAGGGCGGCGACCAGCCCGGCGCGCGTCGGCCCGCGCTGTAGCTCGGCGAAGATCGCCCGCAGCGACGCCCCGGCGCCCGCGGGCTTCGGAATGTCCCGCTCTTCGGGACGCAGCAGCGCGTCCTCCTGGCCCGGGAAGAAGAGCGTCAGGCGGACACTCTCGGCGGGCGTGGGCGTCGGGACGCCGGGCGCCACGGTCGCGGCCGGCGAGGGCGCCGGCGTGACGCGCAGGAAGAGACGAAAGCGCGGCCGCCGAAGGACGCCGGCGGGACGGTTGGCGAGCACCAGAGCGGCCACCGCGGCCGCGAGAAGCAGCAGGAGAACCGCCGCGGCGCGCCGGGTCATGGAGTCCGGGCCGGCGCGGGGGGAGTCGGTGCGGTCGCGTTCGGCCGGACGGCGGAACCTTTGCGGCGCGCGAAGTAGCCGGCGATCGCCCGGCCGACGGCGTCCGCGACGCTCTGCTGGAAGACCGGCGAAGCGAGCTTCTTTTCCTCCTCCGCGTTGGAGATGAACGCGCTCTCGACGAGCACGGCGGGCATGGTCGCCCCGACGAGCACCCGGAACGGCGCCTGCTTGATGCCGCGGTTGTCGGTCCCCGAGACGCCGTTCAATTCCTTCTGGATCGCGTCCGCGAGCTCGCTCGAGTCCTTCAGATGCGCGCTCTGGGCGAGGTCCCACAGGATGAAGTCGAGGACGGGACTGCGCGCGCCGGCCGCCCCGCCGTCCGAAGAAACCCCGGGTGCGGCGTTCTCGCGGCTGGCGACGTCCTGCGACAGCTTGTCGGAGGCCTCGAGCGACAGGTAGTAGGTCTCGGCGCCGTGGGCGCCCGTCGCGCGCGACGAGTTCGCGTGCACGGAGAGGAAGAGATCCGCGTGCTCATGGTTGGCGACGGCCGTCCGGTCGTCGAGCGAGATCACGCTGTCGGAGTCGCGCGTCAGGATCACGCGGCACGAGAAGAGGCGGGGGAGCGTCGCCGCGAGCCGGCGGGCAATCTGGAGCGTGGCGTCCTTTTCCTGCAGTCCGCCCGGGCCGATGGCGCCGGTCTCCGTCCCCCCGTGGCCGGCGTCGACGACCACGGTGAAGGCGGGGGCGGGAGCCGGCGCGGGGGCTGGAGCGGACGGAGCGCCCTCGGCGGCGGGCTTGCCGATCTCGACCACGATCCGGTCCGGAGATGTCAGGGGATATGCCCGCGCCGTGAGGCCCTTGTCGCGGAACTCGATCGAGGCGGAGTCGCCGGCAAAGCGGATGGTCGCGACGAGCGGGTCTTCGTAGCGCCGGTCCGCGAACGGAGGAATGATCTTTCGCTCCGGCCAGCGGATCTGGAAGCCGGTCTCCGTCAGAGAGGGGACGAACCGCGCCGCCGCGGACTGGCGGAGGACGATCTGCGTCGTGGGCTCGACGTGGACGACCGCCACGTCGAGCGTCAGCGGAGGCACCGACTCGACGACCGTCCAGGTCCGCGATGGGGCGTCGTAAGAAGCGCTCGCGCCGACGAGCGGCAGGAGGACCTTCTCGAGGATGTCGGGCGGCGCGTAGAGGTAGCCCCCCGACGCGCGCGCGGGGCGGGAGATCTGCACGATGCGCTGATCGACGGGGACCTGCGTCGTGCCGACGCCCAGGAACACCTGGTGGCCGCCGCTCGACAGCGTGAGGACGCCGCTCGTCGAATCGGTCGCGACCTCGAAGCCCAGCGCCCGCGCGACGTCGACGACGCGCAGGTCTCCGGCCGCCACCGAGACCGGGTGGCTCTCCCCGCGCCAGACCAGCGCGCCCGTACCGGTGGAACCCGGCTCGGCGGCGGAAACGGGGCCCGCCGCCGCGATCAGAAGGACGATCCAGATCCCGGCGAGCGTCCGCTCGACCGTTCGGCGCGGCCGCGGGAGCGCGCGCCGCTCGACGTCACATCGGAGCATTTTCTCGAACAGTATCGCCCATGCCGCACGCGGACGTTCGCCCGGAC
>JBDTOO010000146.1:0-3715 GCA_039933215.1 Acidobacteriota bacterium
GCGAGTTCATGAGGGTGAACGTGAAGTTGTCGGGGTCGTCGTAGTCGGCGATCCAGCGGCCGAGCCAGAGGTCGAAGCCCCGCGCTTCGTGCCACGCCTCGATGAACTCGGCCATCGTCTTTGTGCCGATCTCCACTTCCACGCCGAGCTCCGACCAGATCTGGAAGAGAGCGCGCGTCAATCCCGCGTACTGGTTCTGAAGGGCCGGGTGAACCGCCGCCCTGAGTCGCAGAGGAAGCGGCAGCCCCGCCGAACGGATCATCTCGACGGCCTTCTCTCGCGTGACGTGGGGCTGCCGGCGCCCTGGGTCGTGACCGAGGATCCCCGGCGGCAGCAGGCCCGTCGCCGGCAGGGCGAACCGGCCGAGCGCTCCCCAGACGAAGTCCTGCGCGCGCGACGCGCTCGCCAGAGCCGTGCGGAGGACGGCATTCGACCCGGCCGGCGTGTGGGAGTTGAACAGCGCGAAATAGGTGTTCTTCTGCGGCGTCTCGACCAGCCCCGCCCGGAACCGAGGCTCGCGCAGGACGGCTTCGAGATCCCTGGGGAGCAGGTCGCGCGCGACGTCGACCTTGCCGGCGCGGAGGCGCTCGGCGATTCCGGTAGCCGGGAGGCCCGCCTGAAACTCGATGCGGTCGATGCGCGGTGGTTCCTTCCAGTAGCGCGGGTTGCGCTCGAGAACCGCGTGCTCCGGCGTGTGCTCGACCGTCTGGAACGGCCCCGTGCCGAGAAGCGTCTCGCCGGGAGAAGCCAGAGCGATCGACGTGCGCCCGTCGGTCAGGAGAGACGGGAAGATCGGCAGAGGGTCCTTCAATCGGATCTCGATCTGGCGGTCCGACGGAGTCGCGATGCCCTCGACACCCGGGGTCTTCCCTTCGAGAAAATCCGGCACGCCCCGGATCGCGGAGAACGCGGCCGGGCTCGCCTCGCGGGAGAGCTGGATCGAGCGTTCGAGCGACACCTTTACGGAAGACGCCGTCAACGGAGTGCCATCGGAGAACACGACGTCGGGTCTCAGGTGGAGCCGCACCGTTCGCGCTCCGTCCTCGACGGACCAGCGGTCGGAGAGGTGCGGCACGAGGTTGCCCTGCGTGTCCGTGGCGACGAGCGTCTCGAAGACGTTCGACAGGACCTCGTGCTCCTCCGTGGTCGCGTAGGTGCCGGGCTCGAGCTCCGCGATGGGGTTCGACATGGCCACCACGAGGGTTCCGCCCTTCGCGACGTTCTCCTGCGCACCCTTCTCGCGGGGCGCGAGCGACTCGAGCTCGGCCTGGTAAGCCGCGGCCTGCTGGTACTCGCCCCGCATGTTGGCGACGGCGGCCGCCAGGGCGAGCAGCTTCAGAAGCCCCGGGGTCTCGGAGGCCGCGCGGGCCGCTTCGAGCCCTCGGTCGATCCAGCGGCGCGCGTCTTCGACCCGCCGGGCGTGCCATGCCGTCTCCGCGGCGAACAGCATCGCGCCGACCGCCGGCCCCGCCTTCTGTTTTTCCGCGAGGGACTTCGCGGCGGCTTCCGCCTCGCGCAGCGCGGCGTCCACGTTGCCGGCCATACGCTGCCCCTGGGCGAGCAGAAGGCGCACGTGGCCCTCGAGGGCCGGATCGCCGGACCACTCCTCGTCTTCGAGAAACTCGAGCGCAATCTTCGCGACGCGCATCGCTTCTTCGGGGCTGAAGGCGTCGAGGGACTTCTGGGCCAGCTTGACGCCGTACTCGACGGTCTTGTCGGGTACATCGGCCTGCGAGAAATGGTGCACCAGCTCGGGGTAAACGCGCTCGAGACGGCCGGCGGAGCGCTTCTCGACGAGCTCCGCGTACTTGCGGTGCAGGGAGCGGCGCTTGCGGCGGGAGAGGGCCGCGTAGAGCACGTCGCGGACGATCCCGCTCGCGAACGTCAGTCGGTCGCCGCGCGACTCGCGGTCTTCCTCGAGGATGCCGTCGCGCAGCAACTTGTCCAGGTCGTCGTCCAGGTTGCGCGACCCGTCGGCGAGGGCCTCCAGATCCCGGGCGTCGAACGTCTTGCCGAGCACGGAGGCGGTCGAGAGAGTGTCGCGGAGCTCCTCCGGAAGCCGCTCGACCCGCTTTTCGATCGCCTGCTGGATCGTCGCGGGCAGCGCGTCCGCGGAAATCTCCGCCTCCTTCGAGACGCTCCAGGCGCCGGTGTCGTCGCGGGAGATCCCGCCCGAGTCGACGAGCGAGCGGATGAGCTCCTTCGTGAAGAACGGATTTCCCTCCGTCGCGTCGTGGAGCCTTCGCGCCAGGTCGTCGGCGACTTTGGGAGCACCGACCAGCGAGGCGACGAGCGTACGGTGCTCCGACGGAGAGAGAGGGCCCAGCGTCGAGGAGACGAATCGCGGGTCGTCGGCGAAGGAGTCGAGCATGCGCATCAGGGGATGCCGTTTGTCGGTCTCGGTCTGGCGGTAGCTGCCGACGACCAGCGTCGGCGTCGGCCCGAGTCGCCGGACGACGTATTGGAGCGCCTCGATCGAGGCTTCCGCCCCGTGCAGGTTTTCGAGGATCAGGACGAGCGGCTTGCCGCCCCCGATCCGCGTCAACGTGCGGGCGAGGAGCTCGTAGATCTGGATCCGGTCCTCGGGCTTTTTTTCCTCGGGCGCCGCGGCCGCGCGCGTCTCTCCGCCGGCGGCGGCGCGCAGGTCCGCGATCTCGGAGAGCTGCGGAAAGAGCGCGATCAGGTCGCCGGCGAGGTCCGAGAAGTCGGGGCGATCCGAAACGCTGGAGGAGGCGGCGGGGTCGCGGGAGCGAAAGGAATCCTGGATGAGCTCGCAGAACCCCTGATAAGAGAATGTCCCGGCCTGCTCGACGAAGCGCCCGTAGAGGACGCGGATCCGGCGCGCGGTCGCCAGGTTTTTGAGCTCCTCGAGCAGGCGGGTCTTGCCGATTCCGGGCTCGCCGGCCACGACCGCGAACTGGCTGTCGCCCGAGATCGCGGCGTTCAAACGCCGCTGGAGCTCGGCGAACTCCTTGTCGCGGCCGATGAAGGCGGAGAGCGCCGGCCTCTGGACCATCCGGCTCGGGCTCGCGACGACCGACATCCGGAATTCCTCGGTCGCGAGGGTTGCTTTGTGCCGCCGGAGCGCCTCGGAGATCTGCCCGGCCTTCTGCGGCCGCTTCGCGGGATCCTTTTCCAGGCAGCGCATCACGATGTCCTGGAGCTCTTCGCGGATCTCGGCTCCGAGGGAGCGGGGCGGCTGCGGGATCTCGTGGACGATGCGGTAGAGGATCGACTGCAACTCGCCGGTGAAAGGGGGATCGCCGACGAGGCACTCGTACAGGACGGTGCCGAGTGCATAGATGTCCGACCGCGCGTCGAAGGCGCGCGAGGAGACCTGTTCCGGGGAGAGGTAGGCCATCGTCCCGATGAGCGTCCCGGTCTTCGTCAGTCGCGACTCGGTGTCCGCGCGGGCGAGGCCGAAGTCCATGACTCGCACGCGGACGGCAGATCCTTCTTCCCGGGTCACCATGATGTTCGCCGGCTTGATGTCCCGGTGTATGACGCCGCGCGCGTGGCTGTATTCGAGGGCGTCGGCGACCTGGATGCCAATGTCGACGACGTCTCCCAGGCGCAGCGACTGATCCCGCACCATGCGCCCCAGGGTCGTGCCGGCGACGAGCGGCATGACGAAGAAGAGGGATCCGGCGTCGCTGCCGAAGTCGTAGATCGGCACGATGGCCGGGTGGTCCATCTGGGCGACGATCTGGGCCTC
>JBDTOO010000147.1:0-3629 GCA_039933215.1 Acidobacteriota bacterium
TCGTACGAGCTGTCGCTGCTCTGCGGCGCGCACGCCTCCGCGGGCCAGGTGGACGAGGCGCGCCGGATCCGGGACGAGCTGGTGGAGCGGGCCTCGCGGAGCTACGTGCCGCCGTTGGATCTCGCGGTCGCGCACGCGGCGATGAACGACCGGGAGTCCGCGCTCGCGTCTCTCGAGAGGGCGCTCGACGAACGCAACGCCCTCATGTGGTACCGGACCCATCTCCCCAACTTCGACGCGCTCCGCAACGAGCCGCGCTGGCAGGCGATCGCGGACCGGCTCGCCCGCGTCGCCCCCATGCGCCGCGGCGGAACGGGGTAGCTCAGGCCACGGCGCGCGCCGGGACGATATCGCGGAGCGCCGCGAGAAACGCGGTGGTCTCCTCGCGCGTGCCGATCGAGACGCGCAGCCAGTTCGAGAGCGACGGGAACTTCCTTCCGACCTGAATTTTCTTCTCACGGAACGCGAGGATGACCGGCGACACGTCCCGCCCAACGTCGATCATCACGAAGTTCGTCTCCGAGGGGATGTAGCCCCGCCCGTCGCGGTCGAGCTCGCCGCAGAGCCAGCGGCGCGTGTCGTTCAAGAGGCGCCTCTGCGCCGGCACGAGCCCGGGATCGGCGAGGCCGGCGAGCGCGATGTGCAGCCCGGCGGTGTTCGTGTTGTTCCACGACGCCTGACGGGAGAGCGCCTCCGCGTTCGCGCGCGACGCCAGCCCGTATCCGAGCCGCATCCCCGCCATGCCGTAGATCTTCGAGAACGTGCGGGCCACGACGACGTTCGGAAAGCGCTCGATCATGCCCGCGGCGGTGCGATAGCGCGGATTCTCGACGAAGTGGTGGTACGCCTCGTCGACGAGGACGACCGCGGAAGAGGGCACCCGGCCGAAGAACGCTTCGAGCTCGTCGCCGCCGACGATCGTCCCCGTCGGGTTGTTCGGATTGCACACGTAGACGAGCCCGGTCCGCGCGTCGCAGGCGGCGGCCATCCGGTCGAGGTCATGCCGGTGGTCGGACGTCAGCGGGACCTTGACGGCTTCCGAGTTGGTGACGCGCGCGTGGAGGAGTACGGCCTCGAATGTCGGCTCGGCGGCGACCACCGTCTTCCCCGGGGGAAGAAACGCCGCGTCGGCCATGTGCAGGATGTCGCTCGAGCCGCAACCCAGAACGACCTGCTCGACCGGAACGCCGTGGCTCTTCGCGATCGCCGCGCGGGCCTCGTCTTCCACCTCGTCGGGATACCGCGACGCGGCGCGGGACGCGCGGTTCAGGGCCTCGAGGGCGCGAGCCGAGAGCGGGTACGGGTTTTCATTCGAGCTCAATCGGATCCAATCCGTCGAGGCCGCCGGCGCCGCTGCCGTCCGGGGAACGGCGCGCGGAACGGCGCGGAGCCAGGAGGGAAACGCGGACGCCCCGAGCGTCGCGCCGACGAAGCCCGCGAACTTCCGGCGGGAGATCTCAGAAGACATGGCCGCACTCCTTTTCGCTGTGCGCCTAGACTAATCCGAAGAGGTGGCCGATGACGACCCTGCTCGACGAGGCGCTCGAGGCGTGGGGTTTCGCGCGGGACGGCGTGATCGAAGAGATCCGCAATCTCCGCGAGAAGGACATGCCGTTCCGTCCTGGACCGGAGAGCCGCACGATCTCCGAGCTCGTCCGCCACGTCCTCGAGTCGGGACTGCTCATGTCGGGCGAGCTCGCGCGCGACGACGGCGACTTCCGGCGCAAGAGCTACGAGGCGCTCCTGCGCGAGCACGGCAAGGGGCTCTCCCGAGCCCGGACGCGGAAGGCGCTCCTGGCGTCCCTGCGCCGGACGCACGCGAACGGCGCGGAAAAGATCCGGCGGGCCGGGGAGCTGCACATGCTCCAGGTCATCCGGCGCTTCGACGGCCGGATGGGGACACGGCTCGCCTGGATGCAGCACGGCATCGGCCACGAGGAGTATCACCGCGGGCAGATCGCGCTCTGCGCCCGGCTCGCGGGACGCGTCCCGGCGTTGACACGGAAGATCGAGGGGTCGGCCTGAGGTCCGCGGCGGGTCACCGGTTCGAGGACGGCGACCGCGCGAGAGGCCGGGCCCGGAACCGAATCGGCTAGAGGGTCCGGAACACCGGCGTCGGCACGGCCGGAGCCAGGATGGGGAACCCGTTCGGCCCGATCGGAGGCGCCGCCGGTCCGAGCGGACCGACGGCCGGGAATCCGTTCGGGCGGGCGAGCGACGGCACGCGGCCGGGCGGCGGGACGCCCGGAGGCCGGTGGTACGGAAATCCCGGCGTGCCCGGGTAACCCCAGGTCGAGAAGCCGTAGCCGATGTCGCCCTCGGGCGAGGCGGGCGCGGAAGCCGGGCCACGCGGTGCGCCCCGCTCGCCGGTTCCGCGATCCGGTCCTTCGGCGTCGCGGCCGATGACCAGGACCTCCCACGCGCGCGCGCGCTTTTTGTCGCGGTCCGGCCCCTCGGCGATCGAGATCCGGCGGACGTCGGCCGTCCGGACGCTCGAGAAGACGCCGTCGGGGTGGCGATGGAAGACGAAGGCCGCTCCCCGCTCCTCCGGCGCGTCGAGCGACAGGACGACGGAGCCGCCCGCGAGCTGGAGCGTCCAGAGGCGCTCCGCCCGGGCTCGGGAGGCCGGCGCGAGCGCTGCGGCGAAAAGGGCGAAGAGTACGGCGCGGCGGAGCATGCTCGTGAAATTCCAACCGGGCCGCGGCAGGCGCCATTCCCTTCCCGAGCGATACGATGAGGCCCACCGATCGAGGAGGAACCATGCGGATTTCGCGGATCGCGACCCTGCTCTTCGGCGCGGCCGCGGCGCTCGGCGCGGAAGCGGGCGGCCTCGGCCACATCGATTTCCCCGTTTCGGCGGCGGGGCCGGCGATGGACCGGTTCCAGCGCGGCGTCCTCCTGCTCCACAGCTTCGAGTACGCCGACGCGTCCGAAGAATTCCGGGCCGCGCAGGAAGCCGATCCCGGCTTCGCGATGAGCTTCTGGGGCGAGGCCATGACGAAGAACCACCCGCTCTGGATGGAGCGCGACGCCGAGGGCGCGCGGGCGATTCTCTCGCGGCTCGGCCCGACGCGCGCGACCCGGCTCGCGAAGGCGCCGACGCCGCGCGAGAAGGGATACCTCGATGCCGTCGAGGAGCTCTTCGCGGAGGGCGAGAAGAAGGACCGCGACCTCGCGTACGCGGACGCCATGCGCCGGCTCCATGAGTCCTTTCCCGACGACCTCGAGGCGACGGCGTTCTATGCGCTCTCGCTTCTCGGCAGCTGCGAGTCGGACCGGGACTACGCGGTCTATATGCGCGGCGCCGCGCTCGCGGAGGAGGTCTTCGCGCGCAATCCGCAGCATCCCGGCGCGGCGCACTACCTGATCCACTCGTACGACGATCCCATCCACGCGCCGCTCGGGCTCCGGCCCGCTCGCGTTTACGCGAAGATCGCGAAAGATGCGGCGCACGCCCTGCACATGCCGTCGCACATCTTTCTCGCGTCCGGAATGTGGGACGACGTGGTCTCCTCGAACGAGGCCTCGCGGGACGCCGCGGACGCTCGCGTGCGCAGAAAAAAGCTCGGCGTCGACGAGCGGAACTTCCACGCCATCTTCTGGCTCGAGTACGCGTACCTGCAGCAGGG
>JBDTOO010000148.1:0-3625 GCA_039933215.1 Acidobacteriota bacterium
ACGGTCTCGTCGACGCCGGCGGAGAGGAGCGCGAGATGGTCGAAGTACCCCTCGACCAGAACGACGCGCTCGCGGCGCCGGATCGCGTCGCGGGCGTCCGACAGGCCGTAGAGAGTCCTCTTCTTCTGGAAGATCGGCGACTCCGGGGAGTTCAGGTACTTCGGCTCGCCGCCCGGCGAGAGCGCCCGCCCGCCGAATCCGACGGGTCTGCCCCGGTCGTCGCGCAGCACGAAGAGGAGGCGGTCGCGAAACCGGTCGTATGCGCGCTTGCCCTCCTGCCCCGGCTGGAGGAGGCCGGCCTCGACGAGAAGCGCCTCCGGCCATGCGCCCGTGAGCGCGCGGGAGAGGCCGTCCCAGGAATCCGGCGCCTCTCCGAGCGCGAGGCGATGGCGAAGCTCGGACGAGACCCCGCGCTCCTCGAGGTACGCGGCCGCACGGCTGCCTGGCTTCGCGATCTCCGAGGCGTAGAACCGCTGCGCTGCGGCGGCGGCCTCGAGAAGTTTCTCGCGGCGGTCGTCCCGCGGCCCGCGCGCGCGGCGCGGGATCGTCACGCCGAATCGTCCGGCGAGCGCCTCGACCGCCTCGGGAAATTCCAGCCGGTCGATCTGCCTCACGAAGTGGATGACGTCCCCGCCCGCTCCGCACCCGAAGCAGTGGTAGAGCCCCTTGTCGCGATCGACCGTGAAAGACGGGGTGCGCTCGTTGTGAAACGGGCAGAGCCCCTTCCACGACCGGCCGGCCTTCTTCAGGCTCGTGTGCTCACTGATGACTTCGACGATGTCCGAGGCGGAGCGCAGCTCCGCGAGCACGGAGTCGTTGATGTCGAGGTCGTTCAATATCGTCGGCTCCGCTGCGCTGACGCTCCGCGGCGCCTCCCGCAGCGTGAGCCTCCTCCTTCGCTTCCGCTCAGGAGACTTCTCCCGCTGCGAGCGGTTGTTTCGGTTCGGTGGGCCGAGAAGCACTCCCGTCTGTTCACTTCAATTCCACCATCGTCGCGCCATTGCCGCCCTCTCTGGCGTCGGCGGCGCGGGCGGAGGAGACGTTCGGGTGCGTGCGCAGGTGCTCGCGGAGGCCGTCGCGCAGGCGGCCCGTCCCGTGGCCGTGGATCACGCGCAGCGCGGCGCCGGCGACCAGCGCCTCGTCGAGCGCCTTCTCGACCTCGTCGATCGCCTCGTCGAGCCGGCGCCCGATGACGTTGACCTCCCGCACGGGCCCGGCGGCAGCCTGCGCCGGCGCGGCGTCGAGATCGCGACCCGACGCCCGGCGCGCCCGCTCATTCTTTTTCCGCCCGTCCGCCGACGCCGGACGCGCCACGCGTTCGCCGCCGCCCGCGGACTCGAGCTGCGTGCGCGGCACCCGCATCCGTTTCCCGCCGACTTCGAGCCACGCGCTCTCGGCGTCGAGGGAGACAATCGTCCCCTCCATCTTCATCCCACGGATCCGCGCGCGTCCGCCTTCGCCGAGCTCGCGAGAGCGGTTCTCTTCTTCCGCGCGCGCTTCGACGAGCACGGGCTCCCCGGAGACGGCCTCTTCCGCTTCGGCGATGAGACGGGCGGCGGACATCTCGGATCGCCGCGAGACGTCCCCGCGGATCGCCACGAGCTCCTCATCCACGCGCCGTGAAAGCTCCCGCCTCGCTTTCTCGAAGCCGGCGAGCCCCTCCTCGCGAAGCCGCGCGCGAGCGCGGGCGACGTCTTCCCGGTCGGCGGCGAGTTTCTCCGCATCGCGCCGCACCGCTTCGCGCTCCCGCGCGAGCTCCGACTCCGCGAGCCGGAGCCTCTCGATCGCCGCCTCAGCCTCCGTCTCCCGTTCCTCCCGCCGGCGCCACGCTTCTCCGAGAATCTCGACCGCGCGGTCGAGCACCCCGGCGGGGAGCCCGCGCTCGCGCGCCACGGACAGCGCGCGACTGCGGCCGGAGAGTCCCGGATGGAGGTTGTAGTTCGGACGTCCGGTCGCCTCGTCGAACTCCATCGCCGCCGTCAGCGAGTCCTCGCGCCCCGCGGCGAAGTTCTTGATGGCGGAGAGGTGCGTCGTGACGATGGCGCGGCCGCCCCGCGCCAGGTACTCCTCCAGGAACGCCACGGCGAGGGCGCTGCCCTCCTCGGGATCCGTCGCGCCGCCGATCTCGTCGACCAGCGCGAGCGCGCCCGGCGCGGACTCTTCGAGGATGGACGCCAGAGTCTCCATCGAAGAGGAGAACGTCGAGCGGTCGGAGAGGATCGCCTGGGCGTCGCCGATCTCCGTGCGGATCGACCGGAAGATCGGGAGGCGCGTCCCCGAGTCCGCGGGAACGGGGATGCCCGACTGGGCGAGGAGGGCGAGCAGACCGGCGGTCTTCAACACCACGGTCTTGCCGCCCGCGTTCGGCCCGGATACGACGAGCATGCGCTGCTCGCGGCTCAGAGTGAGATCGAGCGGCACCGCTTCGCGCCCGCCGCGGGACTCGCCGAGGACGCGCTTGCGCAGGGCGCCGAGCCGGGAGTCGAGCAGCGGGTGCCGCGCGCCGCGCAGGATCCACTCGCCGTCGTCGGAGATCTCCGGGACCCGCCCGTCGACGAGGTCGCCGAAGTCGACCTTCGCTTCGAGCGCGTCGAGCGCCGCGAGCTCGTCCACGGCAAACAGCAGGTGCGGCGCCGCGAAGAGGACGAGTCTTCCGAATCCCGTCAGCAGGCGTTCGACCTCTCGCCGCTCCTCTCCCGCGAGGAGCGCGAGGTCGTTGTTGGCCTCGATGACCTCCATCGGCTCGACGAAGACCGTCTGGCCCGAGCCCGAGCGGTCGTGCACCATGCCCGGCACGCGCGCCCGCGCCGAGGAGAGAACCGGGAGGCAATAGCGGTCGTTGCGAAGGACGACGACGGCGTCGCCCAGATACTCGCGCCGCTGGTCGACGATCTTCTCGAGGTTCCGCGCGACCTCATTGCGGCGGCGACGGAGCCGGCTTCGGATCGCGGCGAGCTCCGGCGAGGCGTCGTCGCGGATCGTGCCGTCGGAGGCGAATATCCTCTGCGCCTGCAGAACGAGCTCGTCGAATTGCGGGAGGCGCTCGCGGCGCTCGACGAGAACCGGAGATTCCGCCGGCGCGAGCGCGCGGCGCACGGCGGCCGCCGCGCGGGCGACCGAAAGAACGGGCCGGAAATCCTCGGGAGCGAACGCGCCGCTCTCGATCGTCGCGATCGCTCCGTCGATCTCCTCGACGCCGGCGAGCGGCAACCGGCCGTGCCGGATGCGAAACGACCAGATTTCCGCCGTCTCCGCGGCGAGCGCGCGGACGGAGGCTTCGTCATGGGAGGGAGAGAGGAGGAGGACGGCCCGGCGGCCGGGATCCGTCCGGGCGAGAGAAGAAATGAGGCGAAGGACGACGTCGAGCTCGAGCGCCTGGCGATCCGCGCTGGCGCCATCCTCCGCCGGCAGCGTGTCTACGGGGTGGCTCGACGCTCTTCCGAAAGCTTGCGAAGCATCTTCTTGCGCGCCTGGATCATCTTGCGCTTGCGCTTCGCGCTCGGCTTCTCGTAATGCTGGCGCTTCTTCAGTTCCGAGAGGATTCCCGATTTCTCGCACTTCCGCTTGAAGCGCCGCATGGCGTTTTCGAAGGACTCGTCTTCCTTGACGTGAACGAGCGGCACGA
>JBDTOO010000149.1:0-3612 GCA_039933215.1 Acidobacteriota bacterium
CGCACGGGGCGCCGCGTGGGGCCGGGTTATGAGGTCGTGAGGTGCTGGTGAGTGAGACTCTCGAGACGGCGGTTCACCGGTTCCGGACGCATCCGGTGCAGACCGCGCTGACGCTCGCCGGCCTGATCGTCGGGACCTCGGCGATCATCGTGATCGTCGCCCTCGGTCTCACGGGCCGGCGGTTCGTCATGGCGCAGATCGAAGGCGTCGGCTCCCACCTGATCTGGGCGAGCTACCAGGGCACCGTCACCTCCGGGGTCTCGCGGAGCCTGGACGACCAGATCAACGAGGGCGACGTGCGGGCCGTGGCGACGCGGACCGATCTCTTCTCCGGCGTCACGCCGCTCTTGGTGCTGCACGGCACCGTCTCGGTCCAGTCGAGCTCCGCCGACGTCTCCGTCCTCGGCACCACGCCAAATTACGCCGCCGTCCGCAAGAACCTGAGGATCCTGCGCGGCCGGTTCCTGGACGAGGACGACGCGACGGCGCGCGCGCGGGTCTGCGTCGTCAGCCACCCGCTCTATCAGGACCTGTTCGGCAACGACGACGCGTCGGAGAAGACGATCCGAACGCTGGGAATGTCCTTCCGGGTCATCGGCGAGTTCGACAAGCCCGTCGACACGATGGGCCAGGGCGAGGTGACGAACTACTCGATCTTCGTGCCGTTGACGGTCGCGTGGTTCTTCACGCCCGCCCACCGCGTGGACACGATCTTCGCCGAGGTGCGCGACTTCTCCAGGATACCGGCCGCCGCGACCGCGCTCGAGGAGATCCTGCGCGAGCGCCACCATCGAGGGTCGGTCTTCAAGGTGAAGACGATGACGACGGTCATCCGCGTGGCGCGGACGATCTCCTTCGGGCTGATCGCCGCCTTCATCCTGGCGGCAGCGGTCTCGGTCGTGGTCGGAGGCGTCGGGATCATGAACATCCTTCTCGCCTCCGTCGAGCAGCGCACCCGGGAGATCGGAGTCCGCATGTCGGTCGGCGCCCGGCGCCGCGACATCCTGCTGCAGTTCCTCCTCGAAGCCCTCCTGCTCGGAGCGGTGGGCTCCTTCCTCGGCGTGATCGTGGGACTCGGGCTTCCGCTCCTCGCGCGGGGGATCGTGCGCGGCGTCGAGATCGAGGTCTCCGCGCTCTCTGCCGTTTTCGCGTTCGTCTTTTCCTGCGCCGTGACGCTCACGTTCGGGATGCTGCCCGCGTACCGCGCGGCGAATCTCAATCCGACGGAGGCTCTCCGCCATGAGTGACCGTTCGACCGCCCGGTCGATTCCGCTCGCCCTCGTCCTTCTGATGGCGCGGCACGCGGCGGCCGGGCAGGAGCCCGCGCCGAGAGCCGTGACCCTGAAGGCGGCCGTCGAGGCCGCCCTCGCGCGCTCGCCCGAGGCCGCCGTGTCGCGCGCCGAGGCGGACGAGGCAGCGGCGTCCGCCCGGCTCGCCGAGGCGGGATTCCATCCCGAGGCTTTCGCGCGGACGACGCCCGGCTATTCGACCGGCCTGCCGGTCCTCGTCGCCGGACAGGTTCCCGCCATCTTCGGCGTTGCCGTGCGGAGCGCCCTCTACGATCCCTCCCGGCGCGTCTCGGCTCTCGCGGCAGGCGCGGCGGCCGCGGGCCGGGAGGCGGCGGCGCAACGGGTCGCGGAGCAGACCGCTCGGGCGGTCGTCCTGGCCTATGGCCGCAACTGGGCCAATGCGGCGCTGCTCGAGGCGGCGCGGCGAAGCGTCGAGGCCCGCGAGGCGATCTCGCGGCGGGTGATCGCGCTCCGGAGCGAAGGGCGCGCGACGGATCTCCAGGTCCAGGGCGCCGGGCTCGAAGTGGCCCGCGCCAAGCAGCGGCTGCTCGACCGGACCGTTCAGACGGATCTCGACCGGTTCGAGCTGCGGAGGCTGCTCGACTGGCCGGCGGAAGAGCCCCTGGTGCTCGCGGAGGACCCGCTCGCCGCCTTTCCCGAGCCGGGCACGGACGGGACTCTGGCGGCGGCTCGGGTGCGCGATTTCGAGGCGAAGGCGATCGACAAAGAGATCGAGGCGCTCACGCGCGCCGCGCAGATCCAGGGCCGGTTCTTCCAGCCGGTCGTGCAGGCGGAGGCGCAGTACCTGAGGCTCTCGAGCTACAACAACTTCGACCAGTATTTCGTCAAGTTCCGTCCCGACGACTTCGCGGTCGGCGTCTCGATCTCGGTGCCGCTGTGGACGGGAGGCCGGAGCGCGGAGGCGTCCGCGGCGGCGCGCGCGAGGCTCGCCCGGGCGGAGGGTCTGCGCCGCGCGCGGGGGGGAGAGATCGAGCTCGAAGTCCTCCGGTCGCAGGGAGAGTCGGCGCGCGCCGCAGCCCGTCTCGCGGTCGCCTCGAGCGCACGGGGGTACGCGCAGGAGCGCCTCCGCGTGGCCCGCGCCGTCGCCGCGGAGGGGCGCGGCGAGCCGGACGACGCCGATCTCGCCGAGGCGGCGCTCAGCCTCGCCCGGGAAGACGAAGCGGCCGCCGCGCAGGGCGTTCTCGCCGCCCGGGTCGCGCTCGCGGCCCTCCGGGGAAATCTTCCGCTCGCGAAGTGATCCGAGGCTGCGGCGCACCCGCGCGGCGCCGCGACGCCGCGGCGATCCGGTGGCGGGCGAAGTCCGCATCCCGCGCGCTTCGGGGTGGCAGGTGACCGCAGCGACACGAGGGACGGCGGCCAGGGACTGCTGTCCGCACCCCTCTCACCGGATTTCTCTCACCTGACTCCTCTCACCTCTCACCGGATTCGCGCGATGCCGCAGCGAAAGGAGGGTTCCGAGCCCGAACGCGATCGCGGAGCCGATCAGCGAATACCAGGGCCAGGCGATCCGCCGCGCGGCCGGGAAAGGAATCCAGCCGCGCGCGCCGAGCCAGAGCGCCATCATCACCACGGCCGAGCACCCGATGGCCCAGAGCGCGTCCGCCTGCCGCGCCCGCCGGGCGTAGAGCGCGAGGAGGAATGCGCCGAGGAGCCCGCCCGCCGTGACGCTCGCGAGGCCGAGCGCGACCTGGACGGCGGGCTGCGACTGCCCGAGGCGCGAGAAGCCGATCGCGAGCAGAGCGAGGAGCACGGTCCAGAAGAGCGTCAGCGCTTTCCCGAGCCTGAGACCCCGGCGGCCATCGAGCCGACCCTCGCCGGAGAGCGGCCCGATGACGTCGTGGGCGAGCGCGGACGCGAGGGAGTTCAAGGCCGAAGACTCCGAGCACATCGCGGCCGAGAACATCCCGGCGACGAGGTAGGCCGAGAGGAGAGGCGGGAGATGCCGCACGATGAAGGTGGGGAAGACTTCGTCGGGCGACGCGAAGCCGGTTCCCGGGGCGAGCCCCGCTCCGATCGGCCGCCCGCCGAAGTAGGCGAAGAGCCCGACCCCGACGGTGACGAAGAGGGTCATCTGGACGAGCACGACGAACCCGCTGCCGACCAGCGCCCGCCGCGCGTCCTTCAGGCTCCGGCACGCGAGCAGGCGCTGGACGATCAGCTGGTCGGCGCCATGGGTCGCCATCGTCAGGAAGGCGCCGCCGAGAACGCCGGCCCAGATGGTGTACGGCTGTGCGAAATCCAGGGAGAAGTCGAAGAGCCGCGGCGGATGGCCCGCGGCGCGCGCGAAATCGAGGATCCCGTC
>JBDTOO010000150.1:0-3572 GCA_039933215.1 Acidobacteriota bacterium
CCCGACGCGGTGCTCCTCGCGGCCACGTCGATGGGCAAGGACGTCGCCCCCCGTTTCGCGGCGCGACGCGACTCCGGGGTGCTGGCGGACGTCATGGATCTGCGCGTGGAAGGGGACCGCCTCGTCGGATGGCGACCCGTCTATTCGGGCAAGGCCCGCGCCGAAGTCGACTGCGGAGTCTCCCCTCTGCAGATCGCGACCACCCGGCCGAACGTCTTTCCGGCCGAGGCCCGGGAAGAGGCGGCTACGCGGATCGAGACGCTCGATCTCGGTCCGATCTCCCCTCGAGCCCGGGTCGTGCGCGTCGAGACGTCGGAGTCGAAGGAGCTCGACGTGTCGGAAGCGGACGTGATCGTGTCCGGCGGTCGCGGGATCAAGGGGCCGGAGAACTGGCCGATGATCCGCGATCTGCAGGCGGCTCTGGGAGCGGCCCTCGGCGCCTCGCGCGCGGTCGTGGACGCGGGGTGGATCGACCACCAACACCAGGTCGGGCAGACGGGCAAGGTCGTCTCCCCGACCCTCTACGTCGCGTGCGGAATCTCCGGAGCGATCCAGCATCTCGCCGGAATGGGAAGCTCGAAGGTGATCGTCGCCCTGAACAAGGACGCGGAAGCACCGATCTTCAAGGTCGCCACGTACGGCATCGTGGGCGACATCTTTCAGCTGGTTCCGGAGCTCACGAAGGCCGTCCGGGCGGCGAAGGCGGAATGACCTCGGCCGACCGCCGCCGCGAATGAGCCGGTTTCTCGTTCCGACGGCAGGCAGTACCCTGGGGCTCCCCGGGCGCGTCGTCTTTGGCGTGCTCGTTCTCCTCGCCGTCGTCGTCTTCGTCTATTCCATATCGCGCCGCATCCGCGTTCTGGCGGCGGGAACTCCCGAGAACCGGTTCGACCGCATCGGGATGCGAATCCTGAAGACCCTCGAGTACGCGTTCGCGCAGAAGAGGATGTTCCGGGACTTTTACGCGGGCGTCTTCCACATCCTGATCTTCGCCGGCTTCGTCGTCCTCATCGTCCGATCGCTGTCGCTCGTCGTCGAGGGTCTGATTCCGGGCTTCGTCCTCCTTCCCGGCGCCGCGGGAAACGCCTACACGCTCGTCAAGGACGTGTTCGAGGTGCTCGTCCTCGTCGGGGTCGCGATGGCGGTGTTCCGGCGGGCGTTCGCGCGGCCTCCCCGCCTGGACCTCACGCTCGACGCGTGGTTCATCCTCTTTTTGATCGCCCTGCTGATGGCGACGGACCTCGCCGCGGACGGAGCGAGAGCCGTCCTCGCTCCCGCTTCGATCCCGCTCGCCTGGGCGCCCGCCGTGTCCGCCGTCTCGCGCGCCCTGCGCGGTCTTCCGGCGCACACGCTCCAGAGGCTCTACGACGCCTGCTGGTGGATTCACCTGGCCGATCTGCTCTTCTTCGCGAACTACCTGCCGTACTCCAAGCACTTCCACATCATCGCGGCCGTGCCGAACATCTTCTTCATGAAACTCGAGCCCATGGGCCGTCTGGGAACGCCCGATCTCGAGAACTCCGAGAGGTTCGGCGTTTCGCGGGTCGAGGACCTCTCCTGGAAGTCCATGCTCGATGGATACACCTGCACCGAGTGCGGGCGATGCCGCGTGGTCTGCCCGACCGCGCTGACGGGCAAGCCCCTCGATCCGCGCGTGTTCATCGCGAACGTGCGGGACGCCGTCTACGAGGCGACCCCTGCGATCCTCGTCGCGGAGTCCGGACGCGGAGGCGCAGAGCTTCCCGCGCGGAAGGACCTGATCGGGGGCTGGATCTCCGAGGAGACGATCTGGGCCTGCACGACGTGCGGCTTCTGCACGACCGCGTGTCCCGTCTTCATCATCCCCGCGGTCGACAAGATCATCGAGATGCGGCGGCATCTCGTGCTCGAGAAGGCCGAGTTCCCGAAGGAGATGCAGTCGGCTTTCCGCGGGATGGAGACGAACGGCAATCCGTGGGGCCTCGCGGCGTCGTCGCGGGCGGATTGGGCGAAGGACCTTCCGGTGATGACGATGGCGGAGGCGCAGGGCAGCCCCGTCGACGTCCTCTTCTGGGTCGGCTGCGCGGGGTCGTACGAGGACCGCGCGAAGAAGGTCTCGAGGGCCCTCGTGGAGATCCTCGCGGAGGCGGGCATCCGATTCGCGATCCTCGGAACCGAGGAGACCTGCAACGGCGACTCGGCGCGGCGCATGGGAAACGAATACCTCTTCCAGATCCTCGCGCAGCAGAACGTCGAGACCCTGAACGGATACGGCATCAAGAAGATCGTCACCAACTGCCCGCACTGCTTCAACGTGATCAAGAACGAGTACCCGCCGTTCGGCGGGAAATACGAAGTAATGCACGGGACGGAGCTCGTCTCGCGACTCGTCTCCGAGGGGCGCATCCGGCTCGAGAAGACGATCGACCAGTCGATCACGTTCCACGATCCGTGCTACCTGGGCCGGTACAACGACGTCTATGACGCCCCGCGCGCGATCCTCGAGGCGATCCCCGGACTTCGCCTGCAGGAGTTGCCGCGGTCCCGGGAAAAGGGCCTCTGCTGCGGCGCCGGCGGCGGCCGCATGTGGATGGAAGAAAAGCTCGGCACGCGGATCAACCAGACCCGGATGCAGGAGATCGCCGAGGCGAAGACCGACGCGGTCGGGGTCTCCTGCCCGTTCTGCATGGTGATGATCGGCAACGCCCGTGAGGAGCTCTCGGTTTCGACCCAGCCGTTCGACGTGCTCGAGCTGGCCCGCCGGTCGATGCGCGAGGCCCGCCCCGCCGAGGGGCCCTCCGGAGCGGCGTAGTCCACGGCACCGCGTTTGCAGTCCTTCGGGAAACGAAGGAGTTCACACCATGCGATTGCGCCCCGGAACCCTGATTCTCGCGACGGCTCTCAGCCTCGGCCTCGGCCTCGCGTGCGCCCACCAGTCGACGCCGCCCCCCGCGTCCGCCGACGGAGCGGACATGAGCAAGTCCCGCCAGCACGCGTATGACGAGGCGGTAGACGCCCTCCACGACCAGATTCATGCGCCGAAGGCCGACGTGGCGGGAGTCTCCCAGGAGGACGTCACCTGGAACGACTCGTGTCTCGGGTGCCCCAGGACCGGCGAGAAGTGCACGCAGGTCCTGACGCCCGGCTATCGCATCATCCTGCGCGTCCGCGACGCGACGTACGAATACCACAGCGACCGCGGCGGGAAGGTGCGGCTCTGCAGCCAGGCGTCGATGCCCGGCACCGCCCCCGTGACGCCCGCGCCGTAAACCCCCGGCTCGCCGCCGCTCCGTCCGCCGGGCGGCTCCATTGCCCTCACGACAATCTGGAGGCAGTGGACCTTCTGGCGGGGATCGGCCATCTCTGGCGCCGCTTCGCGCCCGCGTCCGTGCCCCGGATGCGGGGCTCGCGTGGCGTGGGGCAGGCCTGGGAGGATCTGGCCGCCCGGGAGCTCCGACGGGCGGGCTATCGGATCCTCGACCGGAACTTCCGGGCGGGGCCCGGAGAGATCGACTTCGTCGCCCGGGACGGACGCGTTCTCTGCTTCATCGAGGTGAAAGGGAGGCGGGGCCGGCGATTCGGTCTGCCGGAGG
>JBDTOO010000151.1:0-3490 GCA_039933215.1 Acidobacteriota bacterium
TCCGCTGCCTTTCCAGACGGGCCATGCCGCCGCGAGGATCGGAACGAGCAGGCCGACCGCCGCCACGAGCAGATAGACGCGAAGCGGAACGGCGAAGCTCGTGACGTCGAAATTCAGGAAGACGGCCATCGACCGGCAGAGGGCGCGGCTTCCGAGGATTCCCGCCGGGAGCGCGACGGCGATCGCCGCCGCCCCGAGCACGGCCGCCTCGGCGAGGTAGATGCGAATGATCTGTGCCCGGCTTCCGCCGATCGTTTTCATGACGCCGATCTGCCGGACCTGCGACCCCATGACGGCCGTCATCAGGTTGACCACGAGGATCCCGCTCAGGGCGAGCACGCAGAGCCCGAACGTCGCCAGCGAAAGGAGCAGCATCCCCATGATGTCCGCATGCGGATGCCGGCCCGGCTTCGGGACGTCCATGCGGCGCACGGGATGCCCGCGGCTCTCGACGAGACGCCGCACGTCCGCGGCGACCGAGTGGACGTGCTTCTCGTTTGCGCGATCGACGGCCGCGAGGATCTGGATCTGGTCCAGATACGACTCTTCGCCGAGCTCCGACAGCGTCGCGAGGGTGATGTAGCCGTACACGGCGTTTTCCATGCGCGCCTGGGCCTGCCCGACATCGTGCACGCCGCCGGCGACGCGCAGCGTGCGCTCCACGCCCCGGGGCGTCCGGACGGTCACGGTGTCTCCGATCCGGGCTTTTGCGACCTGGAAGGCGTCTCGCTCGATCAGCATCTCGCCCCTTCCCGGGGGCCAGGCGCCCTTCTCGGGCACGAGCCGGCCGATGCGGATCTTTCCGTAGTCGGCCACGACGAAGAGGCGGAGGGCTCGCCACTCCGTGCCCACGCGGATCCGCGCGCTGACGACCCGGCGCCCCTCCGCGTCGCTCACGCCGTGGCCGCTCCGGATCTCCCGGAGGAGCCCTTCGTCGACCGCGTCGGTGAAGAGCGTCGCCGACGCGGGATTCGTCTCCAGGTACCCCCGGTCGAGCTCGCGCGTCAGGATGGCGTCGGTCGCGAGGAGCGCCGTGAATCCCGCGATGCCGAGCGCCATGGCGGCCACGACGAGGACCGAGCGCATCCCCTCCCGCCCGACGTCGCGGACGGCCTTCCGCCACGGGACGGTCACGGCGCGCCGTCTCCGGCGGCCCGGCCGTCGACGAGCTCCACCCGGCGGCCGCTCGCGCGGGCGATGTCCCGGTCGTGCGTGGCGATCAGCACGGTCGTGCCCCCGCCCGCCAGGCCGCGGAACAGGTCCAGGACGGCGCCCGCGGTCTCCGAATCCAGATTGCCCGTGGGCTCGTCGGCCAGGACGACGGGCGGGTCGTTCGCGAGCGCCCGGGCGATGGCCACCCGCTGCTGCTGTCCCCCGGAGATCGCCGACGGCAGCTTGTTCGCCTGGTCGGCGACGCCCACGCGGTCGAGGCGCTCGAGCGCGCGCTGGCGGCGCTGCCGGGCCGGGACCGTCCCCGCGAAATCCATCGGCAGCATGACGTTCTCCACCGCGGTCAGCGCGGGCAGGAGCTGAAAGAACTGGAAGACGAAGCCGACGGTGCGGCCTCGCCACGCCGCCAGGGCGCGGCCGTCGAGCCGCCCGATCTCCGTGCCGCCGACCGTGACCGACCCGGATGAGGGCGCGTCGAGCCCGCCCACGAGGTGGAGGAGCGTCGACTTGCCGCTGCCCGATTTGCCGACGACTGCGACGAGCTCGCCCGAGCCGATCTCGAGGTCGACGCCGCGAAGCGCCTGGAACGCTCCGGCGGGCGTCTCGAAGGTGCGGGCGAGGCCGTGGATCGAGATCATGGCGGCCACCCTATGGGGGCGCGGCTGAACGGCGTCTGAACCCGCCGTTCAGCCGCCGTTCAGGTGCCGGCGGTCAGGTTGGCTGCGTCAGAATGAGGAAGGAGGGTCGCTTTCCCCTTGCGTGTTCTGGTCGCCGAAGACGAAGCGCGGCTGTCGAGCCAGATCGCGGATGCCCTGCGCGGCGCCGGCTATGCCGTCGACTGCGCGGAGGATGGTGAACGGGCCGAATTCCTGGGACAGACCGAGCCCTACGACGCGGTCGTCCTCGACCTCGGCCTTCCACGCGTCGACGGCCTGACGGTGCTGCGCCGATGGCGGGACGCGGGGCTGTCGATGCCGGTCCTCGTCCTGACCGCGCGGGGCAGCTGGCACGAGAAGGTCCAGGGGATTGACGGCGGCGCGGACGACTACGTAGCGAAACCGTTCCGGATGGAGGAGGTCCTCGCGCGGCTGCGGGGACTGATCCGGCGCGCGAGCGGGCAGGTGCGCCCCGCGCTCCGATGCGGGGCGTTGTCGCTCGATCCTGGACTCGCGCGCGTCACGCTCGACGGCACTCCCGTGAAGCTGACGGCGCACGAGTTCCGCGTCCTCTCGTATCTCATGCACCACACCGGGCGCGTGATCTCGCAGGCGGAGCTCACCGAGCACATCTACTCGCAGAGCTTCGATCGCGAGTCGAACACGGTCGAAGTGTTCATCGGACGGCTCCGCCGCAAGCTCGGTGCGTCCCGGATCGAAACGGTCCGCGGATTGGGCTACCGCATCGCGCCGGAAGCCTGAAGCGCCGTGTTCGTCCGTTCGTTCCGGCTGCGGCTTCTGATCGGCGTCGTGCTCGGCGCGATGGGCCTTCTCGCCATCACCCATCTCGCGACCGTCCTTTTTCTTCACCAGTATCGCGTCGTGCTCCACGGCCGCAGCGCGGCGGTCATCGCCGCGATCGCCCTCGCGGCGCTCGTCTTCGGGCTCGCGCAGATCCGCCGCGGCCTCTCGCCTTTCGACCGTCTGCGGGCGCGACTCTCCGCGGTTCGCGACGGCGGCGACCGCCGGATCGAGGGGAGCTACCCGACGGAAATCCAGCCCCTCGTCAACGACCTGAACGGCCTGCTCGAGCACCGGGAAGGGATCGTCCGTCGCGCGGTCGCGAAGGCCGGCGACCTCGCGCACGGCCTGAAGACCCCGCTGGCTCTCCTCGCGCAGGAAGCCGACCGCGCGGAGCGAAACGGCGACGGCGACTCCGCCGTGAGCATCCGGCAACAGGTCGAGAAGATGCGCCGCCAGATCGACTACCACCTCGCGCACGCGCGGGCCGCCGGGTCCGGCGCGGCGCCCGGCGCGCGCGCCTCGGTCGCGGCATCGGCCGAAGGCCTCGCACGAACGCTCGCGAGGCTCCATGCGGACCGCGCTCTCGCGATTCGCGTCGACGTGCCCGCCGATCACGTCTTTCGGGGAGAGATCGAGGACCTCGACGAAATGCTCGGCAACCTCCTCGACAACGCGTGCAAGTGGGCGAAGTCCGCTGTCGCCATCTCGTCCTCGAGGGAGGAGGCGGCTCTCGTGATCACGGTCGATGACGACGGGCCCGGGCTGCCGCCGTCCCTGTGGGAAGAAGTTCTGCGCCGCGGCGTCCGCGCGGACGAGGCGGCTCCCGGATCGGGTTTCGGCCTGGCGATCGTCCGCGACCT
>JBDTOO010000152.1:0-3487 GCA_039933215.1 Acidobacteriota bacterium
CTGCCGATCTGGGTCGGCATCTTCGAGGCGAACGCGATCGCGATCGAGATGGAGAAGGTCGCCGCGCCGCGTCCGATGACCCACGACCTGTTGCGGAATCTCCTCACGGAGCTCGGGGTGCGCGTCGAGCGTGTCGTCGTGAGCGAGTTGAAGGAGAACACCTTCTACGCCCGCATCCATCTCGTTCGAGGCGAGGAGCGGTGGACGGTCGACAGCCGCCCGAGCGACGCCATCGCGCTGGCGCTGCGCGCCGAGGCCGAGATCTTCGTCGAGGAGGACGTGTTGGAGAAGAGCAAGACGCTTCGCGCGGAAGGGACGGAACCCGATCCGGAGCGATTGAAGAAATGGCTCGAGGAAGTCAACCCGGAGGACCTCGGCAAATACAGGATGTAACTCGAGCCGCGAGTCGCCGGCCCGGAGCGGATCCGATCCGCATTCCGGGCTGACCACTGGCCGCTCGAAACTGATAACTTCCATTCCTTGATCATCTCCATCACGAATCAGAAGGGCGGCGTCGGAAAGACGACGACCGCCATCAACCTCGCGGCGGCGCTTGCCACCAAGGGGATGCGAACCCTGCTCGTCGATCTGGATCCCCAGGCGAACAGCACGATGTCGTACCTCGATCGCCGCACGGTCGAGAAGTCCATGTTCGACGTCCTGACGGAGCCCGAGGTCGCGCTGGCGGACGTGATCCGCAAGTCCGAGCTGCCGAAGCTCGATATCGCGCCGGCCAGGATCTCCCTCGCCAAGATCGAGTCGAAGCTTCTGGGCGAGATCGACGGCCACTTCCGGCTGCGGGACAAGATCGACGCGGTTCGCCGGAAGTACGACGCGATCCTGATCGACACGCCGCCGACCCTGGGCATGATCACGGTCAACGCGATGGTCGCCTCCTCCCACATCCTGATCCCCATCCAGTCGTCCTACTTCGCGCTCGAAGGGACCGACGACCTCCTCGAGACGATCGAGAAAATCAAGGCCCGGCCGAACCCGACGCTCCGCATTCTGGGCGTCGTCATCACCCTCCACGACCGCCGCACGGTCATCGGCAAAGACGTCTACGACCAGATCGCCAACGTCTTCGGCGACAAGGTTTTCAAGACCACGATCTCCAAGAGCGTCCGGCTCGAGGAGAGTCCCGCCCATCGGGAATCGATCTTTACGTTCGCCCCTCGTTCGAGCGGGGCGTCGGAGTACTACTCGCTCTCGGAGGAGGTGCTGTCCCGTGTCTAAAAGGAGAGGTCTCCCGGTCGAGGCTCGCATGCAGCATGACTCTCATTTCGTCGACTCCCTTTCGGCCCGCTTCGGCGCTTCCCTGGGACGCTGGATCTCGATGGATGAGATCGAGACGAATCCCGATCAGCCGCGCACGAACGTCGGAGACTTGACCGAGCTGCGACGCTCGATCGAGGCTCGCGGAGTGCTCGAGCCGTTGCTCGTCAAGCCCGTCGCCGATGGACGGTTTCGGATCATCGCGGGGGAGAGGCGCTTTCGCGCCGCCATGGAAGCGGGACTGACGGAGATCCCGTGCATCGAGCTCGACGTGCCGGAAAACGAAGTCGTCGAGATCGCGCTCATCGAGAACCTTCACCGCCGCGACCTCCACGCGTTCGAGGAAGCGGAGGGCTACGCGTCGCTCGCCGCGCGTCACGGATACACGCAGCAGCAGATCGCCGACGCGGTCGGAAAATCGCGCGTGACCGTCACCGAAACGATGTCGCTTCTCGAGATTCCGGATGCGCTGCGCGACGCATGTCGGCGCGCCGACATCGGCGCGCGCTCCGTTCTTCTTCAGATCGCGCGGCGGGGCGATCCGGAAAAAATGAGAGACGCGATCGACGCCGTCGCGTCAGGATCGACGCGCGAGGATCTCCGCGCGCGGAAGAAGGAATCGGAAAGCGCGACGAAGAAGCGGCCGCGCTTTTCCTTCGTCTACGGACCCAGGGGCGGACCTTTCAAACTGAACCTGTCATTTCAGAAATCTCGCGTCGACAAACAGGAGCTCATCCAGACGCTGCGCGGCATCATCGATCAGCTGGAATCCGACGAGATCAAGATCTCCAGGCGGTGATCGCGGACGGGCGGCGGCGGCGAGAGTGAGCGGCGTCCGGTCGATGGTGGGTTGAAAATCCGCCCGGGGCCGGGCGCGCTCCCTGCGGAGACACGGCGCGACTTTCGGGGTAGAAGACGACCTGGCTGTCGCGCCTCCGCGAAATCGGCGCACGGACCGAGCGGCTGAGCGCGCCCTGTGGTGCGCGCCGATTTCGAGGGTCTCCTCCGGGAGCGCTCCCGGCCCCGGGCTCCGGTCTGGCGATCGCTTCCGGGAGGGCGTCCCGGGAGCCTTCCTTCGGGCGCTGCATCCATTTCCAGGGATGCCCCTCCGAGCGTCGCAGTCGTCCGCCAACAGCCGGGGAGGCCGCGTCCCTTTTCGTAGGGGCGGGGGGAGGGTGTTCGAACTCGCGTTGGCGGACGAGTCCCTTCGTTCGGTTTTGGATCGTCGGGGACGGTTCGAGTGGGAACGCTCGGTCCGTAGCGTCCCGGTTGTCGGCGGGAGCGCTTCCGGCCCCGACTCCCGTGAGGCGCTTGCCCGGAGAAGGGTCTTGGATTTCCGTCCTCTCGCAAGCACTCCTTCGAGGTGCTCGAGTCGGAGGTCGGACTGCGTCGCGAGAGGACCGGTCGCGCGGACCCTGACTGCGGGAAGTGTCGGTGGTTGCAAACCGCTGCGGGCATCTGGAATCCGCCCGGGTCCGGGCGCACTCCCTGCGGAGACGCGGCGCGACTCTCGGGGGGAGAAGGGCACCTGGCCATCTCGCCTCGCGAAATCGGCGGGGGATCGATCGGCGTGCGCCACCAGGGAATGCTCCGGTTTCGGGGGTCTCCTCCGGGAGCGATCCAGACCGGAGCTCCGGTGTCGCTATGGCTTCCGGGAAGCTCCTGATGGCTTCCGGGAGGCTCCTGAGGCTGACACGCATCTTCGGAGAGTTCGATCCAAAGTCGGAGGGGTCGCCCGAAGCACCGAAAGCCGCGTCCTTTTCGCAGGGACGCGAAGAGGTCTTCGGACCGGCCGGGGGCGGGCGGAGTGCGTCGGTCGATTCCAGGTTCTCGGCCTGTTGAGTCGCCCGCGGTCGTCTTCCAAGGCTCCGGCCCTGTTCGGATGTTCCCCGGGGAAGGAGTCCCCGAATTCTCTTCTCATCGGTGCGCCAATCCTCGAGAGTTGGAGCTGGACGCCGGAGTTGGCCGCGGAGAGCGCATGCGGCCGCCGGTTCTTTGCGGGAGAGCGACGAATGTTCCTGCGAGCCGAGACGGGCATCCCCGGCCGCTTCGAGATCCTCGAGGCGGAGGAGAGCGAGTGAAGCGTGATGGCGGATCAGAAGGGTTGGAGCGGCCTGGTTCACAACGTCCGATAAGATATATTATGTAAAATCGCCAGACGCAGAGAACGTCGAAGCGCGGGCGCCCCCGTGAAAGCCCACAGGGGTGAAAC
>JBDTOO010000153.1:0-3403 GCA_039933215.1 Acidobacteriota bacterium
GAAAGAAAACTTAGTAGGCCTGCTGCGCTCTCCGGGCGGAATAGCACTCGCGGCAGTACACCGGCTTGCCATTCGTCGGGTTGAACGGAACCTGCGTCTGCTTCTGGCAGCCGTCGCAGGTCACGTCGTAGAACGTGCGCTCGCGGCCTTCGCCGGAGGACGTCTTGCGCTTGTCGCGGCAGATCTTGCAGCGCTTGGGCTCATTCGTGAAGCCCTTGCGCGCGTAGAACTCCTGGTCGTCGGCGGAAAACAGGAACGTCTGACCGCAGTCGACGCAGTTGAGATTCTTGTCCGTGTATTGCTGCATCATGGAAGTTATCCGATCTCCCGGGTATTTACCCTTGGGGGCGTTTGCGCCCCTTCAAAAAGAAGCATTGTGAACTCGATGACTGGATGCGATGCCCGCGTTCGCTTCGCGCGAACGCCCGAAGACAGTTCTCTCTAGGACCGACCTCCTTTCGGGCGCACGCACGTCTCCCCGCAAAGGCGTACGGATGGGGGAAGGAGAGTCATAAAAAGGTGGCCGTTCACTTGTGCGGGGGCTGTAAAGCTGGCGCAAAGTAGCACGCGTTTCCGGCGGTGCGCAAGCGGATTTGGACGGCCGGACGCGGTTCTTCGCGCCCGGGAATCGCGAAGAGTGTCGCTGGCGCCGCCGGCCCCCTGTTTCGAAGTCGCGCGCTCGCTGCAGCGCACCCGCCTGCAACCCCTGAGGATCCGGCCATTTAGCCCGGCCGTCTAGCTCGCCCCGACGAGCCCCTCGAGGGGCGAGGACGCCGTCGCGTAGCGCTTCCTCGGAATCCGGCCGGCGAGAAAGGCGTCCCGCCCCGCGCGTACGCCATCGCGCATCGCCCGCGCCATCCGGAAGGGATCCCGCGCTCCGGCGATGCCGGTGTTCATGAGGACTCCCGCCGCGCCGAGCTCCATGGCGACGCACGCGTCCGAGGCAGTTCCCACTCCGGCGTCCACGATCACCGGCACCTTCGCGCGCTCGAGGATGATCGAGAGGTTGTTCGCGTTCTGGATGCCGAGCCCGGAACCGATCGGCGCGCCGAGCGGCATCACCGCCGCGGCTCCGGCGTCCTCCAGCTTTCGCGCCATGATCGGATCGTCCGACGTGTACGGGAAAACGACGAACCCCTCCTTGACGAGGGTTCGCGTCGCGGAGAGAAGCTCTTCGTTGTCCGGCCAGAGCGTCTGCTCGTCGCCCAGGACCTCGAGCTTCACCCACTCGGACAGGCCGACTTCGCGGCCCAGTCGCGCGGCCCGCACGGCGTCGTCCGCGTTGAAGCAACCGGCGGTGTTCGGCAGAATCGTCATCCCCTTCGGAACGAAATCGAGCAGGGACTGTTTCGAGCGGTCGGTCAGGTTCACGCGGCGGACGGCCACGGTGACGATCTCGGCCTGGGACTCCGTCAGGGCGTCCCTCATCAGCGGGAACGACGTGTATTTGCCGGTTCCGACGATGAGCCGCGACGTGAACGCGCGGCCGGCGAGCTGGAAGATGTCGGCGGAGTGAAGGGGCACGGTCGGGGCTTCGGAGTCGATGGAGCTCACGGTCGATTCCTTTCTGGTTCCGATTCGGTGGAGAGGAGCACGTTGTCGAGGAGGCGCGTCCGCCCGATCCGGACCGCGGCGGCGAGCGCGGCCCCTGCCGAGGCCTTCGCGTCGCGCCGCATCGTCACGGGGTCGACGGTCTCGACGTAGTCGACGGCGAGACCCGCTTCCTCGAGCGTGCGCCGGACCTCCGCTTCGAGCGCCGCCGCGTCGACGCCGCCGCGCTGCGCCTGGTCGCGCGCCGCAAAGAGCGCTCGGGAAAGCGAAGCCGCCGTCGCGCGGTCGGCGGGGGAGAGGTACGCGTTGCGCGAGGACATCGCGAGGCCGTCATCCTCTCGCACCGTGTCGCCGATGACGAGGCGGATCGGAAAGTCGAGGTCGCGGACCATCCGGCGGATGACGGCCGTCTGCTGCAGGTCCTTTCGGCCGAAGTACGCCGCGTCCGGAGCGACCTGGAGAAACAGCTTGGCGACGACGGTCGCGACGCCGCGAAAATGCCCGGGGCGCATCGCGCCCTCGCCGCCGTCCGTGACGCCGGCGACTTCGACGGCTGTCGAGAAATCGGCGGGAAAGAATGCGGCGGGGTCGGGGGCGTAGAGGAGGTCCGCGCCGGCGGAATCGAGAAGCTTCGCGTCCTCTTCCGGCCGGCGGGGGTACCGGGCGAAGTCTTCGCTCGGCCCGAACTGGAGGGGGTTGACGAAGATCGAGACGACCACGAAGCCGGATTCCCGTCGCGCCTGCCGCACGAGCGAAAGGTGGCCTTCATGCAGGGCGCCCATCGTCGGCACGAAACCGACGGCGTGCCCGGAGCGCTTCGCAACGGCGACGCGCTCTCGAAGGGGGGCGAGGTCGTGGATCGTCTGCATGGCTCGGTCAAGCCTAGCCCAGGAGCGGGCGGCGGATCTTCGCCCGCCCGCGATCCCGAGCCGGGCCTTCCGCCCCCGTCAGTAGATGCGGCGCAGCGCCGGAGTCGCGCCGCCGGTGAAGGACTCGGCGGCGCTCGGGAAGGCTCCCGTCTTGACGTCTTTCGCGAAAGCGCGGGCCGCCTCCTCGATGACGGGCGCGAGCTCCGCGTAGCGCCGGGCGAACCGGGGCGTCGCGGCGCCGGTCAGGCCCATCACGTCGTGGAAGACGAGGACCTGGCCGTCGCAGGCGGCGCCCGCGCCGATGCCGATCGTCGGGACCGGAAGATCGCGCGTGATCTCCGCGGCGAGGCCTTCGGGGACGCACTCGAGCACGAGCGCGAAGCATCCCGCCTCGACGAGGGCCTCGGCGTCCTCGCGGATCTCCGCGGCGTCGTGGGAGCTCTTCCCCTGCACCTTGAAGCCGCCGAACTTGCGGTACGACTGCGGCGTCAGGCCGACGTGTCCCATCACGGGGATGTCCGCCGCGAGGATCGCTTCGACCGCGGCTCGAACGCGCCGGCCTCCCTCGACCTTCACGGCGGAGCAGCCGCCCTCGGCGAGCAGGCGCCCCGCGTTCAGGACGGCCTCGCGGGCATCGGCCTGGTAGGAGAGAAAGGGCATGTCGCCGATGACCAGCGCGCGCTTCGCCGCGTCGGCGACCGCCCGCGTGTGGCGCACCATCGAGTCCATGGACGCCGTCAACGTGTTGGCTCGCCCGTAGACGGTCATCTCGACCGAGTCGCCGACCAAGAGGATGTCGATCCCGGCGGCGTCGAGGAGCGCCGCGGAGGGCGCGTCGTAGGCCGTCATCATCGCGATCTTTTCCCGGCCCTTGGCCGACACGATCGCCGGGACGCCGACGGGGGAGGTCTCAGAAAGGCTGGCCATCTCGCGCTCCTTTCCTCTCGGTCGACGTCCCCGAAGAGAGGATCGCCGCCGACAAG
>JBDTOO010000154.1:0-3282 GCA_039933215.1 Acidobacteriota bacterium
CCCGAATACGACGCGGCGTCCTTTCCGCGCTGCGCGCGGGGCGCCGCTAGCGGGCGTCCGCCTCCACCCGGACCGTCGCGTTGTAGTCCGGCTCTCCGGACTCCGGATCGAGGTCGTGACCGAGCAGAGGGTTTCCTTCGGGCCAGTGGACCTCCAGGTTCCCGCTCCGGATCGCCGCGATTCGCACGTCGCCGCGAAACTCGCCGGCCGCCGAGACGAGGCGCACGGGGGCGCCGTCCGCGAGCCCCAGCCGCGCCGCGTCGCCGGCGCTCATGAGCACGTCGTGGCGGCGCGCACCGGTCAGGGGGTCCTTGTCGCGGTGCACCATGGAATTGAATTGCTTGCCCCGCCGCGTCGACAGCGTGAAGAACCCCGGCTCCCGCGAACGAGCCCGCAAGATGACGGGCGAGAAGTGCGCCAGCCCGTCGGACGTCGCGAACGCGACGTTCTCGTAGAGCCGCGGCCCGCCCCATTGAACCGAGTCCCCGGCCTTCGTCAGGCTCTCGATGCCCGCATAGAGCGGCACGGCGCGGCCGATCTCCTGGCGCAGAATCGGGAGTGACGCGCAGCGGATCTTCGCGGCATCGCGGGGGCGTGCCCGGGCCGCGGCCTCCAGGAAGACTTCCCACTCCGGCCGCGCGCTTCCGATGCGCCGGCCGGGAATCTCCGGCGAGAAGATGATCCGGCGCTCCGTCGAGGTCTCCGTCACTCCTCCCGGCGTCTCGTAGCGTGTCGCGGCGGGAAGCAGGAGCACGTCTCCCTCGCCCTCGACGAGCATCGCCGGCGTCACGACGATGTCCTGATGGATCCGCAGGCGCGGGCGTTCCAGGGCACGGCGGCTGCGTGCCGCGTCGGGAAGAGTCTCCAGGAAGTTGCCGCCGACGATCCAGAAGACGTCGATGCGCCCGTCGGCCGCGGCGTCGATCTGCTCCACGGCGGCGAGCCCGGGGAACCGGGGCGGCGAGAATCCCCAGACGCCTTCCCACAGGTCGAGCGCCGCGGGGGACGGATCCGGGACGCATCCGACCTCCGCTCCGCCCTGGACGCCCGAGTGGCCGCGGATCGGCGTCAGGCCGCAGCCGGCCCGCCCGGGCAGGCCGCGAGCGAGGCCCACGTTCAGGAGCGCCCGAACCGTGTCTACGCCGTGCGCGTGCTGCGTCAGTCCCATCGACCAGACGAAATGCGCCCGCGGGCGGTCGACGAGAAGGCGGGCGAACCGCCGCATGGCGTCCTGCGACGACCCGGAGAGCGACTCGAGCTCCTCCCAGGACTGCCTCCGGACCTCCGCCGCCGCCTTCTCGAATCCCCGGGTCCGTTCCCGGACGAATCCGGCATCGATCCCGCCGGGGATCTCGTCGAGAGCTTTGAGGACGCCGCTCGCGAAGGCGAGGTCTCCGCCGGTCTCCACCTCGAACCAGTGGTCCGCGAGCTTCGTCCCGAAGAGGGCGCTCTCCGGCGCGGAGGGAACCCAGTAGCGCTCGAGGCCCGGCTCGCGGAACGGATTGACGACGGCGATCTGCGCTCCCCGCTTCTTCGCCTCGTAGAGGTACTTGGTCGTCACGGGCTGGTTGTTGGGCGTGTTCGCGCCGAAGAAGACGATCAGATCGGCGTCGAGCCAGTCCCGGTAGCTCGCGGTGGACGCTCCGTATCCGAGTGATCCCTTCATGGCCGACGTCGAGGCCGCGTGGCACAGCCTCGCCGCGTTGTCGACGTGGCTCGTGCCCAGAAAGCGCGCGGCCTTCTGGGCGGCGTAGTAGGTCTCGTTCGGGATGCCGCGCGAGGTCAGGAAGAACGCCACGCGGTTCGGATCGGCCGTCGCGAGCTCGGCGCCCGTGAGCTCGAGCGCCTCGTCCCAGGACACCGTCCGGAACCCGGCCTCGCCGGCCCGTCGCCGCATGGGCTCCGCCAGGCGGCCGAACCCGCGCAGTTGCTGCGAGGTCAGCGGGGCGAGGGATCGCGCGTCGGCGAGACGGGACGCATCGATCGCCGGCATCGTGTTCAGCCGCAGAAGCTCGAGCCGGACCATACAGAGGTGAGTGCCTTCGATCGTCCAGTCGGAGAGCCCGCTGGTGCCGAGAGCGCAACCGTCGCACACGCCCCCCTTCAGGATCCTCCACGCGTAGGGGAGCTCGTCGCGGTTCTCCCAGAGGACGCGCCCCATTTCGCGGAAGTGACGCGGCTTGGACTGTCCCAGCCCGAAAGGGGAGAGCGAGGCCCAGGATTTGGGGTTCCAGGTCACGTTGCGATTGTAGGCGCGAAGCGGGGCGGAGGGCCGCGGATCGAGGCGGCTCGAAAGGACTGGAACGGTCGGGCTAGATTCCCCGGCCTTTCGTCGGCGGATGCTTGTCGGTCTTGTGAAGCGCCTCGACCGTCGCCTCGACTTCCTCGTCCGATGCGCCCTCGTCCTTGAGCTTGCCGGCGAGCATCGCCTCGTGCTGGCAGATCCCGCAGCCCGCGCCGTGCTCGGTCGTGAAGCAGGTCAGGAGCGTCTTGTGATGCTCCCTGGGGCTCTCCTTGCATTCGCAGAAGCAGTGGATCTGGTCGAGCGTGTCGGGGTACTTGCGCGCCACCTCGTAGGCCTTGCGCACGTCGGTGTCGTTCCAGGTGGCGAACCGGCTCGCGTCGATGATGGCCGCGCGTTCGACGCAGGCGCTGCAGGCGTTCCGGGAGGGGCCGGCCGCCGGACTCGCGCCGGCCTGAGCCGCCGCGGGGGCCTTGGCGGGCGGATGCTGGTGCTGCTGAGTCCGGGCGCGGGCGGCGATGACGGCGGCGAGCGCCGCGATCGCCAGGAGGCCGACCAGAAGCCGCGAGGAGCGCCGGGGCGTTCTATCTGATGGATCGACGGGCATGAATCCTCCTGCTGGTGAAACCGCCCGAGCGCCGGGAATCTTCCCGGCCGCCCGCCGCGCGCCTACCGCAGGCTCTCCATGATGTGCGCGAGCGCCTCGCGTCCGGGCCGCAGCCGTTCGGGCGCCATGGCGACCAGAGGCTCGTCCGGCATGCCCATGAGGGTGAGGAAGTCCTTCTTGTCGGGCTCCACGTAGATGAGCCCCGTCAGGAACTCTCCGCTGTCCTTGGCCTCGTGGAGGAGCGAGTAGGCCGCCTTCTTGTCGGTCGCGTCGTAGTCGGCGCGAAGCTTCTTCAGCCGGATGTGCGAGCCGTCGTGAAGGGCGACGTCCTGCGTCGTTCCGGGATCGTAGTCGACGTGGATGTCGTCGAAGAAGGGCACGAACCCGATCTCCTGGATGGGGATCTCGTGGTCCTTCGCCCACTTGTAGGACT
>JBDTOO010000155.1:0-3108 GCA_039933215.1 Acidobacteriota bacterium
AGTCGTTGATCCGGAACTCCATCGACAGGGTCGGCTCGTCGACGCGGATCCCGGGCAGGGGCGTCGGGTCGGACAGATCCAGGATCGTGTGACCGATCTCGATGTCGGGAAAGCCCGAGATCATGCAGATGTCGCCCGCGGAGGCGTCCGTCACCTCGACGCGGGTGATCCCCTCGAACATGTAGATCTTGCCGGCCTTTCCCTTTTCGACGATCGTGCCGTCGGGACGCACCGCGGCGAGGTCGATCGCGTGCGAGAGGCTTCCCGAGTGGATGCGGCCGATGGCGAGGCGGCCGAGGTAATCGGAGTAGTCCGTGTTCGCGACAATCATCTTGAAGGAAGCGTCGCCGACGAGCGGCGCGGGAATGTGGTCGAGGATGCTGTCGAGCAGCGGCTTCAGGTCGCCGGAGGTCGCGTGCGGATCCTTGGAGGCGAAGCCGATGCGTCCCGAGCCGTAGAGCACCTCGAAATCGAGATGGTGGTCCTCGGTCGCGAGCGAAAGAAAAAGGTCGTGGATCTCCTCCTCCACCTCCGCGGTCCGCGCGTCGGCCCGGTCGATCTTGTTGATCAGGACGATCGGACGCTTGTTCCCCTCCAGTGCCTTCTTCAGCACGAACCGCGTCTGGGGCAGCGGCCCCTCCGAGGCGTCCACCAGGAGCAGAACGCCCTCGACCATCGTGAGGATGCGCTCGACCTCCGAGCCGAAGTCCCTGTGGCCCGGCGTGTCGACGATGTTGATCACGGTGTCGCGGTACTTGACGGCCGTGTTCTTGGCGAGGATCGTGATCCCTCGCTCCTTCTCGAGCTCGCCCGAGTCCATCACGAGCTCGTCCACGTGCTGGCCCGCGCGGAAGGTCCCGCACTGCTTCAGGAGGGCGTCGACGAGCGTCGTCTTGCCGTGGTCGACGTGCGCGACGATCGCAAGGGCGCGGCGGTCGGTCCGGCGCTCGAGCGCAGGAGTATGTTCTACGTCCACAACCATGGTGTCTTCCATTCCCATTCTTTCTCGTTCGCGAAATCCGGGCAAACGGGGGGACGAAGCGTAACAGTATGACCTCCCGCTGGATTCCCGGCGCGACCGAGGACCCCGGACCCGCGCTCCTGCGGCACTTCGGGCACGAAGCCTTCCGGCCCGGGCAGGAGGATGTCGTGCGCTCCGTCATGGCCGGGCGCGACGTCCTCGCCGTGATGCCGACGGGCTCGGGCAAGTCGATCGGCTATCAGCTGCCCGCCCTGCTTCTCGAGGGTCTGACCCTGGTCGTTTCTCCCCTGATCGCCTTGATGAAGGACCAGGTGGACGAGCTGACGCGCCGCGGGATGCGCGCCGCGGCGATCCACTCCGGCCGGAGTCCCGAGCAGCGGCGGGAAGCCGTGCGGGCGGCGCGAAACGGCGAGCTCGACCTGCTCTACGTAGCCCCGGAGCGGTTCGCCGCGGAGAGCTTTCGCGAGCTCCTGGCCGAGGTGCCGCTCGCGCTCTTCGCCGTCGACGAGGCGCACTGCGTCTCGGAGTGGGGCCACGATTTCCGCCCGGACTACCGGATGCTCGCCGGGGCGGCGCGGTCGTGCCGGCGGACGGACGGATCCGGCGGCCGCCCGCCGATCGCCGCGTTCACCGCCACCGCGACACCGGAGGTCCGGCAGGACATCGCCGTGCTCCTCGGCCTGAAGGATCCCGCGATCTTCGTCGCGGGCTTCGACCGCCCCAACCTCTTCCTCGACGTCCGCCGCGTCTCGGGCGAGATCGAGAAGCGGCGTCTCCTTCCCGAGATCGTCGGTCCCCGCCGGAGCCTCGTCTACGCGGCCACCCGCAAGAGCGCCGAGCGGGCCGCGGAGACGCTCCGCGACGCGGGGATTCCGGCGCGCCCGTACCACGCGGGGCTCGACGAGCGCGAGCGCAGCCGGGTCCAGGAGGCGTTCGCGCGCGGCGAGCTTCTGGCCGTGTGCGCGACGAACGCGTTCGGCATGGGCATAGACCGGCCCGACGTCGAGGCGGTCGTCCACTTCGAGATCCCCGGCTCCCTCGAGGCGTATTACCAGGAGATCGGGCGTGGAGGGCGCGACGGACGGCGCGCCGAGGCCATCCTCCTCTGGAACTACGCCGACGTCCGCACGCGGGAGTTCTTCATCGAAAAGGACGACGCCGAAGACGACCCCCGGGCGAGGCGGGCGCCGTTCGACCCGGAGCAGCGCGAGCGGAAGCGCGAGCTCGACCGCGCGAAGCTCCGCCGCATGATCGCGTACGCCGACGCGACCGGCTGCCTGCGCGCCACGATCCTGCGCTACTTCGGCGAGGCGGAGACAGCCCGGCGCTGCGGCTTCTGCGGCAACTGCTCCCGGCGCACCCCGCTCGGCGCCGACGCCCTCCTCGTGCTGAGAAAGGTGCTCTCGGGCGTCGCTCGCGGCGGCGAGAGATGGGGCAAGCGGAAGGTCGCCGCCATGCTCACGGGCCGGCTCGACGACCTTCCCGAGTCGCTCGCGGGACTCTCCACGACGGGGATCCTCGCGTCGGAGAGCGCGAAGACCGTCGAGCGATGGATCGACGCGGCGGCGGGTGCCGAGCTCCTGCGCGCCTCTGAGGACGTGTACCGCACGCTCTCCCTGACCCGCCTCGGGAGGGAGGTGATGGCCGGCCGGGTGGCGGACGTAGAGCTGACGCTTCCCGAGGCTCCCCGGGCCCGCTCGGCCCGCGTGCGGGGCAGGGCTGCCGTCGCGGCGCCCGAGGCGGTGGGTCCCGTCGACGAGGCGCTTCTCGATCGGCTGAAATCGTGGCGGCGCGAGGAGGCGGCGCGTCGAGGCGTGCCCGCGTACGTCGTGTTCCACGACCGGACGCTGTCGGCGATCGCGGCGCGCCGGCCGGCTTCGGCCTCCGATCTTTCGGAGATCTCCGGCATCGGCCCCGGCAAGATCGCCTCATACGGAGACGCGATCCTCGCTCTGATCTCCTGAGGCGATCCTTCGATCAGTTGAGGAGAAGGCAGTGGAGGCCGCCCTCGCCGGTCGGGAAGATCGAAACCGGTATGACACGGATCCCCTCGCGCTCGTAAACGGAGGCCTGCGCATCGAAATGAGGGTTGGGAGCGACCCCGGCGGCGTCGAAGCGCTTCCAGA
>JBDTOO010000156.1:0-3000 GCA_039933215.1 Acidobacteriota bacterium
GCTCCTTCGCGATGGCCGACGCGAAGCCTCTCGACACGCTGCTCGCCCGGCACGGAGGGTCGATCGCGGGAGACATGTTCGACGTGTGCCTCGCCCAATACGTCCTCTCCTCGGGCGTCGCGAGCCCCGAGCTCGAGCCGATGGCGTTCCAGCGCCTCGGACAGAAGCTCCTCTCCGACAAGGACGTCGGCATTTCCGCCTGCGCGCTGCCCGCCTCCTACGAGATCGCCAACGCCGATCGGTGGCTCGCGGAACGCGCGGCGGCCGCGGCCGCTCTCGCGGAGCCGCTGCGCGCGGAGCTCGCGGCGCGGCCCACCCTCGACCGGATCTACCGCGAGATCGAGCGCCCGCTGACTCCCGTGCTCGCTCGCATGGAGATCGCCGGCGTCGCCGTCGACGTCCCCTTTCTTCAACAGATCTCCGTCCGGATGGAGCACGAGCTCCGCGCGATCGAGCAGCGGATCTGGGCCGAGGCCGGAGAGGAGTTCAACGTCAACTCCCCCGTGAAGCTCGGCCAGATCCTCTTCGAGAAGCTCGGCTACCCCGTTCTGAAGAAGACGGCGAAGACGCGGTCCTCATCCACGGGCGTCGAGGTTCTCTCGGAGCTCGCGGAGCGGGGATTTCCGCTCCCGAAGATGGTCCTCGAGTTCCGCGAGATCTCGAAGCTCAAGGGGACGTACGTCGACGCCCTCCCGGCGATCGCCGACGCGGCGGGACGCGTCCACTCCTCCTTCCGCCAGACGGTGGCCGCCACGGGCCGGCTCTCCTCCTCCGACCCCAACCTCCAGAACATCCCGATCCGCACACAGGCGGGACGCGAGATTCGAAAGGCCTTCATCGCACCGCCCGGCGGACGCCTCGTCGTCGCCGACTACTCCCAGATCGAGCTGCGGATCCTCGCGCACCTGTCCGGAGACGAGGCGCTGATCCGCGCGTTCGAGGAGGGGCAGGACATCCACAGCGCGACCGCGGCGAAGATCTTCGGCGTTTCGCCCGATCTCGTCAGCAAGGAGATGCGCTTCGCCGCCAAGCGGATCAACTTCGCGCTTCTCTACGGCATGGCTCCCTTCACCCTCGGCAAGGAGCTCGGCGTCTCGACCTCGGAGGCGAAGAGCTACGTCGATTCGTACTTCGCGCAGTTCCCCAGCGTCCGGGCGACCCTGGACGGGATCCTGGAGGAGGCGCGCCGCACGCGGGAGGTCACGACCATGTTCGGGCGCGTGCGGCCGATCCCGGAAATCGCGGCCTCGAATCCGAACGTGCGCGGCAATGCGGAGCGGATGGCCCTGAATGCCCCGTTCCAGGGGGCGGCGGCGGACATCATCAAGATCGCCATGGTCCGCCTCGACCGCGCGCTCGCGGAGCGTTCGTTCGCCTCCCGGCTGGTTCTCCAGGTCCACGACGAGCTCGTTCTGGAGTCGCCCGAGGAAGAGGTCGAGAGCCTTTCCGCCCTCGTGACCGAGGTCATGGAAGGCGCCGCGGCGCTGCGCGTCCGGCTCGCCGTCGAGGTGGGATCGGGGTCGGACTGGCTGTCGGCCAAGTAGCCGGAAACCGCTATACTCCGCGCCTATCTCATGGCACGAAAGGCAGGATTCGAGGCGGCGCTGATCGCGGGGCTCCTTCTCGGCGCCCTGTCCGCGGCCGGGCAGGAACAGCCGCCACCTCCTCCGGCCGCCGCCCCGCCGGCCGCGACGCCGCCTCCCGCATCGACCTCCGCTTCCGCTCCGGCGAGCGTCCCGGCTGCCGCGAGCCCGACTCCCGCGCCCGCCGCGTCCGGAATGGTCCCCCTGCGGCTCACCGAGCCGGGCAGCGTCCGCGTCGAAAAGCTTCCCGCCGAGAATCCGTTCGGCATGACGGCGGAATCGCCGGCCGCTCCGCCTCCGAAGCCCGTCTTCACGGAGCAGGTCGTCGAGGTCCCCTTCTACGCCGCCGTCCACGTCGATCCGGCCGGGCGCGTCATCGGCTCGCGCCGGGTGCGCGACCCGATCCCTTCGCTCGCCGCCGATACGAAGAAGTCGTTCGAGCGGTGGTCCTTCGATCCCGCGAGGAAGAACAACCAGCCGGTTCCGACGTGGGCGAGCGTGCGCCTCGACCTCTCCGTGAACGTGCGCGCGCCGAAGATCGAGCAGCTTTCGCTCGCGCCCATCACGCCGTCGACACCGATCCCCGCGCCGCTCGAGTGGCGCGCGGACCAGCCCTGGTATGACGGGCTCCAGGCGACGGTCCCGGCGGACGGTTCCGTGGCCGTTGAGCAGGCGGACACGCTCGCCGTCCCCAAGAAGACGAAGTGGGACGCCGACTCCTACAAGGGGCCATTCTCGATCCGGCTCTGGGTGAAGACGACCGCGGCGGGACGGGTCGAGCGGTCGATCCCGATTCAGGCGAGCGACCCCGTGCTGATCCCTTACTTCCGCAGACAGATCGCGGGGTGGCAGCTCCGGCCCGCGCGCGCGAACGGCCAGGCCGCCGATTCCTGGAGCGAGCTCTCGATCGCAGGCCAGGTCGGCTACGCGGTCGAGATCAAGCAGATCGCGAACCTCCGGAAGACCCTGCCCGACACCGAGGGTGCGCACTAAGAGTCTGTCCGAGTCATGTCTGCGGCGCTGCCTTTGAGCGGCGTCCTTTCCGCGCTGCGTGCGGGACGCCGCTAGGTCGCGCGCCGCGTCGGGGGCCCCGCTCCTGCGCGCGGGGCGGATCTCGACCCTCGTGACCTTTCTCCTCTCCGCGGACGCTGTCACGCTCGGCCATCGGATTTTCCTCTCCGCGGCCGCCCTCCGGGAGATCGACGCCCGATCCGAGGCCGGGAGCCGCCTGCTGCGCCATGAGCTCGCCCACGTCGCGCAGTTCGCGCGCGAAGGATTCCTCCCGTTTCTGTGGCGGTACTTTCTGGCCTACGCCCGCGGACGACGCCGGGGGCTCGGCCACGCCGCCGCCTACCTCGCGATCCCGTTCGAAAAGGAGGCGCGCGAGGCGGAGGGCGCGGCCGGGTAGATCGAGCGG
>JBDTOO010000157.1:0-2927 GCA_039933215.1 Acidobacteriota bacterium
GCCGTCATCAGAACGAGATCTCCCGTCCGGATGAGCCCGCTGCGGACGCACTCGTCGAGCGCGATCGGGATTGAAGCCGCGGAGGTGTTCCCGTAGCGGTCGACATTCTTGAAGACGCGCTCCGCCGGGAACTTCATGCGCTGCCCGACCGCGTCGATGATGCGCTCGTTCGCCTGGTGAGGGATGAAGACCTTGATCTCTTCCTTGCCAAAGCCCTGCTCGGCGAGGAGCTCGGACGAAACGTCCGCCATCGCTTTCACGGCGACCTTGAAGGTCTCGTTCCCCTTCATCTTGATGAAGGGCAGGCGCTCCTCGAGCGACGTCGGATCGTTCGCGGGCCGGTTGGAGCCGCCGCCCGGCATGCAGATGAAGTCTCCATAGTTCCCATTCGACTTCATGCGGCTGCCGAGGATGCCGTGGTCGCCCTTCGTCGCCTGGAGCACGACGGCGCCCGCGCCGTCCCCGAACAGAACGCAGGTCGACCGGTCGGTCCAGTCGACGTACCGCGAAAGGATCTCCCCGCCGATCACGAGGACGTTCTCCGCCTTGTTCGACTGGATGAGCCCGTCCGCGAGATGGAGGCCGTAAAGGAAGCCGACGCACGCCGCCGAGACGTCGGAGGCCGCGGCCTTCGTGGCTCCCAGATTGCGCTGCACGAGGCAGGACGTCGCGGGAAAGATCATGTCGGACGAGATCGTGCCGACGAGGATCATGTCGAGATCCTCCGCGCTGAGCCTGGCGCGCTTCAGCGCCTCGGCAGCGGCCTGCGTGCACAGATCGGAGAACTTCTCCCCTTCCGACACGATGTGCCGCTCCCGGATTCCCGTTCGGTCCCGGATCCACTGGTCGGACGTCTCGACGATCTTCTCGAGATCGGCGTTGGTGAGCAGCTTCTTCGGGACGGCGGCGCCGGTTCCGATGATCCTGGCGCGGTTCATCGGCCGGACGACCTCATGCGTGGGCCTGGGCGTCGCGCGAATGGAGCTCCGCGATCGACGACTGGATCTTCTCCGCGAGATTCTGCCGGGAGAACTCGCCGGCGAGGCGGATGGCGTTCTTGACGGCCTTCGCGCTCGACCGGCCGTGGCAGATGATCACGCAGCCCTTCACGCCGAGCATCGGGGCACCGCCGTATTCGGAGTAATCCAGCCGCGTTTTGAAGCTTCGAAACGCGGAACGTGAGAGCAGGAAACCGACCGAAGCCTGCAGCGTCTTCTTGATCTCCTCGCGCAGGAGCTGCTCGACCATCTCCGAGAGGGACTCCGAGACCTTCAGGATCACGTTGCCCGTGAAGCCGTCGGTCACGATGACGTCGACCTTTCCGGAAAACACGTCGCGCCCTTCCACGTTGCCGATGAAGTTCAGCCCGGCGTCCTTCAGGGTCTTGAAGGCCTCCTTCGTCAGGTCCGTCCCCTTCGAATCTTCCTCGCCGATCGACATCAGTCCGAGGGAGGGTCGCGGCTTGCCGAACGCGAGCTCGGCGTAGATCGATCCCATCACCGCGAATTCCTTGAAGTGCTGCACCTTCGCGTCCGGGTTCGCGCCGACGTCCAAGAGCAGGCAATGGCCGGACAGGTTCGGGAGCACCGTCGCCAAGGCCGGACGATCGACGCCCTCGATGGTCCCGATCACCATCTTCGCGCAGACCATCGCCGCCCCGGTATGCCCGGCGGAGACGAGGCCGGCCGCCCGCCCGTCCCGCACGCAGTTGGCCGCGACGCGGATAGAGGAGTTGCGCTTCTTTCGGATCGCCGCGGTTGCCGGATCGTCCATGGTGACGACCTCGGTCGCCTCGACGATCTCGATCATGCTGCGTGCCTCGCCGGCCGACGCGAGCAGCGGCTGGAGCTCGGCGGGACGGCCCACGAGAAGCGAAGTGATCCCGAACTCGCGGGCCGCGGCGATGGCGCCGTCGACGTTGACCCGCGGCGCGTGGTCTCCGCCCATCGCATCGACCGCGATGCGCATTTAGGGAGTGGGCCTCGGGTTCTGCACCGTGGCGGGGATTATAGCGAGGCGCCGCCCCGCGCCCGGGCGGGGCGCGGGCGTCGCGCGGCCACTACGCGTTGATCGTCTGCTTGCCCTTGTAGTGCCCGCAGTGAATGCACACGCGGTGGGGCATCTTCGCTTCGCGGCAGTTCGGGCACTCGGAGAGCGCGGGCGGAACGAGCGCGTCGTGGGCGCGGCGTTTGTCGCGGCGGGCTTTACTGTGGCGTCTCTTGGGATTGGGCATCGTCGACCTACACTTTCTTCAGTTTCTGGAGCGCTTCCCAGCGCGGATCGATCCGATTCTCCTGGCAGCGGCAGCTTTCCTGGTTGAGGTCGGTGCCGCAGACGACGCACAGACCCTTGCAGTCTTCCCGGCAGAGAGGCTTCATCGGCACGGCCATCTGGATCCTCTCCTCGACGATGGGCGCGACGGGAACCTGGGGCTCTTCGTAGAAATAGACATCGAGATCGCCCTTGCCGAGCTCCCGCTCTTCCGGCCCGCCGGGCTCTCGCTTGTAGAGAACGAGCGAGAAGTCTTCGTCCGCCCGGAAGGGATAGGGCGCGAGGCAGCGGCTGCATTCGAGCGTTCCGCCCCAGTCGAGGTCGCCGTTCAACGCGAACCCGGCCTCGATCGGGGACACCTGACCGGCGAACCGGACCGGCGTGATGTCGAGAAGTGGCTCCCGGTCGAGATCCCGCGGCGAGAACCGCAGCTCGAAATCGAACGAGATCGGCTCCTGCAGCGCCTCGAGGGAGAGGGCGTTGGGGTCTTTCATGTGGGGCTGGGACATGGGGGTATCGGGTCCTTCCTCCGGCGGAAACCGGCAATACTAACAATTGACGTTTCCCACGTCAAAGCCCTGCCAGCCCGCCGGTTAGCCGGCGGCGCCGATGCTGATACGTTCCTTTTCGATGCGGATCGCGATCGACGCCCGGGC
>JBDTOO010000158.1:0-2786 GCA_039933215.1 Acidobacteriota bacterium
GAGCCGGTGTCGCCGCGGGCTCGGCCGAAACCGCGCTCGGGACCGCGGGATCGCGCGTCGGCGGAGGAGTGGGACGGAGCTGTGCCTCGGGAGTGATCGGACGCGTCGCAGCCGGCGCGGGCGTCGGAGTGGGCGGGGCAGTCGGACGCGCCGGAGCGCGCCCAGGCGCGGGCGCCGGGGTGGCCGCCGGACTCGGAGTCGGGACGGGCGCCATGGCTGTCGGGACCGCGGCCGCTGTGGCCAGTGCCGTCGGCCGGGCGGTCGGCGAGGAGATCGGAGGGACGAGAGTGGCCGGGATCCGGGTCGGTACGGGACTCGGGCGCGGTGTCGGAGCCGCCAACGTCGCCACGGCCACGGGTTCCGGGACGGCGGTCGCCTGCGGCGCGGTGCTCCGTTCCGCCGGCGCGGGTCTCGTCGCCGCGATCGTCGGTGCCGGGGTGGAGGTCGGGCGGGGCGCGGCGGTGACCGTCGGGGGCGGAATGGTAGCGGGCGCCTCAGTGGCGGCCGGCGTCGGCGCGACGGGCCGCCGCGCCGCGCGAGTCGGAACCCGCGTCGAGGCTGAGGCCGCAGGAGAGGGAGTCGGGGCCACGGGAGTCGGCGTCTTCTCCGCCGGGACGGGGACGGCGGTGCGCGGCATCGGCGTCGGAGTCGGCACGGCGGCGGCCGCGACGCCCGGAGTGGGCGAAGCGAGCCGCGCGACGACCACCCGCGGTCCGCACGAGGAGCCGGCGAATACGAGGAGGGCGAGACCGGTCGCGACGGCCACACCGGCGATGAGCGCGCGCGGGTTCACGCGCGGAAGGCTATCCCAGGCGGCTGGTTTTTGGCGACTCCGGGAAACCGATTAGCGATTAGCGATTAGCGACTACTGACTGCCAACTACGGACTACCGGTCCGACTCCCGCAGCAGGAGCCGGCCCGCTGGCACGTCCCGCCGCTCCGCTTTCCGACCGGAGGGCCAGAGAATCGTGACGGAGTCCGCCCGGGCCGCGTCTCCCAACCCGTAATACAGTGCCCTCGCGCTCGACGAAAGGAAGGACGACCCGGCGGCGACGACCTGGGTGCGTTTCAGACCGCCGGCCTCGACAGTCACCAGCGCGCCGAGACCATCCCGCGTCGATTTGTACGGACCGGGTCGCGCCGGGTCTCCCTGGACCGTGACGACGAGCGCATGGGCGCGCGAGGGATTCCGGTTGACCCAGAGCGAAGGCGGCTGAAGGAACCCCGTCGCGAAGAGATCCGGAGCGCCGTCGCCGTCCACGTCGAGCAGCACCAGGCCGCGCTGGTTCGCGTCGGATTCGAGGCCGGTGACCGCCGCGAGCTCCGCGAAACGGCGACCGTCCAGGTTGCGATAGAAACGCTTCGGCGGGTGACCCCAGAGCGAGTCCTCCCCGAAGTCCGCCGTCGGAATGCCCTTCTCGAAATTCTTGTATCCGGCGCTCATCGTGTTCCAGAAGTCGATCTCGTGCTCCCGCGCGTTCTTCCCCGTCACCATGCCGTTGACGACGAAGAGATCGGGCCGCCCGTCCATGTCCGCGTCGATGAACACGCAGCCCCACGACCACGAGGTGTCGGAGACGCCGGCTTCGTCCAGACGCTCGAAAGTGCCGTTTGCCCTCCTGCGGAAGAGTGACGACCCGCGCGAGAGCGTCGTCAGGCGCCGCCACACGAGCGGGCGCCCGAGTGAGTAGGGAAACTCCGGCATCGGAAAGCGCGGGTCCTTCAGGAACCAGTTCATCGGGAACGAGTAGTTCGAGACGTAGAGATCGAGCCGTCCCTTCCCCTCGACGTCGTCGATCGCGACCCCCATGCCAAAGCCCGGGTCCACGAGCCCCGCGCGACCCGCCCGGTTCGTAAACGTGCCGTTCCCCTCGTTGTGGAGGTAGCTGTTGTTTCCAAAATCGTTTGCGACGTAAATGTCCGGCCATCCGTCGCCGTCGAGATCCGCGCATTCGAGCGCGAGCGCCCAGCCCGTGTCTCCCGTGCGCGAGGCTTTGGTGACGTCGGTGAAAGTGCCGTCCCCGTTGTTGTGGAAAAGATGGTTCGGCGGCGCGTTGTTCGCCTGGACGTTCGGGCCGCGGTCCCGAGGGCCATAGACGAGCACGTAGAGATCCGGCAGGCCGTCGCGGTCGTAATCGAGGGCGGCGGCCGAGCTGCTGTAGTCCAGGAGCGCGACGCCCGCTTTTTTCCCGATCTCCTCGAACGTTCCGTTGCCGAGATTTCGAAACAGCAGATTCGGAGCCTCGATGTATGTGACGTAAAGGTCCGGGAGCCCGTCGTTGTCGAAGTCGAACGAGAGCGCGCCGGCTGCCTCCCCCTTCTGCCCCGAAACTCCGGCCTTCGCGGCGACGTCTTCGAAGCGGCCGTCGCCGAGGTTTCTGTAAAGGCGGTTGCCGTCCCCGCTCGCGACGAAAAGGTCGTCGCGGCCGTCGCCGTCGAAGTCGAGCACCGCGGCGCCGGGAGGCATGTGCTCTCCGGGGATCGGAATGTTTCGCGCGGCGTTCGGAAGGTACGCGCGGTGGACGCGCGTAAGGCCCGCCGCGGCGGCGCGCTCCTCGAACAGGGGCTCGCTCGCGGACGCGATCATCCACTCCGACACGGAGCCGGCGACGGCCCGCCAGCTGGCGGCGGATCCTTCTCGCACGAGCCGAAGGCGGAGCTTCCCTCCCTCCTGGCGCAACTCGCCCCCCGTTCCCGTACCGGTCAGAAGGACCCCGAGGACGATTTCGCGCGCGCCGCCATGCCGCCGAAAGTCGAAGAGGATCGATTCGGTCCGCCCGAGCCGC
>JBDTOO010000159.1:0-2781 GCA_039933215.1 Acidobacteriota bacterium
ACCGCCTCGTCGACGAGCATCACCGGAATGTCGGAGACGATCGGGTAGACGAGATCGGCCTGCCGGGAATAAAGACCCTGCGTCACGACCGGCTCCTCGTCGCGAAACTTCTCGCGGTACTTCTCGACCAGCCGGCGCCGCAGGTCGTCCTTGAGCTCGATCAGCTCGAGAGGGCCCTTCGTCTTGGGACAGACGAGTATCGCGAGAAGCTCGGGGTCGACGGCCATGCGTGATCCTCCACGCGGAGTCTACTATTCGAGCGCCCGTCCTCCTCGCGAAACCAGTCCCGGATCGCGCCGGAAGGGCGAGGTCGGATAATTTCCACCCGATGCGCATCCTGAACCTCGTCGCGGGACAGAAGTGGACGGGCACCGCGGCGGTCGTCTTCGATCAGACGGCCGCCCTGATCGCCGCGGGGATCGAGGCGCAGTTCGGTTTCGTGGGGCAGAGCCCGCTCGCCGAGCGCCTGGGGGCCCTCGGATGGGCGAGGCCGGTGCTTCTGCCGCCCCGCGGTCCGCTCGACTACGCGCGGGACGTGCGCCGCCTGGCGTCGACGATCGAGCGGGAGCGCTTCGACATCGTCCACACCCACGCGACGCACGACCATCACGTGGCGGCGTGGGCGATTCGGGGGACGCGGACGCGGCTCGTGCGGACGATTCACAACGTGCGCCACGTTCGGAGAGACTTCGCGAACCGGCATCTCTTTCGCCGCACGGTTGCGTTCGCCTTCGCCAATTCGGAGATCGCCCGGGCGTTTGGTTCCCGGGGGCCCGTCCACTCCCCCGTGATCGACACCAGCGTCTTTCATCCGGCGGAGTCCACCCGGGCGGCTCGGATGGCAACGGGCCTCCCGCAGGACCGCATCCTCGTCGGCACCGTGGGAAAGCTCGCGGACGGCCGCGGGCACTGGGAGGCGATCGGCGCCGCCGCGGGGATCCCGGACGTCACGCTCGTCCACGTCGGGCACGGCGAGTTCCAGCCGTTTCTTCAGGCGCTCACGATCAAGCTTCTCGCCTTCGATCGGAACCTCTGGCTCGGGTACCAGGAGGAGCGGCTGCCCGACCTCTACCGCGCCTGGGACGCGTTTCTCTTCCCCGCCTCGGGATCCGAGCAGGGCCAGCGCGCCATCCTCGAGGCCATGGCTTCCGGTCTGCCCGTCGTGGCGCTCGACGTGCCGGGAGTCTCGGACCTGATGACCGACGGCCGCGAGGGACTCATCGCGCGGACGGCCGACGATCTCGAGCCCGCGCTCCGGCGCCTCGCCGCCGACCCCTCGCTGCGGCGCGAGATGGGCCGCCGGGCGCGCGAGCGCGCTCTCGCCTTCACGGGAGAGCGCTTCGCGGAGGAGGCGCGGATTTTCTACGCAGCTCTGGAACGGAGAGGCGAGGGGGCGGCGGATCCGCGCGCCCCGGCGCTGGCCTAGGAGGCGGAGCCGGCCGGGGGCGCGTCGTCCCGCAGGATGTCCAGGACCTCCTGCGGGTGGGTCGCCGGGCTGACCCTGGGAAACATCCGCCGCACGCGCCCGTCCGGACCGATCAGGCAGCTCACACGGTTTGCCGCTCCGGCGTCCGCGCTGTCGCAGGCTCCGTACGCGAGGCCGAGCTCGCGCGTCTCGTCGCAGAGAAGGGGGAAGGGAAACGCGTACTTCGCGGCGAACTTCGCGTTCGCGGCGGGAGAATCGAACGAAGCCCCGAGGATCTCGGTGTTTTCTTTCTGGAAATCGGCGTATTGGTCGCGGAACCCGCTCCCCTCTTTCGTTCAGCCGGGGGTATCGGCCTTCGGATAGAACCAGAGCAGGACGTTGCGTCCCCGGTAGTCGGACAGGGCATGCGTCCGGCCGGCATGGTCCTTCACGGAAAAGTCGGGAGCGGCGTCGCCGGATTTCAGCATGCCCGGATCATAGCGGAACCGTCGCAGGACCGGGCGGGGCCGCCGGCGCGCTGGAGTCCCCGGGAGCCGGAGGCAGCTCCACCTTCCATCCGAGCTTCTCGAAGCGGCGCCACTCCCAGACCTTCGCCCACTTGAGAAAGGTCCCGTATGCCTGGAGGGCGCAGACGAGAAGCCCGGCCGAGCCGTCGAGAAATCCCGCCTGGACGACGAACGTGCGCACGAAGCGCCACGCGGCGCGCAGCACGATCCGGAGCGGCCCCGTGCGCCGGCCGGCGCGGTAGAGATCGGCGGCGCCCCATGCGGCATACCGGTGGAGCTTCTCGAGGTACACCGGGATCGAAGGGAACGTGTAGTGGAGGAGCGGGGCCGAGAGCGTCGGGGTGGGCCCCGCCGTCTCCATGTCCGCGTGGACTCGCCGTTCGGGATACCGCGCGGCCCCGCGTCGCACGAAGCGCACGAGCCGGTCGGACCCCCAGCCGGAGTGCCGGATCACGCGGTCCCGGAAAACGTTCTCCCGCCGCACGAAGAAATGGTCGGCGGGGGGCCCCGCCGCGAGCAGATCGAGGATCTCGCGCGCGAGCGCCTGAGGCACCCGCTCGTCCGCGTCGACGATGAAGACCCAGGGGTGCGACGCCTGGTCCATGGCCCAATTGCACTGCGGGCCGTTGCCGAAATACGCGTGGGAGAGGACGCGCGCGCGGGGCGTCTCCCGCGCGATCTCGACCGTGCGGTCCGTCGACCCCGAATCCACGACGAGGATCTCGTCGGCAAAGGAGAGAGCGGCGAGGCAGGCGGCGATGTTCGCCTCTTCATTCAGCGTGGGGACGATCGCCGTCAATAACTGCCGCGTCATGCGTCGTACTCCCGTCGCCCCGCCGCCGGTCTTGC
>JBDTOO010000160.1:0-2710 GCA_039933215.1 Acidobacteriota bacterium
CCTGCGCCACGTGCGACGGCTTCTTCTTCAAGGGCCGCGAGGTCATCGTCGTCGGCGGCGGCGACACGGCGATGGAGGAGGCGACCTTCCTCACCAAGTTCTCGCCGAAGGTGACCATCGTCCACCGCCGCGACGAGTTCCGAGCCTCGAAAATCATGCTCGAGCGCGCCCGCATGAACCCCCGGATCCACTGGAAGGTGAACTCGGTCGTCACGGACATCGGCGCGGACGCGACCGGCGTCACGGGCGTCACCCTCGAAGACACACACACCGGCGCGCGGTCGGGCTTCCCGACGCAGGGCGTGTTCGTCGCCATCGGCCACACGCCGAATACGGCCATCTTTCGCGGGAAGCTCGCGATGAACGACGTCGGATATCTCCTCGTCGATCACCCTTCGACGCGGACCTCCGTCGAGGGCGTGTTCGCCGCGGGCGACGTGGCCGACCCCACCTACCGCCAGGCAGTCTCCGCGGCGGGAGAGGGCTGCAAGGCCGCGATCGACGCCGAACGATGGCTCGCCTCCAAGGGCGTGCACTGATTTGAAGCCGGAGGACGACCCGGCGCGGACGTCCCTCGCGTCGCTCGTCTTCTACGTCGTCGGTTTCATGGTCGTGCTCGGCCTCCTCGCCTTCCTCGCTTCCCGGCTGCTGCGGGGTTGACGACCGCGCGACGCGCGGCCGCGGTATGACGCTCGGGCGCTTCTCCCGATGGAATCCCTGGCGCGGCCTCTCGGGGCTGCCGCGCGAGGTGTGGATCCTCTTCATCGCGACCCTCGTCAACAAGGCCGGGTCGATGGTGCTCCCCTTCTTCGTCCTCTATCTGACCCGGGACGCCGGCTTCTCGGCGCGCCAGGCGAGCTTCCTCGTCCTTCTCTACGGAAGCGGGTCTCTGTGCGGCGCCCTGCTTTCGGGCAAGCTGTCGGACGCCGTCGGCCCGATCCGGATCATGCGCGGCTCGCTCCTCGGCACCGGCGTGATCCTGTTCGCGTTCCCCTACGCCCGCAGCCTGCCGGCCATCGCGGCGATGACGGTGCTTCTCGCGTTCGTCGCCGAGGCGTTCCGGCCCGCGAACCTGACGATCATCGGTGACCTCGTCGTTCCCGAGATCCGCAAGACCGCCTTCGCCGTGAACCGCCTGGCGATCAACCTCGGCATGAGCATCGGGCCCGCGCTCGGAGGCCTCCTCGCGACGATCTCGTTTCGCTGGCTCTTCCTGGTCGACGGCGCCACGGCGCTCGCCGCCGGAGCGATCCTCGCGGCCTCCGCCTTTCCCGCCCACCACGCTCAAGCGGAGGACCCGCTCACCCGGGCGGCCGGCGATCTCGTCCGCCACGGGAGCGCGCACCGCGATCGCCGTCTCCTCTTCTTCCTCGCGGCGCTCCTGCCGATCGACCTCGTTTTCTTCCAGCACATCTCGAGCATGCCGCTGTACCTCGTCGAGAACCTCAAGCTGACCGCGGCGGCGTACGGAATCCTGTTCAGTGTGAACACCGTGCTCGTGGTCCTCTGCGAGGTCCCCGTGAACCGCGCGACCGCGCACTGGCCGCACCGGAGGACTCTGGGCTTCGGAGCCCTGCTCGTCGGTGCGGGATTCGGCGCGCTCGCGTTCGCCTGGGACATCTGGAGCGTCGCGGCGACCGTCGTCATCTGGACGTTCGGCGAAATGCTCCTCTTTCCCGGAATGGCCGACTACCTCACGGACATCGCGCCGCCCCGCCGCCGCGGCGAGTACATGGGACTCGCGCAGATGTCCGTGGGGCTGGCATTCGCGGTGGGCCCATGGGGCGGGCTGCAGGCGCTCGCGCGCTACGGCGGGCGGACCCTCTGGCTCGGTGCGCTCGCCTGCGGCCTGTTGTCCGCGGGCATGCTCGCCACGGTCCGCGGAAACCGCGACGCGAAGGACGCCTCCGCCTCGGTCCGGGAGGCGGAGGCCCTCCAGCCCGAGCCCTGACCGCTCTCCTCAGGGTGTGCGGGCGGGAACTCCGATGCTGGCGACGGTGTCGCCCTTCCTCATCGAGGGGACGGCGCAGACGTAGAGGACGATCCCCGAGACCGGCGCGCGCGGCTCCGACTGGACGTTGCCGAACCAATCGGTGATCGCGCCGAGCTTGCGGCCCTGCTCGACCCACGTCCCCCGCTCGACGAATCGACGGAAGATGCCGGTGTGATCGGCCACGACGGGCCGCGCAGCCTCGATCCAGACCGGGTGCTCGACGGGCGCCGCGACTCCCGGGATCATGTGAAAGAGGCGCAGCACCGAGAGGCACCCGCCGACCAGGGCGTCCACGTCTCCGGGCTCGGCCGTGCCGGCGTATCCCGCCTCCGCCGCGATGGCGGGCTTGCCGCGCGTCGCCGCCGTGTTGTCGAGATACCGCGACGCGGCCGCCTCCTTCGGGCGGTCGGTCGCGACGATGATGTGGTCGAGCCCGAACGCCAGCACCATGTCGCGGGAGACGGCGTCGATCTTCTCGTTTCCCGTCCGCAACCAGTAGCTGTACGGGCGGAGACTCTCGTCGAGGTCGCCTCCGTGCAGGTCGATCAGCCGGTCGCAGCGGTCGACGACCTCGCGCGTGATGGCGAGAGCCGCTCTCTCGGTCTGCGTCCCGTCGGCGCGGCCCGGGTAAAAGCGGTTCATGCTCTTTCCGTCGACCGGGTTGACGTGCGGGACCTTGTGCTCGAAGGACGGGACGTTGACGAGCGGCACGAGGAT
>JBDTOO010000161.1:0-2698 GCA_039933215.1 Acidobacteriota bacterium
GGACGCGGCGTGCGACTCGCAGAGCCGGCTAAGAGTGGTAGCCCATACGGGAATCGAACCCGTATTTCGGCCTTGAGAGGGCCGCGTCCTAACCGTTAGACGAATGGGCCAACGGGGGGCGGGAAAGTAGCACACGGCTCCGCGCGCGGCAAGAATCGCGTCCGGACTGGCTTGCGAGTCCCACCCATGCCGAAACCTGGGTAGCCCATTCGGGAATCGAACCCGTGTCGCGCCGTCCAGGCGCGCCGCGGCGCAGCCGCGCTTCATGGATGCCGCCTTGAGAGGGTCGCGTCCTGGAGGCGGCCTTGAGAGGGCCGCGTCCTAACCGTTAGACGAATGGGCCAACGGGGGCCGGAAAGTAGCACACGGCTCGACGCCCGGCAAGGCGGACGAGCCGACCGCGGCAGGACGATCGCGGGCGGACGACGTCACCACCTTCAGGGTTTCGGCGGCCGCGGCCGCTTCCCGGTTTCCTTCGCGGAAGCCGGACCCACCCCCATCGCCCGGCGCGATACGGGGGCGATCGGGGGCCGTCTCCTTCCGTCGTCGGGCCCCCGTTCCTTTTCGATCGCGGCGGCGAGCAGGGCGACAGTCGGGCTCTCGAACAGCGCGCGGAGAGGCAGCTCGACCTGGAACGCGTCGCGGGCCCGGGAGATCACCTGCATCGCCAGAAGCGAGTGGCCCCCCAGGTCGAAGAAGTTGTCGAGAACGCCGATTCGTTCGATTCGGAGGACCTCTCGCCAGATGCCGGCGAGCACTTCCTCGACCGGGGTGCGCGGCGCGACGAAGGCGTCTTCGAGCTCAGGACGGGAAACTTCCGGCTCAGGGAGCGCCCTCCGGTCCACCTTGCCGTTCGAGGTGAGAGGCAGCGCCTCCAGGAAGAGAAAGCGCGAAGGGATCATGAATTCCGGGAGGGTTCTCTTGAGAAATTCCCGGAGCTCCGCCGGAGAAACAGGCCCGCCGTCCTGGAGAACGACGTAGCCGAAGAGCCTCCGGTCTCCCGAGGGGTCTTCCCGCGCCGCGACGGCGCAGGCGAGGATGTCCGGATGCTTCGACAGGGCCGCTTCGATCTCGCCGAGCTCGATCCGATAGCCGCGAACCTTGACCTGGTCGTCGAGCCGGCCCAGGAACTGAACCTGACCGTCCGGAAGGTGACGGCCCCGATCGCCGGTCCGATACATCCGCTCGCTTCCACCCCGGAAGGGATCGGACAGAAATCGCTCGGCGGTCAGCTCGGGCCGACCGAGATATCCACGGGCCACGCCCGCGCCCGCCACGAACAGGTCCCCCGTCACTCCGATCGGCACGGGCGCCAGGTGGCGGTCGAGAATGTACACGCGCTTATTGGAGATCGGCCGGCCGATCGTCGCCGGCGCCTCCGCGAGGCGGCGGGCGCACGTCGAATAGGTCGTGTCTTCGGTCGGGCCGTAGAGATCGAACACCCGCAGGCCCGCGCCCCCGCTTCGCAGGAGGTCGTTCACCAGGGAGGGAGCGAGCGTCTCGCCCCCCAGGTTGATCGTTCGGACGGAATCCGGCAGGCGCCCGCTTCGCATGAGCTCCGTCATCGCCGAGGGAACAGTGTTGACGAGCGTCACCTCGGACGCGGCGGCGAGATCCGGTAGCTCCAGCGCGTCGCGGGCGATGATCGCGGCTCCGCCCGAGCACAGCGGCACGAGCAGCTCGAAGATCGAAAGGTCGAAGCAGACCGAGGTCGAGGCGAGAACCCCGCCGAGCTCGCCATGAGAGAAGAATTCCCTGCCCCAGGCGATCAACGCGACCGCGTTGCGGTGTTCGACCTGCACGCCTTTGGGACGGCCCGTCGAACCGGACGTGTAGATGACGTAGGCCAGGTCGTCCGGGCCGGCGAGCGCGGGCAGGTTCTCTCCCGCCTCCCGCGAGATATCCGCCTCGTCCGCTTCGAGCCGCACGCAGACGGCGCCGAGGGTCGGATCGAGAAGCTCGGCGAGGTGATCCTGCGTGAGCACCACGCGGGCGGCCGAGTCTTCGAGCATGAACGAGAGCCGCTCACGCGGATAGCCCGGATCGAGGGGCACATAGGCGCCGCCGGCCTTCAGGATGGCGAGGATGCCGGCGAGCATCTCGGACGACCTCTCGACGAAGAGACCCACGAGGACTTCCGGACCCACCCCCAGCCCGCGGAGGTGTCGCGCGAGCCGGTTGGAACGCTCATTCAGCTCCCGGTAGGTCCAGCGGCCAAGGCCGGAGACGACGGCGACGGATTCGGGAGTCCTCGCGGCCTGGGCCTCGAAGAGCTCGGAGACGCTCCGCTCCGGCGGGAGCGCCGCCTCTGTCTCGTTCCAATCGACGAGGACCGTGTTGCGCTCCTCCGGAGTCAGGATGGGAAGACGAGAGACGGCCTCATCGGGATCCCGGACGAGGGCGGTCAGCAGGACCTCCATGTGCGAGAGCATCCGGATCACCGCGTCGGGATGGAACAGATCCGGGTTGTATTGGAACCGCAACCCGATCTGCTCCCCTGTATCCGCGAAGAAAGCCGTCAGATCGAACTTCGAGCTCCGGCCCTCCAGTTCGACCCCACTCGCGGAAATGCCGGGCAGCTCCGGCCCCGCCGCCCGCGACGCGCCATGCACGATCAGCATCACCTGAAAAAGCGGCGAATGACTCAGCGTCCGTTCCGGGTTGAGCTCCTCCACGAGCTTCTCGAACGGCACGTCCT
>JBDTOO010000162.1:0-2628 GCA_039933215.1 Acidobacteriota bacterium
CTTCGCGACCTCGCCGGCGAGATGCTCGATCAGCGGATGGACGGCGCCGGGCTCTTCCTCGCGGTGACTCGCCATGGCCTCAGCCCTCGCTGACGATTTTCCCCGCGACGCGCTGGCCCGGGAACGCCGCGTCCAGAGCGGAGAGCGCGCGGTCGAACGCGGCCGAGTCCGCGGCGACGATTTCCGCGCAGATCGTCGGCCGGTTCACGATCTCGGAGGTGCCCGTCGGGTTGCGGACGATCACGGCCTGCGCCGGCTCCTCGACGACGAAGAGGATGTCGTCCAGGTCCTCCAGCGCCCGCGACGCGCTGCGGTGCGCGCGGTCCTTCTCGTCCTTGTTCAGGCAGACGCCCGCGAGGCCCACGATGCGGAACTGATTCGGCTCGTACTCCGTGCGGTCCCAGTCCTTCCAGACGCGGTCGCGCGGCCGGAGCTCGAATCGGTAGGCGAGGTTCGAAAGGCGCGATTCCTCGAGGGCGAACTCGGCGATGCGCCGGTCGGTCAGCTCCTCGGTCGGATCGGGTGTCGGCGGCTTCCGGGTGGGCATGCTGTCTCCTCTCGGTTGGGGCGCGGGGTCAGGGCTTGCCGTTGGGGTAGAAGACGACCTTCATCGCGCGCCGGTCCTCGAGGAGAGCCATGGCGCGGTGGAAGTCGTCGAGACCCTCGAACTCGTCGGTGACCAGATGCCCGACGTCGAGGCCGGCCTTCAAAAGGTCGAGCATCTTGATCCAGCTCTCGAAGACCCGCCGGCCCACGATCGCCTGGAGCGTCAGGCCCTTGAAGATGAAGTCGTTCGTGTAGTCGCGGATGGTCAGGCTCTTCTCCCGGGGCAGGCCGAGAAGGGCGAGGATACCTCCCCGGCGCGCGCTCGCGAGACCGAGGTTGACGGACGCTTCGGCGCCGGAGAGCTCCAGGACCACGTCGGCTCCGCCGCCGGTCGCCTCCTTGAGGCTCGCTACGGGATCCTTCGTCTTCGGCAGCTCGAGGACGGTGACGTTCTCGAGGCGGCGGTCGCGGGCCCATCGCCGCGCGTGGGCGGCGGCGTGGGCGTTCACGTCCGTGATCGCGATGTGCGACGCGCCCGAGAAGCGCGCGATCTCGGCGCACATCGCGCCGATCGGCCCGTAGCCGAGCACCGCGACCGAGCGGCCGGAAAGGTCGGCGACCTGGGTGGTGTGGATCGCGTTGCCCAGGGCGTCGAGGAAGGCGCCGACGCGCACCGGCACCGCCTCCCGGTCGAGCGGCACGACGTTGAAGGCGGGCACGACGACGTACTCGGCAAAGCACCCGTCGCCGTGGACGCCCAGGATGCGCGTGTTCTCGCAGATGTGGCGCTGGCCCGTCCGGCACGGGCGGCAATGCCCGCACGTGACGTGCATCTCCGCGGAGACGTACTGCCCGGCCGAGAGGTGCGGGCGTTCTCCGCCCGGACCGAAGCCGACGATCTCGCCGCAGAACTCGTGGCCGTAGATCCGCGGCGTCTGCACCATGCCGGCCATCGACGGGTCCCACTGGTAGATGTGCTTGTCGGAGCCGCAGACCGCGGTGGCCAGCACCCGGATCAGGACCTCCGCCGGACCCGGCACGGGGACCGGCACGTCGCGGACCTCCGTCGCGTCGGGTCCGCTCGTGGCGGCGACCTTGACCACCGCTCTCATCGTGCGCGGCAGGGCCGCGCGGGCGGCCTTCCTGTCCCTCGTGCGGCCCTTCGTTTCCGGCCGCCGCCGGGCGGAAGAGGCACGGCCCGCCTTCGTCTTCCCGGTCAATCTCCCGCCTCGTCGTCGCGCACGTAGCCGGCGCGCGCTCCGGCGGAGGCCTCGCCCGCATGGAACACGTCGACGGGCTTCACCCAGCGGTCCACGACCGCGCGCGTGCCGCCGATGCGGAGCTTCTCGAAGAGAAACAGGAACTTCTTCTCGAGCCCTGCGGCGATCGAGGCCCGGGTGCCCTGCGGCAGGTTCCAGAAGTCCTCCTTGAAGTGCCCGATCGCCTGCTTCCGGTTCTTGTAGAGAAACTGGCTCTGCGTCTCGCCCGGCTTCTTCTGGTCCGTCATGGTGTCGAACACCCAGCGCTCGACCGCGAGCCGAAGCGGACGCGGAAGCGCCGGGTGGTCGTAGACCATGTTCTGGAACTCCGTCGCGAGATGGATCTCCGCGCAGTCGTGCTCCGGGAACTTCCCGAAGAGCTCGGGCTGCAGCGTCGAGGCGCCGTGCTGGACCGAGCCCGCCATCCCGTACTCCTCGCGAGCGACCTTCGAGATGCGATCCAGGACCGAGAAATCGATCGCCGCTCGCTGCACCGTTCCGTCGGGCCCGACCACGCCCCCGTGGGAGGAGCCGGTCTGGACGGAGACCTTGGCGAGGCCCCGCAGATCGCCGATGCGGTTGCGGTAGCCGTTCATGTAGGCGCGCAGCTCCTCCGGAGTGGAGTTCTCCTTGCCCACTTCGCCGATCTCCCCGCCGATCGAGACGGGCATCTCCTTCGGCTCCCGGGAGCGGATGTATTCCGTGAGGCGGGCGGAGTAAAGGGCGTTTGCGGCCTGCTGTTCGGTGAGCGTCGGCCGCGAGAGGTCGACGAGCGTCGAGGTGTCGATGTCGATCTGGAAGAACCCCGCGGGGATCGCCTCGT
>JBDTOO010000163.1:0-2579 GCA_039933215.1 Acidobacteriota bacterium
CGCTCGAGGCCGAGGCCGTCGGACTCGATCTCGGCCACGATGGCCTCGAGCCGGTCCATGGCCTCCTCGAAGCTTCGTTCCTTCTTCGGCCGGGCGTTCATGAGTCCTCCCCGAAAAGCGGTCCGAGAGGCGCGCGCGCCCCGCTCTCCCGCACGACCGCGCCGATCTCCCCCTCCGACACGCGCACGCGGATGCGCTCTCCGGGCCGAACCTCCGCCGACGAGAGGATCGGCGACCGCGAACCTTCGCGGAAGGCGATCGAGTAGCCGCGGGCGAGAACCGCCAGGGGGCTGACGAGCTGGAGGGCACCGGACGCCGCCGCCAGCCGGTCGCGGCGCCGCGACCCGGCGCGGGAGATGCAGCGCTCGAGGTGGGATCTCAGGCTCCGTACGGCATCCGCTTTCCGGCCGAGCTCCGCGGCCCGCGGAAACGCCCGAAGCGCGGTCCGCGCCCGAGCGATCCGCGCGCCGTAGTCGGCGGGCCGGCGCTCCAGGATCGAGACGAGCGCCGCCCGGCTCTGCACGACGAGCTCCCGCTTCTCCCTCAGCCTGTAGCGAAACGCGAGGAGTCCCTCGGCGCGGGAGAGCCGGGCGAGGTCGCCCCGGCGGCCGCGCAGGAACGACGACATCGCGCGCCCGATCCGCGACAACCCGCCGGCGATCCGGCGGGCCAGCTCCTCTTTCTGCGCGACGACCTGCTCGGCCGCGGCGGACGGAGTGGCCGCGCGCAGGTCCGCCACGAAATCGGCGATCGTCCAGTCCGTCTCATGGCCGACCGCGGAGATCGTCGGGATCGCCGAGGCGGCGAGGGCCCTTGCGACCCTCTCGTCGTTGAACGCGGCCAGGTCTTCGGCCGAGCCGCCGCCCCGCGCGACGATGATCACGTCGAAGCCGCCGCGCCGGTTGAACGCCCGGATCCCCTCCGCGATCTCCGCCGCCGCCCCCGCCCCCTGGACGCGCGCCGGATAGATCGTGATCGAGAGACCGTCGAAGCGGCGCCGCGCGACGTTCAAGATGTCGCGCACCGCGGCTCCCTGCGGCGAGGTGACGACGGCGATGCGGTTCGAGAGCAGCGGGATCCGCCGCTTCCGCGACTTCTCGAAGAGGCCTTCCGCGGCGAGCTTTTCCTTCAATCGTTCGAACGCGAGCTGAAGGGCCCCCGCTCCGACGGGCTCCATCCCGACCGCCTTGATCTGGAACCGCCCCTGCGGCGCCCAGAGGTCGAGCGACCCGCGAACGACGACTTCCTGGCCCGCTTCGACGGGGAACTTCACCCGCCGCAAATCGGACGCGAAGATGATCCCCGAGAGGCATCCGTTCCGGTCCTTCAGGCTGAAGTAGCCGTGTCCGCCGCGCAGCTCCCAGCGGCTGATCTCGCCCGCGACGGAGATGTCCCGCCACGACGAGCGGAGCGCCTGCCCGACTTCGGCGAGGAGCTCGGAGACGCTGTAGGGCCGGATCGAGCCGGGCGCAGGCACGGGGACAGGGCTCGGAAGCACGGGCGCATTTTACTTCGCCGGAGGCAGCGGCGCTCGAGACGGCGCGGGGGGAAAACGCGGCACAATGCGGCGTGCAGCTTCCGACCCCGCTCGAACGAGCGCCCGACGTCCTCTCGGCCGGGAGAGCGCTGTTCCTGAAACGGGAGGACCTGCACGAGCTCGGCGCCTTCAAGTGGCGCGGTGCTCTGCCCGCCGTTTTCGCGTACGGAAAGCGCGGCGCGGCGGTCGTCGTCACGGCCTCGACGGGAAACCATGGCGCGGCCGCCGCCTGGGCCGCGGCGCGCGCCGGCATGCGGGCGATCGTCTACGTCCCCGAGGGCGCGTCCCGCACGAAGCTCGAGTTTCTGGCCGCGCAGGGCGCGGAGGCTCGCGAGGAGGGGGCGGACCTCGACGAGGCGAAGGAGCGAGGGAAGGCCTTCGCCGGCGGGTCGGGCTTCGCGTTCTTCGAGGACGGCGCCGATCCGGAGCAGCTCGGCGGTTACGCGGCGATCGGCGAGGAGATCGTGTCTCAGTCGGAGGAACCCGCCGGCACCGTGGTCGTCCCGCTCGGAAACGGGGCGCTGCTCGCGGGAGTCGGGCAGGCGATCCGGAGCCAATCGCCCTCGACCGCCGTCGTGGGGGTGGCGTCGTCGGCGTCGCCCGTGATGGGCCTCGCCTTCCGGGCCGGGCGGGCGGTGCCCTGCGGCATCCAGGGGACCTTCGCGGACGGCCTGGCCGTCCGCGTCGCGATCCCGTCGGCCGTCGACAGGATCCTGCGCGTCGCCGACGAGGTGCGCCTCGTCTCCGAAAGAGAGATCGCGCAGGCGGTCGGCGCGTACGCCTCCGCCGGCATCCGGGCGGAAGGGGCGGCCGCCGCGGCCCTCGCTCTCTACGCGAAGAGCGCCGACCTCGCGCAGCCCGTCGTGCTCCTCGTCACGGGCCGGAATATCGACGAGGCCCTCCATCGCCGCGCGGTCGAGGACCCCGGCTCGTTTGCGGGGTGACCGTCGGCCTTTGGGTCGCTGTGCGACCGTCGGCCTCCCGCATCGCGAACCTCCTCCGCGCGGAATCGCGCGGAGACTATTCGCGATGCGACCGGGGC
>JBDTOO010000164.1:0-2516 GCA_039933215.1 Acidobacteriota bacterium
GGGAGTCCGGAACGCCTGGAAGCGCTTCAGCAGGAAGAGGCCCGCGAGGACGCCGGGGATCGTCCCCACGACGATCGGGACGATGAGCGCCCGGTCCGTCTCGTCGAGCGGCGGGCGACCGGTCGCGGCGCGGAGAGCCTCGTTCGCGATGCCGATCAGCAGCCGCCACGTCGCGACGATCAGCGCGAGCGCCGTCCCCAGGTGCAGCACGAGGTCGAACGGGAGAGCGAGCTCGGGGTCGCGGATGCCGAGGAGCCACTGCGTGATCGCGAGGTGGGCCGTCGAGGAGATCGGGATGAATTCGGTGAGTCCCTGGACGACGCCGAGGAGGATCGCGTGGGTGACCGGCATGGCGGCCGAATCTAACAGAGCGGCGCCCGGCGGCGGGTAAGATCGGCGCACCCATGCTGCATCGCTCCGGTCCGCCCGCCGGTGGGTCCGCGTCCGGAACCGGCGCGGGGCTGCCGGGATGGGCGGGCGCCCTGCTCGTCGGGATCGCCGGCGTGCTCTCCGCCGCGGCAGCGTGGCGGACCTGGATCCTGCCGTTCGTCGACTCCTCGCGCGAGATGAACGTCCCGGCGCGGCTCGCCGCGGGCGAGCGGCTCTATCGCGACGTCGTCTACTACTACGGGCCCGCCGGGCCGTGGATCAACGCGGCGGCGATCTCGATCTTCGGGCGGAAGTTCGCGGTCCTGGAGGCGGTCGGGGCGCTCGCGGCGGCTCTCCTCTTCCTGTCGCTCGCGCGCCTGACGGTGCGGGCCGGAAGCCGGCTCTCGGCGCTCGCCGCGGCGATCTGGGCCGCGGCGCTCTGCGTCGGAAGCCCGAACGGCGGCTCGTTTCTCTTCCCCTACTCGTTCGGCGCGCTCTGGGCGCTGGCCGGCGCGTTCGCCGCGCTGGCCGCGGCCGCCGGTCCGCCTTCGCGCCGGTCCCGCGCCGCCGTCGCGGCGGGCATCGCGCTCGCCCTCCTCGCGAAGCCGGAGATTGGCGTCGCGGCCGCGATCCTGATGCTCGCCGCCGCGCTGCGCTCGGAAGACCGCAGCGCGGAGTGGCGCCGCGCCGCGACCGGGGTCGGCCTGGGTGTCGCGGGTGCAGCGATCGGGTGGGCGATCGCCGCCGCCGGGCTTCCGCTCTCCGCCTTCGCTCCCGAGGGGCCTCTCGCGCTCTTCTCCCCGCCCGCGGAGTGGCGGAACGTCTACCGCATGATGTCCGGCTTCGCGGATCCCGCGGGATCCGCCAGCGCCGTCGCGACGGCGCTCGTCCTCGCCGCGGGGATCGTCGCCGTCGCGCTCGCGTTCGGATCGGACGCGGCGGGCCGGCGTCCGCGCGCCGTCGTCGCGGGCGCGTGGATTCTCGTCGGCGGGATCGTTCTCTTTCTGGCCGCGGGACCCGGCGCGCAGATCGAGGACCGCCTGCCGCCGCTTCTGGCCCCGATGCCGGCGCTGAGCGCCGTGGCGGCTCTCCTGCTGCTGCGCGCGCCGCTCGACGCGCGCGGCCGGGCCCGGTTTCTCCTCTTCGCGTTCTCGGCCGCCGCGGCGTCGCGGGTCCTGTTCGGGCTCGCGTACGGGCGCATCACGACTCCCTACTCCGTCCTCGCTTTCCCGGGGCTCGCGGCGACGGCCGCCGTGCTCGCGCTCGACGTGCTGCCCCTGCGCGCGGCGTTTCCCCGGGGAGCGAAGGCGTTCGTCGCGGGCGTCTTCGGCGCGGGCGCGATCCTCGCCATCACGCGCGGGGCGCGGTTCCATCCCGCGGATCGCTTCCCTTCGGTCGAGACCGCGGCGGGCACGCTCCGGCTGCCCGCGGCGCAGGCCGCGCCGGTCGCCCGAACGCTCGCCTTCCTGGCGGCGGAGGCTCGGCCGGGCGACGGGGTGGCGGGTTTTCCGGAGGGGGGATTGTTCAATTTCGCCACGGGCCTTCGGAACCCGCTCCGCGAGGAGCAGATCCTGCCGGGCCACCTCGACGCGCGGCGCGAGGGCGAAGTCGCCGCGCGGATCGAGGGCGCGGGCCCGCGCTTCCTGATCCTCGCGAACCAGCCGACGGCGGCGTTCGGGAAAACGGCTTTCGGCGAGGACTACGCGAGGCAGATTCGGGGAGCTGTGGCGAAGCACTACCGCCTGGCGGCGTCCTTCGGCGATGCGCCGCCGGGAGCGCCGGTCGGCGATCCGCGGTTCTTTCTGCGGGTGTACGAGCGGGTTCCGCGCTGAGAAAAAGAAAGAAGCGCTTCCCCTCTCCCCCGGACTCGGGGGAGAGGGTCAGGGTGAGGAGGTCTTTCTCGATCGAGAGCGACTCGCGCTCGACGCGTCACGAGTAGCCAGCCTCTCGATCCAGTCCGAGCGCGGCTGAAAGCACCGCCCCCCTCACCCCGCCCTCTCCCCCCGGTGCGCGGGGGGAGAGGAGAAAGGCGGGGTGTCTTCCTCGCAGGCGTCGCGGGCGGGTCACCGCGCCGCGTAGTGGTCCGCGCCCGCGAAATGGAGCGACACGTACCGCTCATCCCCGATGACCCAGCTGTCGTGTCCCGG